>NZ_CAAKON010000023.1 GCF_901212655.1 Olsenella uli | reverse complement strand
TAGTCATTACGCACTTTTGGAACCGTTTCATCCGCAAAAAACATGCGTAATGACTACTCTCGACAAAAATGGAGGGAGAGGCGGCTCGAGAGGGGTGGGAAGGGGCAACCGCGGCGCTCGCGGTCGCCACGGGAGGCGGCCGTTCCGAGGGGCCGAGGGAAGTCGGCGGCTAGGCGCAGACACGGGCCCAGGCAACTCGCAGGAACTCGCGGGGCGACTCGCGGCGGCCGGGAGCTACGTGCAGGTCGGACGCCAGGCGGAGGAAGCCGACAGCTAGCCGCGGGCGCGGAAGAGGATTGCCACTCGACGAACGCCGGCGGCCACGAGGAGCGCGGCGCAGGCGACGAGCACCGCCGAGACGTCGGGCACGAAGGTGAGCAGGTCGCGCCAGGAGACGCCCCAGGCGAGGGGCCTCAGCAGCACCACAACGGGCAAAACGACGTAGGGCGCGAGGCGCACCACGACGCCAAGTGGCCGGCAACAATCGGATGTCAGATAGGCGCGCCACCGGCTTACCCACACAAGCGAGACGAGACACGCGAGGACCGCGGCCGCGAACATGCCGTCGTCGTGCGAATGCCTGTCCACATACCACTCACCGTCCACCGGATCGGGTGCGTCACCGGCAACCGTCTGCACGACGCCATCCGCCATCTGGAAGAAGAGGCTACTGCCAGCCACCTCGTCGCTGCCGTCACAGAGCATCACCACGCCGAGGCCGCGCTCGGGCATCAACACCATGCGCGCGCAATAGCCCTCCACCGAACCGTCGTGCGAGAGCACGAGCTCGCCGTCGTCCCAGTAGAACGAGGTCCAGCCCATGCCGTAGTAGGTGTCGCCGTTGGGGTCTGGCACGCGGTCCAGGAACATGGAGCTCACCGAGTCCGCAGACAGCACGCGCGAGCCGTCCGAAGATCCCGGCACCTCCCCCTCGGCCAGGTACATCCGGAGATAGGTCTCCATGTCGGAGAGGCTCGAGGACACGTAGCCCGAGGGACCGGACCCCCAGGCATCGTCTCCGGCGGGATGCGCGAACCCATCGGCCACATACGCGCCAAACCAGTTGCGACGCCCCGGCGTGAGCGAGTCTGCCACGGACGTGCCGTCCGAAAGTGCCCCCGTCATATCGCCCGAGGTGCGGTCCATGCCGAGCGGTCCGAGCACATGCTCCTGCAGATACGTGCCATAGGACTCGCCGGAGACGTCGGCCACAATGCGTCCCAGCACGTCATAGTTGGCGTTGGCGTACGAGAAACTGCCCGCGGTGGGGCCGGGCTCCGTGCGGGCAAGCGCCTGGGAGAGCGAGTCGTAGTAGCCGAGGCCGCTCGTTTGGTTCAGCAGGTCTCGCACGGTAACGGAGTCTGGCAGCGACCCCGGCTCCTCAAGGTAGCTGCGGGCAGGCGCGTCGAGGTCAATACGCCCCTGCTCGCAGAGCTGCATCACGCAGACGGCGGTGAAGGACTTGCTGAGCGATCCCACGAGCGTGGTCGAGGTCGTGCTCGCGATGTCTCCCATGGTGCGCTCGTAGACGGCACCGTCCGCATCCACCACGGCAACCGCGACGCCCGGCATCCTCGTCTGGGGAAACGAACCCTCAAGGTAGAGGTCGAGGCGATGCTCGAGGGTGTTATCCGAGGGGGTCTCCGAGGGGTCGACGTCCTCGAGACCAGAGTCGTCCCCTTGGTCCGCTGACGCATCCTGCGCGTCGCTGCCCTGAATGCCGCCGTCCTGGGCGTCGCCATCCCGCGGCACGGCGTCGGAGTCTCCCTGAGTGGAAGCGTCGAAGGCCGGGGCGCCGTCCTGGCCCTGGTCCTCACACGCGGTATCCGCCGGCTGCTCGCCCTGGCCGAGCCAGTCGCCGCCCAAGGGGCTTGCGACGAGCGCCACCACACCTAGTACGAGCGCGACGCCCAGTGCCCAGGCAAGCGCGCGGGCATTGCCGTCGTGCAGCCAGTCTCTTCTCTGGTCCTTGTGTCCCCGGTCTTCGAGACCCATCCCCATCGCCCCCAGCGCCACACTGTACTCCCTTGAGAGGGCAGGTGCCTGAAGGCTCCGGCGCCGAAAAGTTATCCAGTTCGTACTTTTCCCTTGACCACGGGGCGTCCCATCGGTACGGTTGGTCATGAGTTATCCATAGTTAACAACTACGTCGAACGGACGTTCGGGGGCGGGAATGACGCTGGACATCGAGAGCTTCGAACGCGCCATCGTGCGCCACTGCTCCCCTACCCTCGCCGACATGAAGCCGGGATGCCTCTTCAACGTTCCCGGGGCCTTTGCGGCCGACACGAATGAGGAACCTGCAGCCCAGCTCGCTGCCTGGCGTACGGCGCAGGAACTCTGCCAGAGGCTCGACGCACTCGTGGCGGAGGAGTGCCGGCGCCTTGGGCCAAGCGGCGTCGCCGTTCGAGTCGTCGCCCGCAGGTTCTGCGGCGCCCTCGTCTACGTCTTTCGCCCCGACCAGCTCGCGCATGCCCTGCGCGACCGACGCGTCGCGGCGAAGCTCGCGGACTGGGGCTACCAGACGGACGGGCGCGAATGGCTCGACGCGGCGATTCAGAGGCTGGACGAGCAGCTGGAGCGCTGCCATCGCCGGGACCCGGAGGCGGGCTTCCCCCACGAGGTGGGCTTCTTCCTCGGCTATCCCTTCGATGACGTGATGGGCTTCATCGAGCACGAGGGCAAGGACTACCTCTGCTGCGGTTGCTGGAAGGTCTACACCGAGCGCGAGCGTGCCGAGGCGTGCTTCGAGCGGTACCGGCGCTGCACGCAGGCCTACACCGCCCTGCTCTCCATGGGAGTGAGCATCGCAGACCTCGCGCTCGTGAGGATTGGGGCCGCCGCGTAAGGCGGATGGCTCGGAACGCCTCGCACGGCGAGGGCACGGCCGCGGAAGGCGGCACAGACTCAGGAACCATACCCGACAGGCGGGTTGGCATACGAAAGGACGAACCATGAGCAAGATCGCAGTTGTGTTCTGGAGCGGCACGGGCAACACCGAGACCATGGCCGACGCCGTGGTCGAGGGCGCCGAGGGCGCTGGCGCCGAGGTCGAGAAGATCGCCGCCGCCGACTGGTCCGGCAGCGTCTCCGACTACGACGCGCTCGCGTTCGGCTGTCCCGCCATGGGTGACGAGCAGCTCGAGGAGGACGAGTTCGAGCCGTTCTTCGAGGATGTCGAGGGCGACCTCTCCGGCAAGAAGGTTGGCCTGTTTGGCTCCTACGACTGGGGCACCGGCGACTGGATGGAGACCTGGAAGGAGCGCACCGAGGGCGACGGCGCGGAGGTCGTTGACACGGTGATCGCGAATCTCGAGCCGGATGACGACGCGCTCGAGGCCTGCAAGGCACTGGGCGCCGCCCTGGTGTAGCGCTGGGCACCTGATCCCGACGGACCCGGCCCGGGAAGCTAAGCGAAACGTCCTCGGCGATGAGGGCTTGCGCGAAGTGAGTCGTTCGCGCAAGCGGATCGTTTCGCTTAGCTTCACGGGCCGGGTCCTGTGCAATCGGGCTGGCGTTGCACCAGTCCGTAGGTTCGCCACGACCTTGTGTTGAGAACGTTTTCTTGGATGCGTGCTTGTGCTTGTGCGGCGGTTGGGTAATATGTAACTAGCTAAGTGGCAATTATGGCGGGGCACGCCCGCCACGAGAAAGGAATCAACATGAGCAAGGTTGCTGTTGTTTACTACTCCGGCACGGGCAACACCGAGGCCATTGCCGAGCTCGTCGCCGAGGGTGCCCGCGAGGCCGGCGCTGAGGCCGACGTCTTCTCCGTTGACGACTTCGACGTGAACGACGCCGACAACTACGACGCCTTCGCACTGGGCTGCCCCGCCAGCGGCTCCGAGGAGCTCGACGACTCCGAGTTCGTCCCGATGCTCGACGAGCTTGAGCCCAAGATCTCCGGCAAGAACGTCGTGCTGTTTGGCTCCTACGGCCACGGCGACGGCGAGTACCAGAACGACTGGCAGGAGCGCTCCGAGGCCGCCGGCCTCAAGGTCCTTGGCAAGCTCGCCGTTGAGCAGGACCCGAGCGAGGACGAGGACGTCACCGCCGCCAAGGAGCTTGGCGCCAAGCTGGCCTAGTCCACAGCCCATCCGGGAATGAGAGCCCGGCCCGCACCGCAGCCTTCCGCGCCCATGGCAGGGAGGCGAGCGTGCGGGCCGGGCTTTTCGCATTGTGAGGGCGCGTGCCGGAGCCGGACTTTTTCGTATTGAGAGGGCGCGTGCCGGAGCCGCTCTTCCTTTGGGCAAACAGTTTGTCTGCTTAACCTAACTTTATTTTTGTTTGCGCAGTAGAATGCTTGTCACGAGGAGGCAGCCATGTGTACAGACAAGGTGATGGCAAGCGGACAGACGGGCGCGGACGACGAGGCATGGGAGCTTGCGCGCAAGCTCGTGCAGATTGACAGCTCCGACCCCGGTGCCTACGAGGGCAACATCGAACGCTACATCAAGGGCTGGCTCGAGACGCGCATCGCCGCGCTGCCGGCGGAGCTCGCGGCCAGGATTCGCATCGACGAGCTCGAGGCACTTCCCGGACGGACGGAGCTCATGGCGACGATTCCCTCGCGCTTCGAGAGCATCGCAACCGGTGGGAATGCCAAAGAGGCCACCCAAGACCAGGATTGGTCCCAGTACGTGTCGAAGCGGATGCTCACGTGCCGCACCGCCAGCGGAAACGCCGCGGCAACCGCCCAGGACCAAACTCAAAACGCGTCGAGGTGCGCATCCGCCTACTCCGTTGCCCCAAAGGCGTCCCTTCCCCGCCTCGTCTACATCTGCCACATGGACACCGTCACGCTCGGCAACGGGTGGGACGCCGACATCGACCCGCTCTCGGGCCTCATCAGGGACGAGCGCCTCTACGGCCGCGGGTCTTGCGACATGAAGAGTGGCCTGGCCAGCGCCATGGCCGCGTTCGCGCGCATGCTCGAGCGCGTGGCGGCATCGGGCCAGCTGCCCGAGCGCGCCTTCTCCCTCATCTGCACCGTGGACGAGGAAGACTTCATACGCGGCGTTGAGGCCGCAATCTCTGCGGGCTGGGTGGGAAACGAGGAGTGGGTGCTCGACACCGAGCCCACCGATGCGCAGATACAGGTCGCTCACAAGGGCCGCACCTGGTTCGAGCTTACGATGAAGGGGGTCACCGCCCATGCGAGCCAGCCCTGGAAGGGTGCAGACGCCATCGCCGCCATCGCGGAGACCATCGGCGGCATCCGCCGGGCAATCGAGGCCCAGCCCACCCATCCCGAGCTCGGCCACTCCACGGTGACGTTTGGTCAGATCGAGGGTGGCTACCGCCCCTACGTGGTGCCCGACCAGGCCAAGGTCTGGATCGACATGCGCCTCGCGCCTCCGTGCGACACGGCCGCCGCGACGCGCATCGTCAAGAGTGCAATCGAGCGCGCCGAGGAGGTGGTGCCCGGCGCGCACGGCAGCTATGCCATCACCGGAGACCGTCCCGCCATTGAGCGCGACCCGGAGTCTCCCCTGCTCGCAGGCCTCCTCGCCGCGACGGGGCGCGTCTTGGGCACCCCGGCGGAGGTGGGCATCTTCACGGGCTACACGGACACGGCCGTCATTGCCGGCACGACGGGCAACCATAACTGCATGAGCTACGGGCCCGGCTCGCTCGCCCTCGCCCACAAGCCGAACGAGTACGTGCCCCACGCCGACGTGCGCCGGGCCCAAGCCGTGCTCACCGAGTTGGCCACACGATGCCTCTGGAACGGCGAGGGAACCAAGGCCTGACGCTCGCCGGAAAAGGGTTCACGCTCGCGAGGGTCCACTCCCAAGCGGCCTGCCTCGGCCTAGGGCGTGACGCGGCCCCTCACGTCTGCCCCGGCCCGAGCCCCACCCGAAGCCAACGTCACACTTCCAACGCAAGGCACCCCAAGCCAAAGCTCGGGGCGCCTTCTCGTGAGGTGCCATCAGGCGCCCCTCTGTTGCGGCAACTACCGCTACATGTCGTACTGTCGCGAGTCGCGCACGGAGAACACCACGGTGCTCGTGTTGTGCAGCAGGCTCGAGAGCTGCGGCGTGATGACGCCGGCGATGCCCAGGGCAAGCAGCGACGAGTTGAACACCATGACCTTGCGGAAGGTGCCGTTCATGCGGTCCATGAGCTCGCAGGAGATGCGGCGCAGGCCCACAAGTGCCGCCATGTCGCTCTGCGTGAGGGTGACGTCAGCGACCTCCTTGGCGATGGCCGTGCCGTTGCCCATGGCAACGCCCACGTTCGCGGCGGAGAGGGACGGCGAGTCGTTCACGCCGTCGCCCACCATGACCACACGATGGCCCTCGGCACGCATCTGCTCGATGTAGGCGTGCTTGTTCTCGGGCAGCAGGTTTGCCTTGAACTCGGTGATGCCTGCGGCCTTGGCCACGCGGGCGGCGGCAACCTCGTTGTCGCCCGTGAGCATGACAAGGTGCTTGACGCCCAGGCGACGGAGCTCCGCCATGGCCTCGGGAACGCCCGGCTTGATGGGGTCGGCGATGGCCAGCACGCCCACAAGCTCGCCGTTCACGGCGAGGTAGAGCGAGGACAGGCCCTCGGTCTCCTTGGCAATCATCGCCTGCTGCTCGGCCGTGACCTCAACGTGCTCGTCCTCCACCACGAAGTGGCGGGAGCCGATCACGACGCGCTCGCCATCGAGCGAGGAGGCGACGCCGTGCGCGACGACGTACTCGACCTCGGCATGACGCTCGCGGTGCTTGAGGTTCCTCTCCTCCGCGGCACGCACGACGGCGCGCGCCACGGGATGCGGGAAGTGCTCCTCGAGGCAGGCGGCGAAGCGCAGCACCTGGTCGCGGCGCCAGCCGTTGAACGCCATGACGGACGACAGGCTCGGCGTGGCCTCGGTAAGGGTGCCGGTCTTGTCGAAGACGATGGTGTCCGCGGCCGCGATTTCCTCGAAGTGCCTGGAGCCCTTGACCGTGAAGCCGGCCTTGGCGCTCTGGCTCATCGCGGAGAGCACGGCAATGGAGCTCGTGAGCTTGAGGGCGCACGAGTAGTCCACCATAAGCGCGGCGCTCGTCTTGACGAGGCTGCGCGTAGTGAGCGCCACGACGCCCGCGAGCAGGAAGTTCCAGGGCACGATGGCGTCGGCCAGCCGCTCGCGACGACCCTCGGTCTCGCTCTTGAGATCCTCGGAGGCCTCGACCATCGACACGATGGAGCGGAGCTTCGTACCCCCAGCGCCATGGGTGACGCGGACGAAGATCTCGCCGTCCTCCACCGCGGTGCCGGCGTAGACAGAGTCCCCCACCGTGCGCTCCACGGCGAGCGGCTCGCCGGTGAGCGTGGCCTGATTGACCATGGCCACGCCACGCTCGACGATACCGTCCACGCACACGGGCATGCCGGTACGCACAACCACCAGGTCGCCCTCGGCGAGCTCGCTGGCGGGCACGGAGACCTCCTGGCCGCCCTCGATGCGCTTGGCATGCTCGGGCATGGCGAGCAGCGAGTAGATGAGCTCGTGCTGCGAGCGCGCCTTGGTGTACTCCTCGAGTGCCTCGCCGATGTTCAGGAGGAACATCGTGCTCGCGGCGGTGGCGAAGTCGCCCTTCACGAAGGAGATGCCCACGGCGGCGGCGTCGAGCACCGGCACGTCGAGACGACCGGAGAAGAGGGACTTGAGGCCGGCCCAGAGGAACTTGCGGTAGCTCCAGACCGTCCACGCCACGCGCAGCGGCGCCGGGAGGAACCAGCGGCGCAGGTAGTGGAAGCCCACGAGCTCGGCGATGTCCATGAGCAGGTCGCCGGTCTGCGGGGCAAACGCGCCGACGCAGTCGCGGCGGGCGTCCTCCACGGCGGCGGCATCGAGCATGCCCACCCAGTTCAGGGCGTCGGCGCGGGCGGCGTCGAGCAGGTCCTTCACGCTCGCGGCACTGCCGTCGGTCAGCGCAGGCGCGGCCGTGGCAGCCGGCGCGTAGCAGATGGCCACCGAGCCGATACGCGGGTAGACCGACGCGGCCGTGATGGACGGGCACTTCTCGAGCGCGACCCGCAGGGGCTCGACGTCCGCAGGCGGCACGTGGCCCGCGAGCCGAACGCGGAGGCGCCCGGGGATGTCACTTACGAGTGTGTACTGCATGGCTCGCGGCTACTCGGCCTTCTCGCCGGACTCGTCCTTGCCGTTGAGGTAGCTGGCCTCGTTGACGATGTCATCGACCTGGGCCTTGGCCTGCTCGACGATCTTGTCGTAGGACTCCTTGGCGCGCATGCCGCAGGCGACGGCCTGGACGTAGCCCTTCTTGGCGGTCTCGGAGGTCACAGCGGCGACACCGGCGGTGCCGAGCAGGAATCCGCCGGCAACGAGCAGAGCGTTCTGAGTGGACTTCTTCATGATGGTGCCTTTCTCTTCTCCCCGGTCCTGCCCGGGGGCATGTGGACGACGCCCGCGCCTAACGCGGGCTCACTCGCCAAGTTTACCGCTGCTCACTTGCGAACTTCCAGCCGTCGCAGCCACTCGGCTTGCGTTAAACGGGCGTCAATATGAGCCTTCATTGAACAAGCGTCAATTGTTAACCAGAGGTGATATGGAGGTCCTGCGGATGTGTGCTTCGGTGAACTCGGACACATGGCCGAACCTTGTACTTTCAGGGCCATTGACCTGGTGTTTTCTCTACTTGTTCGCAACCTGGGGACCAGCAGGCGCCCCAAGCCCGCCGCATCGGGGCACCCGGACAAGATGGCCTGCCAGGCGCCCCAAGCAGCCCGCGCCGGCATTGCTCGATGTAGGTTGGCCAGCCGCTTGCCAACAAGACTTCGCGTGAGCGGCGCAGACCCAGCCCGGGACGAAACGGCCTGCCGGGGCCCCACTCGGACGCCGTCTATACTTTTGGGACTGACACGCCCGCGCCCAGCCTCGGGAGACCGCATGGATAGCCGCACCAAGAGCCCAAACCACGCTCACGCCGCCGCCAGGCCCGGGCGCGACCAGTTCCTGCCCGTCTCGCGCGCAGACATGGACGCCCGCGGCTGGGACCAGTGTGACTTCGTCTACGTCAACGGCGACGCCTACGTGGACCATCCCTCCTTTGGCGCGTCCATCATCACCCGCCTGCTCGAGGCCCATGGCTACAAGGTGGGCTTCATCGCCCAGCCAGACTGGAAGGACCCCAAGAGCATCCAGGCGCTCGGCGAGCCGCGCCTGGGCTTTCTCGTCTCGGCGGGCAACATGGATTCGATGGTGAACCACTACAGCGTCACCAAGCACCGGCGCCCCAAGGACTTCTACACGCCCGGCGGCAAGATGGGCGCCCGACCCAACCACGCGGCGGTGGTCTACGCCAACCTCATCCGCAGCGTCTACCGCGACGCCGCCATCATCATGGGCGGCATCGAGGTGTCGCTGCGCCGTCTCGCCCACTACGACTACTGGTCTGACAAGCTCAAGCGCTCCATCCTGCTGGACTCCGGCGCAGACCTGCTCATCTACGGCATGGGCGAGCACCAGATCGTGGAGGTGGCCGACGCCCTGGACGCGGGACTCCCCATCGACCAGGTGACCTACATCGCCGGCACCACCTACAAGGTGGCCGGCGAGGGTGCCCTCGACCAGGTCTTTGACTACGAGCTGCTCCCCAGCTGGGACGACCTCATGGCCGACCGAGTCAACTATGCCAGAAGCTTCAACATCCAGTACCGCAACATGGACGCCATCACGGCCACGCGCCTCGTGGAGCCATACCCCAACGGCGTGTACGTGGTGCAGAACCCACCGTCTTTGCCGCTCACCACCGAGGAGATGGACGAGACCTACGCGCTTCCCTACGCGCGCGCCTGGCACCCGGACTACGATGCCGCCGGCGGCGTGCCGGCCTTCACCGACGACATCAAGTTTTCCATCACGAGCAACCGCGGCTGCTTTGGCGAGTGCAGCTTCTGCGCCCTCACCTACCACCAGGGGCGCGTGCTACAGGTTCGCAGCCGCGAGAGCATCATGGCCGAGGCCCGCCAGATCATCGAAGACCCCGACTTCAAGGGCTACATCTTCGACGTGGGCGGCCCCACGGCCAACTTCTTCCGACGCGCCTGCGACAAGCAGGTCGAGCACGGCGTGTGCCACAACCGCCGCTGCCTGTGGCCCAACGTCTGCAAGAACATGGTGGTGGACGAGACGGGCTACGCGCACCTGCTGCGCGAGCTGCGCGAGCTGCCGGGCGTCAAGAAGGTCTTCGTGCGCAGCGGCATCCGGTTCGACTACACCATGGCCGACACCTCCGACGAGTTCCTCGAGGAGCTCGTGCGTCACCACGTGAGCGGCCAGCTGCGCCTGGCGCCCGAGCACGTGAGCGACAACGTGCTCGCCATCATGGGCAAGCCGAGGCGCCAGGTCTACGACGCCTTCTGCCGCCGCTTCGACGCCATGAACAAGCGCCTGGGGCTCGAGCAGTACGTGGTGCCCTACCTCATCAGCTCTCACCCGGGCTCCACCATGGCAGACGCCGTGGAGCTGGCCGAGGCCGTGCGCGACATGGGCTACATGCCCGAGCAGGTGCAGGACTTCTACCCCACCCCGTCCACGATGTCCACCTGCATGTTCTACACCGGCGTGGACCCGCGCGATCTCAAAGGCGTCTACATCACGCGCGACCCGCACGAGAAGGCCATGCAACGCGCCCTCATCCAGTACCGCAAGCCCGAGAACTGGGCCCTCGTGCGCGAGGCGCTGCGCGCGACCGGCCGCGAGGACCTCGTGGGCTTTGGGCCCACGTGCCTCATCAGGCCCTACCCGCCAAAGGAGGGCCAGGGCAAGCAGACGGGCGGCAAGGGCTCGGGGCGCCACGGCAAGCTCGCGCGCGAGCGGGGCCCCAAGGGCAACGGCGGCGACAGGCCTGCCGGGAACGCCAAGCACGGGACGAAGGGAAACGACGCCGGACACTCTGCCGGAAACGCCAAGCGCGGCCCCAAGGGAGGCGCCTCCGCGCACCCCGCCGGATATCCCAAGCGAGGCCCAAAGGGAAGCGGTGCCGGGCACTTCGCCGGCAATGCCAAGCGGGGCTCGAACCCGCAGGGGCGCAACCGGGCCGGCCAGGACCACGAGGCCAACCGGGGCGGACGCCGGAGGTAGCGTCACCAGAGACAGGGCGCGAGGGGCGCCTGCGCACAGGCCCCGGCCGTTTGCCTGAGGGAGGTGTCTGCGGGATGGACGCCGGACGCAGGCACCCGCAAACGGACGCTCGAGACGGGCAGGCGAAGGCGGCACGCCAAAGATAGTGCCGTCCGCCGACGAGATTGCCCGTTCGCGGATTAGGATTACTGATGGACCATATTTTCGGTAATAATGTTTCGGCGGTTTGGTAACGCGTCCCATCGACGCAACCGCCGCCGAGCCCCATGCCGCCCTTGTGGCGGCTTTGCCATGGGCCGAGGCGGCCTATCCCTTGGAGGGGAACATGGCAGTCAACCGCATCGTCCTCAACACCATCTCCTACCATGGCGCCGGCGCCATCTCCGAGATTCCCGGCGAGCTTTCGCGTCGCGGTTACAAGAAGGTCTTCGTGGCCTCCGACCCCGACCTCGTGAAGTTTGGCGTCACCGCAAAGGTCACCGACCTGCTGGACGAGGCCGGCATAGCCTGGACCCTCTACTCCGAGATCAAGCCTAACCCCACCATCCAGAACGTCGTTGACGGCGTCGAGGCCTTCAAGGCCGCCGAGGCCGACTCCATCGTCGCCATCGGCGGCGGCTCCTCCATGGACACCGCCAAGGCCATCGGCGTGATCATCGCCAACCCCGAGTTCGCCGACGTGCGTTCGCTCGAGGGCGTGGCCCCCACCAAGAACCATGCCGTGTTCACCATCGCCGTGCCCACCACTGCCGGCACCGCGGCCGAGGTCACCATCAACTACGTCATCACGGACGTGGAGAAGGTCCGCAAGTTCGTATGCGTCGACACCAACGACGCCCCCGAGGTCGCCGTCATCGACCCCGACATGATGGCGAGCATGCCCGCCGGCCTCACCGCCGCCACCGGCATGGACGCGCTCACCCACGCCATCGAGGGCTACACCACGAAGGCCGCCTGGGAGCTCACCGACATGTTCCACCTCGAGGCCATTCACCTCATCTCCAAGAACCTGCGCGAGAGCGTAGCCGAGGCCAAGGAGCACAAGGGCGGCTCCGGCCGCGAGGGCATGTCGCTCGCCCAGTACATCGCCGGCATGGGCTTCTCCAACGTGGGCCTGGGCATCGACCACGCCATGGCGCACACGCTCTCCGCGCACTATGACACCCCGCACGGCGTCGCCTGCGCCATGCTGCTGCCGATTGCCATGGAGTTCAACAAGCCCGTCGCGGCCGGCCGCCTCGCCGACGTGGCGCGCGCCATGGGCGTGAACACCGCCGACATGACCACCGACGAGGCCGCCGACGCCGCCATCGAGGCCGTGAAGCAGCTTTCGGCCGATGTGAACATCCCCAAGACCTGCGACGCCATCACCGAGGACGACCTCGACCAGATTACCAAGGACGCCATGGCTGATGCCTGCTTCCCGGGCAACCCGCGCGAGGCAAGCTTCGACGACGTGAAGGCGCTGTTCCGCAAGATCATGAAGTAGCGTGTGAGTTGCATGGGCCGGGGCGTCTTGCCTCGGCCCGCTCTGATGGCCGGCGGTCGCCCTTATTCTGGCGATCGCCGGCTTTTTTGTGGCTTCGATGCCAACCATCAGTTTATTCTTCGGAATCATTATTCGCATGTATTGGGGGGACCGTCTTCGATCTTGAAGGCAACGTGCTCGAAGGCCAGCTGCCCAAGAGGAAAGAACGGAATGTTGCCGCCTGGGCGGGCATTCATCATGACGAGCTGCTTGCAAACTGGGAGCTGGTCTCGAACAACAAGGACTTTTTTAAGGTCGATCCGCTGCGTTAAGAGGTCGCGCCATGCACACTCACGCAACCTACAACTCATTCGTTCCCGTCGTGCAAGCATGAGTCACCGATAACAAGACGATACTTGTCCGCTTGGCTGATGGCAGGACCGGTTAGATTGACCTTTCTCCCCTCATTGGAAAGGGCCCGTGGCGACGTTTGTCGGGCCACGCATTCTTTTCCCTCGCTCGCACAGCGTTCAAAACGATTGGCCGGGCCGACGATGTCGACCTGGCACCGGTATTTGTTTACGACCACATGGTTTTCGATTAGGCGTACACCTCGCGGTACAGCCGCTCCATATCGGCAACCGTCACGGGCTTGATGTTGTTCGCGGGACTGCCACTGGCCTCCGCATCACGCGCCATCTTGGGAATGGCGGCATGGAAGGCCGCTCGGTCGACACCGAACTCCGCGAGCGTCGGAACCTTAAGTTCGGTTAGCATGCGGTGCAGCGCAGACATGAAATCCTCAGCCGCCTCGCGGTCATCTGCGGAGTCACTGAGTCCGCAGAACCGAGCAACCCGCGCGAACCGGTCGTAGGCCCCGTCGAGCGCAAACCCAAAGCAGGCTTCCATAAGCGTTGCGTTCGAAAGGCCATGCGGCACATGGAAGAGCGCGCCAATGGGTCGCGACATCCCATGGATAATCGTAACGGAGGCATTGTTGAACGCGACACCCGCCTCAGTCGCCGCAAGCGACATCTGGGTGCGTGTCTCGACGTTGCTCGGCTCCCGCACGCACACCTCGAGGTTCTCGAAAATGCGCTTCGCCGCAGAGAGCGAGAACATCTCGGAAAGTGGCTGCGCCTTCCGCGAGGTATAAGACTCGACGGCATGACACAGCGCGTCGAGTCCCGTCGCAGTCGTAACACCGGCCGGGGCCGTCATCGTGAACCGCGGATCGACGATGGCAAGCGCGGGAATGAGCGGGGCTCCCGCAATGAGCATCTTCACGTCCCGCTCGGTATCGGTGATGATTGTGAACTGCGTCGCCTCCGAGCCGGTACCCGCCGTGGTGGGAATGGCTGCCATGGGGCACACCGAACCCGCATAGGACTCCCCCATGAACGAGGCAATCTCGCGCCCACTCGCGGCGCACATAGCGATGGCCTTCATCGTATCGATGGGAGAGCCGCCTCCGAGGGCAACCATAAAGTCGCAGCCCGTCTCCCTGTAGCGGCGAACGCCCTCGACGACCATACCGTCCACGGGCTCGGAGTTCACCGCGTCATAGACCTCGAAGCCAGTGCCGGCCGAAGCAAGCGCGTCGGTGAGGAGCCCGAGGTTGCCGAGCTTGCCCATCATGGCATCGGTGACGACAAGCGCCTTCTTGCCCATGCCGGCAAGCACGGGAAGCGCTTCGCCCAACGCATTCGGCCCATAGACGATCTTGTGCGGTGTAACAAACTGCGACATAGAAACCCCCGTGGTTGCAAAAGACAGAATCGGGCACTCGAGCGAAGCCGAGTGCCATGGCGGTAAAGCACTGCAGACTCGATGCGCCGCCTCCGCTACACCCCGCTCTCGGCATGGGCGCGGGCCACCCGCTCCGCCCACTCATCAAGCCGGTCGGGATGGAAGGTGTAGTTATCGGGACCGTCAAGCGCGTCGAGCGCGACCATGTCGGCCTCAGTGAGCTCGAAGTCAAAGACCTCGCTGTTCGACCGCACGCGCTCGGGGTGGAGCGACTTGGGCATCGTGACGAAGCCATGCTGAAGCGACCAGCGCACGCACACCTGGCCCGCATCCTTGCCCAGACGCCCGGCAATATCGGTCACGACCGGATTGCCCAGGAGGTGTCCCCGCCCAAGCGGAGCCCATGCCTCGAGCTGCACGCCCGCGTGCTCGCACCACGCAACGGTCTCGCGCTGCTGATAGCCCGGATTGAGCTCGATCTGGTTCACCTGTGGCATGACATTTGCCCGCTCGAGTAGCGTCTCGAGGTGATGCACGAGGAAGTTCGACACGCCGATGGCGCGCACGCGCCCCTCGGCATAGAGCTTTTCGAACGCCCACCAGGTACCCCAGACGCGCTCTCTCCACTCATCCTCATGGCCGCCAACCTTGGGCCAATGGATAAGGTAGAGGTCGAGATAATCGGTCTGAAGGTCCTCGCAACTCCGCTCGAAGGCGGCAAGCGTCTCTTCGTATCCCTGCTCATCGTTCTTGAGCTTGCCCGTGAGGAAGAGCTCGCCGCGCGGGATGCCGCTCTCGGCAAGCACGCGTCCCTCCATGGCCTCGTTGCCATAGTTGCGCGCGCCATCTATGTGGCGAAAGCCAAGCTCGAGCGCCAAACGCAGCGCCGTCTCCCCTACCTCGTTCGCCGGCATCATGTACATGCCAAAGCCAAGACATGGCATCTCGACGCCGTTCGAGAGCACGTACCGGTCAAGCTTGCCCGCAAGGCGCACGCGTGGAAGCGTCCGCATCTCGGGGCTCGACACCACACGCACCTTACCGTCCCACATGTGACGCCCCTTTCTTGAACGCCTCGAACGCGGGGGGCACGTCACCCTCCGAAATGCCGGTCCCGCTCATGGATGTCAAATATGAAGGAAGCTCGGAAACCTTAATCACCGAGACCCGAGCATCCGGAGAGATGGTGGCAACTTCCTCTGGGACAGCAATGACTATGGGCATCTCACGCCTGTCTGCCACCCTCTTGAGAAAGGCCCGTTGCTCCTTGAGCGCCCTCCCAAGCGCGGGGACGCGATCAGCGGAGGCGACGACCGGGGAGCACAGGCAAACGAACCCGTGCGCCGAGAACACGCTGACGAATTGCGCAACTGGAATACCCTTAGGTTCGAAGCACGTGATATAGCCCAGGCGGTGCGTCCCCACGATTCCCGAGAGCCACCCCGACTGCGAGAGATCTTGGCTGACAGTGCCCTTCCAGAAGTACTCGAGATAGCTCCCGAACAACTGCTGATAGACCGACCCCTTATATGCCGGATAGCCCCGTATGGCCTTCGCACCCATCACGACGAGAAACACGACGCATACCGCCACGAGCAAGACGTCCATACTGCACACCCCCAAACCCAGGATTGGCCCGACGCGCTACCTCGCCCAGGCAAATCGGCGTGCCTCACCGCACTCGGAGCGCAGCGCGACACACCCCAAGGACTCCCTATGCCCTTGCGACCATCTCGCCAAACTCCGCCTTCTCGGCATCAATGAAGGCCTGGACCTCCTCCGGGCCGGGCAGAGCATCGGAGCAGTTGTTCGCGCGCACCATCATCGACGCCTCGGCGGAACCGAACTCTAGGCAACGCTGCAGGTCCCAGCCCTGGAACAGCCCGTAGAGGAAGCCCGACCCATAGCCATCGCCGCCACCGAAGCCCTTGCGGGCCGTCACCGGGAAGGGCTTGATCGAGTAGCTCTCGCCACCCTCGACATAGGCGGTCGAACCCTGCATGCCATGCTTGATGACCACGATCTTGGCGCAGCACCCCTGCCAGTGGGCGGCGCTCTGCTCGTCGGCCATTCCGGGGCGAACAAGTCGCTCGGTGAGGTCGAACTCCTCGCGAGAGCCCATGATTATGTCGGCCTGACGAGCCACGGCCGAGTAGTAGATCGAGATCTCATCGGCATTCTTCCAGTTGTAGGCGCGATAGTCGATGTCTAAGATGACGGGCGTGCCCGCCTGTCGCGCCAGTAGCACAGCCTTGAGCGCCGCCTCCCGGCTCGGGCTTTCGGCAAGCGCCGTGCCGCTCACGAGCAGGGCCTTTGCGCTCGCAATGTACTCAGCGTCAACATCATCAACCGAAAGCTGCAGGTCTGCAATGCAGTTGCGATACATCAGGATGTGGCTCTCGCTCGGAGATAGCATCTCGGTAAAGGTGAGGCCGAGCTTCTCTCCGTTCGTGCAACGCGTCACGTGACTCGTGTCGATGCCCTCGCGCTCGAAGTACTCGCAGACGAAGTCACCGAACTGGTCATCTGACACCTTGCCGATAAACCCCGCCTTGAGACCGTGGTGCGTTACGCCAATAGCGATGTTGGCGGGTGACCCTCCCACGTACTTCTCGAAGTATTGGACATCCTTGAGGGGCTTGAACTCCTCGCGGACGTCATCGGAGTTGGCAGGATTGAAATCAATCGCAATGCGCCCGAGAAGCACGAGGTCGAGCGGTCGCGAGCTATCGAAGGTGACGTGCTGCATGATGCTTCCTCCTCGGAAGGGGTCGGTCGCCAAAAAGTCCAGATGCAACGGGACGTCCGTCGAACGACGTCAGAATGGGAAGAACACGAATACCAGCGCAATGCCAATAAGCGTCCAGGCGACGGCACGCACCGCGTTCTCGCGCTTCGACCATGCGTTCACGCGAGGGTCTGCCTGCTGCCTGCGCGTGAAGGAGACCTTTGTCCAAGTGATAAGCGACAGGCCAACCACCGCAAGCGCAATCTGCAGGTACTCCGACGTCTGCATGGAAGCCTCCTCGGACGAAACGGTTGTCGGACAAGATGGCGGGATTGCCGAGAGAGTTGCAACACTCGCAAGCCCGCAAACCTCCGTATGGTTTCCGTGCGCGGGCGGCCTCGGGGCAAAGGCCGCCCGCGCACGGGAACCATACGGGCGGGACGCCCCTGGGAGCGTCCCGCCCAAGCAGATCTCCTAGGCGAGGAACTCGCGAACGAGCGCCTCGAGCTCAGCGTCCTGGCAGCCGGCGAAGAAGCACTCTTGGAAGGCCGGGGTGAGGGCGGTCTTAACCATCTCGGGGTCAAGGGCACGAATGATCTCGGGCAGTGGCTTGGCAACGCGACGCTTCACGTCGTCGAGCAGGCGAACGTTCTTGTTCTGCGACTCCTTGCGGTCGGCCGGGTAGCCCATGCCCTTCGGAGAACCGAACGCGCGGGTGAAAATGTTCTCGAGGTTCAGCTCGGCACCCCAGCCAAAGCCCTTGGCATACGGGATGGAGAGCGCGTTGCCGTCGTTAATCTGAAGGAACAGGTACGCATCGGTGGGCTCGATGCAATAGCCGCAGACGACGCCCGGATACATGTTGCAGCTCATGAGCGCGCCCTGGCCCGTGCCGCAGCCGGTGACGATGAAGTCAACCGCCTTGGAGTTGAGCAGCAGCGCGGCCTGGATACCAATGTGCAGGTAGGTAAGGCGCGGGTTCTCGGCCGTGTAGTCCTCGGGCAGGTCGTTGGGGTTCGCGACCTGCTGCATGCCCGTGTTGTAGACGGTGTTGCCGAGCGGCTCGGCAACCTTCTTGAGCTGACCGAGGATGATGTCGTTCTTGGAGGCCTGGGAGAACTCCTGGATAAGGGCGATCTTCATATGCGTTCCTTTCTGGCAGGCGCCACGCTTGGCGCCGATGCGGCCTGTTGCGCGCGTCGCTTGTCACGACGCTAACCCGGACCCTAGCGAAGCCTACGCAAGGGACCCGGTAGAGACGTTCGGCGGCGAGACGTCAAAGAGGAAGGGACGGGAGCCACCCCGCCGCCGAAGCCGTCCCTACTCCTTGGAGCCGGAGTCGAAGTCGGCGTAGACATAGCGGTCGTTGGACCCGATGATGTGCATGTAGTCCTTCACGAACGCCTTGACGGAAGCCTCCGCCTTCATCTGAAGGGCGAGGAAGTCGGCATTGGGGTTCTCCTCGAGCAGCTCGAGCATGCCCGCCTTGGCGGCCGCAAACGCATCGGTGCAGACGTTGATCTTGTTGATGCCGCCGGCAACGGCCTTGCGGAGGTTCTCCTCACCCGAGCCGGAACCACCGTGCAGCACCAAGGGAATGCCGAGGGCCTCCTTGAGCTCATGCAGGCGCTCAAAGTCGAGCTTGGGAACGAAGCCCTTGGGATAGTTGCCGTGCGCGGTGCCGATGGCCACGGCAAGCGCGTCACAGCCCGTACGGGCCACGAAGTCCTTGGCCTGCTCGACGTTGGTGTACATGTCATCCGTGCGGCCGTCGCCGTCCGCCGCCTGGCCCACGTGACCAAGCTCAGCCTCGACGGAGACGCCCATCGGGTGCGCAAGCGAGACTATGGTCTTGGTGCGCTGGACGTTCTCCTCATAGGGCAGCGACGAAGCGTCAATCATGACGTTGGTGAAGCCCGCCTGGATGGCACGAATCTCGTCCTCGAGGTTGGAGCCGTGATCGAGGTTGTAGGCAACGGGAACCGTAGCGCGCTCCGCGAGCTCCTTCACCACGGGCACGATCTCGGTGAGGTGGGCGTGCTTGGAGATCTGGCCGCAGCCCATCTGGATGATGATCGGCGAGCGCTCCTCGCAGGCAGCCTCGATACCGGCGCGCACCATCTCGATGTTGATGCAGTTCATGGACATGACGCCGTAGTTGTTCTCGTTCGCGTGATCGAGAATAGCCTTCATGGACACGAGCATGAGAGAGTCCCCTTTCTGTTCCCGCCCCGAGTCGCCGAGCGCGGTTCTTCCTGTATTTCGACAAGAAAGGGCCGGCGGAACGGGTCACGTCCCGTGAAGCGTCCCTGCCGGCCCTTCTCATGGCCTGGGGCTTGTGGCTCAGGCCTTCGTGCATGTGGTTAGGTCGTTCCTAGAGCTCGATATCGAGGTCGTCGGTGATCTCCTCCTCGACAGCCTCCGCCTCCTCGGACGGCTTCTGCTTGATGGCGGCGTAGACAACGCCCGTCACCACGGAGCCGGCGACCAGGGCGATGACGGCCCAGAGGGGATTCGTCATGGCCGGGAAGACGAAAATGCCGCCGTGTGCAGCCACGGACTCGACGCCCATGCCAACTGCGATGGCACCCGCGGTGGCGGAGCCGAGCATGGAGGCCGGAATGAAGCGCAGCGGGTCGGCAGCCGCGAAGGGAAGCACGCCCTCGGTGATAAAGCAGAGGCCCATGGGGAGCGCGGTGATGGCAGTGTCGCGGTCGGTCTGCGTAAACTTGTTCCTGGCGATGAGGCTCGCGATGAACAGGCCGGTCGGAGGCGTCATACCGCCGATAATCTTTGCGGACATCGGGCCGTAGATACCGTCGGCAGCGAGGCCGTTGGCAGCCATGGAAGCGGTCTTGTTGATGGGGCCGCCCATGTCAAAGCCCATGCAGGCACCAATGACGGCGCCGATCACGGCCTTGGAGCCGCCGTTGAGCGAGGCAATCCACTTCTGGAACACATCCATGACGAAAGCCATGGGCTGAGCGAAGACACAGAGGAACAGCATGCCGCAGACGAACGTCGCAAGTACCGGAATGATCAGTACTGGCATGAGGCCCGCGCACCACTTGGGCGTCTTCCAAGTCTTCATCCAAAGGATGAAGTAGCCAATGACGAAGCCCATGAGCAGGCCGCCGAGGAAGCCGGCCTTCGACATCGTGCAGACGTAGCCGATGATGAAGCCAGGCACGATGCCCGGGCGCTCTGCGATGGCGTATGCCATGTACGCGCAGAGAATCGCCACCGCGAAGTTCATCGCGTAGGAGCTGAGCATGTTGACGCCCCACCAGAAGCCGCCCCACGTGAAGGGCTCCATTCCTGTGAACGGGGTTGCCCAGGATCCGGAGACTGCCTTGTAGTAGTCACCGATCTGCCAGCCACCGAGACCCTTTGCGAGAGCTCCGAGAATACCGCCCGCGACGACCATCGGGATCATGTAGGAGATGCCCGTCATGATGGTCTTCATGACGCCCACCTTCTTGATCTTGGACATGGAACTCCCTCCTTCCTTTCCCTCGGACCCGCAGGTCCGCCTATAGGTATGTAAACTATTGGCTTAAATAGGCCCATATGTTCATCTGTGCACTTATTCAGCTATGAGCACGGAGCTAGCCATAGGTATGTCTGAAAACAAGGAGTGCTGAGGCACCGCGGCCCCGAGTAAACGCGCGAATCGAAAATGTCAATCGAAAATAGAACCGAAACCCTACTTGCCGAGCTTCTTCTCAATCGTCGCGATGAGGCTCTTCGGGCTCTTCATTGCCGTGCTGATGGGAATGTCGACAACCTTCTTGTCCTTGAAGCGATCCTTGTTGACGGCGATATCGTGGGCGATGATCACGACATCCGCCTCGGCAATCTCTTCGGGAGTGAGGACGTTGTCGGCACCGATGGTGCCCTGGGTCTCAATCTTGCACTGGTGACCGGCGGCCTCGGCAGCGTCCTGAATCTTCTGGGCCACGATATAGGTGTGGGCGATGCCTGCGGTGCACGCGGTAACTCCAACGATCTTCATGCTCTTCCCTTTCGATGCGACCTTGTATGTCCCACGCGCCAAGAGGCGCGCTTCCTGCCCCTGCTAGGCAGTGAGGATCTTGACGACCTCCGCCGGAGTCTTGGCATTCTGAAGTTCCTCGGCGAGGCTGTCCTTGCCAATCTTGCCCGCAAGCTCGGCAAGCAGGCGCATGTGGTTCTGCGCGAACCCCTCGTCGTCGGAGACGCAGAAGAGGAAGAAGAGGTTGACCGGCTGCTCGTCGTAGCTCTCCCACTCGACCATGTGGTCACTGCGCCCAACGGCAATCGTGATCTTGTTGACCGCGGAGCTCTTGCCGTGGGGGATGGCGATGTGGTTGCCGGCACCCGTGATGCCCATGGACTCACGGACGTAAATGTCCTTCACGAACTGCTCGACATCGGAGATGTAGCCGTTGTCGTACAGGCGCTGGGACAGCTCGCGAAGCACCTCGTCCTTCGTCGTGCCCTTCACGTCAAGGTCGATGATGTTCTCATCAATAACTTCGCTCAGGTCCATCTCGTTCCCCTCTCGAATACGTTGATTGGACGCATGCCGGAAACCATAAGAAGCCGATGACCTCGTACGCATTGACAGACTGAACTCCCCCTGGCGTCTCGTCTTTGATGCGATGCCGCGCTTTGCCATTCCGCTCCAGCACCTCCGACATCTCGTGTGTGCCTTTGCTGACTCTGTAATACAGCAGCCAAAAGCCCGTGGCACCCCCCCCGCCCCCGAACGGTAGAGTTTCGTTCGCAAGCGGTAGTTCTCTATTATTGAGATGGTCTTGTTTGTCTTTCTTCGCTTCTAGAATTCTATGTTTTTGCAGGTAGATGGTTTGTTTGATATGTCCATCTGGGTAAACACGAAGACATTTACGCCTTACGGAATCTTTCGTTTTCAGCATTTGCGAAGATTTGTTTCTATTATTGTGCAGCTTGTAATTTCGTTTTATTCCGTTTTTAGTTCATCTGCGGAAAAATGGGGCGCCTGCCCGCACGCAGCGGGCAAGCGCCCCAGAAAACGATATGGTCACGTGTATCGCGGAGGAAGCTACTGCACGTGTCGTGTCGTCTGTCTGCCGATCGCCTCGCCATCGGTCCTCTCGTCGACGGAGCGCTCGACAGCCCGTGCCTCGTCTTCAGCGATTCGCCCCTCGTTGGCAAGCAACAAGGCACAGCGAGCCCCCGATTTCTCTATGGCCCCCGCTATCGCCCCCTGGGGGTCAGCCTCGGTAATGATTGCCATGAGATCATCGGGCCGAGCGAACTCGATGAAGCTTGGTCGCCGGACCTTCGATGCGTCCATGAGCATGAAATGCTCATGGGACTGCTTGAGCATGAGACGCTTGACCTCAGCGTTGCCCGTGAACTCGGTGGTGAACCCGCAATCCGGATGAAACGAGTCGCACGCGAGGAAGGCCTTGTCCACATGGATTCGCGAGAGAATATCCGCAGTGATGGAGCCAGTGATATAGCGGTGGTTCTTACGAAGTACGCCTCCCAAGAGCAGCACCTCGGCATGGGGCAGGTTCGAATCTGCGAACGTGGCGATAGACAGGTCACTCGTCACGATGGTGATGGAGCGCTTCTCGTAGAGGCTCCTCACGAACTCGAGGGTAGTGGTGCCCGTATCGACCAACAGGGAGTCGCCGTTCGTCACGAGGTCTGCGGCCACCCTCGCAACCGCACGCTTTGCCTCGACGTTGAGGTTCATGCGCTGGTCGGGATAGGAAACCGTGATGGTTCGCGTGATGGAGACGGCGCCACCATGGGTTCGCCGGAGCTTGCCGGCGCGTTCGAGCTTGTCAAGGTCGTTTCGAGCCGTGACCTCCGAGACGACAAAGCGCTCGCAGATATCCGACACCTGGATGGAGGAACGCCGGTTGACCTCCTCGGCTATCATCGCGCGGCGCTCGTCGATGGACACACGCCGCCCATCTTTCTCACTCGTCTCCCACATGGTTTCCACCCCGCTCCGTGCATCCTCTTTTCGCCACCCTACCAGCCCGCATCGGGCGGGCTCCCCACAAATCCGCAGCCGGTCGGGCTTGGAATCTGCAGGCGGCAGGCAACGGCCGGATGGTACAAGCGTACCGCTCCTCACGAGCCTCTTTCTGCCGCCGATACAATCAGCGCAGCATAAGCCCACCGCAACGCTCGCGATTGATACTATGGGAGCGCAGACAGCGGAACGAACGGGCTGAAAAGGGGCTTTACGCATGGCCGATGTGGAGTACACGGGCGTGGACGCGGCGCGCTGCATGCGCGTGCTGGAGCATCGCCCCGGCGAGAAGGCCACGCCCTATGCCTCCCGCGTGCTCGCCACCAACATTCTCATGCTCTACATGCCACCCGGTTCGGTCATCAACGAGCCCGACGTGGCCTCCCGCCTCGGCGTCTCGCGCACGCCCGTCCACGAGGCCGTCAACCTCCTCGTGGCGCGCAACCTCGTCTCGATCGCACCCAAGCGGGCCACCTACGTCTCGCTCATCGACATGAGCATTCACGAGCAGGGACGCTATATCCGCGGAGCCGTGGAGCCGCTGCTCATGAACGAGCTGCAGGGCAACCTCTCGAGTGCCCAATGTGTCATTCTCGAGCGCAACATGGACCGCCAGCGGCAGCTCGTGGGCATGTCCGCGCCTGACCCAGAGGAAGTCATCCTTATCGACGACGAATTCCACAAGTTCATGTACGTCGCGGCGGGCAAGGAACTCGTTTGGCGCTCCCTGCGCCAGATTCTGGGCCAGTTCGACCGCATGCGCTACATCGGCCTGCTCTTTGGCTACGACCGTCTGCGCACCGAGGAGCACGAGCGCATGATGGACATCCTGGAGCACGGCGGTGCCTCTATCGAGGAAATCGCGGCACTCGTATCCTCGCACCTCGATGGCTACAAGCGCTTTTACGACCGGCTGCGCGGTTCGTACCCGGAGTATTTCCGACAAGCGTAGCGCCTGGGATAACTAAGCCGGGAGAGTCCAGCGAGCATGTGAGAGCTTTTAGACGCATCAGACCCTGAGACCTCGCCGGCCCCCTCGTATCGCCCTGTGCCATTGGGAGAGCTCTTTTACGTGCGGTGCCAACTACCTGTAGGGCAATCGCTTGGGCAATGAAAAACGGGGCGCCCGGCACATCCGCCGGACGCCCCGCCCCAAGCATGCAAACCGAAAAGCCCGCCTACTCCTCCACCTTGTCGAGCGCCGCGAGCAGCTCGTCTCCGACCTGCTTGTACTCGGCATCCGTCAGCTCGGTGCGGCCGGGGTTCATCGCGAACACGCCGCCGAACTCGTAGGGGTCGCTCGCGTACTTGGGCACCAGGTGGAAGTGCAGGTGGTGCATCTTGTCGCCGTAGGCGCCGAAGTTGAGCTTGTCGGGATTGAACGCCAGGTGCATCGCCTTGGCCACGCGACGGACGTCGGCCATGAAGGCCGCGGACTCCTCCGGGGTGAGGTCGGAGATGTCGTCGACCGCCTTGTCGGACGACACGATGCAGCGACCGCGGTGGCTCTGCTCGCGGAACAAGATGAGCCAGCCGGAGTCGAGCTTGCGCAGGGCGATTCCGAACGTGCTCACGTCCTCGCCTGGCGCCGTGATGGTGCTGTAGGGATCGGTGCTTGCCATGGTTGATCCTCCTTGTGTGAATGCGCGTCTCTACGAAAGACCCATGCGGGACAGATGCGTCACCGCCCCGTCTCGAGCATAGCTTACGCCGCATGCGGTGCCGCTCCGGCCGTGTCTTGCGCAGCCGCTGCGACATGCCGGTTCATCATCAGCACCACACCGAAGGCGGCGATTGCCATGCAGCCCATGATGGCCAGGACCGGCATGAACGAGCCGAGCGCATCGGCAAGCAGGCCGGCACCCCACGAGCCCACCACGACGGCGAAGGTGCCGTAGCCGTTCACGATGGCGAGGTTCTCGGCGAAGTTCTTCTGACCCCACGCCTTGCGGGTCACAAACGGCATGGTGATGATTGTCCAGCATCAGGAGATGCCACACACCAGGCAGCCAGCGATCTGCACGGGGATGCTGCGCGTCACCACGGAAAGCGCCATGACGCACACGCCCACAGAGAACAGGGCCGCAATGATGAACATCGTCTTTGCGCGACCGAGCTTGTCGAGGATGGCGCCACCCGCCAGATGGCCTATGCCCGAGCCGATGTTCACGAAACCGATGGCGAACGCCGCGGTCACCGCGTCGGCGCCAAGGGAGATCGGGAACTCCTTGCCAATGCCCGTGAGCCCCATGCCAATCCCCCGAGCAGGAACAGGAACAGGTAGAGCATCCAGAAGACGGGGTCGCGCCGCGCCTCGGCAGAGGTGGCCTCACGCGTCTGGATGTCGGGGACGTTCGAGCTACCGCCGGCACTCGCCACGACGGCGGGAAGCTGTTCGGCCTCGGAGGCGCTCGGAACGCGAATCGCGAAGGCGCCGATCGGCACGAGCATCGAGAAGATGATGCCCACACCCACGAAGACCTCCTGCCGGCTACCAAGTTGCGCGTACACGTTCGTGATTACTGGGCCGAGGAGGAAGCCGCCAAATCCGCAGCCCATGAGGCAGACGCCCTGCGCAAGCCCCGTCTTGTCGGGGAACCAGGAGGTAATGGCAGGCACGATGACGTTGTAGACGAGGCCGATGCCCACGCTCGCGACAATGCCGTACGTGAGGTAGATGAGCATCAGGCTCGGGGAGCCACTCGCAAACGAGGAGCCCACGAAGTCCGCAAACAGAAACGCGATTGCCACGAGAAAGACGAACTGCACGTCGTGATTGCGCAGTAGCTTGCCCGCAAGCACGTTGCCACCCGTGAAGGCGATCATAGACAGGGCGGAGATGAGCGTCATGCCCGAGACCGACCAGCCAAACTGCGCCTTGAGCGGGGCCATCACCACCGAGTAGGAATAGATGAGGACGAGAAACAGCAGTAGGACCGTTCCATGGCCAGGATGAGATACTGCACTTCATAAGCGTGGCCTTTCTGAGAAGGGCCGCACCTCCCTTGCGTACGAGGCCCGCACTGCGGGCACCTTCGGCACAGGGCGGTTCGCGCGGCACTCCGCGTGAACCGCCCGAACGTACGGCCCTCCCTACATCACGAGGTAGCCGCCGTCGACGGGGATGACCGCACCGTCGAGGTAGTCGGACGCCCCGGATGCCAGGAAGACCGTGACGCCCTTCATGTCGTCACCGGTGCCCCAGCGATGCGCCGGAATGCGGTCGATGATGGTCTTGAAGCGCGGGTTCTCCGGGTTGGTGAGCGCGACATTCATGTCGGTGTCCATGTAGCCCGGGGCCACGGCGTTGACGTTGATGCCCTTGCCGGCCCACTCGTTGGAGAGTGCCTTGGTGAGCTGGGCAACTCCGCCCTTGGAGGCAGCATAGGCAGGAACCGTGAGGCCGCCGAAGAAGCTCAGCATCGAGGCGACGTTGATGATCTTGCCACCGCCCTGCCTGAGGAAGACGTTGCCGGCAAGCTGACAGAGCTGGAACACCGCGTTGAGGTTCACGTTCAGCACGAAGTCCCAGTCCTCCATCGGGAACTCCTCGCTTGGGTGACGTGCCTGGACGCCGGCGCAGTTCACGAGGACGTCCAGGCCACCCATGATTTCGACGGCCTTGTCGAAGGCCTTCTTGCAGGCCTCGCGGTCACCGATGTCGACCTGGATGCCGAGGGCCTTGTAGCCCCTCTCCGTGAAATCCGCGGCTACCTTGCCGACACTCTCGCTCGTGCCGAAGATGGTGACCTCGACGCCTGCCTCGAGCAGACCCTCCGCCATGCCATGGCCCAGGCCACGCGTGCCGCCAGTGACGATGGCCTTCTTGCCCGAGATGTCGAACAGATCGTGTGCCATGATGCGTGTTCCTTTCGCTTTGGGGCGCCGCCGCCCCACCCTGGAGGCAGCCGTGCCGCCCCACCTCTGACCGAATCCCTTGGAAGGACCACGGAGCCGCGCCGTCCAACCTTGCCCGTGCGTCCGGCGTTGCCGCGCATCCGGCTTCAACCTTGCGCCCGACATGGTCTCGCCTTGCGGACCTTCCGCGTCTTGCGGAGGCAGCCCTCATGGTCTCCTCCACTTGACGGCTTAAAATATATTTCTGTAATTCGTAGAACTGATTGCGTTTTAGGCTGAGTGACCTGTATTTATCCGTGAACACTCTTTGCCGATTATATACTCGCAGTTCAGAAATATATTGCTTATAGTGCGCTGTTGATTTGGCGGAGCCCAGAAAAGGAGCGCCTCGTGAGCATCTTTCACTCTCAGAACCTGCCCAGCTATACCATTGGCCCAGATGCCTATCGGGACATCCCTAACGTGCTCGGGATGGCGACGGTGGCCGTCATCGGCGGCAAGACAGCGCTTGAGAAGTCACGAAAGCGCCTAGACGCGGCACTCGATGGATCGTCGGTGACGCCGCTTACGTACCTGGTCTACGGGCACCAAGCCACCTTCGAGAACGTCGAGCGGCTCAAGGCCGACGAGAACGTGCAAAAGGCCGACGCGATCATCGCCGTAGGCGGTGGCAAGTGCACCGATACCGTTAAGGACCTTGCGTTCGAGCTCAGCAAGCCGGTCTTTGCGCTACCTACCATCGCCTCGAACTGCTCGCCGGTCTCCAAGATCTCGATCATGTACAACGAGGACGACAGCTTTCGCAAGATCGTCCAGCTCCCCTGTCCCCCGGTGCACACCTTCATCGACACGCAGGTCTGTGCCGAGGCCCCTTCCCAGTTCCTGTGGGCGGGCTTGGGCGACACGCCGGCGAAGTACTACGAGTCCAAGTTCTCGATGCGCGGAGATGCGCTCAGCTACGAGGTGACGCTCGGCAAGCACGTGGCCGAGATGTGCAAGGACGAGGCGCTCGCCGTGGGTGTGCAGGCACTCGAGGCCAACAAGGCCGGCAAGGCCACGCCCGAGTTCGAGCGCGCGGCACTGAACGTTGTGGTCACCACGGGCATCGTGAGCGGCCTTGTGGGCGTCGACTACAACAGTGCCCTCGCACACGCCCTGTTCTACGGGCTCACGACGATCCCCAAGGTCGAGCATAACCACCTGCACGGCGAGATCGTCTCCTACGGCGTGCTCGTACAGCTCGTCATGGACGGGCAGCTCGACGAGCTCGAGCTGCTCAAGCCCTTCTATCACAAGATGGGCCTGCCCACGAAGCTCGTCGACCTCGACCTTACGCTCGAGGACGACTTCTCGGATGCGCTCAAGGCAGCCGAGGAAAACCAGGAGCTCAAGCACGTACCGTACCCGGTGACGGCAGGCATGATATTCGCTGCCATGAGGAGGCTCGAGGAGCTGCAGCAACCCGAATAAGGATTCGTTAACCGCCGAGGTGGCGGGACGGCTCTTGCGGCCGGGGCGCCCTAGCACAGCTTGGGTGCCCCGGCCGTTTGTTTGTTGGGCATTGAGGGCTTTGGGGATTACTCGCGCGGGCACAGATCCGCATCGAGGTCACCCGCGGCCCGCACGCCGCCACCGTATGTGGGATTGTCCACGTCTCCGCAAATCTGCGGGCATCGGCTGGGAAGAATCAAGCGAAATGCATCGACCGCCGCTCTGTCATCAGCCCCCCCCCGCATAACCCATTACAGTTCGCATTGCCCCAAACCGGGTCCCCGGTACTATTCCGTTGACCCTGAGGGGTTGTCGGCCAGCCGCCGCCGGATGGCCCTTCGCCCCTGCCTCTTCCTAAGGCCCGGGGAGGGCATTGCCACCGGTGGCGGAGGGCCCGCGGCGGACGGCAGATGGAGACGTGCCGGGCGGGGTTCGCCACGACCCCGTGATGTGGGCGCCGGGATCGCGGGACGGCCTGGCCGGCCGACCGCGGGGAGGATGCCACATGGACGGGAAAGGTCGCGTCCACCTCGGGACAGATGTCGGCAAGGCGTCGCGCCGGGCCCACGCTGCGAGGGCCTCGGGAGAGGTCCTGTCCGACGTCGCCGTCGAGAACAGGGCGGGCGACATCGACCGGGTCCCGGCCAGGGCCGACGCGGGCGCGCTCGTCGTCGTGGGCCAGAGGCGCAACATCGGCGCGCTGGCCGCGGCGAGGGCGCGGGCCGCCGGCATGGAGGTGGCCTACTTCCCGGGCCTCGCGATGAAGGGGGCCGGGGACATGTCCCCCGACGTCGCCAAGACCGACGGGATAGACGCGCAGGTCATAGCACTCACCGCGGCGGAGATGCCGTGGGCGCTCAGGCCCGTCGCGGAGGAGTACGAGGCGACGGCGTCGCTCAGGATGCTGGCCTCACAGCGCGAGTTCGCGCTCAGGCAGCGGACCCAGGCGAAGAACCGCCTGCGCGCCGTGCTGCTCGGGCTCGGCCCGGCCTTCGAGGCCGCGGTGGACCTGTCGCGCGCGTGGCAGCTCGCCGCGCTGGCCGAGCTGGATAGCCCCTTCGGGATGGCCTGCTCCGGGAAAAGGCGCTTCCGCACGCCCGCTCCGCGGCACCCCAGAGGGCGGAGCTGGACGCCAAGCGCCCGCTGGGCAGGATACTCGCGGCCCAGGTCGTCAGGTGCTCGGAGGACATGGCTCTCGCCGAGGCCACGGCCGCCGGGGCGCTGGCCGGCGTCGAGGCGTACCGGTGTCTGCTGACCGTGCCCGGCATCGGCCCCAAGACCGCGGCAGCGCTCATGACCTGCGTGGACATATCGCTGTTCCGCAGCCGCGACGAGCTCGCAAGCTGCTGCGGGGCGGCGCCGGCGAGCAGCCAGCCCGGGACGGGCCTGGACTCGACCAGGCCCGGCCGGGGCGGCAGCAAGTCGTTCAAGAACCTCCTGATGTTCTCCCGCAACAGCCTCGTGGGCACCGGGAACCGCTTCGGGCGCTACTACGAGGACTGCCGCGCCCGCGGCATGAGGCACGACAAGGCGCTCAAGGCCGTGGCCAGGAAGAGGATCAAGGTCATCTACTCGATAATGGGGGACCCGAGGGCCGTACGAGGGGCGGCCCTCGGCATAGGGGCTTGGACAAGGGCCGAGAAGATCGCCCGCCCCTGCGGGAGGGCGAAGCATGCCGATCCCACGCAGCCGCCCAGGCGAGTTCCTCTTGACAAGAACTATGGAGACACCTCCAGCGCTCAAATCAAAGCGTTTCTGGAACCCCAGAAGGTCTGCCATGGCAAATGCGCGCCCCGGCAGCGCGCGTGGTCAATGCACTTCGCGCGATCCTTTCCACGTCCTCCGCTGCATTTTGCGCCAGGCACCGCTCCACAAGCCGATTCGTCCTCGTCGCACGGAGCATCACGCCGCAAGCCAATTCGTCCTCGAAAACCATTCCGCACCAAACCAACAACAAGAGAAGCGGACAAGCAAGACTCCAAGCCGCCCGTTCGGGACAAACATACATGCATCCCCTGGTTCGAGGCGCACCTAGACTCGCAGTCTAGGGCTACGGCAATTGCGCGAACAAAGAAAGGCGGATGCCGAAAGCTCCGACATCCGCCTCATTTCATGACCGCGAGTGTAGGCTTCTCGCGTTGACACCGCGTTAGTCGAGGTAGTAGTGACCCAAGGCGTCAGCACCAAGGATGGCGTCGGCCACCATCTCGGGGGTGACGGCGAAGGGCATGTTGCCCATCGTGTCACCCGGCGCGCACGCGGCCTCGGCCACCTTCATGACCTTCTCACGCGTGACCTCCTCCACGCCAAGCTCGCCCAGCGTCACCGGCAGACCAATCTCGATGCAGAAGCCGAGAACTTCCTCGAGCTTCTCGGTAGTGGCATTGGAGAGCACGAGCTGCGCGAGGGTACCAAAGGCGACCTTCTCGCCATGGTAGTAGGCGTGGCACTCAGGCAGGAGCGTGAGGCCATTGTGGATGGCGTGGGCGGCGGCGAGGCCGGAGCTCTCGAAGCCGATGCCAGAGAGCAAGGTGTTTGCCTCGATCACGTGCTCGACGGCGGGGATGAGGGCGCCCGCCTCGAGGGCAACCTTGGCCTTCACGCCATCGGCCATGAGGGTGTCGTAGCAGAGCTTGGCGAGGGCGAGCGCCGCCAGGCCGCCCTTGCCGCCGGCACAGGTGTCGCCATCGGCGTCGTGGGTTGCCTGGGCCTCGAAGTAGGTGGCGAGGGCGTCGCCCATGCCGGAGACCGTGAGGCGCACCGGGCTAGCGGCGATGACGGTGGTGTCCATGAGCACGACGTTGGGGTTGGCCGGAAGGAAGAGGTAACGATCGAACTGGCCGTCGTCGGTGTAGAGCACGGAGAGCGCGCTGCACGGGGCGTCGCTCGAGGCGATGGTGGGGCAGATCACGACGGGCGAGCCTAGGAAGTAGGCCGTGGCCTTAGCGGTGTCGAGCGTCTTGCCGCCGCCAACGCCGACGATGACATCGCAGCCGTTCTCCTTGGCGAGCGCAACGAGGCGGTTGACCTCGTTTTCCGAGCACTCGCCATTGAAGTCTTCGTAGAGGTGCGTGGCGGCACTGCCCTCGAAGCTCCCGTCAATCTTCGCGGCGACCCGGCGATGGCCCGACGGAGAGACGATAACGAGGGCCTTGGCGCCAAGCGGCTCGACGTAACTGGCGAGCTTCGCAAGCTCATCGGGACCCTGGACGTACTTACTGGGACTGTTGAAGATCTTGGACATGCTGGTTCCTCTCCCCCGCACGATGTCGGAAAGCCGGGGCGCAGGCGCCTAGAGCGCGAGCCCGACGGCGCTCAAACCTCGAGGGCTCGCGACGTCGCAAGGCGCCCGGCTCGATGCCACGCAGGGCCCGGAGCTTGAGACGCCGCGGGATGCCTATCCCGTCGCCGTGCAAGCCCCGAAGCGCGGGGCATCGCAGGATGCCAATCCCGGCACCATGCAAGCCCCGAGGCCTGGGGCGTCGTAGGTCGCCCGTCGCGGCGCTGCGCAAGCCCTGAGCGATTCGCGACATTGCAGATTCATCTGAAGTGACAAAACAGTTGTTCAGTGTAGACTCGCCTGCAAAACGTTTCGCGTCATGTTCGGTGAGCGGTATGGGGAGGCGAGGCCCATTCGGCGAGCGGCATGGGGAGGCGAGGTCCATTCGGCGAGCGGCATGGGGAGGCGAGGCGCTATGAGGCTCTGGCAACGAATCGCCGAGGTTGCGGAGGGGCGCCGCGGACGCCCCCGTTGTCCAGGAATCAGGGCGATTGCGGAGGAGGGGCGTCGTGGGTGCCCCCGCCAGGATTACCTTCGCCGGCCCCTGATCCTCCCGACTGCGGGGCAAGGAGCCGCAGGCGCCCCCGTTGTCCAGGAATCGGGGTGATTGCGGAGGAAGGGCGTCGCAGGCACCCTCTATGTCCGGGAATCGGGGCGCTTGCGAGAATGCGGCGCTATGAAACGGTAGACGGAGATAAGCCTCCCAGAAGCGCAAGTCTCCCTCGGTCGCTGCGCATGAAGAAGACCGAGGTAGAAAGCCTGCGGTCAAAGAAAACCTGGCACCACCTTCTCGCCTGGCTTTCCGCTCCTGCTTCCGAACCCGCCACTGAACAAATTCCAGCCACCCCGAGAACGCAATCACCCGTGTTCGTGGACAAAACCGGGGGTCGCTTTGCCCCGGGAACGCAATCGCCCGCATTCGTGGACAAAACCGGATCCGTCCTGCCCCGTGATTGCAACCGCCTGCGTTCGCGGACAGAACCGGATCCGCGCTGCTCCGGGAACGCAATCGCCTGCGTTCGCGGACGGAGTCGTGCCCTGAATCGCCCCGGGACTGCAACCGCCGCATTTGTGGACGGAGCCGGGCCATGCGTCACCCGGTGCTTTGGGCTGTTGTGGGAATGAGACCCCGAACTCATGTGATGTTGCGGGGATGCGGCTCCGAGCTCATACGATGCTGAGGCCGTGCGATCCCACACTCATACAAAAAAAGTCGGAGGCATACGGCCTCCGACCTGTAAATTCGCTGGTGGCTGGGAAGGGAATCGAACCCCTGACACGGGGATTTTCAGTCCCCTGCTCTACCAACTGAGCTACCCAGCCGTTAGTTGCTTCAAGCGAGCTCGTTAACTATAACAAACGTCGTCGACGAAGCAAGCGAGATTTTTAAAAACTTTTTCTGAGGGCGCCAGAGCCACCGAGATCGAGCCAGAGACTGCCACAAACAGCCGAGCAAATCAGCCATGAATGCCCCGTTGGAACTGGCGCTCTTACTTGGTGGCATCACCACCCACGCCGCCCGCATCGCTCGCACTCCCACTCGACGACCACACTGTCCGCGACGCCCGGGGCTCATCCATTTCTCACGGCTTTCCCGCCCCTATCCACCTCTTAGGCCGCCTCCCCAACGAGCAGCTGGTCGAGAATCTCGGAGAGGGCGACCTCGGGATCAGGGGAGTAGCTCACCGCCAGCTCCTCCCAGTCATCCACCTGACCCCGTTCGTCGCACTCGAACGCCATGCACTCCGGCTGGTTGCCCTCGGGAGCCAGGGAGAGCCACGAGACGTAATAGCAGGTGTCCTCAATGAGCAGGTACCACATGTGATGGCGAATGGGCGCCCCTGTCAGCAGATGGGTCTCCCTTCCTTCCCAAAGTCATACAGACACCCGTAACAGACATTCATATCGGCAAAGAGCTTGGCACCGCACCTCGGGCAGGTCCGCAGGCCATCGCCGCCCGCCCTTTGACCCGGATATGTCCGCGGGCCAGCGCCGTCTGCACCAGGCCCCAAACAGGTCCGCGGGCCAGCGCCGCTCGCCCCTTGGCCCTTACGGGCTTGAGGAACAGCCTCGCCCTCGCCGCGGCCGCGCGACGTCACCTCAGTGCTCATCTCGCTCCTCCCGCCTGCTGCGAACGCAACGAGGCCCGTCCATCTCCACGAGGGAGCCAACCCGAGGCCAAGGGCCTGACTCACTCGGCCGCTCCAGGGCAAACTCCGCCCCGACGGCCCTCACGAGCCTTCCGGGCGGCACGCGCCTGAGCGACCTCAGCACCCGCCCATCGGCGGCGACAAGCGCAACGTCGATGCGGTAGCGCATGCCAAACGTGTGGACCGAGTCGCACGGCACGAGCGCAACGGGAGCCGCCCGTCCGTCACCGCGATGGGTGCCGAGCAGCCCAAAGAGCCGCTCGGCCCATCCGCGAAGCACCCGGAATCGCATGGTGACGCGCCTGCGCCTGTCATACGTCAGGAAGCTGACGAAGGCCCATTCGGCACGCTCTCCCCGCTTTGTCAGCAGACTCATGTGACCACTCCCGCCCTATAGCGATCGACAACGAACGCGCGCTCATGGCGCAACAGCGCCGGTAGCCGATACCCAACACCGGCAACCTCCACCGAGGCCGGCCAGGGCCTGTAGGAGAGCTCGCACACGTAGCGGACGGTCCCCGCCGAGAGGTCGAACGTGAGGCCGCCGCCCTCGCCCGACACCAGCTCGACGCGCACCCCCACCTCGCACTGCGCCCCTCCCATGGCATCCTCGAGCGCATCCCTCACCGTCTCCACGCCGCCAAGCCCCCCGGGCTTCCCCGCAGGCGATACGCCCTGAACCAGCACCGCATCCACGGAGACCCTGTCGAACCGAGCACAGAGCTCGACGAATTTGGCGATGTTGAGTGCGATGAGCGACACCACGACGATGACTGGCACAAGAACCGCGATCTCAACCGCCATCTGGCCAGAGCGCTCGCGCGCCGCCTCGCCAAGCAGGCCCCTCATGAGCCCATCGCCCCCAGCAACGCCCCGGCATCAAGGGTGAGGGGAATCCTCACGCCGGTCCCCGGCACCTCGAGCTCGGCAATCGTGAAGACGCCGCCACCAAGCTCGTTGACGACCTGCCGGCCCAAGGCACGGGCAAGCGCCGCGGGGTCATCCGTGTCTGGCAACCGCGCCACGAGCTCACGAGCGCTCGACACCTCGCCGTAACCAGCGGCGTCGAGCACATTCTGGGTGTTGGTGAGCACGGGCTTGCGCAACCTGAGGTCGGCGGGCTCGAGGCCCACGGCGCGCACCGTCTCCGCGATGCGGTCCCTCAGCCACGCTGCCACTGATCCTCCCGGGACACCCTCCACGGAGGACACGAGGTCGTCGGCGGCAGATGAGAGACCGTCGACAGCGGCGCCGTAGCCCACGAGCAGCTTGCCCCAGAGCTCGCCTACCGTTCCCAACACACCGGCAGACCCGGAGCCGATGTCATCGGCCACCGCCTCAAACAGGCGCGTGAGCATGTCGTTTCCCTCCGCGTTGGCATCTGGCGCCAGGGTTGCGGCAGAGGCCGCAGCCCCCGCTGGCAGCTCGGAGGAATCTATGAGGGAGCCGGCAAGATCGCCCGGGCTTGAGACGCCCGAACCCCTTCCCACAACCGCCACGCACCCGAGCGCACCCGCGGGCTTGAGTCGAGGCCTTGGCACGGCAAGCTGCTCGAGGGCCCGGTCGAAAAGGTCGGAAGCCTGCTCGGAGGTCTCCCTCAGGGCGCGTCTTGCCTCGACGAGCTCGTCGGCTGCCTGCTGGTAGCGCCTCGAGGCCTCGACAACGCGACGCCAGTGGTGCTCGAATCCGTTGTCGATGCTCGTGGATGCCGCCGCCACCTTTCCCAGGTCTGCCGCACCCATCGAGCAAACGGTGCACTCGAGTGCCCCGCCGGCATCCAGCTCGGCCAGAGACGCCTTGCCCGCCGACGCCCCCGTGGCCCCGGGACAGGACAGGCTCGAATGCAGAGTCCTGCCCGCATCCTCCTGGCTGCACGGCCAGCGAACGTCCGTGTAGAGCCTGGTCCCCCGCATCTCCGAGGTGTTCTTGGGCAGCTCTGGGAGCGAGATGCTCACGCTGCCGTCCGCATGTTCCTCGTAGTGGCCAGCACGGACCTCCCCCAGCGCGTATTGATAGAAGGTCGCTCGGCACAGAGAGTCGGTCACGGCGTCGATGCCCTGCCCGGACGGTGCCTCCGTGGAAACGCGCCGCGCGTAATAAGCCCGCGCCCTCAGCAGCGCCACACCAAACGTCCAGTCGTCGGGCGTTGCGTAATGGGGGTTCAGACCAGCCTCGAGCCCGGCAAGGACGCTCGCCCGCTCGCGCATGCTTCTCGGCTCCCCGCCACAGTCCGCCAGCCAGCCCTCGAGCTTGGCGGCGTCCACCTTGTCCTCGGCCTCTTTCACGCGGTCGGATTCTCCTTGGAGCTCGTCGGAGACCTCCACCAGCCCGTCCGCGCTCACGTCCGAGTCTAGGGCGGAGAAATCCGTCTCGGACACGCTGGGAAACGGTATGGCACAACCGTGGTAGGAGACGGACTCCGTGTTGTTTGCCTGGGCCTGGGCGGCCGAGCGGGCCACGATGGCCATGGGCAGGGTTGCCTCGACCGCCTGGAGCCCCTCTGCGGCGGAGGTTGCGAATGTTTGCCGGGCGTCGAGGATCTTGGTTCCGGCATCGATGGTTGAGGCGCCAACCGCAGAGAGGCCCGGTACCGCCGAGGCCACGAGCCCCGCGCCCATCGCGACCATGCCCGCAAGCCCAAGCGTGAGCACACAGGCGTCCAGAACAGTCGCCACCGTCACGTACGAGGACACGACGTTGGAGCCCGCAAGGGCCGTCGCGTCCGACACGGCCTGAACGTCTGCCGAGCGGTTCTGCGTCCAGGCAACGGAGGCAAGCGAAAGCGTGAGCGCCACGCAGACGAGCAGGGATAGGGCGACGGATATCGAGGTGTAGCCGCCCTCATCGTCGACGAACGTGCCAACCCCGAGCTCCACGCCCCTACTCCCACGCCAAGATCCAGTCACCATAGCCTCCTTCCAGCCATTCCGGCCTCGCCCGCTCGCTCACGCCAACCCGCAAGACCACCTCGTCGCCGTCCGCCTCGCCCAGCAGCCGGGCGAGGATCCCCACAAGTGGCAGCGGACGCAACCTGCCCTCAATCTCCACGGACACCTCGTCCGAACCCGCGTCGCCCGAGACGGTGACGTCCCAGCCGTCCGAGCCGCCCACGTGGAAGGCGGCCACGTTCGGTACCGCGGCGAGCCTCCTCAGCACGTACGCCTCGCAGGCCTCGTCGTCTGCTGCACCGCCGGGCTCGCGGGTCACAAGCACCCGGGCGCCCTCGGCCGCAGCCTGCTGCATCACCGACCTCGTGTAGAGCACGAAGACGGGCTGCAGGAGCATTGCCAGCAGGAGCATCAGGACCGGCAGGCACGCCGCCGCCTCGACGCTCGCCTGGCCACACGCCTCAGAACAGCACGATGTCACGCATGCCATCGGCCGAGACCACGTGCGAGGCGGCCTTTTCGCCAAGCCGTTGAAACCCGCCCTCGTGGGCGATGCGCCACATCGCCCCGAGCGCAATGACGGCCGCGAGGAAGGCCGCGAGCACGATGGCGTACTCGACTGTCGACTGCCCAAGCTCCTCATCCGGCCCCATACGCGCGATCCCATTCCCCAGCCTCCATGTGCAGCACTTCAACGGAGCTCGACGACTGACCAGACTCCCCAACGAGGCACACCTCGACCCACCCCGGGCCGGAGACCACGCACCCCCAGGCCCCTCCGAGCAGGTCGAGCCACCCGGCGCGGACCAGCACGGCGCCCTCGCGGCCCCGATAGCTCTCGAGCACCTCCCGTGCCGCGTCCTGGATGCCCGAGGAAACCTCTCGGACCTCCCTCGAGACCGGTGCGTCGGCAAACTCATCCGGCAGCGCCCCACCCTCGAGTAGGATGCCGGCGGAGGTGCTCGGCATCTCGTCGGGCGCCTCGCAGCCTGTTGTCCCCGGCACGTCACCCGAGTCGCCGCCAGCCGCCTCCGATGCCGTTGTGGCGACAGATGCGCCCCCTGCGTCCGAGCTTCCCGGCCAGCGGGCGCCCTCGCTCATGCCACGGCATATCAGAGCCGCCAGAAGCGCAGTCGCGAGCGCCAGGCACGCGAGCGCCACCGCCGCCGGGCGCCTACAGCGAGTTGATGCCATCGCTGATAGCCGTCCATAGCTCTTGGACCTTCCCGCGAAACGCGATGACCGCGATGATGGCGATCACCACGAGCACGCCAACGAGGATCGCGTACTCGGTCGTACCCTGGCCGGACTCCTCGTGACCGAGCGAGGACATCGCCCCGCGAAGACGCCGGCGCACACCGCCGCCCGCCCCGCCAGCTCCACGCCCACTCCGCTTTCTCATGAAGACCTCCCTCCGGGCGGGCAGCGCCCGCCAAGCGTTAGCCGTGCCATATACCAACATCGCCAGCCTCCCTCTGGTCGGGCCGTGCCCGCCGCCTCCTCGCGACCGGACGCACCCGCGCCTGAACGCGCCTACATCGAAAGCGCCCCCGAGAGCAAGGGGCCGAGTATCGCCAGCAGCATCGCCGGCACCACGAGCGTCCCCAGGGGGATGAGCATGCGCACGGGCGTCTCCTCCACCCGCTGCTGGGTTGCCGAGCGCTGTTCCTCCCTGAGCGACGCCGCCTGATGCTCAAGGGCGTCCGCGAGCGGCGAGCCAAAGGCCAGCGCCTCGCAGACCGCACCGGAGAATCGGCTGACCGAGGGCGAACAGACCCGGGCCGCCATCGACTCGAGCGCCTCGCCCCGTCCCTCGAGCCCCATCTGCCACGACCGCATGGCGTCTCGGAGCACACGCCCGAGCTCGGTGTCCCTACGGCCGCAGTACAGCTCCAAGGCGGCATCGAACGAGAGCCCCGCCGAAAGCCCAAGACCGAGGATGTCGAGGAACTCGGGCATCTGGCGCTCGCAGCATTCCGCGAGTTCCGTCCGGGCGGCACGCTCCCGTACGGCACGAAGCGCCACCAGAGGCGGCACGCCCGCGGAAAGCTCTGCCCCGTGGGCGGCCAGGCGCATGCCAAGGGCGCGGCACCGCCCCGCGATCCGCCCCGAGGCCCAAAGCGCGCCCGAGACGCGTGCGACCGCGCCCGTCGCCAGACCGACACATGCCGCCGAGGCCACGCCGACGCCAACCAGCCGCCACATCAGAGCACTCCCTTCATGAGCCTCCTGATCACGAGCAGGGCCAAGGCGTCGAGGACCGCCGCCACGACGACGCTCCCCGTCCCCACCGGTGTGGCGAGGCCAGCGCGAAAGTCCGGTGAGAGCAGGGCCAGCACGCAAACGAGCCCCACGGGCAAGGCACTCACAATTCGGGCCGAGAGTCTCACCTGTGCCGTCTTGCCCATGAGCTCCCGCTCGAGCTCAAACCTCCGCTCGGCGAGACGTGCCGAGCGCAGGAAGAGCCCCTGCAAGGGGGCGCCCGTGCGCAGGGACACCACGAGGGCGCACACCATGAGGTCGACGCCAGGCGCACGCGTCCTTTGCGCGAGCTCCCCCAAAGCCTCCTGGGCCGAGACGCCGCACGACACCATGAGCGAGGCGCGTCCGAACTCGCGCGCAAGCTCCCCCGTACCCCGTGTTGCCACATACGAGATGGCCTGGGCGAGCGTTCGGCCGGAGCCGAGCGCCACCGCCAGGGAGCGGAACATGCCCGGCACCTGTCGCGCGATGCCGTCTGCCCTCGCCTTGGCGCGCGAAGCGCCCCAGGCGGGCGCCGCAACCAGCGCGGCCGCACCAAGCACCACGCCGCCCGCGGGACCCGAGGCAAGCAGGCCAAGCCCAACGAGCCCCAGCCACAGCACGACGAGCACGGCCCTGGCCCCCGGCTCGTCCAACCCCCGGAGCGCGCCCGACCGACGGGCGAGCACAACCGAGACGGCCTCCCGCACCCACCCCACGCCACCCGCGCGCTCGAGAGCGCCAGACGAGCCGAAGCTCGACGCCACCCGCAGCAGCCGGCGCCTCGTGAGCTCCACGCGGGCGCTCGCAAGCGCCTCGGAGCCATGGCCGGACCCCAGGGCAATCCATCCCGCGCATGACGCCGCGAGCGCCGCCCCTAGGAGCACGAACGCCTCCATGCGGCCACCTCCCCCGCGTCCAGCATGCCGTCTCTGACCGCCACGCCAAGGAAGGCGGGCTCTCGCTCCAGGTGCCACGAGCGGGTGCCAACCTCGAACGAGACGAGCTCCGTGAGTCCCACCGAACCGTCCTCGGCCCTGCCCACCCCGCTCAGCGAGGTGATGGCGCGGGAGCCGTCGGGCATACGGCGCGACATCACGATGAGGTCCAATGCCGTGGCCACCTGCTCCTCGATGAGCTGCGCGGGCAGGTCCATCCCAAACCGCGCCATGAGCACGAGCCTCGAGATTGCCTCCTTGGCGGTTCCCGCGTGAAGCGTGGTCAGCGACCCGTCATGTCCCGTGTTCATGGCCTGCAGCATGTCGATGCACTCTTCGCCGCGCACTTCGCCCACGACGATGCGGTCTGGGCGCATGCGCAGCGCATTGGTCACCAGCATGCGGATGGTCACCGCGCCCGTGCCCTCGATGGAGGCGTCACGGGCCTCAAGCCGCACGACGTGCTTGCCTTCGTCGAAGCGGAGCTCGGCAGAGTCCTCGATGGTCACGATGCGCTCGCCGGCGGGAATCTCTCGGGAAAGCGCGTTGAGCAGGGTCGTCTTGCCAGACCCCGTGCCGCCCGCCACCGCGATGTCGCACCTGAGCCGCACGGCCCAGCGCAAAAGCTGCGCATACCACGCGGGCACCGAGCCCAGCCCAACGAGACTCTCGAGCGACCTTACGGCACCCGAGAACTTGCGGATGGTGACCATGGGGCCATCGACCGCAACGGGCGGAATCACCGCGTTCACGCGGTAGCCGTTCTTGAGACGGGCGTTCACGATGGGGCTCGCGTCATCGAGCCTCCTTCCCAAGGGGGCGAGGATCCGGTCCATGGCGAGCATGATCTGCGCTGGCGAGTCAAACACGCGACCCGCGCGGCACACGCGGCCGTCGCGCTCGTAGTAGAGCGAGTCGCACCCATTCACCATGACCTCCGTGATGGAGTCGTCGTCCAGAAGCGACTGCAGGGGGCCGAGGCCAACCACCTCGTCCAGCACCTCACGCACAAGCTCCTCGCGCTCCTGCTCCGCCACGTCCTCGAAGCCCTCGGAGTTGACCTGCGCCCGCAGCGCCACGCCAAGCTCCTCGCGGGCGCGTCTGACATCGCCCTCGGAGACGAGGGACGCCACCTCGGTGAGGCCCACGCGCTCCACCAGCCCACGCTTCAGGCGCGACCTCAGCTCCGCCCTCGACGCATGCGGCTCGGCATCGAGCCCGTCGGATATGCCCGCGTCCTCGACGCGCGCGAGCAGGCCCATTTACGTCACCTCCCTCCGCCTTCCCAGAAAGCCACGCTGGCGCCTCTTGCCCTCAAGCGCCTTGAGCGCGCCCTCGTTGTCAGGCAACCTGCCCAGCTCCTTGAGCAGCTGGGCGAGGCCCGTCGCAAGCGACTCCGCAAACCCGTCCCCCGATGCCGCGAGCTCGGGCGCATGGCCAGACGCCAGCAGCTCGGTTGCCTCGCCACCACCGTCGAGCACCCGTATCTCGCGCGCAAACTCAAAGCCCTGCGCAGCCCTCATGAGCCTCGCCTCGTCACGACCGCGGGCATCGCAGCCGTTGACCAGCCTCACGATGCGGGTGCGTGCCACGCCCAGGCGCACGGCGAGGCTGCCGCACCGCGCGAGGGCCGGCATGCCGCCGGGGCGTCCGTCGGATACCACCACAAGGCGGTCCGCCATCTGGGCGGCGGCCGCCACGGCGTCGCCCCAGTTTGTCGTCGTGTCAATAAGCACGAGGTCATGGGCTTGAGTGAGGTGGCATGCGATGCGCTCGGCAAGCGGCTGCACGAGCTCCGCGCGCTCCGGCGAGGCACACGGGCCCCATACCGTCAGGCGCTCCGAGGCCACCACGCCAAGGGAGTCGATAGCCCCCGCCGCGCAGCCGCCCTCGCCCGCAAGGAGCGAGAGGTCTCCAGGGCGGTCGGCGCCACAGACCGCGTGCAGGTTGCCAAAGGCAAGGTCCAGGTCGAGTGCAGCCACTCTGAGGCCCCAGCCGGATGCAAGGTGTCCCCAGAGCGCGCAGACGGACGTCTTGCCAACGCCACCCCTTCCGGACACGAGGCACAGCACCGGCACGCCCTCACGGCGCCGAATGCCCGGGTCTGCCCCGGCACACTTACGCTGGCACACAACGTCCCGCTCACCAAGGCTTGCCGCCACATCCGCCACACCGTTCGCGTCGGTGCAGTCCGTCGCGGCGCTCGCACCCGCGTGCCTACGAGGCCCTTCCGCCGCCGGGGCCAACGACGAAGCACCGAGGCCACCCTTCGCGCCCGCGACGCCGCCCCGTGCGGCAAGTTCCCCAAACTCCACCACCCTCGAGATGCCCGCGCGCTTGGCGCGCGACCTCAGCGACCCCGAGGCATGCCCCACCGCCAGCACCACCTCTGCGGCATTGCCGTCTGCCACCAGCGCCGCCGCAACGTTCACGGCATCCGGTCCGGCTACGCCCTCGGCCACCACAACGCCGCTGCCCACGAGGCCGCCGGCAAGCAGCTCGCGCGCCCGCCAGGGATTGCCCTCCGAGGTCACGCTGTCTCCCATGCCGGCAACGGCCGCGCCGAGCGCAGGGGCGCGAGATGGCTCGGCAACCACCAGCCAGCCACCGGCCACGGCTACTCGCCTCCACCCGTCTCGGCATCCCCCGCCGGCTGCGCGGCCTCGGAAGGAGCGCCAGGCCCAGACTCGCCGCCTGCCTCTGCCCCAGCCTCCGTTGCCGCCTGGGCTTCTGTCCCCGTCTCCGCCGGCACCTCCGTCACGGAGCCCGAGAGCTCGCCCTCATCGACGTCCTGCGCGGGAACCGCCAGCCTCAGCGTCCCCTCGGAGCTTGCCGCGAGCACCCGCGCCACCACCGAGGGCGCCACCGCGATCGTGAGGGAGGACGAGCCCGCTCCGCCAGACGCAGAGCCCACCACGCTCGCGTCGCCCGAGATGAGCGACGTGCCGCCCTCGCGCACCTCGTAGGCGAGAAGCCTGGAGCCACGTGCCAGTGATGCCGTGACGCCAGTCTTGTCCGTGAGTTTCACCGACACGGCAACGCGGCCCTCGGGCACCTCGAGCGTGCCCTCCGTCCCAGCGAAGTCCACCTCGCACAGAGGGGAGCCGGCGGCAACGGCAGACGTCAGGCGCATGCCCACGATGTCATCAAGGTTTGAGACGGCGCCCTCCGGGGCCAGGTCCACGAGCCACTCGCGCACCTCGACGTCGGACTGCGACAGCACGTCTCCGGCGGTGAGTCCCCTCTTGGCAACGACGAGGCTCGCCACCTCGCCGCCATAGCGCTCCAGCGCCTCCGCACGCGCCGCCTCTGCCTCCTGCTGGGCAGCATCTGCATAGGTTGCCGCCAGCATCATGGCCAGCACGCCGCACGCCACGGAAAGCGCGATCCTCGTCCTTCTCCTCATGGCTCCTCCTGCCATCTCGGTCCTTGGCGGCATCATCGCCCGCAGGGGAAGGGCCTTTGAAAAGAAAGGACGGAAACTCCGTCTGGCGCAAACGCAAATCGAACAAACACCAAACAGGTTTTGCGGTAAAACCTGCAACTCGTGCAGCACTACTTGTTGATAACTCAAGGCGCCGCAGCTAGAGAGCTATGGGAAAAAGTACCGCTCAGCACTATAAAAGCCGCACTCTCACCAAAAGACGCAAGGCGAACAGACCGGTTCGCTGGCGGCAAGCCAATGGCCAACAATCGTGTCATATGCACTCATTCGGTGGCGCGGGCCGCGCCGCGCCTCGTCCAGGCCCGGGCCAACAACCGTGTCATATGCACTCATGTGGTGGCCGGAGAACGGGCACAACACGGGTTACGTCAGGCGAGAAGGGGTCTCTGGGCACGTTGCAGCCAGGGAGTCTTGTCCCAAGGGCACCAAAGGGCCCTACAGCGTCACGTCCGGGTCGAGTGACTGGGCACTTGCGCGCATCTCGTCCGCAAGCGCCAGATAGGCCTGGAGGCGCACCTCGTCCAGCTCGCCGGCGCGCCCCGCCGCACGAACGGCACAGCCCGGCTCGCTGCCATGGGTGCAGTCCCTGAAGCGGCACTCCCCCGCCAGCTCGGCGATTTCGGGAAACGCGAGGGCAAGCCCGCGCTCGTGTCCCACGAGCGGCAGGCTCCTGAGCCCGGGGGCGTCGCAGATGACGCCCGCGCCGGGCACCTTCACCATCATGCGGGCCACCGTGGTGTGGCGCCCCGCGTCGTCTCGCTCGCGCACGGCGCCCGTGGCCAGCGCGTCCTGCCCGAGCAGAGCGTTGAGCAAAGTCGACTTGCCGGCGCCAGACTCGCCCAGGATCATGGCCACGGAACGCTCCGGAACAAGCGCGCGCACCGCGTCGATGCCCACGCCCTCGGCGGACGACGTAACCACCACGCGCGCGTCCTCGCCCGCAAGGCGTCGCACCCGGGCCACGTCCGCCTCCAGGGCGTCATCGCTCTGCTTGCGGTCTGCCTTGGTGAGCACCACTGCCGGAACGGCCCCGCAGTCACGCACGAGCACGAGCGAGCGAGCAATTCTGTCGAGTGGAACCTCGCCCTCGCCAAGCGCCGCCACAACCACTACGGCGTCAAGGTTGGCCGCGAGCGTCTGAAACTCGCCCCTGCGACCCCCGCGCCACCGCACGAAGGCTGAGCGCCTGGGGAGCACCTCCTCGATGACGCCCATATCGTGCTCGGGCGGCAGGGCCACGGCCACCCAATCTCCCACCGTTGGCATGAGGCCTGTCTCGGCGGCGACACCCTTGGCAAACCCAACGGCGTGCTCCGCCCTGAAGGAGCGACCCTCGCAGGCCACCAGCGGAAAGCCGCGGTCGAGGCGCACCACGCATCCCAGGTCGAGCGCATCGGCGTAGTTTCGCCCCATGCGGCTCGCGACCTGCTCACGCGCCGTAAGGAACGCCTCGCGCTGGGCCTCGCTCGGGCGCAAGTCCTCGAAGGCAGGCACGTTGGCAAGCTCGTCCACGGCAGGAAGGTCGCTCAGCACCTCGGCCGAGCCTGCGCCACGGCCTCGCCTGGACGCCCTCGTGCCCACGCCGCCGCCCGAGCGACGCCGCGCCTTGCCAGATGTCTTCGCCGCTCGCTTGCCCACGTGCACCCCACTCGCCGCCGTTGCCGTACGGGCCGATAGCCTAGCAGCTCAGAGGGTCCATTCGCCACAAAAAAGCGCCCCTGCCGGATATTCGGCAGGGGCGCAGGCGGTGCGCGTTATGCGCGGGCAGCCCGTCTGGACGAATACATGCGCTCGGCGTCCTTCTCCACGGCACGCATGATTGCCTTGTAGATCTCGGTCAGCGGGATAATCAAAAACGCGATGCCCAGGGCAGCGAGCATGCCGGAGAACTCGAGCTGGTGCACGCCAAAGAACATCATGGCCAGCGAGTCGACCTCGACCACGATGAGCGTCAGCACGAGGGCCAGGATTGCGGCGCCCCAGAGCCACTTGTTCTGCTTGGGCATCTGGAACAGCGACAGGCGACGGCTGCGCATGTTGAAGCAGTGGAAGATCTCGACCATGTTGAGCGTGATGAACGCCATCATGACGCCCTTCTCGTCAACATCGGAGACCAGGCCGGCGGCAAGCGCCTCAAAGTCGATGGTGCCGGTGAACATGTAGATGCCCGCAAAGAAGCTCGCGAGGACCAGCACGGTGATGATGAGGCCCTGGACGATGCAGTCGAGGCCCATGTGGCCGGCAAACACGCCGTCGGAGGCGTTGCGGGGCTTGCGCTTCATGACGTTGCCCTCGGCCTCCTCCATGCCAAGCGCCAGCGCCGGGAAGCAGTCCGTCACGAGATTGACCCAGAGCAGCTGCACCGGCTGGAACAGGGTGAAGCCGATGAGCGTGGCGATGAACACCGAGAAGACCTCGGCAAGGTTCGCGGAGAGCAAGAACTGGATGACCTTGCGGATGTTGTCGTAGATGCGACGACCCTCTTCGCACGCGCTGATGATGGTGGCGAAGTTGTCATCGGCGAGCACCATGTCGGCAACGCCCTTGGTGACGTCGGTGCCGGTGATGCCCATGCCCACGCCGATGTCGGCGCGCTTGATGGACGGCGCGTCATTCACGCCATCGCCGGTCATGGCAACGATCTGGTCGCGAGACTTCCAAGCCTCGACGATGCGGGTCTTGTGCTCAGGCTGGACGCGAGCGTAGACGCCGTAGTTCTCGATGACGCGGTCGAGCTCCTCGTCGCTCATCTTGTCGAGCTCGGCGCCGGTGATGGCCTGGCTGCGGTCCGTGATGATGCCGAGGTTCTTGGCGATGGCGACGGCTGTGTCGATGTGGTCGCCGGTGATCATGACGGTGCGGATGCCGGCGTCGTGGGCCTCCTTGATGGCCGGAGCCACCTCGGGACGCTCGGGGTCGATCATGCCGGAGAGGCCGCAGAACACGAGGTCGTGCTCGAGGGCCTCGGGCGAGCAGTCGGCCGGGACCTCGTCCAGGTCCTTGCTGGCGAGGGCGAGCACGCGCAGGGCCTCGTCGGCCATGGCCTTGTTGGCGGCCATGATGCGCTCGCGGTGGGCGTCGGTCATCGGGACGACCTTGCCGTCCTCCCAGATGTGCGTGCAGCGGCCGAGGACGACGTCGGGGCCACCCTTGGTGAACTGCTCGATGGAGCCGTCCTTGCGCTTGATGACGACGGACATCATCTTGCGGCCGGAGTCGAACGGGGCCTCGCCAAGGCGCGGCTCCTCCTCCACGAGGCTCGTGAGGCCGGCGTTGGCGGCATCGGTCACGAGGGCGCACTCGGTGGGCTCGCCCACGGCAACGCCCTTCTCGGCATCCCACTTGGCGTCGGAGCACAGGGCCATGCCGGCAAGCAGCGTGTTCTCGTCACAGGAGAGCTCGTGCTTGACCACGGTCATCTTGTTCTGGGTGAGGGTGCCGGTCTTGTCCGAGCAGATGACCTGGGTGCAGCCGAGGGTCTCGACGGCAGACAGGTTGCGGATGATGGCCTGGCGCTTGGCCATCTTGGTAACGCCGAGGGACAGCACGATGGTCACGACGGCCACGAGGCCCTCGGGGATGGCGGCGACTGCCAGCGACACGGCCACCATGAAGGTGTCGAGCAGGTAGGCAGGCTCAGTTGCGACGTTGCTGAGGCCGTGGCGCAGGACGTCGACGGCAAAGACGACGACGCAGATCACGATGACGAGCTTGGTGAGGATGTTCGAGAGCTCGGCGAGCTTGATCTGCAGCGGGGTGAGCTCCTCCTTGGCCTCGGACAGGGCGCCGGCAATCTTGCCCATCTCGGTCTCCATGCCCGTGCCGCACACGACGGCGCGCCCGCGGCCGTAGACGACGGTGGAGCCCATGTAGCACATGTTCTTACGGTCACCGAGGGACACGTCGTCGGCACCGTCGGCAAGTGCGATGACGTCGGCGTGCTTGTCCACCGGCACAGACTCGCCGGTGAGAGCGGCCTCCTCAATCTTCATGGACGCGCTCTCGAGGACGCGGCAGTCCGCGGGCACGGAGTCGCCGGCCTCGAGCAGGATGATGTCACCGGGGACGAGTTCGCTCGAGTGGAGCGAGACCATCTTGCCGTCGCGGATGACCTTGGACTGGGCAGCGCTCATCTCCTGAAGGGCCGCCAGGGCCTCCTCGCTCTTGGCCTCCTGGATGACGCCGAGCGCGGAGTTGATGACGACGACCGCCATGATGATGATCACGTCGGCGAAGTCGGGCTCGCCCTGGATGAAGCCGGTGGCCGCCGAGATGGCCGCGGCCACGATCAGCATGATGACCATGGGATCGGCCATCTGCTGGAAGAAGCGAATCCAGAGCGGGGTCTTCTCCTCTTCCCTCAGCTTGTTGGGACCATGCTTCGCAAGACGCTGCGAAGCCTCGGCAGACGTGAGGCCCCCCGCCTCCGTCGTGCCGAGCTCGTCAAGCACGGCCTGCCTGGTTTCCAGATACTGTTTCAACGCTGTCTCCTCCTGGGTCTCGAGCGCCCAGCAGCTTGATGCCCGATCATAATTCCCCAGGAGGGGCAAGGGCCCATCAAGCCTGCAATGCCAGGCGCGCTTTCAAAACGCCTTTTCATAGTACCCTACGCAAATTGTTCCTCAGCTGTGTCGTCCCACTAAAGCGTTCGACTTTTACGCGAACGGTCTGCGCGGGTATTAGTTTTCATACCATGGGCGCACGGACGCCCCGGTCCATCTTCAGTCGCGGTCCTACGCCGTAACCCCGTCGAGGCTCGCCCGCCTCGCGAGCCACACGGCAACCGCCAAGGCAAGCGCGGGCGCCAGGGCAATAAACGCGAGGTTGGGCCCGATCGCGGCATAGGCAAGGCCGCCGAGCGAGGGCCCCGCATTGCCTTGCCTCGCCAGCCGCAGCCGGCCGAGGTCACCACCCCCGGCCGGCCTCGAGCGACCCCATCCTCGCCCGGACGCCAACGCCCGGATAGGTCCTCCGCTAGTCCCAGAGCACCTTGAAGCAGATCTTCTTGAGCGGGCCAACCTCCTGGCCCGGAATCACGATGTTGCACATGTGGGGCTCGCCCGGAACGTAGACCACGAAGCGCCCATGGTCGAGCGTGCCCGTGAGCACGTCGTCGTTGCCCTCGGAGGCCAGGCCGTAGCCCTTGTCCGAATCCGCGTCGTAGGGCACCGTGATGTCGATGGAGCCCGGCGTGACGCAGAAGCGCTCGGCACCCTCAAGGTCAACCTGGACGTCGGCGTAGTGGTGGTGGAACTCGAAGCGGCCCTCCTCGAGGGGCTTGGTGGAAGACTCCATGGTATTGGCGAATACCTTGTCGCCGTCAATCACGGTCTTGCCCAGGGGAAGCTCCGCGGGATCGTTCTCGGCCAGCCAGTCGATGAGCGTGTCGAGCGTGTCCTTGAGGCCACGGTAGCGGCCGATTTCCTTCAGTCCGTCGTAAATCATGGTGCGTCCCTTCTTGTTGAGGCAGGCGCGCGACCCGCCATTGCCTTCTTGTTGCCTTCCGCCCGCACGCGTCGTCGCGAGCAACCCGGCGGATTCCGCTTGACCCCGGCGGCCGTCCTAGCGGCAGCCCTCGCCGGAGGTGGGGTTGTAGGTACCCTCGCCGCGCACCTTGCCCATGACGTCGTCCTCGGAGAGCGTCACCCACTTCACGCCGCGACGCGTCTGGTAGGCATAGGCCAGGTGCAGCATGCCGTCGGCCGCCTGGATGAGCGTGGGGTACTCGTACTGACGGTTGTTGAACTTGTTCTCGTCTCCCACATAGCCCTCGCCGCGCTCGATGTGGCGGATGAGCGGGAAGGTCTTGCCGCCATCCTCGGAGAGCGCGATGGACACGGGGTTGCGCAGCGCCGGCCAGGCGCCCTTCTTGCCATAGGTGGCAGGCGCGGAGTTGTGGTTGTAGGCGATGGCCACGCGCCCGCTCGCGAGGCGCAGCGCCGCGATGCCCGAGTTGTTGTTGGGCAGCGGCGTGGGCACCGGCACGCTCCAGGTGTCGCCGTAGTCGCTGGACTCGCTGCGGTAGATGAAGTCAGCCTCGCGCGAGCGCATGAACGCGGCCAGGTGGCCGTCGCCCAGGTCGACGACGCTGGGGTGCACGCGGCCGGCAGAGCCCGGCATGTCGACGCGCTTCCAGGTGGCGCCCTGGTCGTCAGAGACCATGAAGGCACTCGGGTCGCCTGCAAGGCCGTTGGCGGAGTCCGTGCAGAGCCACAGGCCGTAGATCCAGCGGCCGTTGGAGAGCACCTGGATGGCCTGGCGGGCAAAGGTGCCCTCGTCGCCAAACATGACCTCCGGCTCGCTCCAGGTACGGCCGTCGTCGCGGCTCACCTGACGCTTGATGACGCTCGTGTACTGCATGTTGTCCTTGCCCGGCTGGCGGCCCAGCTGGGAGGTGTACATGGCCCAGATGTCGCCGTTGGGGGCCAGGAACAGCGACGGGTTCTGGTCAGAGCGGTCGTCGTTCTGGGAGATGTACGTGGGCTCCTCCCACTGGGAGGCACCCTTCTCCAGACGGGACACCACGATGTTGATGTCCGTGTCGCCCTCGAAGGTGCCGGCAAACCAGCAGCACAGCAGCGTGCCGGCGGGCGTCTCGAGCAGGCCGGGGCCATGGGCGGTCTTCCAGGGACCAGGCGGCAGCATGGCCTCGCTGACCTGCATGTCCTCGTCGAAGTAAATCTGGCCGTCGGGCGTGAGGCCGGGCAGCGTCTTGATGGGCATGGAGCTCTCCTTCTCAGATGGTTACGAATCGGGGCCGCCCCGCCGCTTTGGCGAGGCGGCCCCAGTGTTTTCGAGCGAGTCTGTCAGAGGTCCTACATCGGGAAGACGATCAGGGCGCCGGCACAGAGGAACAGCAGGCGCACGACGTACTGCGGGATGGTGAACTTCCAGAACTCGGCCATCGTGTACTTGCCCATGCCGTAGGCCATGGCGGGCAGGCCGTCGATCGGCATGTAGTGGCCGGCCCAGGCGGAGAGCACGACGGCCACGCAGGCGGCCATCGGGTTGTAGCCGAGACCCTGGCACACGGCGATGGCGAGCGGGGCGAAGATCATCGCGATGCCCACCTGGGAGCCGGTGAAGCAGGCGAACGTGGAGCAGAGCACGGTGAAGATGAGCAGCAGGACGAACGGAGGCACGCCGGTGCCGATGACGCTGGCGACCGCGTTGCCCACCATGAGGGACAGGCCAGAGTCGGCAAGGCAGTTGGCCACGGGGATGACGCCGGCGGTCATGAGGATGATCGGGCTGAAGAGGTTGTCGCGGAACTCGGTGAAGTCCAGGACCTTGATGAGCAGCATCACGATGGCAGCAACGCCCGGGATGATGTAGGAGAGCTGGCCGAGGGTGTCGACGAACATCATGGCAACGATGGCGACCACGAAGGAGATGATCGTAATGGCCTCCTTCCAGGGCTCCATGGTGGCGGCGCCGTCACCGGAGAGCGCGGCAGCGTTCTCGACGGTGGGCTCGGCCACGGGGTGGCTCGGGAGGAACCTGTAGCCGATGACCGCCCAGACGAAGAATCCAACGGACAGGAAGAGCGTGACGATGGCGAACTGCATCATCGAGATGGACTCGCCGAGGCCGGCGGAGGCCAGGATGGAGACGGCCACACCGTACTGCAGGGCAACGTTGATGGGGATGAGCGGGTGGTTGGAGGCGATGCCGAGCGGGAGCATCAGCTTGGAGCCCGGAAGCTTGTCGTTATAGGGCATGGTGACGACAAGCGAGAAGATCAGCACGTAGAAGGCCGTTGAGCCCATGCCGAGGATGGAGGCGCCGAGCATGACGACGATGAGCAGCGCCACGTAGCTCTTGAAGCCGCCAATCTCGACGAGCTTGGTCATGGCGTCCTTGACCTTGTTGATCATCTGGGTCTTCTGGATGGCTGCCAGGATGACCATGAAGAACGCGAGCATCCACACCGTGTTGTTGGTGAAGCCCGCGAAGGCGTACGAGATGTCCCAGGGCTTCTCGAGCTCGGGCATGGCACCACCGAAGACGGAGCCAAAGATCACGATAAGAACGCAGCATGCCAGGGGCGGCACGCCGAACGGCAGGACGTCGAACATGATCATGAGGATCATGGCGACGAGCACGACGAGAGCGAGAATCATCGCTGTGGTCATTGCCTTCTCCTTTCTCGCCACCGCGCGTGCGGTGGCCCCCCTTGGTGGCGGCCCGTGCCGTCACCAACCTATAAAGAGTGCTGGCGGAACCTCAGGTGCCGCCGTACTTCCTTGCTGGAAGGCCCCGCGGCCCGGCGCCACCCCTCCTCAAGGGTGCCGGGCCGCCTGAGGCCCTCGCCCACCTACTGCTCCTTGGCCTTCTTGCCGGCCGCCATGCGCAGCGCGTAGTCGATGGCGTTCACGAGGGAGAGCGCATTGCTCGTGCCCTTGCCCGCGAGCGCAAAGCCGGTGCCGTGGTCCACCGAGGTGCGGATGATGGGCAGGCCCAGCGTGACGTTCACGCCCTCGACCGCCTTCCACGCCTGGGCGTCGCGGTCGTAGTTGAAGCCCAGAACCTTCGTGGGGATGTGCCCCTGGTCGTGGTACATGCACACGCAGATGTCGTACCAGCCGCCGTGCATCTCGGAGAACACGGAATCGGGCGGGCAGGGGCCAATCGCGTTGATGCCGCGGGCCTTCGCGATCTCGATGGCAGGCTTGATCTCGTCGATCTCCTCCATGCCAAACAGGCCGTTCTCGCCACAGTGCGGGTTGAGGCCGGCAACGGCCACGCGCGGGTTCTCGATGCCGAGGTTCTTGCAGGCCTCGTTGGCCAGCTCGATGCACTCGAGGACGCGCGGCGTCTTCACGCGGTCGCAGGCCTCGCGCAGGCTCACGTGGGTGGAGACGTGCACCACGCGGAAGTCGTGGTGGGCGAGCATCATCGTGTACTTCTTGGTGTGCGTGTAGGTGGCGTAGATCTCGGTGTGCCCATCGAAGTGCATGCCCTTGGGCGCGAGCGCGAGGTTCATGGCCTCCTTGTTGAGCGCGTTTGTGACCGTGGCGTCAACCTCGCCGGCCATGGCGAGCTCGATGACCTTCTTGACGCTCTGGAAGGCGGCGTTTCCGCCCTCGGCAGACACCTCGCCGAGCTTGAACGCCTTCACGTCGGCGATGAGATCGAGGTGGTAGACGTCGATGGTGCCGGCCTCGAACTTGGCGTCGGCCACGGAGGAGACCGGGTTGATCGCGATCTCGGGGTGCCCGACGAAGCCCTTGGCCTGCTCGAGCATCTTGGCGTCGCCCACCACGATGGGGCGGCACCGGTCATACAGGGTGGCGTCGGCAAGCGCCTTGACGGTGATCTCGGGGCCATTGCCAGCCGGGTCACCCATGGTGATGCCGACGATGGGACGTGTGTCGGCCATCTAGCAGATTCCCTTCTCACGGTCGGACTCGAGGGCGGCCTTCAGGGCCTCGACGCCCTCGGGGCAGAGGTAGTTGAACGGGGCGCGGCACTTGCCAACCGGGTAGCCGAGCAGGTTCACGGCCGTCTTCACCACGGTGTTGGGGTTGCCGTACTTGAAGCAGGCGCGCAGCGCGGCGACGTTGCCCTGGCAGGCCTCGGCGGCCTCGAGGTCGCCGGCGACGAAGTTCTCATAGATGCCCACCATGTTCTTGGGGTAGACGTTGGCGCAGCCGGCGATGGCGCCCTTGGCACCGGCCTGGAGGGCCTTGAGGATGAGGGCGTCGTTGCCGGAGAGCACGCCAAAGTCGAGGCCCTTGGTGAGCTCGATATAGGCGGACAGGTTGTCCCAGTCGCCGGAGGAGTCCTTGGCACCCACGATATTGTCCACGTGGGCGAGCTCGACGACGGTCTCGGGCTCAAGGGCGTTGCCGGTGCGCATCGGGATGTTGTAGAGCACGATCGGCATGTTGGGCACGGCGGCGGCGACGGTCTCGTAGTGGACCTTGAGCTCGTGCTGGCTGGCCTTGGCGAAGCTCGGGGTAATCACGGAGAGGATGTCGGCGCCGGCGGCCTCGGCCATCTTGCACTGCTCGATGGTCTCCTTGGTGGAGACGCAGCCCGTACCGGCGTAGACGGGCACGCGGCCGGCAACCTGGTCGATGACGGTCTCGAGGACGAGCTTCTTCTCCTCGCCGTTGAGGATGTAGCCCTCGCCGTTGGTGCCAAACGGGAAGATGCCGTGGATGCCGGCCTCGATCTGGCGGTCGACCTGGCGGCACAGCTCCTCGGTGTTGATGGTCTCGTCCTCGTTCATCGGGGTGACGATGGGGACAACGATACCCTTGAGCTCGATGTTCTTCATGGCGGTTCCCTTTCTCCGGGGCCTTGGGCCCATAGCTTGTGCGGTGGGACGATTACGGCGCGCCCCTCGCCATGCGCTTGGCACGTCGCAGACGCTCAGGCAACGCCCGCGACGCCCCTCGGTTGTCTAGATGATCTGCTGGTAGATGGCGCGGGCGTCCTCGGGCGTGACCTCGCGCATGTTGTTCACGAGCAGGCGGGTGACCTTCATGCCGGCCTCAACCAGGCCGTCAAGGTCGGGGTTCTCGACGCCCAGCTCGCCAAGGTTCTTGGGGATGTCGAGGTGCCTCACGATCTTGTCGAGCAGCTCGATCATCGCGGCGGACTTCCCCTCGTCGGTGGCGGCGTCGCCGGCAACGCAGCGGTCGTAGGCGGTTGCGAGGCGGCCGCGGATGGCCGGCTCGTTGAAGCGGAAGACCGGCACGAGCAGAATGGCGTTGGAGACGCCGTGGGCGATGTGGTAGCGGCCGCCAAGCGGGTAGCTCAGGGCGTGGACCGCGGTGGTGCCGGCGGCCGTGATGGCGATGCCCGCGTAGAAGCTCGCGAGCTGCATGTTGCGCTTGGCCTCCATGGCCTCGGGATCGTCGCAGGCCGGGATTATGTTCTTGAGGATGAGGTCGAGAGCCTCGAGCGCGAAGGTGTCGGAGAGCGGGTTGGCCTTCGTGGAGGTGTAGCACTCGATGGCGTGGCAGAGGGCATCGATGCCGATGGACGCGGCAATCGGGCGCGGGAGGTTCTTAATCATGCGAGCGTCGAGGATGACGTCGTCAGCCATCATCTCGTTGGAGACGATGCCCACCTTGAGCTCGTCCTCGGGCACGGCCACGATGGCGTTGGGCGTGGCCTCGGCGCCGGTGCCGGCGGTGGTGGGGATCATGAGCGTGCGAATCTGCTTCTTGGCCTTCGTGGGGTCGGCGAGCAGGTCCTTGATGTCGTACTCGTCGGTGGCGAGCACGGCCACGAGCTTGGCGGTGTCCATGACCGAGCCGCCGCCCACGGCCACGATCTGGTCGGCACCCATGGCCTTGAAGCGGTCCACGACGGCCTGGACGTCGGCGTAGGCAGGCTCGGCGGGGATGTCGTCGATGACCTCGACCTCGGCGCCGGCCTCCCTGATGAGGCGGACGGCCTCGTCGGCGAGGCCCAACTTGTGGAGGGCCTTGTCGGTGAACAGGCACACCTTCGTGGCCTTGTTCTCGGCAACGACCTGGGCCACCTTGTCGGTGGCGTCCTCGCCCGAGTAGACGGCCTTCGGAAGCTTGAGGCAATACTGCTTAAGCATGTGTGCAACTCCCCTTCTTGTTGAGGGCCTCCCCTTTGGGGTCTGGCCCATCTTTCGACAAAAGCTCAGGCGCGCCTAGACGGCGCGGGGCGCGGCAAGGCGCTCGGAGACCCACTGGAACAGGTCCCTCTCGCCAAAGCCGCCGGACTTGGAGATGACGTTCACGCGCACGCCGTCAACCAGAAGCTCGTTGGCAACAACGCCGGTCGTGACCTCGCCCAGAATCTTGAGGGTGCGGGCGCGGGCCGCCTCGACGAGGGCGAGCAGCACGTCGCCGCCCATGACGAAGAGGTAGCCGTCCTGCCCGGCGTGGACGCGGGCGACGGCGAGCGCGAGGGCGCCGAGGTTGGCGGCAACCTGGTCGCGCACGGCGGGCGCAGGGGCCGCCCCGTCGGGCGCGGGCGTGTAGGCGCTCGCATCCACCACGGTGAGCGGACGGGCGTCCCAGCTGCCGGCAACAGCGTGGGCGAGCTCGGAGAACTCGGGGGAATCGGCCCAGCGGGCGTCCTTCTTCTGGTCCTCGGTGACCACCCACTGGGGGGCGCCGGCGGCCGTGGCGAAGGCGCACTGGGCGATGGAGGCGGGGTTCACGCTGCCGCAGAGTGCCGCGACGTTGCCAGAGGGCAGCTCGGGCACGGGCAGCTCGGAGACGCCGAGGGCACGGGCCACGCCAGCGGCGAGGCCGGCACAGCCGGCAACGAGCACGGGGGCGTCGGCAAGCAGGCGCCCGGCAATGGCGTCGACCTCATCCTGCGTGGTGGCATCGTAGGCCGCGATGCCCTCGAAGGCGGCGGGGGCCTCCTCGCCGGCCGCCACGGTGCAGGTGGCGGTGGCGGTCTGGCTGGCAATCACGTCGCGCACGGCGGAGTGGCGAACCGGCTCGAATGGGTCGCGCCCAAAGGAGCTCTCGCCCACGGGCACGCCGTCCACGTAGTGGACGCCCCCGCGGGTGACACGGCCGAGCCCGGGGTACGCGGGGACGAAGTGAGCCGTGCCACCCAGGACGTCACGGGCGGCGGCGAGCTCTGCGCCCACGTTGCCGCGCAGCGCCGAGTCCGTCTTCTTGAAGACCACGCGCACGCCGGCCTCACGAGCGGCACAAACGAGCTTTGAGACGGCGGAGGAGGCGTCCTCGGGCGTGAGGTGGCGGGTCGCGGCGTTCACGGCCACGACGCGGGCGCCACACCTGAGCTCGTCTGCGCTGGGGCCCGCACCCGCGAGCGGGTAGACCTCGACCCCCGCGGCGACGAACGCCACGGCGCCATCGAGGGCTCCCGTGAGGTCGTCTGCTATGAGGAGGAGTTCGGTCATCGGCTTCCCATCGGCTCGTGCGCGGGCCTTGTGCCTCGCGCGATCTGCGGAGCGGCCTCTCGCCTCCCCGCGCCATTGATAATCGGGCCGCAACCGTTCGCCCGTAAGGTGCCAGACGCGTGGTATCGTTCAGATTTGAAACACCTGGAGGAATGTTGCCGCCACGCCAGACGGCAGGCACAACAAGGAGGCGGCGCATGGACCGCATAAAGGTGCTCGCGGTGGCGCCCTACCCGGGGCTCGCCACCGTTCTGGAGGGCGTCACGCCGGACTATCCGGACATCGACCTCACCATCCACGTGGGAGACCTCGAGAGCGGCCTCGCCGTGGCGCACACGAGCTTCTCGCAGAACTTCGACGCCGTCATCTCGCGCGGCGGCACGGCCCAGATCCTTGAGGAAGAGCTCTCTGTTCCCGTGGTGGAGATCGAGCTCTCCACCGGCGACGTCCTGCGCCAGACGCGCGGCATCCCCACCGAGGGCCCTCGCCTCGCCGCGGTGGGCTTTGGCAACACGTTCACGAAACTCGTGAGGGCCTCCGACCTCCTCCCCCGCCCCATCGACGTGCGCACGGTGGACTTTGCCGACGAGGTCCCGATCGCCCTCGACGAGCTCGCAGCCTCGGGGCACGAGACGTTCCTGTGCGACAACTTCTCCTACGAGTCCGCACGCGAGCGGGGCCTCGACGCGCGCCTGCTCGTCTCGGGACCCGAGAGCGTGCGGCAGGCGCTCGACCGCGTGCGCTTCTACTTCAGCCAGTGGCGCGAGGGCACGGCGAAAAGTCGCCTGCTCTGGCAGATCATCCAGAGCCAGCCCGGCAACTTCGTGCTGTGCGACGAGGGCGGCAAGCTCGTCTACTCGGACCTCACCGAGGACCAGGGGTGGCTGCTCGAAGAAATCGGCCGCCGCTTCGCCGAAGGTTCGGAGCGCACGGTGCTCCAGCGCGCGCATCGCATCTGGCGCGTGAGGCGCGCCTCCATCGAGGCGAACGGCACACGCTACGTGGAGTTCTTTGTCACCAGCTCGCGCGAGCTGGTGCGCAGGAGCATGGCGGGCATCGAGTACCTCGGCGTGGGCGAGGTGGAGCGCGGGCTTGCGGAGAGCGTGTTCCGCGCGACGGGGGCAGAGGCGCTTGTCGCCGGAAAGGTCTCGGCGGCCATCGCCTCCGGGCGGCCGGTGATGCTCCGAGGCGAGGTGGGAAGCGGCAAGGACCAGATCGTGAGGCTCCTCTACCTTGCGAGCGGCCGCACGCAGCGACCCTACGTCTCCGTGGACTGCTCGCTTCTGAGCGAGCGAAGCCTCGAGTTCCTTACGGAGAGCAACGCGAGCCCGCTCTACGAGAGCGGGCAGACCCTCTGCCTCAAGAGCCTGCACGCCCTCACGTCCGACCACTGGCACGAGCTTCTGACAATCATCAGGCAGACGGGCCTCTGCGAGCGCAACCTCGTGCTGCTCTCCGGCAACGACCGAGAGGACGGCTCCGAGCCAGACGCCCTCGCAGTGTTTGCCGAGCAGCTCCGCTGCCACGTGCTCACCGTGGCCCCGCTGCGCGCCAGACCAGACGGCGTGGCCCCGGCCGTCCTGGGTTACCTCGCCCATGCGGCAACCGAGGCGGGCATGCAGCCACCTGCCGTGGGCGAGGCCGCGATGCACGAGCTTGAGGCATTCCGGTGGCCGAGGAACTACCTACAACTGCGAAAGGTGCTGGACTGGGTGTTCGCCACCTGCCACGGCAGGCGCGTCACGGCCGCGAGCGTGCGCGAGGCCCTCGGCCGCGAGCGCACGGCGCGCTTCTCGTCAACCTCGGCGCCAAGCGAGAGCTCCACGCTGGACCTCCTGCGCCCGCTCGCCGACATCGAGCGCGACGTGGCGAGACTCGTGCTGCAGAGCTGCAACGGCAACAAGACGCGCGCGGCCGAGACCCTCGGCATCAGCCGCACCACCATGTGGCGGCTCCTTAAGGAGTAGCGCGCCTGCCGTGGTCGTCGCGCGTCACGCCGCAGCACGCACATCCGCCCCGTCCCCGCACGCCGTCCCGCCCCACGCGCCAGGCTGCGGGGCGCGCATCGCACCGCGGCACGCGCGCTCCCCCGCACGCCACGCCGCAGAACGCCACCTCGCGCGCACCCACCGCCATAAAACCGACACGCCGCGACGCCGGCGGGCACGTCGAACGCAGACGCCCAAAGTGTCGAACGAAGATGCGTTGCCGGCAGCGGCGTCAAATGTCCCCTGCGCCGTAGACAACCCCTTCCATCTGCAATTATTCTTTGACGGATGCGACCGTTCACGCTTGCAGGCGCGCCCGATGCACTACAATGCGGGGTTGGTAATTGGTAGGCACGGGCACGGCGGCAAGCCCCGCGGCGCCCACCGCTCAGCGGTAGCCACGAGACCAAAGGAGCGACCCGTATGAAGATCCTGTTCTACGATGCCCGCGACTACGACAAGGAGTCGTTCGACGCCGAGCTCAAGGATTATCCCAGCGTCAAGATCGACTACGTGGAGGCCAACCTCACGCCCGTCACCGCTTCCCTCGCTCGTGGCTACGACGCCGTCTGCGCGTTCGTGAACGCCGAGGCCAACGCGATGACGCTCGAGATTCTCCGCGGCTTTGACGTGAAGCTCGTCCTCATGCGTTGCGCCGGCTTCGACGCCGTGAACGTCCCCGTTGCCAAGGACCTTGGCATGACGGTCACCCGCGTCCCGGCCTACTCGCCCGAGGCCATCGCCGAGCACGCCATGGGCCTCGCCCTGTGCGCCAACCGCCGCATCCACAAGGGCTACATCCGCGTTCGCGAGAACGACTTCGACCTCTCCGGCCTCGTGGGCGAGACGCTCCACGGCAAGACCGCCGGCATCATTGGCACCGGCCGCATCGGCGCCGCCCTCTGCCGCATCTGCAAGGGTTTTGGCATGCACGTCCTCGGCTCCGACCTCTACCCCAACCAGAAGCTGGTTGACGAGGAGCATGTCGTTGACGAGTACGTTGACTACGACGAGCTGTACCGCCGCAGCGACCTCATCTCTCTCCACGCGTTCCTGAACGAGGAGAGCCGCCACATGATCAACGACGAGTCCATCGCCAAGATGAAGGACGGCGTGATCTTCGTGAACACCGGCCGTGGCGGCCTCGTTGACACCCAGGCCCTCATCCGCGGCATCCTCTCCGGCAAGATTGGCGCCGCCGGCCTCGACGTGTACGACGAGGAGGGCGCGAACGTCTACCAGAACCACTCCGGCGAGGTCATCGACTCCGTCACCGCGCGCCTGTGCTCCTTCCCCAACGTCGTCATGACGAGCCACCAGGCCTTCTTCACCAAGGAGGCCCTGAGCCAGATCGCCCGTGTGACCCTCGAGAACGCCGTGGCCTTCGACAACAAGACCGATTTCGTGGATCGCTCGGTCGTCTGCTAGACCAACAACGCGCCGCCTGCACACGGAAGGGCGGCGCTTCTCATATGAACGGGTGAATCGTTTGACTCACCAACGAGCGGCACCGAGCCGCTCGACCGGGGCGAGCAATGCCCGCCCACGACCCCGGGAAAGGCTCCCGGAGACCGTTCGCAGCAGAGGAAAGGAAACGAATGCTAGACAAGAAGACCAAGATCGTCTGCACCATGGGTCCGGCCTGCGACGATGACGACAAGCTTCGCGAGATGATGCTCGCGGGCATGAACGTTGCCCGCTTCAACTTCTCCCACGGCAGCCACGACGAGCACCGCGAGCGCGTTGCCCGCGTCCGCCGCATCTCCGAGGAGATTGGCAAGCCCATCGCCATCCTGCTCGACACCAAGGGTCCCGAGGTCCGCACCGGCGTCCTCGAGAACGGCGAGAAGGTTCACTTCGAGACTGGCGACAAGACCATCATCACCACCGACGACGGCGTCGTGGGCAACCACGAGCGCTTCTCGCTCGACTTCAAGAACCTCCCCAACGAGCTCAAGCCCGGCGACCGCGTCCTGATCGACGACGGCCTGCTCGAGTTCGACGTCGACAAGATCGAGGGCACCGACATCTACTGCACCCTCGCCAACTCCGGCGACCTGGGAGAGCGCAAGGGCGTGAACATCCCGGGCGTCGACATCTCCCTGCCGGCCGTCACCGAGCGCGACCGCGAGGACATCATCTTCGGCTGCGAGCTGGGCATTGACGCCATCGCCGCCTCCTTCATCCGCGACGGCAAGGGCGTCGAGGAGATTCGCCAGATCTGCAAGGAGCACGGTCGCGACAAAGTCTCCATCTACCCGAAGATCGAGTGCGCCCTCGGCATCGAGAACTTCGATGACATCCTCGAGCACTCCAGCGGCATCATGGTTGCCCGCGGCGACCTGGGCATCGAGATTCCGCCCGAGAAGGTGCCGCACGCGCAAAAGGAAATGATTCGCAAGTGCAACGAGGCCTACAAGCCCGTCATCACCGCCACGCAGATGCTCGACTCCATGATCCGCAACCCGCGCCCGACGCGAGCCGAGGTCAACGACGTTGCCAACGCCATCATGGACGGAACGGACTGCGTCATGCTCTCCGGCGAGTCTGCCGCCGGTAAGTACCCGGTCGAGGCCGTGAAGATGATGGCCTCCATCTGCCGCGAGACCGAGCAGTACCTCCCCGAGCGTCACCAGTACCACGAGCGCGGCGGCGTCCGCGACGTCAACGGTGCCATCGGCTTCGCTGCCGTGACCACGGCCAACCGTGTGAACGCCAAGTGCATCATCGCCCCCACCGAGTCTGGCCGCACCGCTCGCCTGATCTCGAACTTCCGTCCGAGCCTGCCGGTCTACGCCGTATCCCCGCACGAGACGACCGTGCGTAAGTGCTGCTTCTACTGGGGCGTCACGGTGCTCAAGGGCATTGCCCAGGGCTCCCTTAGCGCCACGGTCGACCACGCGCTCGTCGTTGCCAAGGGCAACAACCTGGTGCAGGAGGGCGACATGGTTGTCCTCACCGCTGGTGACCCCAACACCGCTCCCTCCCAGGGCGACTACATCACCAGCACCAACATGGTCATGGTTGCCCAGATCTAGTTAGGGCAAGACCAGCAGTATGCGCAGGAGGGCCCGCAGCCACCGGCTGCGGGCCCTCTTTTGTCCCGAGATACCTAGCGCGTCGTGGTGCAGTTGATGACGCAACGGTTGGCAGGAAGCCAGACGCTGCCCCACTCGACCGGCGTACCATCCTCCAGGCGAACAAGCTGGTCGAGGTCGAGCACGGGAGAACGCTCGCCGCACTCCAGCCAACGACCGCGTCGCTTGCCGGCGGCACGAGCGCTGTAGGTCATCTCGGCCGTGCCAACCTTCTGCCCACTCGTGCGCTCAACGGCACAGAACAGGCTCTCTTTCTCAAAGTCAGCGCTCTCGAGTCCCGGACACGCCTTAAGGTTAATGCGGCTCTCGATTAGCATGACCGGCTCTTCGGCAACAAAACGGACACGCATGAGATAGAGGTACGGGTCTCCCTCGTTAATCTCAAGAAACTGGGCGCAGACCCGATTGGCCTTGCCCATGCGTCTGTCAACCACCTTGGTAATGAAGTGGACGCCCTGCTCCGTCATGGATTCCGCAAAGGAGTGCAGCTTGTTGCCCGACGGGCGCGCCATGACGGGCTGGATGACAAAGGTGCCGCGACCGCGCTGCTGAACGAGCAGGCCCTCCTCGACGAGCGAGCGAATGCCCTTTTGCACAGTGCCGCGCGAAAGGTGCAGCATGGCCATGAGCTCGTGCTCAGACGGGATGCGCTCGTCAACACCCCATTCCTTGGAGTAAATCTTCTCGCGAACGTAGTCTGCCACCTGCACATAGAGCAGGGAGGTGTCCTTCTTTTCGAAGTCCGACATACGTGTCTCCTGCCGCGCATTCGCTTGGACGATTCCGCCCGAATGGTGTGGCCTCCCGGCGCACCCAACTTGACTAACGGCCGTAGTTTACCGCGCGGTGCTTGCGCGCATCAAGCGCCATGCCGCCATTAATCCAACTGGTCAACCATCGTCTACCTGCGAAAAGGTAGGTTTCAGATGCAAATGACATTGCGGGTTGCACCGCATTACGAGCTTTTCTTACCGGAAACAGCGGTTATTTCGGAATGTCATTCGGGGTCAAATGGCCCTGTTCCCAACGCATCTTGGCTTCGCGTCACGTGAACAAGGTCCTCAGGCGACTGAAGATCCAAGCGATGGGATGTTTGACTAGGACCCATGTCGCTTGGCGTAGGCGGTCAGGCGATCGTAGATGCGGACGGGGGCATGCACGACTAAGCTCCGTGCCGCTTGGCGCAGATCGACGGCCGGCAGCACGCCCAGCTAAGCTCCGTGCCGCTTGGCGTAGGCGGTCAGGCGGTCGTAGATGCACTCGGTGGCATGTTCGAACACCTCGTGGAAGAAGTCCTCGCGAAACAGGCTGTAGTCGGGTGTGCCAGAGATGTGGTTCTCCTGGTTGTCTGTAACGATGTCGTTGGAGGATGCCACGGCCGCACGGGCATCGGCTTCGTTGACTGCATACTGCGGGAACGCCGCCGCCTGGGCCAGCAGCTCAGCCGTCACCTCGCAGTGCAGCGTGATGGGCAGCGTTCGACCAAACTTGAGGAAGTCATCCTGCTTGCGGACGCGGGTCTCCTCCCCCGTGGGCACGTCGTACTCGCGCAGCCAGGCGCGCGTGGCGCTGTTGTAGGCGTTGTCACACAGCAGGTGCGCCCAGGCGCCAAGAACCTCGTCTGACGCTCGGTAATCGTGCGCAGACAGGCGCGCCACGACCTCCGCGTGCCGCTCGGGCGTTGCCGGCAGCTCGAAGCGCTTTCCCGCGCGAATGAGCCGAACGGACTCCTCCACCGAGATAGGTGCGGGCGCAATGGGCACCTCGTCTGGAACGGGCAGCCTGGGCTCCACGTATGTGTCCCAGAACTCGCGCTCGCCCGGAATGGGGATGTGCGCCGCTGCGGCAAAGTGCGTGAGGCGATACGGCAGGATGCCCGAGGGATTGGGGACCATGTAGCCCACGTTGATATCGGGCACGAAGTTGCCAAAGAGGAACGCGTTGACGTCCCGAATGCCAAGCGAAGAGGGGCTCCCCTCGCGGAGGAGCCTCTGGACGTGCGCGGTATGTACGTTCCAGCTCGGCATACGGTGGATGGTAGCACGGGGACGCGCGCGAGGGCGAGGGCGCCGCACATGAGGTCCCAGCGGGTGCGAGCTGCGGGGAGCCATACGCTCTGGTCACTTGCTACGCAAGTCCCTTGGCCCTCGCGTATGGCTCCCCGCAGCTCGCGCCCTGGTCACCTTTGCAGAAGGTGCCCTACTCGCGCGCGGCTACGACATCGCCGGCTTGGTTTAGAGGGCCTGCTCGGTGCGCTCGATGATGTCGTCTTGGGTGGCCTTGGACAGAACGTTGAAGAAGGCGCTGTAGCCGGCCACGCGCACGATGAGGTCGCGGTGCTTCTCGGGGTGCACCTGGGCATCCAGCAGGGTTTCCTTGCTCACGACGTTGAACTGCACGTGATAGCCGTGCAGACGGTCGAAGAACGTGCGCACGAGCATCTCGAGCTTCAGGCGGTTCTCGGGCTTGGAGAGCACCTGCGGGGTCACCTTCTGGTTGAGCAGCACGCCGCCCGTGATGTCCTCTGTCGGAAGCTTGGAGACGCTCTTGAACACGGCGGTGGGGCCATTGGTGTCTGCGGCATGGCTCGGGCTGCACCCCTCCGCCAAAGGCTCGCCGGCGTAACGGCCGTCAGGCGTGGCGAGCGTGCCCGCGCCCTGCGGAACGTTAGCGGAGATGGAGCTCGTGCCGGCATAGTAGGTACCGCCAATGGGACCACGGCCGTAGCGCGTGTTGTGGTACTTCTTCATCTCGTCGATGTAGATGTCATACGCCTCGCGCACGAGCGAGTCCACGTAGTCGTCATCGTTACCGTACTTGGGCGCGTCAGCCATGAGCTGGCGGATGCGCTCGCCCTCCTCGCCGGCATAATCGCTCATGAGGGCATCCCAGAGCTGGGACGGCGTCACGGCACCGTCCTCGAATACGACCTTCTTCATGGCCGCCAGGCTGTCGGCGAGGTTGGCGATGCCCACCTGCAGGTCGGAGATGAAGTCGTAGACCGCACCGCCCTCCTTCATGTTGAGACCGCGCTCGATACAGTCGTCCGTGAGGGCGCTGCAGAGGATATCTGCCGTGTCCTGCTCGAGCACCATGTCGCACGTGGCGTCGATGATCACGCACTGGCGCGCCATCTCGCGGATGACCTTGTCCCAGCAGCGCATGACGTCATCGAAGCTCGTGAAGTCGCGGAAGTGTCCCACGCCCTCCGCCAGCTTGGTGCCACTCGCCGGGTCCACGCCGTCATTCATGGCAATGAGCAGGGCCTTGGGGAAGTTGAGGAAGCTCATGCCCGTGCAGCGATAGCCCCACTTGCCCGGCACCGCCGTCTCCACGCAGCCGATGGCGGAGTAGTTGTACGCGTCCTTGCGACTCACGCCCTTGTCGATGAAGCTCGGGATGATGACCTCATCGTCATTGAAGGCAGGCATGCCAAAGCCGCAGCGCACGACCTCGATGGCCTCGGCCATGAAGTCTGCTGGGAGGTTCTTGTGGTAGCGAACCGTGAGGTTGGGCTGCGTGAGGTGACACTGTGCCACGCTCTTGAGGATGAGCCAGCTCATGGGGTTGGTGGCGTCCCGAGGCTCGCCGTCCACGAGCCTCTGGCCACCAACGGTGACATTCTGATAGAGCGGGCTACCGGCGGAGAACTGCGTGTGGCTCCAGGAGCGAATCTTGTTGATGGTGTAGGTCTTAAGCCAGAGGTTGCACATGAGCTCGTCGGCCTCGGCCTCCGTGACGCGGCCAGCCGCCAGGTCTGCCTCGTAGAAGGGCCAGAGATACTGGTCCATGCGGCCATAGGAGAGGCTGTGGCCGTTGGACTCAATCTGCAACACGAGGTGCGTGAGCCACACGGATTGCACGGCCTCGCTCAGGGTGCGGGCAGGCTCATAGGGCACGCGGTCGAGCGCCTCGGCCATCTGCACGAGCTCGTTGGCACGGCCGAGGTTGCCGGCGACTCGCGCCTGCTCCGCCTGCTCGCGGGCCAGCGCCGCATAGCGGCCCGCGAAGGTCCGCATGGCCTCCACCACGATAAGGACAGCGCGGTAGAAGTAGCTCTTGTGGATGTTGCGATAGTCCGTGAGGTCGAGCTCGTCGAGCTTGGCCTGGGCGCGACGGGCGTATGTTTCGAGCCCCTCACGCAGGAGGCGTCCATAGTCCACGGCACAATGGGCATCGCCCGAGGTGATGTTGCCCTCGCTCTTGATGATGCCCAGGTCATAGAAGAGCTTGGAGTGGGGCGGGAAGGCGGCAAGGCCGCGGTCCAGCAGCGTGTTGTGCTCCCAGAACGGCGCGATGTCGCGAAGCTTCTGCTTGTTCTCCTCGGTGATGTAGAAGCGGTCGCCATCGCGCTTGTCGAACTTGTCCAACTCGTCGATGACCCAGCTCATGGCGTACTCGGGGAAGATGGGGGCGCCGCGGTTGGAGGACGCCTGATTGCCGGCGATGAGGGTCTCCGGCTCGATGAAGATGGTCATCTCCTCAAGGACCCGCTTGAGCATGACGGCACGCTTGAGGGCGAGGGGCTGGTCTGCGCAGTCGCGGTAGACCTGGGTGGTGATGATGGCGCGCTCAACGTCTACCTGCGGCTTGGCGTCGAGCAGCTGGTCACGGAAGCTCTCCATGCGCGGCGTAAGCTGGCCGAAGTGCTCCTGCGGTGTTTGGCTGGACATGCGGACTCCTCGCCCTCGCGTGCGACGTGGCCCCATCTGGGCCCGTCAACCTTTGTTCTGGGGTCAGTATCGCGCCAGATTGCCGCAATGTCAACGTTCGTAATCGTTTATAATTTCATTCGTAAGTATATGACACTGCATATGCATGTTCCGGCACGTGACCCTGAACCCCTGACTCCAGAAGGAAGGCACCATGGACGGCCAACGCGCCATCGTCTTCAACATCCAGAAGTTCAGCCTGAACGACGGGCCGGGCATCCGCACGGTGGTGTTTCTCAAGGGGTGCCCGCTTCGCTGCGCTTGGTGCGCCAATCCAGAAAGCCAGCTCAGGCGTCCCCAGCTCGAATGGGATGCCGGCAAGTGCCGCCGTTGCGGCACGTGCGCGCGACTCTGCGGGGACGGGACGATTCGCCTCGACGGCGAACGTGTTGTCCTCGACGCCAGTCGCGCCGGCGAGCATCCGGAGTGCGTCGAGGCCTGCCCCGGGAGAGCCCTCGAGCTGGTGGGCCGCGAGCGGGATGTGGATGACGTGCTGCGCGTGTGCCTCCAGGACCTGCCGTTTTACGAGCAGAGCGAAGGCGGCGTGACGCTTTCGGGCGGCGAGGCGCTCCTGTGGCCCGAGTTCAGCGTGAACCTGCTCAAGGCCCTGCACGAGCATGGCGTTCACACGGCCATCGAGACCACGGGCTATGCCCCGCCCGAGGTGTTTGCGCGCGTGGCCGAGCACCTCGACTACCTGCTCTTTGATGTGAAGCACTGGGACGACGAGCGTCATCGCGAGGGTACGGGCGTATCCAACGCACACATCCTCGAGAACCTGAAGTATGCGGTCGCGGCGGGCAAGGAGGTGCTGCCGCGTATACCGGTGATTCCAGGCTTCAACTTCGATGCGGAGCGTCCGATGCAGGCGGCAGAGGGCTTTGCGCGCATCTTACACGAGGCGGGCATACCGCGCTGTCAGCTTCTCCCCTTCCACCAGTTTGGCGAGAACAAGTACGAGCTGCTGCAGCGCGACTATGGGCTTGCCGGCGTGAAGGCGCTGCACCCCGAGGACCTCAATGACCTGCGCACGGGACTGGCAGCTCGCGGAGTCGACGCGTTCCTCTAGGTGCCGTTGCGTTTCCCCAGAAGCTATTCGCGGAAACAGCCGCAGCCAATTTCGAGGACTCTGAGAGGGCTGCTTGCAGAGACGTCTGCGAACGGCTCGAAAAACTCTATTGCCTGCTTGTGAGAGCGGTTACCGTCCGCCCGAGGCATCCAGCCGGCCCAGCTTCGGCAGAACCTACGTCTGGGCTACTCGGCCGTAGTGACCACAATCCCGGACGCCTCGAGGGCCTTCCGAGAGGCAGGGTCCAGCGCGGCGTCCGTGACCACCCGCGAGATTTGGCCTGCGAGACGGAGCGGCACCACGCCGTGACGCGTGAACTTCCCACTCTCGGTGAGCACGATGACTTCCTCGGCTTGGCGGGCCATGTCACGAATGGCCTCCGCACGGAGCAGGTCGTCATTCGTAAAGCCAAGCTTGACACTCCAGCCATCAACGCCCACGAACAGGCGGTCAACGCAAAATTCCTCGGCGCAACGGCGAAGCATGGGGCCCACCGTCACCTGCGAGTCCTTCTGGTAGTCACCACCCAGCAAGGTCACCTTGGACGTGGGGCAAGAGCGCACGTAATCCGCGATAAAGGCGCTGTTCGTGATTATCTGCACGTCCCTGCGGCCCTCGACGATTGCCTGCGCGAGCAGCACGCAGCAACTGCCGCTCTCGATCATGACGGTATCGCCGTCGTTCACGAGCGCCAGGGCCGCATGCGCGATGCGAAGCTTCTCGTCGTAGTGGTAGGCAAGCCTGCCATTGATGTCATCGCGGCTCGCAAGCAGGGCAAACCCGTGCTCGCGCTGCACGATGCCGCGCGCCTCGAGACTTGTGAGATCCTTGCGCATCGTAACCTCAGAGACACCAATCTCGGACGCGAGCTCAGACACCTCCACGCGATGTCGCTCGTTGAGGATCTCCAATATCTTATTGTCACGAGGACCCATGGCACTTCCCTATGCACTCGTTATGCCTCAGCGGCACAACGAAATCAATGGACTTTCGTTCGCAATCAAAACTGCTTACATCTTATTCCGTAATTCTCGATTGCGCGAATGGGAAGACGAGAAGGTGCCAGGGAAGCACGGCCTGCCAGAGCACGGCCTTCGGGTTACGGCCTGCGAGTCATCCGACGCCGAAGTACATGAAACGGCAGGAGGCCCGCAGGGCACCCGGTAGGGTTTGCGCTTGTGCGATTTCTGGAGCGCTCTTTGCTCCAGCTGGGCACAATGCAAACCCGTCAGGGCGGCCCGCAGGCCTCCATCAGGCCGCTTTGCCGGGCGTCATCCAACGTCAGGCCATTACGCAGGGCATCAACCGTCAGACGCCGATCGCCAGGCAGGTATGCCAGGCACCGTACGTCGGACGAGGGCAAGCGCTACCCACGCACCTCGCCGCCGGTGGAGCGGCACACCTTCTTGACGAGCTTCTCGTGCGCCTTCTCCACCTCCTCGCTCGTGAGGGTGTGATCGGCCGCACGGTACGTGAGCTCAAAGGCCATGGACTTCTTGCCCACGCCCACGCGAATCGGGTCGCGGTAGACGTCGAACAGGCGGGCGCCCTCGAGCAGCTTGCCGCCCGCGCTCGTCATGCGCTGCTCGAGCGTCTCGCAGCTTACATCCTCGTCCACGACGATGGCCAGGTCGTGTGTGATGGCAGGCATCGTGGGCACGTCAACGTAGGGAAGCTCGCGCTTGGCCAGGCGCAGCAGATGCGCCTCGGAGAGCTCAAAGGCAACGACATCCTCGTTGATGCCAAAGTTCGCAAGCGAGCTCGGGTGGACGTTGCCCACCCAGCCCAGCAGCTCGCCCTCGGCATAAACCTCGGCCGCACGGCCCGGCTGCAGCCAGGGGTACTCCTCCGGCTTGGCGGCCTTGAAGCGCACCTTAGTGATGCGCAGCGCAGAAAGCAGACGCTCCACGACGCCCTTGGCGTCAAAGAAGTCCAGCTTGGCGCGCTTCTCGTTCCAACCGTCCTCGCCCCAGGCGCCGGCAAGCACGCCGGCAACGTAGTGCGGCTCGTCGGGAAGGGTGCGCTTCTCGTGGCCAAAGAACACGCGACCCTGCTCGTAAAGCGCCACGTTCTCCACGCCATGGTCCAGGTTGTAGGCCACAGAGCGCAGCAGCCCCGGCAGGATGGAGCGACGCATCTCGCTCTGGTCGGCCAGCAGCGGGTTCATGATGCGCACCGGCACGCCGCGGCCCGTCTCGGAAATCTGGGTGCGCTCGAGGTCGCCATCCTGGGCAAAGCTGTAGGTGAACGTCTGGGAGAGACCGCAGGCACGGAGCGTCTCGCCAATGAGCTGGCTGCGCTGCTGATCCACGGTGAGGCCGCCATGGTGGTTCTTGGCACCGGGCAGGGTGGCCTCGACGCGGTCCATGCCCCACAGGCGGAGGACCTCCTCGATGAGGTCGGCCTCGCGGGCGAGGTCCGGGCGGCTCGTGGGAGCAACCACCTGCAGCACGCCGTCGCGCTTCGGCACCACGGCGCAGCCGAGGCGCTCGAGCAGGTGCGCCATCTCGTCATCGGTGATGGGGGCGCCGCACACGGTGCGCACGCGCTCGGGACGCAAGGTGATCTGCGCTGCCTCGACGGGCGCGGGGTACTCGTCCACGCGGCCGCGGCACACGGTTGCGCCGCAGCAGCTCTCGAACAGGGCGGCGGCGATGTCGACAACCTCGTCGCAGGAGGCAGCGTCCACCTGGCGCTCGAAGCGGATGGAAGCCTCGCTCATGAGGTTGAGGTTGCGGCTCGTGCGGGAGATGTGGCTCTTGTCGAAGCAGGCGCTCTCGAGCAGGACGTCGACCGTGGTGTCGTCAATCTCGGAGTTGAGGCCGCCCATGACACCCGCCAGCGCCACCGCGCGGCCGCCGTCGTCGGAGATGACGGCCATGTCGCTCGTGAGCGCGCGCTCCTGGCCGTCGAGCGTGGTGAGCTCCTCGCCCTCCTCGACGGCGCGCACCACGATGTGGCGCTTGCCGTCGCGCTCGGAAAGCTTGCCCAGGTCAAAGGCGTGCAGCGGCTGGCCCGTGAGGTACATCACGTAGTTGGTGACGTCCACGACGTTGTTGATGGGTCGGCTACCGGCGGCGATGACACGGCGAGCCAACCACTCGGGGCTGGGGCCGATCTTCACGCCGCGAACGACGCGCGCCACGTAGCGGCTGCAGAGCTCGGTGGCGTCGATGCGCACGTCCACGAGGTCGGCCGAGCGCGGACCTTCCTCGCTCGCAATGGCCGGCAGCTCGATGTGCGTGTCCTCGTCCAGCACGGCACCCACCTCGGTGGCCATGCCCACGTAGGAGAGGCAGTCGGGGCGGTTGGGCGTGATCTCGCAGTCGAGCACGACGTCGCTCGTGCCGTGGTACTGCGAGAACGGCATGCCCACGGGGGCGTCCGGCGGCAGAATCATGATGCCGGAGTGATCGCCGCCGAGGCCAAGCTCGCGCTCGGAGCAGTTCATGCCGCAGGACTCCACGCCGCGGAGCTTACTCTTCTTGATCTTGAAGTCACCGGGGAGCACGGCGCCAATCATGGCCACGACGATCTTGTCGCCCTCATTGAAGTTCTGGGCGCCGCAGACAATCTGCAGAGGAGCGGGGTTGCCCTCGGCGTCCGTGTTCTGGTCGCCCACGGAGACCTTGCAGAGCCACATGTGGTCCGAGTCGGGGTGCGGCTGCTTGGAGACCACCTGGCCGATGACCACGTGGTCGAGGTGCTCACCTACGTTCTCGATCGTCTCGACCTCGGTTCCGGTGCGAATGAGTTCGCGGTACAGGACCTTCGGATCATCTGGCAGGTCAACCATCGAACCCAGCCACTCATATGAGATGCGCATGTCTATGCCTTTCTGTGCGCGTTCGTTCTTGTTGGCCTTTCCCGTTCCCCGGACCGCAGGCGGGCCCGCTTGGCACGTCCTCAGCGAAGTTGCCATGACACAACAGAGGCGTTTGACGCCTGCGGAATGTGCCGGCTCGGGCCCACCTGCGGCCCGACGTCCACGTCGGCGAAGTGCTTCTCGGAAAGGCAAGCCCCGAAGCGCAGGGCTTGTGTTTAACCTGCGAGGTAAAACCGCTCGTCAGTGATTCTGAGGGTGCGACTGACGAGGTCAGGCACGGCCTCAGAACTGCTTGAGGAAGCGCTCGTCGCCCGTCATGAGCATGCGGAGGTCGGGGAGGTTGTAGCGAAGCGCCGCCACGCGCTCGGCGCCGATGCCAAAGGCGAAGCCGGTGTACTTCTCGTGGTCGACGCCGCAGTTGTCGAGGACGTTCGGGTCCACCATGCCGCAGCCCAGGATCTCGAGCCACCCGGTGCCCTTGCAGAAGCGGCAGCCCTCTCCGTGGCACACGCCGCAGCTCACGTCCACCTCGCAGCTGGGCTCGGTGAATGGGAAGAAGTGTGGGCGGTAGCGCGTGGCACGGTCCTTGCCAAACATCTCGCGGATGAAGTAGTCCAGCGTGCCCTTGAGGTCGCCGAAGGTGATGCCCTCGTCCACCACGAGGCCCTCGATCTGGTTGAACTGCGGAAGGTGGCAGGCATCGGGCGTGTCCGGACGGAAGACCGTGCCCGGGGCAATCATGTAGATGGGCGGCTTCTGCTTGAGCATCGTGCGAATCTGGACGCCGGAGGTCTGCGTGCGCAGGAGGATGTCGCTCTCGCCATTGGCGTGGACCTCGGAGTAATCGAGCGATCCGGGGTTGTTGTCCACGACGTAGAAGGTATCGCGGGCGCTACGGCTGGGGTGGTCGAGCGGGGCGTTGAGCGCCGTGAAGTTGTTGTAGCTCGTCTCCACGTAGGGGCCGTCCTCGACGGTGTAACCCATGCCGCAGAAGATCTGCTCCATCTCCTCGATGATCTGGGAGATGAGGTGCTCGCTGCCCACGGTGGGGACGCGGCCCGGCAGGGTCACGTCAACGGAGTCGGCGGCGATGCGCGCCTCGAGCGCGGCGTGCTCGAGCTCGTGGCGACGCTGCTCAAGCGCCGCCTCAACGCGATTGCGAACCTCGTTGGCGAGCTTGCCCACCTGCGGGCGCTCCTGCGGCGAGAGCTTGCCCATCTGACGCAGAACGCCCGTGAGCGACCCCTTCTTGCCGGTGACGGCAACGCGAATCTTGTCCAGGTTGGCAAGGTCGCCCGCCCCGAAGATTCCCTCGTGCGCCTCGGCCTCGATGGCCTTGAGGTCGTCGATGATTGACATGTGCTGTGCCCCTTTCGTGCGCGGGCTCTCGCCCGCCTCGCCTTCTGCCACCCCGCGTGCGGCGGCCCTAGGGCCGTCGCGCCAAGGCAACAAAAAACCGCCCCTGCCTGCGCTTCTGCGCAAACAAGGGCGGAGATTTCCGCGGTACCACCTTGCTTGGCCGTCGGATGTGCGCCTTTGGCGTGCCCGACGTGCCCACTTTGGTTCCGTGTCGTGGAACGAACGGCTTCCCTACTGGCATCGCCCGGACACCTGCGCCCAGGCGACCGTTCAGGTCGCGGCTGGTGGAGTGAACGCCGCTCGTCCAACCCAGTGGGAACCTCTCAGCCAGTGAGCTCCCTCTCTTGTCCCGGGAAGACGCGACGCGCAGCCCTCTCCGTCATCGCCGGGGGACATCATAGCGCAACCTCGCAGACTCGTCCCGGTGACCCTAGCCTAGATGCATGCGCTCGCAAGGTCACAAGAGCAAGCAGCGGCACAGGCCTCACGCGATTCATGCGCTAGATGTAGGCGCTCGCGAGGTCAGCAAAGCTGGTGACCGCACCGCCAAGCCCGCCCGCCACGGAGGGTGTGACGCTCACCTCGCTGCGCAGCACATGCGTCCCGCCCGATGCGGACGGCCCCGCCATCTGCTGCACCAGCAGGTCTGCCGCCATCCTTGCCATGGCACCGGTGGGCTGTGCCACCGTGCTGAGCGGAGGCAGCAGGACATCGCCAAAGTCGAAGTCGTCGAAGGAGGCAAACCCCACGTCTACCCCGGCGGACAAGCCGCGCTCGGCAAGGGCTCGCAAGGCTCCGAGCGTGAGGTAGTAGTTACTCGCGTAAACGCCTGTGACCTGCCCGCGCGCGAGCAGGACGTCCATGGCATCCCTGCCCTCGCGCTTCGAGGCGGCAACCTCGCAGACGTCTTCCGCATGAACCGAGAGCCCGCGCTCCTCCAACGCGTCGGCCCAGCCCAGGTAGCGCTGCTCGCCCACATACGTGGACCGTGACATGCAGATGATGCCCACACGCTCGTGCCCGGCGTCGAGCATGGACCCCACCAACTCGCGGGCTGCGGTGCGGTTGTCGACGATCACGGATTCCACGCCCGCGGCCTCAAGCGGGTTGTCCAGCACCACGAGCGGCACGCCCACGTCTGCCAGGAACTCGTACTCGTCCGTTCGCATCTCGCTCGTGAGCACCACGAGGCCGTCCACGCTGCGCGAGAGCAGAACGTCGACCTTTCGCTCGAGCAGGCCGCTCGACTGCCGGTAGTCCATGAACAGGGCCGTGTAGCCCTGCTTCTCGAAGGCCAGCTGCAGGCCAGACAGGATGGTTGCGGCAAACACGTTGGCCGCGTTGGGCACAAGCACGCCCACGGACCGCGAGCGTCCGGTCACCAGATAGCGACCGAGCGCATTGGGACGGTAGCCAAGGCTGGCCACGGCGTCCTCAATGCGCTCGGCGTTCTGTGGGCGAGCGTTGCCCCCGTTGAGATAACGCGAGACCGTGCCCACCGAGACGCCAGCGGCCAAGGCGACGTCCTTGATGGTGGGCACGGCTCCCGTACGGCCCATGGCTTATCCGAGCTTCAGGCCGTCGTAGTGGCACTTCACGAAGTGTCCGGGGCGAATCTCTCGCATCTTGGGGCACTCGGTCTTGCACTTCTCGGTGCAGTGCGGGCACCGTGTGTGGAACAGGCAGCCCGTGGGCGGCTTGGTGTTGCTGGGCAGGTCGCCCTTGAGCAGCACGTGCTTCTTCTTGACCGTGGGGTCGGGCACGGGTACGGCCGAGAGCAGCGCCTGCGTGTACGGATGCTCGGGGTGGCTGTAGAGTTCCTCGTTAGGAGCCAGCTCCATGACCGAGCCAAGGTACATGACCGCGATGCGATCCGAGATCATCTCCACGACGGAGAGGTCGTGCGAGATGAACAGGTACGTGAGGTCATACTGCTCCTGCAGGTCGCGCAGGAGATTGAGGACCTGGGCCTGAATCGACACGTCGAGCGCCGAGACAGGCTCGTCGGCGATGATGAGCTTGGGCTGCATGGCAAGCGCGCGGGCGATGCCGATCCGCTGGCGCTGGCCGCCGGAGAACTCATGCGGGTAGCGCTCGCCGTGGGCGGCAGAGAGGCCGACGGTCTCAAGGAGCTCGTAGGCGCGCTTCAGGCGCTCGCCCTCGCTCATCTTCGTGTGCACCAAAAGCGGCTCGCCGATGATGTCCTGGACCTTCATGCGCGGGTTGAGCGAGCCGTACGGATCCTGGAACACCATCTGGATGTCCTGGCGGATGGGGCGCATCTCCTTCTCGGAGAGCTTGGAGATCTCCTTGCCCTCAAACCAGATCTCGCCGGAGTCGGGCGTGATGAGGTGGTCGATGAGGCGCGAGACCGTGGACTTGCCACAACCAGACTCGCCCACGATGGAGAACGTCTCACCGGGCATGACGTCAAACGAGACGTCATTCGTGGCGTGGACGAACTTGTTGGCCTTGCCGAAGAAGTTCTTCCCCACCGGGAAGCGCTTCGTGAGGTTCTTGACAGAAAGCAGCGGCTCAGTCATTGGCGAGCGCCTCCTCCCTCTCCTGCTTGCTGAACAGGCAGGCGCACGTATGGTTCTCTGCGAGCCTTGCCAACTCGGGGTGCTTCGTGTGGCACTCGGGGCGCGCGTACTTGCAGCGCGGCGCAAAGTGGCAGCCCTCCGGCATGGCCGAGAGGTCGGGCACGGAGCCCGGAATGGCCGGCAGCCTACGGACGCGCTTGCCGAGGCGCGGCACGGATCCAATGAGGCCCTGCGTGTAGGGGTGCTGCGGACGAGCGAAGAGCTCCTCCACCGGAGCCTCCTCCACGATGTTGCCCGCGTACATGACGATGACGCGGCTGCAGGTTTCGGCCACGACGCCGAGGTCGTGGGTGATGAGCAGGATGCCCGTGTTGCGCTGGTCGCGAATCTGCTCCATGAGGGCCAGGATCTGCGCCTGGATGGTCACGTCGAGGGCCGTGGTGGGCTCGTCGGCGATGAGCAGCTTGGGCTGGCAGCTCATGGCCATGGCGATCATGACGCGCTGGCACATGCCGCCAGACAGCTCATAGGAGTAGTTGTTGAGCGTCATCTCGGGCTCGGGGATACCCACCTGCTTGAGCACCTCGACGCTGCGCTCGTGCACCTGCTCCTTGTTGAAGTCGTTGTGCAGCAGGATGGCCTCGGCGAGCTGCTCGCCGATGCGCATCGTGGGGTTCAGCGAGCTCATCGGTTCCTGGAAGATCATCGAGATCTCGTTGCCGCGGACGTGCTGCATCTCCCTCTCGGAGAGGTCAAGCACGTTCTGGCCGCCGAGCATGACCTCGCCCGAGGTGCGGCTCGTGTCCTTGTTGAGCAGGCGCATGATGGAGAGCGAGGTCACGGACTTACCGCAGCCAGACTCGCCGACGAGGCCCACGATCTCGCCCGGGGCAACGTGGAACGACAGGTTGTTGACCGCCGTGACCCACGACCTCTTGCCCTTCTTGAACTCGGTCTTGAGGTTCTTGACCTCCAAAAGATTTTCAGTCATAGCTACCTCCGACTAGTTCAGCTTGGGGTCAAGGGTGTCGCGAAGGCCGTCGCCGAAGAGGTTGAAGGCCAGCACCGTAAGGAAGATCACAAGACCCGGATACAGAACCAGGTGCGGGGCCACAGACAGGTAGTTGCGGCCGGTGGAGAGGATGGCGCCCCACTCCGCCTGCGTGACGCTGGCACCAAAGCCCAGGAACGACAGGGACGAGGCGGACAGGATCGCGCCACCGACGTTCATGGTGAAGTTGACGATGAGCGCGCGCATGGTGCCCGGGAAGATGTGCACGAACATGGTACGGCCGGCCGGGCAGCCGATGGAGCGGGCCACCTCGACGTACAGCTCGCCACGGACCTCGAGCACCGAGCCGCGGATGATGCGGGCGAACGTGGGGATGGCGCCGATGGCCACCGAGATCATGATGTTCTGGATGCCCGGGCCGATGATGGCAACGATCGCGATGGCGAGCAGGATGCCCGGGAACGCGAACATGACGTCGCAGCAACGCATGATGAACGAGTCAACCACGCCACCGAAGAAGCCGGCGATCAGGCCGAAGATGACGCCGATGGCCGTGCCGAGGATGGACGCGGAGAGCGCCGTGCCCAAAGACAGCTGCGTGCCGGCGAGAATGCGGCTGAAGACGTCGCGACCGAACTCGTCCGTGCCCCAGACGTGCTTGGCGGTGGGGCCGGAGAGGACGGCCGAATAGTCGTAGGCGTTGGGGTCGTACGGCGTCAGGCTCGGGCCGATGACGGCGATGATCAGGATGAACACGATGAACGCGAAGCCCAAGACCGCGGTCTTGCGGCGCAGGAACTTCTTCACGAACTGCTTGACCGGGCTCTGTGCCTTCGGCAGTTCCTCGCCCTGAGCGAAGGCGGGCGCAGTGGCTTGCTTGCTAGTAGTCATGGGGCCCCCTTACTCGTAGCGGACGCGCGGGTTGATGATGCCGTACAGGATATCTGCCAACAGGTTGATGAGCATGTACTCGGCCGAGAAGAACAGGATGAGCGCCTGGACCACCTCGTAGTCGCGCAGGCCGATGGAGTCGACCAGCAGACGCCCCATGCCCGGAATCGAGAACACGGTCTCGACGACGACGGAGCCGGCGATGAGGGCGCCGATCTGGAGCGCCGCGACCGTGACGATGTCGATGGCGGAGCTGCGGAACGCGTGGCGCATGATGACCTTGCTCTCCGGCAGGCCCTTGGCACGCGCCGTGCGCACGTAGTCCTTGTTGAGGTTCTCGATCATGGCCGAGCGCGTGACGCGGGCCAGGATTGCCATGATGCCGGCGCCCATGGCCACGGACGGAAGGATGTAGCCCCTCCAGTCGTCCACGCCACCGGTAGGCAGCAGGCCCAGGTTCACCGAGAACAGCTGCATGAGCTGGAGGCCAAGCCAGAAGTTGGGCAGCGAGATGCCGGCGATGGCGATGAGCATGCCCACGAGGTCGGCGGCCTTGCCGCGCTTCACCGCGGAGATGACGCCGATCGTGATGCCAAACAGGGCCGACCACGCCATCGAGCAGATGGTGAGGTAGATCGTGATCGGCAGGCGCGGCTTGAGCAGTTCGATGACCGTCGTGTTGTTGGCATACGAGGTGCCGAAGTCACCAGTGAACAGGCCGCCGAGCCACTCGACGTACTGCTGCAGCAGCGGCTTGTTGAGGCCCAGCTGCTCACGGACGATCTCGACCTCACCACTGGTCGCCGTGACGCCCGCAACCTGACGCGCGGGGTCGCCCGGGATGACGTGAATGAACATAAAGACGAGCACCGAAATGACGAACAGCAGCGGGATCATACTCAGCAAGCGCTTCACAAAGTATTTGCCCATGGGCCCCTCCTTTACACAGTAACGGAGCTGCCAGCCCTTTCCCCGGAGGCTGGCAGCTCCTGGCTTAACGCGCATTACATCGGGAACCAACCGAGGGTGGGACCCGAGGGCTGAATGGCTAAGCGGTCTTCAGCGTTGCGTGGATGACGTCGATGCCCATCGGATTGTTCTTGACGCCGCTCAGGCTGGACTTGTAGGAGTACAGCGTGTTGTCCGAGGCGAGGAACAGCCACGGGCACGCCTCCCACGCGATGTCCTGGCACTTGCCATAGTGCTCGTTCTGCTCGTCGATCGTCGGCGACTGGTTGCCGGCCTCGAGCTCGGCGTCGAACTCGTCGTTCTTCCAGAAGGCCGTGTTGTACGCGGTGGGCGGCACCATGGCACTGGAGAGCAGGGAGCGCAGGAAGCCGTCGGCGTCGAACTGCGACCAGTTGACGTACCACATCTGGATCGTGGTGGTGTCCTCGGGGGCGGCGGCGATCTCGGCGTTGGTGGCGGCCTCGTTCGGCTGGACGTTCACGTTGACGCCAATCTGAGCGAGCTGCTGCATGACGAAGGTCATGCCCTTGGTCTCCTGCGTGGAGTTGTCGCCGATGATCGTAATGTCGAAGCCGTTCTCGTAGCCGGCCTCCTTGAGCAGGCTCTTGGCCTTCTCGACGTCGAAGGCGTACGGCTGCTGCTCCTTGTAGCCCGGGACGGCCTTGGGCAGCACGGAGGTGGCGGGCTCGGCGGCACCGTTGTACATGACGCGGACGTAGGCGTCCTGGTCGAAGGCGTAGTTCAGGGCCTGGCGGACCTTGACGTCAGAGAGCTCGGGCACGTTGGTGTTGAGCGTGACGTAGCGCATCGTCGTGGACTCGACGCTGACCATGTTGATGTCGCCGGCGCTGCGGACCGTGGAGACCTGGTCGGTCGGCATCGGGTAGATGACCGTGGCCTCGCCGGTCTGGAGCATGGCGATACGAGAGCCGGCCTCGGGGACCTCGCGGAAGGTGACCTTCTCGATGCTCGGCTTGTCTCCCCAGTAGTCGTCGTTGAGGACGATGCTGGTGTGGTCGCCGTTGGCGTACTCCTGGAGCTTGTAGGGGCCAGAACCCGCGGACTCCTTGCCGTAGTCGTAGTTGGGGTCAACGACAACCTTCGGGCTGACGATGTAGAACTGCGTCACGGAGTTCAGGAACGGGGCGTACGGCTTGACGAGGTGGAACTGGACGGTGAGGTCGTCGACGGCGGTGCAGGAGTCGACGCGGACCTCCTCGTTGCCCTCGTCCAGCGTCTTGATGAACATGCGGCGACGACGCCAGCCGTTCTCCTTCTTGATGGCCTCCTGGTAGTTGGCCACGACGGCAGCGGCGTTGAAGGTCTCGCCGTCGGTGAACTTGATGCCCTCGCGGATGTGGAAGGTGTAGGTGAGGGCGTCGTCGGAGACCTCCCAGCTCTCGGCGGCAGCGGGGACGAACTCATTCTTCTCGTTGTAGGCAATCAGGGAGTCATAGATGTAGTAGACGACCCAGCCGGAGTTGCCGTCGGACCAGTTCATCGGGTGCATTGTCTGGATGGTGCCCTCGAGGGCAATGACGCACTCGTTGGAGCTGGCCGTGGCGTCCTTGGTGGCCTTGACGACAAAGCCATCGGCATCGGCGGTGATGAGGTCGCCCTCGGCCGCGCCCGTCGTGGCAGCGGCGTCGCCGCCGCCGTTGCCCTTGTTACCACCGCAGGCGGCAAGGCCAAGGCCGGCCGCGGCAACGGCAGCGCCGCCGAGGAAGGTGCGACGGCTCACTCCGCTGGTGCTCTTCTTCATCTAGGTTCCCCCTTCGGTAAAACGGAGCATGAGGCCCGTATCCCCATGTCACCGCCTGACTCCTGTGGTCCGGTCAACCACACGACCGACGCGCGGCGCAACCGTTCGCGGTTACGTGCGCATCTTTTGTCGGGCAATACGATAACGTTTCAATTGCGACCGTCCAACAGGTTGTGGCAATCGTAATGTCGCTCTAACAGAACGGGCTTCCTCAAGTGAAGAACCATCGCCCGAACGGTCGAATAACTCGGTAACCGTAATATGTCAGTTGTTCCACCGGCTTATCGTCCCTACTTGCCGCAAGGAAAGGAACCCCATGTACCAGTTCGACCGCGCCCGCTATGACAAGCGCATGGCATGGTGGCTGCACGACCGCTTTGGCATGTTCATTCACTTTGGCCTGTACTCGATTCCCGCGCGCGGCGAGTGGCTGCGCAGCACCGAAGAGCTGACGGTCGAGCAGTACCAGCCCTTCTTTGACGAGTTCAACCCCTACGCGTTCGACGCGCGCGCCTGGGCGCGCATGGCGCGCGAGGCGGGCATGAAGTACATGGTGCTCACCGCCAAGCACCACGACGGCTTCTGCCTGTTCGACTCCGCCTTCTCCGACTACAAGGTCACCAACACGCCGTTTGGCCGCGACATCGTGGCCGAGTACGTGGAGGCATGCCGTGCCGAGGGCCTCAAGGTGGGCCTCTACTTCTCCCTCATCGACTGGCACCACCCGGACTTCCCGCAGTACGGTGACCGTCAGGCGCCGCTGCGCAACGACCCGGTGGCCGGCGCCAACAAGGGGCGCAACTGGAACCGATACCTCGAGTTCATGCACAGCCAGGTGCGCGAGGTCTGCTCCAACTACGGCAAGCTCGACCTCCTCTGGTTCGACTTCTCCTATGACGACATGACCGGCGAGAAGTGGGGTGGCACCGAGCTCATGAGCATGGTGCGCGAGCTGCAGCCCGACGTCATCGTCAACAACCGCATTGAGGTCTCGGGCGAGGGCTTCGGCTCGCTCGCCGCCTGCAAGCCCACCCCCTACCACGGCGACTTCGTGACCCCCGAGCAGATGATCCCGCCCCAGGGCCTGCACGACGTCGAGGGTCGCCCGCTTGCCTGGGAGGCCTGCGTGACCATGAACGGCAACTGGGGCTACAACGTCACCGACCACTACTGGAAGCCAGCCGACATGCTCGTGCGCAAGCTCGTGGAGTGCGTCTCCAAGGGGGGCAACATGATCTTGAACGTGGGGCCGGACGCCACCGGCCGCTTCCCCGAGGAGTCCGTGGAGCGCCTGCGCGCCATCGGGGCGTGGATGGAGCGCAACCACCCGAGCATCTACGGGGCCGGCAGCGTTGAGGGCGGCCCCGTCGAGGGCCTGGGCAAGCCGGACTATGGACGCGTCACCCGCAATGGCAACACCTATTACTTCCACCTGTACGAGAACGCCATCGGCCCGCTGCCACTCGTGGGCGTGCCCAAGGACCGAATCGTCTCCATCCGCCGCGTGGCGGACGGCACCGAGGTGCCCATCTCCACGAGCTGGGTGCACAGCGACTACCCGGACGTGGCATTTGCCAACCTCGGGCCCGACCCGGTGCTGCCGGATGCGGTGGACACCGTGCTTGCCGTGACCGTGAAGTAGCCGAGGCGCCGCATATCCGTCGCACCCCCATCTCACCCATCGAGAGGAGCCACATGCTCTCTGACCACCTCACCAGCTACACCCTCGAGCGCTACGAGGCACGACGCCCGCTGCTCGCCTCCGTCGCCGACGCTGCAGACGCCGCCATCACCGCCTGCGCGGACGTCGACGAGGCCACGCTGCTTCGCTACCTCTATGCCACCCTCCCCATCACGGACTGCATCGACGTGGCGCCGGAGGTGCTCGCCTCCTACGCCCGCCACGCCGCCTTCCTGCGTCGCGAGGTTGCCTGGGCGCAGAGCCTGGGCGAGGGCATGTTCGTACACTATGTGCTCTGCCCGCGCATCAACAACGAGCCGCTCACGGACTGCCGCCACACCTTCTGGGACGCCCTACGTGAGCGCGTCGGCGGCCTTGCGCCCTACGACGCGGTGCGCGAGGTGAACTACTGGTGCTGCGAGATGGCCACCTACCAGCTCACCGACGATCGCACGCAGAGCCCGCTCTCCGTGCTCGCGAGCGGCAGCGGCCGCTGCGGCGAGGAGTCAACCTTCCTCGTGACGGCGCTGCGCAGCATCGGCATCCCGGCGCGTCAGGTCTACGCCACCTGGTGGGCCCACTGCGACGACAACCACGCCTGGGTGGAGGCCTACACCGGCGACGGCTGGCACTACCTGGGTGCCTGCGAGCCCGAGGAGGAGCTCGACCGCGGCTGGTTCACCAACGCCTCCGGCCGCGCCCCCATGGAGGAGACCAGGCTCTTTTCGGATTACCGCGACGACTCCATGCCCGAGCCCGACGCCGGCAGCGTGGGCAGCGCCCGCCTGCTGGACGTCACGGCCTCCTACGCCCTCTCCGAGCAGCTGCGCATTCGCGTGACGCGCAACGGAGCCCCGGTTAGGGACGCCACCGTCTGCGCGCAGGTGCTCAACATGGCGGGCTGGATGCCCGCCACCACCATCCAGACGGACGCCAGCGGCATTGCCGGCCTGCAGATTGGCCTGTGCACGCTGCGCGTTCGCGCATCCGCGGAGGGCCTCCTGGGTATGGCCGTCGTGGACACGCGCGAGGTGCACGAGGTTGAGGTCGAACTTGTGGAGCCCGGACGCGCCGCTGGCGAGCTTGGAAGCTGGTACGACATCGACGTGGCCGCGCCGGCAGACCACCCGGCACCCTCGCACGCCCAGACGCCCGAGCAAGACGTCCGCGCCCGTGAGCGCAAGGCAGCCTGCGATGCCGCCCGACGCAAGCGCGTGGAGGGCTTTGCGCGCGAGGCGGCAAGGCTGGCCGAGCGTTGGCCCGGCAGCCAGCACGCGTTTGCGTGCGCGTTCTCAAACGCGCCGCAGGTAGCTGCCTTCCTTGAGGCAGACGACGAGGCAGACCGTCTCGAGCTGCTCGGCACGCTCACGGACAAGGACTTCCGCGACCTGCGCTCAGACATACTCGAGAGTCACCTCGCCCATGCTCGCGAGCTGCGTGAGACGGCCGAGGCACGGCTGCGCGCGCAGGGGATGGACGAGGCCGCGGCCCACGACGCCTACGTGCGCTACGTGCTGTGCCCGCGCTTCAAGCTCGAGGAGCTCAGCGACTACCGCCCGTTTGTGCTCGACTTCTACGACGACGGGCAGAAGGCCGCGTTCGTAACAGATCCCCGCCGGCTCTGGGACCAGCTCTGCCTTGCGCTCTCGTTTGACGGGCACGAGGGGCTTGCTGGCCTCGCGGGCACCACGGCTGGCGCGCTCTCCTCGGGCATTGCCTCGGCCACCACGCGCGACCAGGTCTTTGTTGCCGTCTGCCGCTCGCTGGGCGTGGCCGCGCGCCTCAACCCCAGCTCCTCGCACCCCGAGTTCATGGAGGGCGGCCGCTTCGTGCCCGTTGAGGAGCAGGACGCCCCCGCCCTCACCAACGTTACGTTTACCTGCGCCGACGCCGCCAACGCACCGACGTACTTCACGACGTGGAGCATCGGCCGTCTTGAGTCCTTTACCGCCCCCAACGGCTTCGAGGCGCTCGACTTCCGCTCGCTCGACCACACCGGCGCCACGTTTGAGGACGGCAGGCTGACGCTGGGACTTGAGGACGGCACCTACCGCGTCATCACCACGACACGCCTGCCGGACGGCGACCAGCAGGCGAGCGAGCTTGTCTTCTGCGTGGGCGAGGGCGTGGATGCGGAGGGCGTGGACGACGGCACGGCCTCCGCGGGTTCGGAGACGGCGAACGACGCGACGGGTACGGGTACGGAGGGCACGTCCGGCACGGCAAGTTGCGCCGTATCCCGCACGGCGGACGGCCTGGTCGTGGCGCTGCGCCAGCGCACGCCGAACCTCCGCGACATGCTGAATGTCATCAAGCTGCCTGCGTTTACCGTCGCGGATGGTGAGGGCACTCGATGCGCGCCTACGCTCGGCAGCTGTGGCAATGGCATCCTCGCGTTTGCCCAGGAGGGCATGGAACCCACCGAGCACCTCCTCAACGAGCTGCGCGACCGCGCCGACGACCTGCGCGCCGCCGGCATGGCCGTGACGGTGGTCGTGCGCGACGAGGCCGCCCTCGCAGACCCCACCCTCTCCCGCACGCTTGCCGCCCTGCCCGAGATTGGGATTCGCTACGACGACTTCTCCGAGCTGCCCGAGCGTCTTGCTCGCCGCACGTACGCCAACCCTGAGCTTTTGCCGCTCACGCTGCTTGTGACCAGCAGTAACAATGTCAGCTCGGCCGGCAACGCAGCCGGAACCAAACCGACTGGCAACGGCGACTCGCTCACGAGCCTCTACTCCACCGCCGGCTACAACGTCGGCACCGTTGACCTGCTCCTTCGCCTTTCCGCTCTGAAGCGGGCGTAAAGCTCCGGAGGGGGCGGCCTGCCGAGGGCGGCCGCGTGGCTCCGACTCCATTCGGACTCGAAGCCACGCGGCCTTTTTTCAGCCCAAGTACGGCGGGCCTCAGCGCCGCCCTTGCTTCGCCCCACGTCGTTGCTCTCTGTCCACGAAATCCCGCGATTGCGCTGTTGCGGCAGCTTGCATCCCTCTTTTGTCCACGATTCCCGTCGATTGCCCAGCTGAGGAAGACCACTCGGGCACGTTCGTCCCAAACGGTCCCCTGCCAGCAGCTAAATCTCATCAATTTGCTGCTCCAGCGCGTCCAATATGAGCCAACCAGAGCTTTCAACAGGCTGCCTCGGCCCAAGCCGATGCCACTAGAACGCAATCGCCCCGATTCCTGGACAAACCTCCAGTACGTCGCGCCCCCACTTCGCAATCGGCCCGATTCCTGGACAGACATCAGGGGACGGCGCCACGCCAGCACGGCCCAACTTGCCCGCCCAGGCAAAGACCGCGGTGCGCCACAACTCCACTGGGAATCGGTCCGATTCCCGGACAGACACCAGGGGACGGCGCCACGCCGACACGACTCGACTCGCCCACCCAGGCAATGAACGCAGCAAGCCGCGTCCCGGCTCGTGATCGACCCGATTCCTGGACGGGTCTCAAGGAGCGTATGCCGCCGTCGCTCGAGCATCCCGCGTTTCAGATGAATTCCTGCGAGGCGCAGCCCACCCTCCACCTGGGGCGAGGTCAACCCTCCGCCCCGATTCCGGCGCGTGCGGCGCGTGGCAGCGTCCGCATGGGACAGGGCGAGGTCCACCCTCCACCCCGATTCCGGCGCCGACGCCTGCGCGGGCGTCAGTTTCAGCGCCTGCAGAACGCCAACGCCGGCACCTTCGTCAGCGCCGATGCCCGCACCAAGGCGGGCGCCGGGATCAGCGCCAGTGCCTGCACCAACACCCGCCTCGGCTCCGACGCCTGCACTAACACCCGCGTCAGCGCCAACACCTGCACCAACGCGAGCGCCAACAGCAATGTCGGTCCTCGCGCCCACACCAACGTCAGCACCAAATCCAGTACATGGCCCAACGCCAGCGAAAGCGCTCGCCCGGTTCGAGCTGACCGGGCTGATCACCCCTTACTCTCCCACCGTCAGCTTCGCCCCCGAGATGTAGCGCTTCCACAAGGCAAGCTGCCGCGCCCAGGTGGCCCTGATCTTTTCGGTCTCGGCGTCGCCTGACGGAAGCCTTGTTGCCCCAGGAGACCATGGCCGCTTGCGCACATTCAGCGCGCGCCGCACCTGGTCGAACACCCTCATGAGCGCAAGGTAATCGGCGGCATGACCGGCGGTTATCGTAAAGTGCGCCAGTCCCCCGTCGGCCTGGAACTCATTTCTGCGCGTGGCGTCGCGCTGCGCCGTCTTTGCCTCAAGATGCGTGGCCGTAGCGTCATATTCAACACCAGCCCTCCTCACCTTCTTGTCACGCCCCACTGCGGATATGAGAATGTCTGGCCGGCGCGCAATCGTCTTCTTTCCTCCGACGTCAGACCCATCGGCCAATACCAGCAGTTCGTTCATCGAGATGTAGCCAAGCCCGAATCCACCGTACTTGGGAGGAAGCCCCAGGGCCATCGCCAGGGCGGACTCCATGGGTGACAGCGACCCGCCCCGAATGTGCACGAGCGCCACCTGCGCCCTATGCGTGCCGGCAACGTTTCCCGCCTCACGCACGTAATTCTCCAGATCCGCCACGGTCGTAAGGGGTGCATCACCGTCTTTTCTCAGACAAATGCCTTCCGGGATGCTCTTGTCCAATCGATAGCCCGAACAAAGTGCATAGCCAACCGCCACGAGGTCTTGAACCGGTAGCAACGTCGCCATCTGGAGAAAGACCAGCGCCGGTGAGGCTACATGCACGGTTTTGCCGGCAATGTGCGTGCGCACAAAGGATCCCGACTGGGGCTTCAGCGTGCTTACGTGCATGACCACACCCGGCAATTCACGCCGGGCGGGCGCAGACCCCACGAGAACGTGGATGCGCCTGTCCTTGAGATGGTCGAAGGGCTCCTTGCTCGCCTTCGCGCCTTGGTTCCTTCCCGAGCCCCGCTCGTGCTTGTTCGCCTTGACTGCAGTTTCTGCCTCTTCTTCGGATGGCCTCAAAGGAGAGTCGGGCTTCTGGCAAGCGCCGTTTTGCCGCGCCTCGCTGGCACAAAGCTCCCCATCGATGCGGGGCTGAACCTTGTTGGAGGAACCCTTGGCAGAAGGTGAGCCCTCGACCGGAGGATTGGCATCCAAGATGTTCGAGAGCGCTTGGAGCCATGCCTTTGGCGGAGGGGCGGTCGGAAGCGCATCGGCACGGCTCTGCCGTTTTCCGACTGCGGGATTCTCGTTGTGGAGAAGCCATCGGAGCGCCGTGGTATGTGAGATGCAAATATCCATGCAAGCAACGGTACGTCCCAGGCACGGTATTTGAACTGGCATTTCATTGTCTGCCGGCGAACGGTTGATAACAGCTTGTTTGTTTTTTGTCCGCCGACAGAGAAATCAAACAACCCGAATCGCGTACCGGCGACTCTTCGAGCGGGTTCACAGGGCACACACATCTTGACCGCGCAAAACCACCGGCGCCTTTCGACGAACGGTACCTCGCCTGCGGCACGGCCCAGCCATCTCGTTGCCCTCGGCTACCGCTCAATTGCCCGCACTCGCTAAAACTGCACACGCGTTCATGCCATGCGCCAATGCCGCTCTCGACGCCGCCGCTTACGCCGTTGCCGTTTGCCTCATTGCCGTTCGCGTCGCCGCCGCTTGCGCCGTTGCCTTACGCGCACTGCCCGCGTCGCCGTCGCTTGCGCCGTTGCCGAACGCGCACTGCTCGCGTCGCTGCCGCTCGCATCGCTACCGCTCGCCCAACAACGTATGCGTTCTACGACCGTGCTAACCTCGCCGAATCCAGCCAATGGTTGGCCGTCCCCTCCTGTCCACGAAACGAGGCGTTTGCGTTCCAAAGGCAGAGATGAGGCCAGTTTGTCCACGAATCGGGGTCGTTGCGATGGCGCGGCACGCGTGCGCGCAGTTCGCCCAGGATTCCAGCGCCGATGGGACCCTCCGACGTGAACAAATAGCGCGTTCGTCCACCCTTTTAGCCTGAAAAGGGACAATATGCGGCTTCACCATCACGGACGCCACGCGCAATCGAGCGCATTCGCGGGTGGACGAGAGGCAGTCCGGGCGAGGGCGGATGCACCGCATGGGCAATCGCACGAGTTCGTGGACAAAAGAGGGGTTGCAGACGCCCCGGCTTCGCAACCGCGGAGATTCGTGGACAGAGTGAAAGGATGAAGGGAGTCAAGGGGGCGGCCCCAGAAAAGGCACCCCTGTCCCCAGGGCAGACTGAACTGCAGACGCCCCGGCTTCGCAACCGCGGAGATTCGTGGATAGAGTGAAAGAATGAAGGGCGTACCGACGTCGAGGATACATGGGAGGGGGCGTCGCCTGACCAACACCCCCGTACGATCAAACGGATCGCGCTAGAAACCCGTTGCGAGGCGATGCAAACCGTAGTGGGCGCAACAATAAGAGGGAGGTCGGAACACCAGAAAAGCGGGACCACCAGAGTGACCCCGCTCAAGAGGAGCAAATCTTGCCTATTGGCATTGCCGAGCAGATCGGACCTTACCGCGTGGCCTTACGAGAACCTTGCCTTCTGGACCACTCGGACGACGCGAGTCTTGCTCTTGGCATTGCTGAGCAGTTCGGACCTTACCGCATGGCATTGCTCAGGTAGCGAGAACCTTGTCTTCTGGACCGCTCGGACGACGCGAGTCTTGCTTTTGGCATTGTCGGGCGGCGCGAATCTTGCTGTTTTTTGCCCCGCCCGCCGCCCTCACCTACTCGCGCCTTTGCCTGATACTCAGGGACAAGAAGCCGCACGCAGATAGCGTCGAACATGCCGGCGTTGTTGCCGATCTCACCCGACAGGCTCGCTCAGCGCACTCGCACGCCACGCTTGCCCGCCGCTCTTATCCGCAACCCTCGCTGACCGCCGCCCTCGCCTACTCCTCAGAGGCGAGCAGGCCCACGTAGGCGGCACCGAACATGCCGGCGTTATTGCCGAGCTGGGCTGCGACGATGGGCGTATCGGCCGAGCAGGACAGCACGTAGTGACGGAAGCGTTCCTCCAGCTCGTCGTGAAAGAGGGGCAGCGCGCCAGCCACGCCGCCGCCGAGCACGTAGCGCTCGGGGTCAACCACGCCGGAGATGATCGAGAGCGCCAGGCCCAGGCGGTCACACATGAGCGACACGGCGGCCTTCGCGGCCTCATCGCCCTTCTGATAGGCACCAAAGAGCGACAGCGTATCCGTGTCGCCGGAGAGCTCCACGGGCTCCTGCCCACGCTTGGCGCACTCCTCGCGATAGACGCGCACCATGCCCTTGGCAGAAACGTACTGCTCAAGGCAACCGTGACGCCCGCAGCCGCACTCCAACGGCTCGGAGGGGTTCACGCAGATGTGGCCGATCTCGCCCGCAGCGCCGTTGGCACCGGCAGCCACGCGGCCATCGATGACGACGCCACCGCCCACGCCCGTGCCAAGCGTCAGCAGCACGCAGCTGCTGAGGCCCTGGGCCCCACCGCGCCACAGCTCGCCCATCGCCGCGGCATTGGCGTCGTTCACGGCACGCACGACCGCCTTGGGGAAGTGCTCCGCGAGCGCCTTCTGCAGACCAAAGAGGTTGAGCCGCATGTTTGCGACAACCTTGACGTCGCCGTCGGCGGGAATGGGGCACGGAACGGCCAGGCCGATGCCGAGCACCTCGTCACCGGCGGCCTCGACTGACGCCACGAGCTCGTCGATGCCGCGGGTCACGGCGTCGTAGCCCCGCCCGTCAACGAGGGGCGGCGTGGGCACAGACAGGTTGCCGAGCTTCTCGCCCTCCCTCGTGAAGATGCCGGGCTTCACGGTGGTTCCGCCAATATCGATGCCCACGAACAGTTCCTTGGCCATGGCTGGCTCCCCTCTTTTCGCGGCGACGCCCCGCACGCTGGCACGGGGCGTCGCCTGTCTCTCGGTCGAACAAATACCAGCATACCGGCATCAACCGGCCGGTTTGGCCGCGCTCCGGGAGTGGCCCGCAGACGGCCGGCGCACATCCGCGAGCGCCGCCGGAGGACCAGCCTCGTCACGCGTGGAGCCGGGCGCAACGCCGGGCCCGGCCCCCGCGCAGCCGATCGCAAGCACCAGCGAGAGCTCGTCCACGCCGAACGCTGGTCCCACCGCAGGCGCAAATCCAGCCGCACCACGCTTCGCACATCCGCGAGCGCCAAACCCCGGCAGCTGCCCCGCGGCCGAGGCGCCCTACTCCGCGGCACCCACGCTCACACCGCCCACGTAAGTCTCCTTGAGGTTGAGCTCGTGGTCGAACACAACGAAGTCCGCGTCACGGCCCGGCTTGATCGAGCCGCACTTGCCGTCGATGCGGGCGGAGCGCGCCGGCACCTCGGTGGCCATGCGGATGGCCTGCTCGGCCGTGGCGATGCTCCAGTCCACCATGTTCTTGACCCCGCGCGCGAGGGTAAGCACCGAGCCGGCGATGCTGCCCTTGCTGCCGTCCTCGTTACGCAGGTAGCAAAGGTTGTTCTCAAGTACCACGGGCAGCCCGCCGCTCATGTAGTTGCCCTCGGGCAGGCCGCCGCAGCCCAGGCAGTCCGTGATGAGCACGCAGTGCTGCCAGCCCTTGGCGCGCACGAGCGCGTCGATGGCCGCCGGCTGCACGTGGCGGCCGTCGCAGATGATCTCGGCGTAGGTCTCGGGCGTGGACATGGCGCAACCCACCACGCCCGGCTCGCGATGGTGCAGGCCGCGCTGTCCGTTGTAGGTGTGCACGAAGACGGTGGCGCCGGCGTTCACGGCGGCGAGGGACTCGGCATACGTGGCGTCGGAGTGGCCGATGGCCGTCACCACGCCCTCGGCATCCAGCGCAGCGATGTACTCGAGCGCGCCGGGCTTCTCGGCGGCGAGGGCGCTCTTGACGATGCGGCCCTCGGCGGCCTCCTGCCAGCGCCTGTAGATGTCGTACTTGGGATCAATCAGGTACTTGGGGTTCTGCGCGCCCTTGTGGGCCTCCGTGAAGAACGGGCCCTCCAGGTAGACGCCCTGGATGCGGGCACCCAGGAAGTCGTCGCCGCGCGAGTCGTCGGCCTTGGCAATGGCGGCGCAGCTCTCCGCCAGGTCGTCCACGCTCTGCGTGAACGTGGTGGGCAGCCACGACGTGGTGCCGTGCTTGGCGAGCGCCAGGCTGGAGGCGTTGATGCCATCGGCGTCGTTGTCCGTGGTGGCGTGGCCATAGAAGCCATGGATGTGCGTGTCCACCATGCCCGGCGCGATCCAACTGCCGCTGTAGTCACGCACCTCCACGCCCTCGGGCGCTTCCTCGCCCCAGTGGCCAAACGTGCCGTCGGTCACGGTGAGGTAGCCACCGAGCACCGCAGCGCCCGGGAGAAAGAACTTATCCGCCTTGATTGCAAACGTACTCATGCAAGCGTCCCTTCGACGATACGACAGAGGAAAGCAGGCGTACTTCTGCGCGTGGCAAGGCGCCTGCCGCCCTTGCCACATCGGGAGCGCCCACCCCGTCCGAAGACGTGACGGGCGCCTGCGTGCCAGCTATTTGATACCCAGACGGTACGGATTTCCCACGGCCAAAAGGCCATAGCTTTGGCAGGGAGCACGGATTCCCTTCGCGCCAACAGGCCAAAGCCTCGCCGGAGGGTACGAATTCCCTTCGCGCCAAAAGGCCAAAGCCTCGCCGGAAGGTACGGACCACCATTCGAGCCAACAGGCCAAAGCCTCGGCAGAAAGGGAGCGGTGGCGAGAGAATCGGTCGCCTCGCCCGCCCCTTACGCCTCGAACGGGTGAATCGTCACACCCTTGACCACGCGGTTCACGGTGCCCGTGGGACTCGGGGTGTCCGGCGTGTTGCCAACCTTCACGGAGTTGAGCAGGCTCACCACCTGGCCCACCATCACGAACGGCAGCGCCAGGTAGCCTTCCGGCATCTCGTCGTAGCCGCCAAACGTGAAGCTCTCGCGTTCGAACTGGGTCTCGCCCGCCTGCTGCACGGCGATGGTCTTCTCGGCAATGCCATCGCCGTCGATCTCGTGCAGGATGTCGAGGTCGTACTGGCGGGTATAGGCATCGTTGTTCACGAAGACAAAGACGAGGGTCTTGCCGTCCACGAAGCTCTTGGGCCCGTGGCGATAGCCCATCGAGGTGTCGAACGAGGTGGCCACGAGGCCATGCGCGAGCTCGAGAATCTTGAGCTGCGTCTCCTGGGCGAGGCCACCGAAGGAACCCGAGCCCAGGTAGGTGACGCGGTTGTAGCCGCCGTCGAGAAAGGCGGCAATCTCATCCTCGCGGTTGATGACCTCGGCACCCATCTCGGAGATGGTCTTGACCCAGGCGGCCTTCTGCTCGTCCGAGGCCTCGTCAAAGATCAGGGTGGCCAGAAGCGTCATGCACGAGTAGCTGCCCGTCATGGCGAAGCCCTTGTCGTTGGCGCGCGGGATGAGGAGCGTGAGCGCGTCCGGGTCATCGGCCGACCGCACGGCGAGGTGTCCCTCGGGCGCGCAGGTAATGTTCAAGAACTTGATGTTGTCGCAGACCTTGCGGGCTACGTCCACCGCAGCCAGGCTCTCCGGGCTGTTGCCCGAGCGCGCGAAGCTCACGAGCAGCGTGGGGTCCTTGGCGCGCAGGAAGTCGAGCGGGGCACTCACGATGTCGGTGGTAGCGATGGGCTTGAAGTCGTATGCGTCCGTGTTGCCGGCGCGGCGCAGGTACGGGGAGCAGGTATCGCCCACATAGTCCGAGGTGCCGGCGCCTGTGAAGACCACCGTGAGCCTGCCCGAGCCCGCCATGGCGCGCGCCTCGGCGAGGAAGGCCTCGATGACATCCTTGTTGGCCTTGTAGATCTCGAGCGTGTCCTCCCACAGCCCCGGCTGCTGGGCGATCTCGGTGGTGGTGATGTCGGCCCCCAGGGCCTTCAGCTCCTCGGCGCTCTTCTCGAACATGCGGCGGCTCCTTCCCGACGGCCCGGCGGGCCCTCTTGGCTTACCCCAACCCCAGATGGGGTCTTCCTGTAGTTTCATTGCGTGCTTACTGGTAGGTACCAGATAACAACTATGGCTATACCTTAAGGCCCTAAATAGCTGCAGGCCCAATCATCTGCAAGTTTAGCTTCTATAGTGCGAAATCTTGTACTTAAACTGGTCCGCACGAGCAACGCTCAACGTAAACTCGATAACGTCGTTGTGGTCGCTGTACGTGGTGCGGACGAGGTCGAGCACGGGCGCGCCCTCCTTGATGCCCAGGTGATGGGCGTCCTCGGGGCGCGCGATGCTGGCGAAGAACTCCTCCTCGGCCACGCGAATCTTCTCGTGGTAGTCGCGCTCGATGATCTCATAGAGCGCGGCATGCTCCAGCTGGTCGCGCGTGAGGGCCATGAAGTTGCGCATGGGCAGGTACGTGCGCTCGAGCATCATGGGGATGCCGTCCGCCGCGCGCAGGCGCTTCATGCGAAAGAGCTTGTCGCCGATGTGCATGTTCATGCGCATGGCCAGATACTTGTTGGCCTCGATGGGCTGAAACTCCAGGATGGTGGTCTTGGGGACGCGGCCCATGCGGCGCATCTGGTCCGTGAAGCTGTAGGTCTGCGTGAGGTTGGTTGCCTGGGTGTCCTGGGCGGCCACGAAGGTGCCCTTGCCGTGGCGGCGATACACGAGCCCCAGGCTCTCGAGCTCCTGCAAGGCGAGCCTCACCGTGGTGCGCGAGAGCCCATAGCGCTCGGTAAGCTCGCGCTCAGACGGAAGCTGGTCGTTGGGCTTGAGCTCGTTCGCGATCTTGTCGCGCAGGATGTCGACCAGCTGGTCATACAGCGGCTGCTTCCTCGATATGGCGCCCATGCCATAGCCTCCCCTACCTACAAGCTTAGTCGTACCTGAAAGAAGTTGCCCTACGTTAACGGCAACCTTCACCGAGAAAAGGACCGCGGCTCCCACACGCATGCGCGGAAGGCCGCGGCCCTTTGTGCTCGGACAAGAGGTGGGACGCGCGTCCGCGAGGCGCGCGTCCCGGGTGCGTAGCTCTTACCAGAGACCGGTCCACCACTCGATGCCGAACCACTCGTTGAGCGGGAAGGCGCCGATGATGCCGATGGCGAGAACGAGAACGATGCCGGCCATCGGGGTGAAGTTCTTCTTGGAGAAGAGGAAGTAGAGCAACATGACGAGCGCCAGCGGGACGAGCTTGGGCATGACGGTGTCGAGCGTGTCGGCCACGGAGAAGGAGACCGGGGCAGACGTGATCGTGGCATAGGTCACGGAGCTGTAGCCGTTGCCGAGGTCGGTCACGCCGGTCTTGACGGGGTCACCGTTGGCGTCGGCGGCCTTGAGGGCGGCGCCGTCGGCGTCCTTGGTGCCCACGGAGCCAACCTCGTCACCGATGGCGATATCGAACTTGGAGACGTCGGCGTTGGGGACGGTGACCGTGGAGGCCGTATAGGTGTTCGTGGTGCCGTTGGGGATCACGAGGTTGATCTGCGTGCCACCCATGGCAACCGTCAGGCAGCCAACCACGAAGCAGCCCATGATGGCAGCGGCGCGGGTAAAGGCCTGCATCGAGCCCATGAGCGCGTCGATGGCGCTGGTGCCGAGCTTGTAGGCCCAGTTCATGAGGCCAAAGCGGCAGGCGAACAGCGCGGCATGGAACACGACCAGGAAGATGATCGGGCCAAGGATGTTGCCGGAGATGGCCATGTTGGAGGTGATGCCGGCCGTGATGGGTACGAGCGTCAGCCAGAACAGGGCGTCACCGATGCCGCCGAGCGGCGAGGCCGCGGAGATGCGGACGGAACGGATCGTCTGGGTGTCGACCTTGTTCTGCTCGAGCGAGAGCACGATGCCCATGACGAACGTGACGAGGAACGGGTGCGTGTTGATGAAGTCCAGGTTGTGGTACATCGACGCCGCGAGGTCCTTCTTGTTGGTGTGGACCTTCTCGAGGCCGGGCACCATTGCGAAGAGCCAGCCGCCGGACTGCATCGTCTCGTAGTTGAACGAGGACTGGAGCCAGTAGGAGCGCCACACCATGCGGTTCAGCGTTGCCTGGTCGACCTGGGGCGCGGGGGTGAGATCCTCGTAGCGCTCGGGGACGACGAATTCGTTGTTAGATGCCATCGCTCATGTCACCTCCGTCAACAACAGCGCCCTTGAGCTCGGTCTGCTGCTGGAAGTCCCAGTAGGCGAAGCCGAAGCCGATGAGGGCCATGATGAGCAGCATGGGGCTTGCGAGCGCGGGGATGCCGGCCACGACGTTCGTGAGGGCAAAGCCGAGCAGGAAGAAGGCCCACATGTCCTTGTTCATCATGATCTTGAGCAGGATTGCGAAGCCGACGTAGCGCATCATGCCGCCAGCGGCGGAGAGGCCCGTGTTGAGCCATGCGGGAATGGCGTCGACGACGGCCTTGCCGGCGGTCTGGCCGGCGATGAAGAACAAGGTCACGACGATGGCGAAGAGCAGGCCGAGGATGGCCTCGGAAATCACCGTCAGAACCGTGATCTGCCTCGTGTCGGCATTGATGGCCGCAGAGCGGAACATCTCCATCATTGGGGCACGAAGCGTGAAGAACAGCGTCACGCAGTACTGGCCGAGAAGCGCGAACGGGACGGCCGCGGCCGTGGCAACCGTGGGCTCCATGCCCAGCGAGCACGCGAATACGGCGGCGAGGATGCCACCGATGACCGCGTTAGGCGGCTGGGCGCCACCAATCGGCATGTTGCCGATGGTCATGAGCTGGTAGGTACCACCAACAATAAGGCCCGTGTTCATGTCGCCGAGGATGGCGCCGATGATGGGGCCGGTCACGATGGGCTGGTACAGCGACTCGGTGAAGTCGAACTGGTCGATTGCCGCGATGAATGTGACGATGAAGACCAGAGCGATCTGTACGAAGTTGAATTCCATCGTTGCCCCTCCTTTCCTTGGGTAAAATCACGCTTGGCTTTCGTTCCAGCGGACGTGCATACCGAGCATTGCCGCCGGGGTTGGCCCAAGACGCGTGCTCGTTGGTTGCTTTGGACGGGAACCTCGGGCGCGCGTCTTTTATGTATGGCCTACGAGAACAGCTTGTTGACGTCCTCGACAGGCGTGCTCGGAACGCGCCTGATCTCCAGCTCCACCCCCTCTTCCTGAAGCTTGCGGAACGCGGCGACGTCCTCGTCATTGACGGCAACGCTGGTCGCAACCTGCCGCTTCCCCTCCGCCATGTGCATATTGCCGATGTTGACCTTCTTGATCGGCACGCCGCCCTCGACGAGCCTTACGACATCCTCGGGGGACTCGACGACGATAAAGATGTGCTGCCTGGGGGACGCCTTGTGGATGACGTCGATGGTCTTCTGGATGGAGAAGTAGCGCGTGGCGACACCTGAGGGGGCAGCCATGTCCATCAGGCTCTGGCGCATCTTGTTGGTGGCGACGTCATCGTTGGCAACGAGGATCAGGTTGGCGCCGACGGAGCTGTTCCACTGGGTGGCAACCTGGCCGTGAATGAGGCGATTGTCGATGCGGGTGAGGAGAATGTTGGGTTCTGCCATAGTGGCCTCTCTTTCCGGGCGCTCGCGGACGCCCTTCCATCGGGAAGCTCGTACGTCCCGATTGCGTACGGTGATGGCGCCGCGTGGCGCCGGCGGGCCTGGGCCCGCGTCTCCGTGCCTTGCCGGCTTGTACCGGCTGCGCGGAGGACGAGCTCGTGGGCTGCCCCGCGGGCTTGATTCGCGGGGCGCCTCGCGAGGTTGCCTCGCGGCTAGTCGTCCAGGACCTCCTGGATGGCGAAGCGCGAGACGTCGAACGTGGTGCCGTCCTTGACCTTGACCTCTACCACCTCGTCGCCCACCTTGGTGGCCGTGCCGAAGATGCCGCCGCCGAACATGATGCGCTTGCCCGGCTTGAGGTTGGTGTGGAGGTCTGCGAGGAACTGCTTGCGAGCGTTGGTCTTGCGAGCGCTCAGGACGTACGTGATGACGCCCATGATCGCGAGCAGGACCAAGATCACAATCGAGGAGGCGGCGAGGCTGTACCCAAACTCGACCATCGCCTACAGCCCCTCCCCGTCAAACTCGTCCTCGGCCTTTGCGGCGGCGGGCTCGAGCTGCTTGCTCACGATGCCGGAGGGACCAACCTCGAGGGCGAGCGCAACGATCTCGTCGACCGTCATGGCCTCGTTGGCGTTACGCATGAAGAGCGTCTCGATGAGCATGGGGAGGTTGGTGCCGGTAACCACGCGCACTCCCTCGATGTCCTGGGAGGCGAGCATGGCCTGGTTGAAGGGCGTGCCACCGAGCAGGTCGACGAACACCACGACACCCGAGGTGCGCGAGGCCATGGACTCGATGGCGGCATGGAGGTCGTCGCCATAGGTGGCCGCGGCGGCCTCGTCAAAGGGAACTACCTGAAACTCGGGCTGGTCACCGGCCACCATGGCGATGGCGCTGGCGAGGCCGCCCGAAAACGTTCCGTGACCCGTGACGATAAAACCAACCATTGCTGCTCCGATCCTCTGGGTCCTCTCGGCCGACCCGGCTCTTGCCTGACTGACTGGCCTGACTGCGTGACCAATCTGACTGGCTGCCCGGGCGCCTTCTCTTGTGGCCCGGGTTGTTGATGGACTGACGTGCGCGTGCGGATGAAATTGAATGCCGCTCTGGTGGCTGCCATTGGGAAACATAACTGGTAGTAACCACATATCAAGTTCTGTTCCAGTCTAACAGGGCAAGAAGTCCAGTCAAGGAACAGCAAGCTATGATTCCCCGCAACTACCGCTCACAGTATCAGGCGTACCGTTCACCGCTTCTATGCCTGTTATCAGCTATTTTCCGAGCTTAAACATGGCTGTATACAAGTAGACACATTATGTTCGGCGAACGGTAGGCGATCGGTGTTCAACGGTAGAAACTGATATATATGGATGCTTATTGAACGATTTTTTAAGATTTCATGGCGGACTGGTATTAAATCGAACAAAACACGCGACAGTACTGGTTGGAGTTGGACGGTGCGTTGGCGTTGTCTGGCTCTGCGCAAAGGCCCTGCGCCGGCGTTGCCGGCTCGGTTCGGCAGCCCTTCGCCGCCAAGCGGGTGGCTTCCCAACTCCCGGTCTCGCACCGCTGGTCACACGCTTTTTTCGCCCGCCCCACACCGTTATCCGTCCGCACACCGTTATCCGTCCGTATACCGGCTAGCCAAAGGAGCAGCCATGATCACAACGGTCACCCTCAATGCATCCATCGACAAGATTTATACGATTGCCTCCCCGATGGAGGTGGGCGCGGTCCAGCGCGTGGCCACCGTCATCGACAACGCGGGCGGCAAGGGCCTTAACTGCGCCCGCGCCGTCGCCACCTGCGGGGAGAGGGTCTGCGCCACCGGTTTTGTGGGCGGGCACAACGGGGCCTACCTCTGCGAGCGGCTCACGAAGGACGGCATCGCGCATGACTTCGTGCGCACCGCACGGGAGACGCGCTGCTGCTTAAACATCATCGAGCCGTCCAAGCGCTCTACCGAGTTCCTGGAGCCGGGACGCCCCGTTACCGCGGAGGACGTGGCCGCCATCGAGGCCAAGGTGGCCGAACTTGCGGGGAATAGTGATGTGGTGACCTTCAACGGAAGCGTGCCCACGGGCTGCGGCAACGACATTTATCGCACCCTCGTCGCCACCGTGCGCGCCGCCGGCAAGCCCGCGCTGCTCGACACCTCGGGCAAGCTGCTCGTGGGCTCGCTCGATGCCCGCCCCACGATGATCAAGCCCAACACGGACGAGGTCTGCGCAATCCTTGGTCGCAAGCCGGAGTCTCTTGAGGAGGTTGTGGCCGCCGCACGCGAGGTGCGCGAGGCGCATGGCGTGGCACAGGTGGTGGTGTCGCTTGGCGGCGACGGGGCCATCATGAGCTGCGCCGATGGTGAGTTCCGCGGGGTGGCGCCGAAGATCGAGGTTGTGAACACGGTTGGCTCGGGAGACACGATGGTTGGGGCCTTTGCCGTGGCCATCGCGCGCGGAATGGCGCCGGCTGACCAGTTGCGCTATGCCATGGCGTGCGCGAGCGCGAACTGTCTTACGGCGTCGACGGGACATTTTGAGATGGCCTCGGCGGAGGAGCTTATGGCGGGAACGCGGGTCGAGAAGATCTAGCGAATCGCATCGGCTTGGCGGGACATCCCTGCGGTCGGGGTCACTTTCGCTACGCGAAAGTCTCTTAGCCCCTCCCCTCGGGATGTCCCGCCAAGCCTGGGGATATCACTGGCCCCGATCCCGCTCCGAGAGCCCCTCCACCGGCACGGACCATCAGCTTGTTAGGGTGCAGGTAATCTATTTGGTAAAGGGAAAGGCGCCTTGGGCGAGGGCTTCGATGGCCTTGGCCACGGCGTCGGACTCAACGGGGCCGATATGCCAGCGGGCCGCCGCGGCAGCCTCGGGGGTTGCGTTGCCCACTGCCACGGAGTTCTCCACCACGCGGAACATCGGCAGGTCATTGTCCGCATCACCGAAGACGAAGACATCCTCCGGGGCAACGCCCAGGTAGGAGCCCAGGTACTCCACGGCGGCGCCCTTGTTCCAGCCCGTGGGCATCATGTTGGAGAAGCCGGGTCGCGCGAGGTCCACGTCGATGCCGTCCACCTCGCGGTTCAGCGTCTCGGCCAGCTCCCTGTGCGCGCGCTCGCCGCAGCCGATGAAGACATTGGCCTTCACGACCGGCGCGTCGGGCACGGCAGGCGCCAGTTTGCAGGTCTTACCGTAGCTTGGGAAGAGCGGCATCAAGTCCTCGACCGTGCCGGCCACAAGCAGGGGCGTTGCCCCGTCAAAGCAGAGCATGCCCGCATGTGGGTGAGCCAGGACGATCTCCCGGACCTTCTCGAGCGCGTCGTGGGGCAGCACCTTCTCAAAGACCTTCTCGCCCTTGTGGTAGACCTGCATGCCGTTGGTAGCAAGCGCCGTGGCACAGCAGGCGGCATCGCCACCAAAGAAGCGCGGAATCCACGAATAGCCGCGACCGCTCGCGGGACCCACAACGCAGCCGGCATCGAGCGCGGAATGGAAGGCCTCGACCGTGCGCTCCGACACCTCGTTTTTGCCCCAGGGCAGAATGGTTCCGTCGATGTCCGTGAGAATGAGCCTCATGCGTCTCCCCCATCCGGCGAGGCCCCGACGGCTGCCGGGGCAGCTTCGTTTCCAGCCGCCTCTAGCCTAACGCTTGTCTCCTCGAGTTCCGCCGCGATGAGCCCATCTGGGTCCGCCTCCACAACGACAAGGTCAACCTCGCCCGGGAGCGCAAACCGGATGAGGCCGGGAGCGCCCACCTTGGAGGAGTCCATGAGCACAACGCGCCGGTTGGCGCTCGCGAGCATGGCGGTCTTGACCTCGGCCATCTGAGCATAGTTGGTCATGAACCCGCAGCCCGGCACGAAGGACGTGGGGCACAGGAAGGCGCAGTCGGCATGAAGCACCTCAAGGGATCTCAATGCCAGCGGGCCATAGAGGTAGCGGTGGCCCTTGCGGAGCGAGCCGCCCAGCAGCACCGCCTCGACGCCCGGAAGGCTTCGATCGATGAAGTCTGCGATGGTGAAGTCTGCCGTTACCACCGTGACGTCGCGGTACGGCGCCAGGCAGCGCACGAACTCGAGGGCAGTGGTGCCCGAGTCCACCACAAGGGAATCGCCGTCGTGAACGAGGCGGGCGGCATGACGGGCGATTGCGCGTTTGGCCTCGGCGTTCACGTTGACGCGCCGGTCTTGTATGGAGACCGTGATGGTCTTGGAGAGCGAGACCGCGCCGCCGTGCGTGCGCCTGAGCTTGCCGTCGCGCTCGAGGGCATCGAGGTCCGCGCGGGCCGTGACGGTTGAGACGCCAAGCGTGCGGGCGAGGTCTGCCACCTGCACCGATGAAGCCTGGTCCAAGAGACTCAGAATTGCGGCGCGCCGCTCATCGGCAAAGGCCCGGGCGCTCATAGCGCGATTCCGGAAACTCGAATTGGAGAAAAGGGGCAGTTTTGAGCTCTCGCCGCCCATCTGCAGGACCCTCGGCGGGTGCCGTATGTCAATTCAGCGAGCGCCCATCGCAAGGCGTGTTTTTGCGCGCTTCGCCTACCTGCGGTTTTACGAAATACGTTGCGCGAGATGCCGTGGGTCATATCGAAGTTCCCCGTTCTTCTTGCGCTCAAGGCCCCAGATTTCCCGGCCCATCGTTCAAAACTGGGCCTTTTTCGATTTTGAGTTTCAGATAATGCAACCGTCGCAGAGATGTGATGAGTTTGTGAGTAACACTTTTTTCTAGCTTTCTTTTTACAAAGTATAGAGCTTTCTCTTTCTTTGTTTTCTTAGGCCTTTGGTCTTGGAGCCATCTACGGTTGCGCCGAATTCTCAAACTACCCGGCAGCAAAGCCCGCGCGCTGCCGCCTCGTGACCATTGGCGACCACAAGACCCGTCTTCCCGCACCTGCCTTTGCTTTCGAGCCGCTCCCCGAGCAGCTGCCCCACCATTGGGCGCCCGTGCCCGGGCTTTCGTACAATCGCGGCATCAGCATCCGGCCGGCCGTGCCGGCAGAGAGGAGTAACCATGCTCGTCACCACCAAGGAAATGATGCTCGAGGCCCAGAAGGGTCACTTCGCCATCGGCGCGTTCAACGTGGAGAACCTCGAGTTTGTCATGGCCGTGCTGGCTGCCGCCGAGGAGAAGAAGTCCCCGGTCATCATGCAGACCACGCCGGGCACCATCAAGTACGCGAGCCTCGAGTACTTCCACGCCATGGTTGCCGCCGCTGCCGCCCAGACCGACATCCCCGTGGCGCTGCACCTCGACCACGGCGACGGCTACGACCGCTGCATGCAAGCCTTCCGCGTGGGCTACACCTCCGTCATGATCGACGGCTCCCACGTGCCGTTCGAGGAGAACATCGCCGTAACCGCCCCGGTTGCCAAGGCTGGCCTGGCCATGGGCGTGCCCGTCGAGGCCGAGCTTGGCAAGGTGGGCGGCAAGGAGGACGACGGCCCCGACGCCGGCAAGGACAACCCCTTCACCGACCCGGACGAGGCTGTCGAGTTTGTAGATCGCACGGGCTGCACAAGCCTCGCGGTGGGCGTGGGCACGGCGCACGGCGTCTACAAGGGCATCCCGCACATCGAGCAGGGCATCCTCAGGGAGATTCGTTCCAAGCTTGATATCCCCCTGGTGCTGCACGGCACCTCGGGCGTGCCCGACGACCAGGTGGCCGAGGCCATTCAGAACGGCATCTGCAAGGTGAACTACGCCACCGAGCTGCGCCAGGTATTCACCAAGGGCTTCATGGAGTACATGGCCGAAAACCCCGGTTGCTTCGACCCGAAGAAGCCGGCCAAGGCGGGCATGGCGAACATCACAGAAATCGTGGGCTCACACATGGATAACCTCGGCTCCACGGGTCGCGCGTAGCTGACGGGTCCCAGCGGCCGGACGGGGTGCCCCTGCGGTCGAGGTCACTTTCGCTGTGCGGAAGTCCCTTAGCCCCTCCCCCGAGGCGCCCCGCCCGACCTGCGTTTATTCTGCAGAAGGCACGACCCGCGAATCCGCACGGGTTGGGCTTGTTGAATGAGGCCTGTTGCATGGAAAAGCCCCGGGGTGCCGGGGCTTTTCTGATTTCTGGGAGGCTGCAGGCTGCTGCAGCGAGCGCGACTGCCAATGGGCTGCAAGTGGGTGTTGGCCGTTAGGCGGATTCGCCGCCGGCGCGCTTGAGGTATTCGTTGGAGCGAGCCTTATCGCCCTTGTTCTCGTACTGGAGCGCAAGCAGGTAGCAGAGCCGCACCTGCTCCGCGGGAGATGCCTTGGGCAGGCGGCGCTCCATCTCGGTGATGTGAGACCACTTCTTGTCGAAGACGATGCCGAACTTCTGCCTGCAATCCTTGAGCAGCTCCTTGTCGCCGGCAGACTCAATGAGCTCGAGGATATGGGCGGCACGCTCGCGGTCGTCCTGGCCGGCGTAGAAGTCGAACGCGCGAGCCAGCAGGGCGAGGCGCTGCTGCGGCGTGCACCTCATGCGAAGCATGCCCTGGATAGCCTTGTCCTCCGCCTCGGCATCCATGATGAGCTCGAGCGCGCTTAGCCGCATGAACTCGCGGTTGTATGCCGGCAGCGCAAAGCGTGCGGTAGGGCTGTCGAGAATCTTGAGGCAGTGATCGAACTCGCCGGCCTGAAAGTAGCGCTCGAGTCTCGAGGTCAGGATGCCCCTCGTCGCCGCCTGAGCGGCGGTCCACACGAGCACCACCACAACCAGCGCTATGCCCAACGCCCTGAAATCCATCCTGCCTTCCCTCCACGGCAACGGCGCAGCCGAATCCGGCCACTCCCACGCGGCGCCTCGCCAAGTCCGTCCCAGCACGCGGGAGGTCACCGCAAGCGCCACCCCAACCACAGCATCGCGCCGGCGCAACATCTGCCACGCCGGCGCGCAAATCCCAATAACCAGCAGCTACAGGCTCTCGATAGCCTTCACGACCTCGTCCACGTACTGCTCGCAGATGGCAGGCGTGGCGGCCTCGACCATCACGCGCACCATCGGCTCGGTACCGCTGGCGCGAACGAGCGCGCGGCCCTCCCCCTCGAGCGCGCTCTCGACGTTGGCCACGGCGGCCTTCACGCGCTCGTCTGCCATAACGGCGTTCTTATCGGCTACGGTCACGTTCTTGAGCAGCTGAGGATAAATCTTGACAGGACGCGTGAGCTCGGAGAGCTTCTCGCGCTCGGCAACGAGGACCTCCATGAGACGAAGGCTCGTCATGATGCCGTCACCAGTCTTCTCGAGGTCGCCGAAGATGATGTGGCCGCTCTGCTCGCCGCCCAGGGTGAAGCCGTTCTCGCGCATGCAGGCGTAGACGAAGCGATCGCCCACGGCGGTCTTCTCGTAGTTGAGGCCGGCGGCGTCGAGCGCGCGGAACAGGCCGAGGTTGCTCATGACGGTGGGCACCACGGTCTGGCGCGCGAGGCGTCCGTGCTTGTTGAGGTAGGTGCCGCACACGTAGAGGATGAGGTCGCCGTTGACCACGTGGCCGCGCTCGTCCACCGCCAGGCAGCGATCGGCGTCACCGTCATAGGCAAAGCCCACGTCCAGGCCGTTCTTCACCACGAAGTCCTGCAGGCGCTCGATGTGGGTGGAGCCGCAGTCCACGTTGATGTTGAAGCCGTTGGGGGCGTTGTTGATGACGTGCGTCTCGGCGCCCAGGGCGTCAAAGACCGGACGGGCCACCGAGCTTGCCGAGCCATTGGCGCAGTCGAGGCCAACCTTGTAGCCCTGCAGCGAGAATCCGCAGCTGGAAATCAGGCGCGCGATGTAGCGGTTACGGCCCTCCATGTAGTCCACCGTGCAGCCGATGGCATCCTCGGTGGCCAGCGGCACCTCACTCTTGCCGTCGATGTAGTCCTCGACCAGCTCGAGGACCTCCTCGTCCATCTTGTAGCCCTCGTGGTTAACGAGCTTGATGCCATTGTCGGTATAGGGGTTGTGGCTCGCGGTGATCATGACGCCGCAATCGAACCCGCCGTCCACAACCTCGTAGCTCACGCCCGGCGTGGGGATGACATGCAACATGTAGGCGTCGGCACCGCTGGCCACGAGGCCGCTCACGAGCGCTGACTCGAACATGTAGCTGGAGCGACGCGTGTCCTTGCCGATAATAACGCGGGCCTTCTTGCCCTGGCGAACACCGTAGTACCAGCCCACGAAGCGGCCGATCTTGAAGGCATGGTCGACCGTAAGGCCCTCGTTGGCGCGGCCGCGGAAGCCGTCGGTGCCGAAGTACTTCATGTGCTTCTCCTTGGTTGGGCGGGCCCGCCCCGGGCGCCACCCGCGCAGGGGGGCGAGCCGGATGGGGCTCCGCATGTGGGCGACATCGGGTGCGAGGCCGCCGAGCTGCCAAAATGTCGGGACCACGTATGCGGCCCCGACAACGAGCAGCTTCAATTATGCATCCATCGATGTGGTTCATTCCACGAGTGCCGAGACGCTCCACCGAAAGCTTCCGGGGAGGGGCGAGGACGGCTCGGACCTACCCCTCCGCCGCCAGCGCGCGGTCGACCTCGACGAGCATGTCACGGACGAAGATATGCTGCGGGCAGGCCGTCTCGCACCTGCCGCACTTGATGCAATCCGCGGGTCCCGGCTGGCGCTTCACCATCTGGCGGTAGTACATCTGCTCGTGGCCAGCGCCCTGGCCGCGCTTGAACGCGTTGTACGCCGCGAAGTACGTGGGGATGTCGATGTGCTTGGGGCACCCGCGCGTGCAGTAGCGGCAGCTCGTGCAGGGAATTGCCTGCTCGGCTCGCATGGCGTGTGCGGCCCGCACGAAGGCGCCGCGCATGGCATCCGCAATGGGCTGGAAGTCTGCCATGAAGCGGGCGTTCTCGTCCAGCTGCTCGGGCGTGGACATGCCGGAGAGCACGCACATCACGTTGTCGAGCGACGCGGCATAGCGAATGGCCAGATCGGCGGGGGTGGCGTCCGGCGCCATGCGTAGCAGCTCGCGCGAAGCCGCAGCTGGCAGGTTTGCCAGCGTGCCACCCTTGATGGGCTCCATCACCACGACGGGCACGCCGTGCGCCACCGCCACGTCGTAGCACTTGCCGCTCTGGATGGTGGGGCTGCCCCAGTCTAGCCAGTTGATCTGGAGCTGTACGAAGTCCACCTCGGGGTGCTCGGTGAGAATCTGGTCGAGCAGGTCGGCCGTGTCGTGGAACGAGAAGCCCATGTGACGCACGCGGCCAGTGCGCTTCTGCTCGGCGATGAACTCGAAGGTATGGAGGCGCTTCGCCACCTCGTAGTTGTTCACGTTGACGTTGTGGGCGAGGTAGTAGTCCACGTAGTCCGTGCCAAGGCGGCACAGCTGCTCGTTGAAGGTTGCCGTTTGCTCGGCCTCGTCCGCGCCCCTCTCGCGCAGCTCGCTGAGCGGCATCTTGGTGGCCAGGGTGAAGGATTCGCGCGGATGGCGCGCCACGAGGGCCTCACCCACCGCGCGCTCGCTCATGTGCTCGTGGTACATCCACGCGGTGTCGAAGTAGTTGAAGCCGCGGCCGAGGAACTCGTCGATCATGCGCTCGAACTCTGGCATGTCAATCTTGGCGTGGTCGTCGCCGATGTGCGGCAGGCGCATGCAGCCAAAGCCGAGCTTCTTGGCAGGGCGAATGCTGACGTGCGGTTTTTCGGCAGCGCGGTCGGCGGCCTCGAGCGGCCCGGCGCCCTCGTGGGCTGCGGTGGTGACGGCCTCGCGCGGCGCAGCAAGGGCGTTCTGATGAACCGCGGCGGCAGCGCGGGCAGCGCCCTCGCGCGGCGTGGTATCGGTGGTGTTCACGTGCGTCCTCTCCTCGGGGCGTCCCCACACCCGGTATGGTTACGCTACCACGACAGCGAGAACATGGGCGCGCCTCAGGCGCGGGCGGCAACGCGGCCCCGCCGGCATGCCACGGCACGGCAGGGCGCCGCGAGAGGGGCGCGCGCCGCACCTACGGGCGTGCCCACGCAACATCCCAGGTAGGAGACGCGTCACACATAAAGCAAGGAGGAGCCGATGAGGGCATTGATTCAGCGCGTGAGCGAAGCGAGCGTTCGGGTGGACGGCGAGGAGGTCGGGCGTTGCGGGCGTGGGCTGCTCGTGCTGCTTGGCGTGGGCGAGGACGACGACGAGGCGGTGGCCGAGAAGCTCTGGCACAAGGCAAGCGGCCTGCGCATCTTTGACGACAACGCCGGCAAGACGAACCTCTCACTGGCCGACGTGGGTGGCGAGGTGCTCGTGGTGAGCCAGTTCACGCTCTACGCCAACTGCAGGAGGGGACGCCGGCCGTCGTTCACAGACGCCGCGGCGCCGGAGCTGGGACGCGCACTCTACGAGCACTTTTGCGAGCTGGTCCAGCGCGACCTGGGTGCGGACCGCGTTGGCCGCGGCATCTTCGGCGCCGACATGAAGGTGTCGCTCGTAAACGACGGACCCTTCACGATCTGGCTGGACACGGCGGAGCTGTAGGAGCCGAGGCGCAAAGGCGGCGCCGGGGCCGTCGATGGGTCACCCCCTATACGGCCGACATGGCGCCCACCCAAGGCAGCGAGCGGACTTCAAGATGACGGGCGGGCTTGCCCTGTGGCACAGCAAAGGCGGCCCGCCGGACATGCCGGCGGGCCGCCTCATTTCACAACGAGAATACCGCTTGCCGCCAGACTAACGGCGCAGCCTCCTCACCAACACACCACCAACGCAGAGCACCGCGCCGGCGACAAGGACTCCCGCGGCCATCCCGACGTTGAACGTATCGCTCGTCTGTGGAAGAGCCTTGGACTCAGTGCTTGCGTCAGAGCCGTCTGTCTTGCCGGAGTCGGCTTCGCCAGCTGTCTCCCCGTCGACATCGCCACCCGTGCCACCAGGCCGCTCGGTCGGATTGGTCGCCGGCGGATTTGGCTTCTCCGGATTGGTTTCCCCCGCGCCGGGCGTATCGGGGCTCGGCGTCGGGGACTCGTCCGCCGACACCGTCACCACATACGGCGTCCCACCGAGCACCACGGATGTCGTACCGGCAGCTACGCCAGTAAACGTGAGTTCGGTAAGGGCACCCTCCACCACTTTGCCCACATGCGATGACTTGCTCGACGCATCCACACTCGGGCGCAGCACATACCAGGAGCCACCACTATCCTGGGCCGCAACGAGGTAGCGCCCGGCCACCACGTCATCCAAGCTCGTCACGCGCTCATAGCCGGGAATCTCAGATTCAGGCACATCGGCGCTCGCACGGAACAGTGCCAGAGAACTGCCTGCCTCAAAACCGCCCGTTGTGGACACACGGTCCCACGTTCCATGGCTCGCGCTCGAAGCGTCCTTCCAGAAGAACAGGTAACGGCTGCCATCGTACAGGTAGAAGGTGCCCTCCTCGGCACCGGCGCTTATGGTCAGCGAGGTGACGCTACGAGAGAACGGAAAGCCGGATCCCGTACCCATCGGCGAGAGATAAATGGGGTCGCCGTCGACGGTCTTCGACAAGGCAACGAAACCACTTTCCGCATTTCCCTCGAAGTCATACTCGCAGAACGCGAGCGGGGCGGCAGCCTCTCCCGAAACAGCCCCGGGCTGGGATACGACGGAGAGCGAGGCCACGTCCTTGTCCAGGGAACTAGTGTCGGCACCCGTAAGATCACCGGCAACGGCGAGGGTCTTGCTCTCACCCACCTCAAGGTTCACGTACACGTTGGGGTCCGTCACCGTAACGCGATAGATGACATCACCCACGCGTACCTTCGTAGATCCAGCCGCCACGCCCGTGAACGTGAGTGCGGTGGTGTCGGTGGCGCCGGCAAGTACGTGAGCCACCTGCGAGCGCCTGGACGAGGCATCCGTCGTGGGCCAGAGCACATACCGCTCGCCATTGGCAGCTTCGAAGACGACCAGGTAAGAGCCGCCAGGGATCGAGTCGGTATTGGTCACGCTCACGTAGCCAGGCAACTCGGCGCTCGAGTCCTCGCCCTCCGCCACGGGGCGATAGAGCTCTACGGAGCTATTGGCCATCCACGTGGCGTTTCCCTTGAAGTCGTTCACGCGATCTAGCTGCAAGGAGCTGCGATCGAAGTAGACATAGCCGCCAGCCTTTCCGTCAACGCCAACGCCCCGCAGGTAGAACGCACCATCGAATGCCCCCGCCGAAACCGTAACATTCTCCTGTGTTGCCGCATTGGGATATCCGGCACTTGTCGAGACGGACGGGGAGAGCCAGACCGTAGAGCCGTCCTGGGCCTTGGCGCTTACGGCATAGGAGCCATCGAAATTCCTCGCAAACGTGTACAGGGCCGAGGCCAGCGGCTTGGTATCCCCCGTGTAACCCGAGGCGCCGCCCAGCTGGGCCTGCGCCTCGCCCTGCCCGCCCTTTGCGAGGGCAAGCGTGGCCACAGAAGTGTCGAGCCCGCTTATGTCGGCAGAGGTGTAATTGCCAGACGGGTCCGTAAGCGTGGTGCTCTTGCCAACATTGAGGGCAACGTCCTGCAGCTTCACATCCATGTCCGTCTCGTCGTTGACAATCTGGTCAAGCGGAATGGAGACGAACTTCTCCGTACCGTTCGTGTCCTCGTAGAGCACGGCAACCGACCCATCCGAGAGCTGGGCGAGCGTGGAATAGCTGTACGATGTGCCCCCTGGCACAACACGATAGGAATACTGCCAGGTCATGCTGCCATCGTCGTTGAGCAGGCCAACATAGAGGCGACCATCCGTGCGCGCATTCGTTCCCGAGGCAGCCGTCGAGACGATGACGGCATCGCGTCCATCAATCTTGCCGTTGTAGCGAATGGCCGAGAGCTGGTTGTTGTAGGTCTTCGTGAGTCCTGTGTCGTAGGCCTCACCCGGCACCCAGGCACCATTCTGGAGCGAAAAGTCCGTGTAGTAGAGAGTGCTGTAGCCGTCACGATAGAACTGGCGCACGGTCGTGTCGTCAATGGGCACCGTGACTGCCTCACTCGACCAATGGGCCGGGTACGTCGTGGTGTCGGCGGAGCGCTGCCACGTCTTGCCGCCATCGGAAGACCAGATAACGCTCGCGACCTGCCTGCCACTCGTATATTCGTAGACGCTGTACATGATGGTGCCATCGGCAAGCACCGAGCCGGTGCCCGGGCCAACGAGCAGGGTCTGCTCGTCAGCGCCCTTGGCGTTAATGAGCGTGGGGGCACCCCAAGTAGCACCTCCATCCTTCGAGGTCGTGAAGTAGAGGAAGTTCGTGGGGTAGGCCATGAACGGAGAGTCTCCGCAGAACAGGTTGGTGCTCACGGAGCCATCCGAGCTCGTGATGTTGAAGTGGTCGTCCACCGCATAGCCCTCGACCTGGCTGCCGTCGGCCGCGCGACGTATCACGTGGTCGGAAAGATCGAGGTAGTAGTCATAGGTTGCAGCTGCGGCCTTCTTAGCATAGTCGGCGTCATTCGTGTCGAAGGGCACGAGGCTTGCGTCGCGGAGCCTAAGATTGCCGTTGGTGTCAAAGGCATCGCCGGTCTGCGGGACCCAACGCGCGCTGTTAAGTGCGATGCCCGCGGGGAATAGGTCCACCACCATGTGGACTTCGGAGCCATCCGTGGCGAGGGCAGGGTCGATGAAGCAGGTGGAGAGGGCGTTCCAGGCATTGCCGTTGTCACCGAGGTAATTGGCGAATGTGTAGTTCCACGTTACGCCAGAATCCGTCGAACGGCTCACGATGGTGTCAAGGCCACCGCCGTCACCCGTCGTGTTCCAGCGAGCATCGGTGGCTGCGACCACCGTGCCGTCGCCGAGCGTCACCATAGCGGGGATGCGGAAGTTGGCACTCTCCCCCGTTCCCGCCGCAAAGGGCTGGCTCGCCGTTGTGCCGTCAGATGGCTTCTGCCCCGTCTGAGCCAGGGCGGGCGCGGCATGCGTTGCCACCGCCAGCCCAAGGGAGGCCACGAGGGCGCATGTCCTCATGAGCCAACCTCCCCTTCTTGCCTCGCGTTGTGCCATGGCATCCTCCTGTTTCTCGTGGGAGTGGCCGCGGTGGAGCCACGCACCGTGCGCAAGCGGCCCTGATCACGCCGATGGAAATTCGTTCCATATGTCATGGAATGGACTCCCACATTACGGGACGAGCCTGATATATATGTTTCTTGCGCTATGCAGCATGGTAAACGGCTGAGTTCGAGCCGCCAATGGCATGCGATTTACGGAATGATGCGCTCTGGCAGTCGCATATGTGCGACCGCCTCGAGCAGCGCGACCCCAGCGAGGAGCGCGGCCGGGGCCGTCGATGGGCCACCCCTTATACGGCCGATATGGCGCCCGCCCAAGGCAGCAAGCGGACTTCAAGATGACGAGCGGGCTTGGCCCCGTGGCACAGCAAAGGCGGCCCGACGGACATGCCGGCGAGCCGCCCTGCGGTTAGTCGTTGCTGGTGGCGGCGCCTTCTGAGCCGCCGCCGTCACCAGGGCGCCTGTGGCGGCGCCGGCGACGCTTCGGGGCCTCGTCACCCGATGGTGCGCTGCCCTGCTCGCCGGAAGGCGCGCCGGGCTCGCGCATGTGGCGCGGCCTGCCAGGCTGGGTGGGTCGCTGGCGCTGGCCTTCGCCGCGGGCCTCACGTTGCCCCTCGCCCTGGCGCTCGCGCGCACCCTCGCCGCGGCCCTCGCGCCGGTCGCCATCGCGGCCCTCGCGCGCAATCTCGCCCGGGGCGCCGCCCCTATCGCCTGGACGGCGACGGCGCCTGCGCGGACTCTCCTCGGCTTGCTCGCCCGCACCGGCGCGGCGCTCTCCGCGCTCCGTCTGCTGGCCAGCCCGCTCGCGCTCGGCCTGACGCTCGCCACGGCCCTCGCCGCCGCGACGCCTGCGCTGGCCGCCTTCCTGCTGGCCGCGGCCCTCGTGCTGCTGGTCGCGCGCCTCACGCGGCTGCCGCTGGCCGCTCTCGCCCGCGCCCTCCTCGCTGTGGTGACGACGACGGCGCGACCTGCGGCCCTCGCCCGGGGCGCTCACGTTGGCCTCGGCGCCCGACACGCCCGGCAGCAGCGCGGCCTGCTCCTCGGAGATTTCCACGGTCTTGCGACGGCGACGACGCTTGGTCTCGCCTTGCTCGCCCGATGCGGCAGCGTCCGCGCCACCCTCGCCGATGCGAACGCCGGCAAACCCGCCGCTGCGCTGGCCCGCCTTCTGTTGGCCGCCCTGCTGGCGCGAACCCTGGCCCTGGGCGGAGCCGGAGCCGTTGCCGCCCTTGTTGCCACCCTTGTTCCTGCGCTTGCGCCCACCGCGCTCCTCCACGAAGAGGTCGCTCGGCTCGTAGGTCTCCTGCGGGATGAGGCCGTTCTTGCGGTCAATCTCTTCGAGCGCCGCACGAATCTCGGGGCTCTGCAGCCGCTCGAGCGTGGAACGCAGCACCGTGTCCGGTCGGCACGCACAGCCCAGCTCCTCGCTCTTCTTGTGCGCGGCGGGACTTGCCTCCATCTCGGCCAGCGGCACGCGAATCTGCTTGCCGCTCTCGAGGCGCAGGCAGAGCTGCTCCTTGGGCGTGTCGTACTCGATGATCTTTGCCGTGCCCAGCGGCGTCTGGATCACGGCGTTCTTCTTGGGCGCGCGCTGCTTGAAGTCGCGGTACGCCTCGAACTCGTAGCGCAGGCAGCACATGAGACGGCCGCACGCGCCGCTGATCTTGTTGGAGTTGAGCGGAAGATCCTGCTCCTTGGCCATGCGGATAGAGACCGGCTCAAAGCCGCTGCCAAAGCGCGAGCAGCAGAGCTCCTGGCCGCAGTGCGCGAAGCCGCCCATGAGCGCGGCCTCCTCGCGCACGCCGATCTGACGCATGTCCACACGCTCGTGGAGCGTTCGGGAGAGGTCGCGCACGAGCTGGCGGAAGTCCACGCGCTCCTCGGCGGCGAAGTAGCAGACGCACTTCTCGCCGCCAAAGATGTACTCCACGCCCACGGGCTTCATGTCCAGGTCGCTCTCGGACACGAGCTTGCGGAAGGTGGGCAAGGCCGCCTCGCCCTTGCTCGCCAGGCGCTCGGCAAGCTCCAGGTCTGAGTCAGTGGCCACGCGAATGACGCGCTTGAGCGCCGCGCCGTCCGTGCGGCGATTGAGCTCGGCTTTGTCGACCTCCATGGGGTCTGTAGTGGCGAGGCCGATCTCCGTGCCGCGCTCCGTGGAACAGATGACGTGGTCGCCCTCTACGGCACCCGTCTCGGCCGGGTTAAACCAGAGCTCCCGCGTGGCGTAGGCAAACTTCACCGGGATGACGGTGGGCATAAAGCCTCCTTGCAAGTGCACAGCATGACCTCGAGGGCCAGCTGGGGGGATACGTTGTGCGCGATATCGTCTGCGGCGCGCGTGCAGGCCTCGAGCGCGCCGACCACCCCGGGCGTGGCGGCGCGGGCAGCGATGCGCTCGACAACCTCGGGCGCGTCCGCGTTCACGATGGGGGCATCGACGCCCTCAAGCCGCACGAGCACGTCTCTGAGCAGCGACTCAGCGGCAGCTAGAAGTTCTATCATACCCGAACGCTCTCGAGCGGTTAGCTCGCGCTTGTTCCGCTGCTCCACAAGCTTCATGGCCTTGGAGGAGAGGTAGTCGGCACCCTCTTGCGCGGCCTCCTCCTGTGCGGCCTTCACGTCGTCGAGCGGCGCCTTCGCGGCAACCACGAGGTCGCGGGCCGCACAGAGGACGTCCCAGGCGTCATCGCGCGCAAGCTCGTCGAGGGCGCGAACCATGAGGCGCCGAGCCTCGCGACGCCCCGGGCTCAGGAGGAAGTCGCAGGCGCGCTCGGGGGTGCCGGCAACGCTCAGGGCGATGCGAGCTGCAGGGTCCGTCTCTGGAATACCGCAGGCAGACGCCACGCGACGCGCGGCCGCGGCTGGGTTGACCACGCGAAACGGCACGCACTGGCAGCGCGAGACGATGGTGGGCAGCACCGTGTCCGCCGAGCGGGCCATGAGGATGAACACGACGCCCTCGGGCGGCTCCTCGATGGTCTTGAGCAGGGCATTTGCTGAGGTGTCGCGCAGGGATTCCACGCGTTCCAGGATGTAGACCTTGGCGTTGGCGCGCACGGGCGCGAGCTGGACGTCTGCGATGAGGTTGCGCACCTGGTCGATGATGTAGCCCGCCGCGCCCTCCGGGGCAATCCAGTGGACGTCCGGGTGGGAGCGGTGCGCCACGCGGATGCACTCGTCGCAGTTGTCGCAGCCACCGTTGGGGCAAACCACGCACTCGGCGAGTGCCTGGGCCGCCTCGGTTTGGCCCGAGCCGGGCGCACCAAGGAAGAGGTAGGCGTGGCTGAGGCGCCTCTCGCGAACGGCAGCGGCGAGGAAGGCACGCACGCGGTCCTGGCCGATGATGCGCGCGAGGGCCGGCGCCTCTGCAGCAGGCATCTCCGCGGCAGGCGTATTCCCCATCTCGGTGCTCGCATTCGCGCTCATCGCGCAACATCCAAAGTCAGAAAGCCTGCACGTGCGAGCTCGCCATCAATGCGCTGAGCCACCTCGGTGGCCGTGCCGGTGGCATCGATCACGCGCGCACGGCTCGGCTCCTCGCGCGCAAGCGCCAGATAGTCCTCGCGCACGCGCTGCTGGAAGGCAAGGCCCTCGGCCTCCATGCGGTCGAGGCCGTCCGCTGCCGCGCGGGCAAAGGCGTCCGCGGGGTCCATGTCCAGCACGAGCGTAAGGTCGGGGTTCACACCGCAACAGCCCAGCTTGTTCGCGCGGCGCACAAGTGCCTCGTCAAGCCCGCGCCCACCGGCCTGATAGGCATGGGTGGAATCGTAGAAGCGGTCGCAGACCACAACGGCCCCGCAAGCAAGCGCCGGCTCAATGACCTGCCGCACGAGCTGCGCGCGGCTAGCCTCGTAGAGCAGCAGCTCACACTCGTCTGCCATCTCCGTATTTGCCGGATCCAACACGAGGGCACGAATCTTCTCGGAGATGGGGGTGCCACCCGGCTCGCGCAGGGCAACAACCTCGTGGCCCCTGGCGCGCAGGCGCTCTACCAGCAGCAACGCCTGCGTAGACTTGCCCGCGCCGTCCGGACCCTCAAGGGTAATGAACACGCCCCGATCCGATGACGCGCTATTGGTGGTTGCCCCGCGCTCTTCTGCCATGCGATCCCCATTGCCTCCCGACACACATACGCTTTTATCGTACACGCATCCGGCGTGCGCTCCGCCGTCTGCCCCCATCCTACGGATCGCTTCCATCTCGAGGGCTCAACAATTGCCGGCCTTACCTACATGCCGTGGTCATTGCTGCTTTAGACGTGCGACTTCCGCACTTTCAAACGATCGGCTCGGGTCTCTTACCGAGTCTCTTCCGTGCCGGGTGTCCCCACACACTGGTAACGGCGCTAGAAAATGCCGGCCAGCAGATACCTGCCAGCCGGCTTTGAGGCCTTGAGTCAACTATTTCATGTGCAACTAAGCTCGCCACCAGCCAAGCGCTTGAGCCTCGGCTACTTGCCGCCCCTGCGGCGAGCCAGCACACCCGCAACGCCCGCGGCCACGCCGGCGCAGACCAGCACCGCCACCGCAACGTACGGCGTGGCATCGCCCGTCTGCGGCATGAACTTCGTCACGCCAGCAGGAGCGGCGTTCTCACCAGTAGGAGCGGCATTCTCACCAGCAGGAGCGTCGTACGTATTGGTGAACTCCGCGAGATCGGTCTTCTCGCCGCTGGCGTTCTCAATAAACACCTGCGTGTAGATGGCATCGTCCGACTCGTTCCACATGCAGTAGGCCGTCACGTCGTAGGTCTGGGTGTCGTACGTCCAGCCCTGGGCGTTGCCAGCCGCCTGCGTGATGGTGTAGTGGTGCTCGCCCACCTCATTGAACGAGAGCCCGAACGAGGCCTTGCCAGCGCCCGTCACGCTCACGCTGGCCTGCGCGGGCTTCACGGTCTCCCCCGCCGCCGGCGTCATGATTGCCGTAAAGGTCTCGTCGGCCTTGGGCGTGTCGCCCGTCACGTTGAACGCAACGGGCACCTCGGCCTTCACCGGCGCGTAGCCGCGCGCAAAGGCCACAACGGGACCAGCGGCCACAAGGCCGAAAGCCACAAGAACCGCCGCCGCAAACGCAACGAGTCTGCGGCGCATGCGTGATCCTAGGTTCGTTTCGTGCATGGTTAGTCCTCACGTATCATCCGCACCGGTACGCTTGCACGCCGGCTCGACTAGTTACCTGCCTGCCCAAGCCGCAGCGGGCCGGCAGCCGTTCCCGCAACGTGCCGCCCATCCGAGCCATCGCGAGCCGGGCAGCCCCCTCTCGCAACGTGCGTGAATCATGACTCGCCAGTCACCCGACACAGCAGCAGCGTTCGCGCATCCGCCCCAGCGGAGTTACACGTGGAGAGCGCAATCACGTGGTCGTCCGCGGAGAGCCCCTCGCCCCGCTTGTGGATGGCATGGTCGTTGATGTAGCTCACAAGCTCCGGCATGCGCGAGACGGCCGAACTCACCCCGTAGACCATGCCGTCATAGGCGTCGGCCTGCATCACGGCCATCACCTCAAGCGAGAGCGTCTTGTCCGGCAGCATCAGCGTGGCCGTTGAGTTGCCGTCAAAGAAGTTCAGGTCGAGGAACTTGTCCAGGTCGCCGAACATCTTTCCGTAGGCCATGTGGTGGCCCATGAGCATCTCGTACGGCCCGGGGAAGCTCCGGTCGTTCTCGGCCTCGAGGAAGATGCCCCCAGAAGCCGCGTACTCGCCCCTCGCATCCTTGGTGAGGTACTCGAAGTCGTCTTTGCCCTGAGCCACCGGGTAGTCGATGTTGGTGCCGTCGACGGTGATCCACGCGCAGACGTCCGGGTTGATGGCCATGAGCTCGGCGAAGCTGTTGGAATCGGTGGGCTTCGCGAGCTGGTCTCCGCCCTCGAGCACGCGCCAGGAGTCCCAGAGGCCGTAGCCCGAGATCGCCATGAGCAGCACAAGGACGAGGACAATGGCCCAGGTCACCACGCGATCGGCAACACGGGCCGCCCCCAGCGAGAGGCAGGGCGACCCATGCCGACCATAACTACCAAAGCTGTCGGCAGCTGGAGTCAAGCTAGAAGTCCTCGCCAGCGCGACGCTTGCGGCTGATCACGAGGGTGGCCACGCCGCCAGCGGCAACGACGCCCACACCCACGAACGGCAGGGTGTTCATCGTGATGCCGGTCTGGGGAGCGAAGCCCTTCTCGTTCTTGTAGGCCACGGCGTTGCCGTTCTTGGCGATGGTGCCAGTGGCAACGTGGCCGTCCTGGGAGGCGGCGCCGTTCACCGTATTGGTCTCGACGTAGTCGGTATCATCCTCGGTGACGGTATAGGTGGCGCCCACGGGGAGGTTGGCGACGGAGATGGACTCACCGTGCCTGAGGGTGAACTTGTAGTCGGTGCCAGCGGTGAGTGTAGTGGTCTCGCTACCCTTCGTCACGGTGTAGCCGCCCGTAGCGCCCTCGACCCTCAGCGTGTAGTTGAAGGTGTCAGCCGTGTTGGCGGCGGTGCCGGCAACGGTCTTGGAGACGGTCAGCGCGCCGTTGTCCTTGGCGGTGTTGTCGAAGGTGGCGGTGGTGACCTTCTTGCCGTCCTTCTGGGTGGTGAAAACGACACTCTGGACCTCGGTCTCGGTCAGCGAGCCCTCCTTCCACTGAACGTTCACGGCAACGTCGTAGAACTGGGTGCTGTAGTTGATGTTGGCGTTGGTGCCGGCAACCTCGTTCACGGCGAACTTGTAGACGCCGGGCTGCGTGAAGTCGTAGTCTCCGAGGAACTTGGTGGTAGCGGTCTTGGTGAGACCATCGCCCTTCAGGCCGGTAAGGGCCACGTTCTCGGTGTCGTCAGCGGCCACGGGCTTGCCGCCCTTCGAAACCGCGCCCTTGAAGGACGTGCCCTTGGCGTCGTAGCCGACGTACTTCACCGTGAAGTTGAAGGTCTCGTTCGCGCTGTACTGGGCCTCGGAAGCCACGGTCCAGTTCTTCGTGATGGTCGGCTGCATAGTGTCGCTGATCTGAGCAGCGAACGCAGGCGTGGCGGTCAGCATCATGCCGGCCATGGCGACCACGGCAGCGCCGCGGCCAAGGATGGTCTTGTTGATCTTCATAGTGCGTTCCTTCCTATTCGTGAACAATGCTCATATCCCTCGGAGCCTGAGGAGGGCGATGACCTTCCCCTCGACCCCGCTGATACCAACGGGTCCCACCGCGCGCGAGTCGACCGCCGACGCTCGGTTGTCGCCAAGCACGAAGTACTCGCCGTCACCGAGCGTGAGCGGGTAGGTGGGCCCGCTCTCGACCGGCTCCGTCTTGCCCCCAGCCTTGGAGGGCTGGGTTGCGCCGTTCACCTTGAACTCGCCGTCATCGGTTACCTCGACGGTGTCTCCAGGCTGGGCAACGACGCGCCCCACGAGTTGCTGTCCGGATGTGCTGCGATAGACGACCAGGTCGTTTGCCACAAGGTTGCGGTCCGTCCGGGAAGTGAGGGCAACGTCTCCGTCGCCCGAGGTTGGCGTCATTCCGTCGCTCCGCACGATCACCAGGCCAAAGACCCAGGCAAAGAGCACGCAGGCAACCGTGAAGGCAACGAACAGCTTGGCCGCCGCCCCTCGGCCCGTTCTCCAGGCCTCGCAGCGCTCGGAACGCCGCCTGATGACGGCGGCCTCCGGAGCTGCGGCTAGCGCCTCAGAAAACGACTCCCCCGTTGCGCCGACTCCTGCTGGTGATGCGCCTTGCCGGGGAATCCCTGGCTCGGCGACCCCTGCAGGTAGGGGTTCGGCTGCTCCGGCACCTCGCGCAGCGGCTGCTGCGGAACCTCCCGGGACTGCCGTTCCGAGACCCCAGGCACCGGCTGAAAGGCGGACGGTTGCGTTTGGGTCTGGGGCTGGCGAGGCGCCTGCTGCGTGGCCCGCCTGGGCACCGGCGACTCCGGCGGTGACACCGGCATGCCCCTGGCCTGGGCGAGGAGCGCCTCGTAGCGGACTTGCTGCTCGCGGTAGAGCTGCCGATACATCTCGTCCAGCCTGCTTACCACGTGCCACACCTGCCGCTCGTCCACTCCCCACAGGCGCTTGCGCCATATGAGCCGCTCGAGCTTGTCCGCTATGAGCTGGAGCGAAACCGGCTCCTGCGCGGACGGCTCGTTCGAGGGCTGACGTGGCTTACTCCTTCCACGCATCGTGCTTGCCAAACGAGTCGTGCGAGCGCCTCAGGGCAAAGGCGGCGAGGGCCGCGATGCCGGCGACGGAGGTGGCCAGCAGGCCCACGAGCGGCCCGTTGTTGGTGATGACGCCAGTGGCGGGCTTGAGCTCGGAGGTGTTGGTGAAGGTGACAGACTTGGTGTCTCCGACGGTGACGGTGACGGAGGCGGAGTCTCCATTGATGGTCTGCTCCGTGGCCGCTCCGTCATCGAGCTGGGTCGTGACCTTGGTCGTGGTCTTGTCGAGCCCGTTCTCGGAGACCGTGTACTCGCCCTTGGGCAGGCCCTTGAGGTCGAGGGTCTGGCCGTGCTTCAGCGTGAAGGATGCGGTGCCCTCGGCGAACGTCACCTTATTGCCGTTGCCGTCGGTGCCGTAGTCACCGGAAAGCGAGCTGTCATCCTTCTTGGTGATGGTGAAGGAGTACTCCTTGCTCGTGTTGGCAGCGTTGCCATCGACCTTCTTGGTGACGGAGAGGTCCGCCGCGGCGAGGGTGTTGGTCACCTTAACGGTACCGGCCTGGGCGGTGGTGCCAACGAGCCTGAACGCATCGGCAGAAACCGTCTTGCCGTTGACGGCATACTCATACGAGGCGTCGTAGTCGGCGACCTTGGACTCTTCGGCGGCATACACGTGACCCGTAGGTCCAGCGGGAACCGTCACCTTCGCGGCCCAGCCATTATTGGCGTTCAGCGTAATGGGGTCGCCATACTTCTTGCCGTCCTGCCTGAGCTGGATGGTCACAGCGTCGGCACCGGCTTGGCCGTCTGCCCAGACCTTGCTGACGGTGATGGTGGAAACAGGAAGGGTAACAGTGGGCTTGTTGTAGAAGTCCTGCTCCGTATCGCTGTAGGTCTTGTTGCCGTTGACGTCAAGGACCGTCTGGTAGCTGACCGTCGCGTTCTTGTTGTCGTTCGTATAGAAGTTGTTGGCGTCTTTGTTTTCGACATCCTTGTAGCCGTTGGCGGCCTCGTCGTAGGCCTTCTGAGTCGGCTTTACCGTGAAGCTGACCGTGTAGGTAACGCCGGCCTCAAGCTGAGCGTTCTTGGAGGCAACGTCCCACGTCACAATGCCGTCATTGGAGACGTTAGCCCGAGGCGCGTCCTCCCATGCTGTGGTTGTGCCATTCTGAGTCTTCGTGTAGGTGAAGTCGGAGGGCTTGCCGTCGGCGGAAGCCGACCCAACGAACCAATCGGAGAGCTTGTCCGTAACCGTCACATTCGCGTAGGTAACGAACTTATTTATCTCCTCAGTGATCTTCTGGAATTCCTTCTTCAGCCCATCCTCATCGGCGGCGTGGAAATACGTGCCGCCCGTCTGGCTGGCAAATTGACCCATCTCTGGGACTTCGTCGATTCCAATGGAGAACAGGGTTGCGTCTCCGCGCCTTTTGGCTTCTTGGACAGCAGCATTGAAGTTCCTGCCGTTGGGGTCGCTGTGGCCCGTACCGTAGACACCGTATCCGCCATTCCAGCCGTCCTCGCCCCGGTATGCACCCATAGCGGAATCGCGGAACGTCGGGTTGCCATCAGACAGGAAGACGATGTACTTCTTGGCACCTGTTCGACCGCTCGACGCGCTATTTGCAGCCTTAAGGGCTGCCTCCCAGTTCGTACCACCACCGGCGTTGAACCTATTTACCGTTCTCGCGATCGCATCAGCGTTGCTTGTAAAGTCGCTCGCCCTTCCCGCTTTTGTCGAGAAGGAAATGACTGACATCTGCGTCTGCTGGCTTTCGGGCAGCTGAGCATTAGCGGAAGTCAGCAGGTTCTGAGCCATAGCAATAACGGCTCTATTTACTACCTCGAGACGAGTGCCGCTGCTTCCTTGATCCGTCTCGCTCATAGACCCAGAGACGTCCACCACCACGACAACGTCAAGCGGCGTGGTCTTGGTCTCGGCCGATTGCTTGGAGTCGCCTGTCACGTCAAGTGAAATCGTGTAGGTGCCATCGCCGTTCGGCGTTACGGTTTTCGTGTGCGTCGGCGCGTCAAGCGTCGGGTCGCCGTCCGCGGCCAAAGCCGGAACCATACCTGCAGACAGCACGATTCCAAAGATCATGGCGGCGATGGCCATGCAGGTTGCTACGAGACGGCTAGCCCCCCCCCCCCGCCTTGGAATGCACGCCGGAGCGGGGGGCTCCTGCCGTATGTACGAGCTTCTTCATTTCCGGCTCCGATCCTCGCTACGCGAAACCCTTGGTTGTCTTCGGGCCAACGCACCCGGCCCCTTCATCGAGACCATCTCGAAAAACTTCGATGGCCCCTTCCCTACCAATGAGTACAGGTGGAGCCATGCCAGCGGCTGGTTTGAGTGGATTAACCAGTCGCACAGTAGGCGTCCTACCTTGAATCTAAGGAATCTGTGGAATCTGCTATTTATGCGATTGTAGCGATCGTCAAGCCATTTGAGACCAAGATTTCCGTGACCGGCATCTCTGTTGAGATGAGCCTTGATTATCAACTTTATCCGAACACCT
>NZ_CAAKON010000022.1:6-61068 GCF_901212655.1 Olsenella uli | reverse complement strand
GCGCGCCACCACTTGGCTTGCGCAATCGCCCCGATTCATGGGCGGTACTCGGGTTGCGAGAATATGTGAAGGGTCGTCCTTGGGTGGCGGGCGCTCGAGGAGGGGGTGGCTACGGGTTGTGAGCGTTTAGGTGGCGGGCGCTCGAGGAGGGGGGTGGCTACGTGTTGTGAGCGTTTGAGGGCTGGCTGCTTATTGTGAGCGTTTAGGGAGGGTGGGCCGCTTATTGCGAGCGCGTGGGGCGGGCCTTGAAGGGATGGGCGCGGGCTTGCGACCACTTGGCTGGTTTCGGTTCGCATTGCGCTCACGCATGTCATTCAATATAAAGGCGGCGCCCGCCTGGGGCGCCGCCTTGTGGGCCGATGTGGTAATGCAGGGGTGCTCGCGTTGCATGAGAGCTCAATTGTTGGATGTAATTCCGTACAAGCCATGTGAGCGTGAGAGACGCGAGCGCCGAATATCCCGGTGCGTGGGCACCTGCAGCGTAAGGGAACGCAGGGGCCGGTTGCTTTGGTGTTCGGCACCCTGCGCCGCACGGGCGCCTGCATCGTAAGGGAACGCAGGAGCCGGTTGCTTTGGCGCTCGGCACCCTGCGCCGCACGGGCGTCACGTGAGAACAATCTCCGAAAGCCTAGGCCTCGGTGATCTCGCCCACGCCGTAGCCGGCATTGCGGACGACGGACTTGAGCGCGTCGGCGTCCACGACTTCCTTGGTGCGAACGAGCGCCTTGCCGTCCGTCAGGCTCACCTCGGCGTACATGCCGTCCTGGCCGTTGAATGCGTTGGCAACCTTGGTGGCGCAGTTATCGCAGCTCATACCCGTCACGGTCACGTTGTAGGCGTGGGTGTAGTGCGAGACGTCACGGTCCTTGGGGCCCTTGAGCTTGATGTTGCCGTCGGTGTCGCCGCAGCAGTCTCCGTGGCCGCCCTTGCGGATGTAGTTGCGCACCACGACCGCCATCGCAACGACGATGATGGCGAGAATGATGAAGTTCGAGATGTTTGGCATGACGAGCGCCTCCCTGACGACGGGTGCCCCCTGCACCCGTGTTGGCTATGGCTTACTTGCGCGCATGATTCTACTCCTTCGGCATGGCGGTGAATCATCGAGGCCCTGATTGCCGGCGCCCAGGCCGCAGGCTCGTTTTCGATTGCCGGGCACTCCGTGGAACTTCCCGATGCCGGCGCCGACCCCGGACAACCTTTCGCCGCAATCCCTGCGAGCTCGTTGGCTGACAGCTACGCCCGCGTATAGGTGACGAACTCGAAGGGAACCCCCTCGGTGGTGACGAGGGGGTTCCCTTCGTCATCCTTGCTCGCGATGTCGGAGACAACCCACGCGGGGTCCGTCTCGAGGTTGGGGAAGAAGGTGTCGGCCTCGCGCACGCAGTGGTCGCGTGTCACGATGGCGGCGCTGCAGAGGGGGAGCGCCTCGCGGTAGACCTGTCCGCCCCCGACGACCCAGACCTTTTCGTCGGGGGCGGACAGTGCCAGCGCCTCATCGAGCGAGCCGGCCGTCTCGACGCCCTCGCGCGCGAACGAGCGGTCGCGCGTGAGCACGATGTTGCGACGGTTCTTGAGCGGACGTCCGCCCGGAAAGCTCTCGAGCGTCCGGCGACCGAGCAGGACCGTGTGTCCCGTGGTGCAGGCAACGAAGTGGCGCATGTCGGCTTTGTTGCGCACGATCATGTCGCCATCGAGGCCAATGCCCCAATCGTCGCACGCGGCCACAATGGCAAACAGGTTCGGAAGCGGCTTGCGCTCTGACATGGCAATCCTTTCGTGACAGCGTCGCAAGTTAAGTTGCCTTGCAACAAAAAATGAGGTAGACGATTCTTCGCAGTGCGGAGAACGCCCTCTGGGCACCCTGCGCCTCTCCGCGCCGTGTGCGCTTGCTGGGCTGTCCCCTCGTTCGGCATTATTTCGCAGGAGCCGGAGGTGACTAAACCTCACCTCCGTGCGACCTCAGGACTGCCCGAGCCGGACGCGGGGGCGCAACCCCCGCGTGTGACCTACACCGCAATGGGGATGTTTCGCACCTGCGGTCCGTGCTGGTAGTTCTCCACGATCAGGTCGTCCGTCGTGAAGGCGTAGAAGTCGCGCTTCTCGGGATTGAGCGTCACGCGCGGGGCGGGGAACTGCTCGCGCCCGATGAGCTCGCGCACGATGTCTACGTGACGGTCGTAGATGTGTGCGTCGGCGATGACGTGCACGAGCTGCCCCGGAATCATCCCCACGTGGCGCGCCACCATCATGAGCAGGATGGCGTACTGGCACACGTTCCAGTTGTTGGCGGCGAGGATGTCTTGGCTCCTCTGGTTGAGCAGCAGGTTGAGGGTGGGAGCGGCATCTCCCCCGTGCTGCGTCACGTTATAGGTGCAGCTGTAGGCGCAGGGGTAGAGGTTCATCTCGGAGAGGTCGTGGAACACGTAGGTGTTCGTCATGATGCGACGCGAGTAGGGCGTGCGCCCGAGGTCGAACAGCACGCGGTCCATCTGGTCGAAGTCGCCCTCGGGGTAGTGGCTCTTCTGCGCGATCTGGTAGCCATACGCCTTGCCGATGGAACCCGACTCGTCGGCCCACTCGTCCCAGATGTGGCTCGCAAGGTCGTGGATGTTGTTGGACTTCTTCTGGTAGATCCACAGCACCTCGTCCATGCAGCTCTTGAGCGCGGTGCGCCGCAGCGTCAGCGCGGGGAACTCCTGGCGCAGGTCGTAGCGGTTCACGACGCCAAACTGCTTGATGGTGTAGGCCGGCGTTCCGTCCTCCCACTTCGGGCGCACCTTCTGGCCCTCGGTGGTGGTGCCGTTCTCGAGGATGTCCTCGCACATGGACACAAAGAGCTTGTCTGCCCTGCTCATAGGGCTCCTTTCGGGTCATGCGTAAAGCGGCGGGCCACCTGCTACAGTGCCCGCCGCAACGTCGGTCTTCTCTGGGGCTACCTGGAGGCGGCGGAGTCTCCGAGGGCGTTGGAGAGGTCGATGGCGATGGAGGTCACGTCGCTTGCCTCGGAGTCAAGGTCGTCAAGCTCGCTTGCCTTGTGGCCGCTGGGGGACTGCATGATGGCCACGATTTTGGCCATGTCCTCCCAGCGTTCGGCGGTGTCCTCCCGGGCCTCCTCGAGCTCGCCGTGGATGTCTTCCGCGTGCGTGCCCGTTGCCGCGGGCAGCGCCAGGCCGCGCACCGAGGCCTGCGTGTCCGAGCAGAGCTGAGCCAGCTGCTGGAGCTCAGAGGCACGGGTGGCGTCGTCGGTGGCAGACGCGGCGGCGCGGAGGTGAGACTGCGCGGCCGTGGTGGCGTCGCCGTCGATCTTGGCCAGCTGGCGCACGAAGTCTGCGACGGGAGCCTGCGAGCCCGCGTAGTCGCTTGCGAACACGTAGTCGTTCACGGACTCGTCAAAGCACCGGTAGTCGAAGTCGAGGACATTGTCTGCCGTGAGGTCTGCGTTTGATGAGCCGTAGCCATTGGCGTATCCGTTGCCGGCGCCGAGGCCGTTGTCGAGGTAACCGTCGGAGTTGCCGCCGAGCTGGTTCTGGCCACCATAATTGAGCTCGAGGCCCTGGTCCCTGATCTCATCCTCGATATCGGAGGCGACGCTGGCAAGCAGTCCCGTGAAGGCGAGGCTGGAGATGAGCGCGAGGGCGAGGACCGCGACCACGATGAGGTAGGGGGCTGCGCCTGACCTGTTGTCTGGCGAGGTGGTGGCGCTGGCACTCTCGATGACCTGCGGCGCGGGAGCGAGGTCGGCAGACTGCTGCGGCTGCGCCGTCTGCCCAGGCGTCTGGGCCTGCTGTGACGCCTGCTGCTGAGCGCCCTGCTGCGCCGCATGCGCACCTGCGGGAACCTGGGGCATCTGCGGCTCTGGCTTGGGCGAGCCCGAGTTTGCCTGCTGCTCCGGTGCCTGACCGGGGACCGGCTGCTGGCTGAACTCGTCTTTGCGCTCGTCTTCCATGGATGCCCCTCCCGTTGGCTGCGTGCCGTCCATTTTACAGGTGCATCTCGTCGAAGAGCTCGTCCCACGCCAGCCCGAGGGCGCGCACGGGCTCCTCGTCTGCCGGCAGCCAGGATACGGAGAGCAGGTTGTTGCGGTCGAGCCACCGCAGGGCCTCGTGCGCGATCATCTGGGGCTCCTGGCCGGATGCCGGAGCGCCCATGAAGAGCTCCATCGAGAGGTGGAAGTCTGGGTAGTCGTACTCAACCGAGGAGAACGGCCAGAGCACGCCGAGCTTGAGGCCCAGTTCCTCGGCGCATTCGCGCCGGACGGCGTCCTCGGGCTGCTCGCCCTCCTCGATCTTGCCGCCCGGGAACTCCCAGCCGTCCTTCATGGGTCCGTAGCTGCGCTGGGCTGCGAGGATTTTGCCGTCGTGGCAGATGATGGCGGCGGCAACGCGAACGATTGGCTTGCCTGGGCCGGTTTGCTGTGCCATGGGATTCCCTTCCCTTGGATACGTGGTTGCTGCGCTACGGCGCTTTGGGGCTACGCCTTGCAGGCAATGAGGGCACTTTTGCGGCGGCCGCGTTCCCTGGTGCTGCGGGGGCGCGCCCTGCATGCAATGAGGGTACACTAGCCCCGCCTTTGCCGCGGGGGCAAGGGACGCCCCCGGTCGCGGATGACTGCGGTGCGCATTGTTGGCGTGCCGACAAGGTAGCCCGCGCTCCGTTGCCGCGGATGGCTGCGAGGTGCGGGGGTCGTGCGAGTGCTGGCCGCAAGGAGCGAGGAAGACGCGGGGGAGGGCCATGGTTTCTGAGGCGACGCGCCGCGTCATGCAGGCCAACAAGTCAAAGAACACCAAGCCCGAGCTCAAGGTTCGTGCCGCTCTGCGCGAGGCGGGCCTCTCCGGCTACCGCCTCCACTGGAAGAAGGCTCCCGGCAAGCCAGACATCTGCTATCCGGGTCGCAAGGTGGCCATCTTCGTCAATGGCTGCTTCTGGCATCGCTGTCCCTACTGCGCCCTGCCAGACCCCAAGAGCAACGCCGCCTTCTGGGAGGCCAAGTTTGCCCGCAATCGTGCGCGCGATCGCAAGGACCGCGAGCTGCTCGTGGCTGCGGGCTGGACCGTCATCGTGGTGTGGGAGTGTCGGCTCAAGAAGGGGCGCTTCGCACATTCCATGGAGGCCATCGTGCACGAGGTGCGTCGCGCACAGGAGGTTCGCGACCATGCCCGGGCCCTGCGTAGGGGAGCGGCCCAGACAGCCGCCCCGCTGACCGGGCCGGATTTTGCCTGGACGCTCGAGGGGCGTGTCGTGGAAATTGGTTCCATGCCCGTCTGGCGGCGTGGACAATTCGCGGAGCGGCTCCGCATGCGTCATAGTGGTATGAGCAAATCCGGCCGTGCGCGCGGCGCGCGCACGCACGGTGCCGGGCGAAGGAAGTAGCTGCTCGCGCTGGCGTCGCCAGCCGGTGTCAGGGGAGGCATGCAATGGCGGTGTACGTCACATCGGATGCTCACGGACACGTGAAGGCGCTCGACGAGGTACTCAACGCCGCTTCGATTGGTAAGGACGACCAGCTCTTCGTTGTGGGCGACATGATCGACCGTGGCCCCGACCCCCTCGGCGTGGTCTCCCTCGTTCGCTCCCTGCCCAACGCCGAGGTGCTCATGGGCAATCACGAGCAGCTCATGCTCTCCGCGCTCTCCCGCTCCGGCGCGCCCAAGGACGGGGCCTTCGACACCTCGGGCTTTGGCCCTGAGGAGTTTGGCGACTGGACGGGCTGGATGCTCAATGGCGGCGGCGTGACGGCAACCCAGCTCGAGGCGTTGAGCCCGGAGGAGTTCGAGGACTTCGAGGCCTGGGTGCGCGCCCTGCCGCTCTTCAAGGTCGCCCAGACCTCGGACAGGGCCTATGCCATCGTGCATGCCGGCATCGACCCCAAGCGCTCGGCCGCCTGGCGCGGCGAGCACGAGGACGCGGACCTCTCTTGCACGGAAACCTTGGCCGAGCTCCTGGCTGCCCAGGACGCCGAGGACCTGCTTTGGATTCGCGAGGAGTTCTGGGGCGCCCCCACGGGACTCGTCGATGCCGAGGGGGCGGGCCCGGTGGTCATTGCCGGCCACACCCCCTCGCCTTACTTGAGCCTCTATGTGGACGACCCCAACCTCGTGTGCGCCACCGACGACGGCCATGGCATGATCGTGGAGGTTGGCGCCCGGGAGCTGACGGGCGGCATCGCAGACCGCGTCGACATCGACTGCGCTGCCGCCGGCGGCTTTGGCATCGGGCGTGTGGGCATCCTGCGCCTCGACGATCACAAGGCGTGGTACGCCGAGGTTCGGGAGGGCGAGTAGCGTGGCCAAGATCCGCACGCACGGATCGGCCGCCGTACCTGAGATTTGCTGCGAGCTCGCGAGAGACTTCATCCGGGGTGCAGTCCATGTCGAGGAGCTTCCGCACAAGTGGGTGAGGCCCTGGCGTTTTCTGCCAAGGCAGCGCCGCGCGCTCGAGAGCTGCCTGGCGTGGTATCCCGGCATCTACCGGCAGATGGTTGCCTGCACGGCGGGCGTGCGCCTCGAGTTCGAGACGGATGCCTCCGAGGTACTCGTGGAGCTGCGGGTAGACGAGGAGCCACGCGCCACGCGCAAGGTGCTCGAGGCGGTCGATGGCTCGGGGGCAAAACTGGCGCATGACGGCCTTTCCTACGACGTGGATGGCCGGCATGTGGCGCTTCCCATGCCGGAGCCTGGCGAACTCGCGGGCAACCCGCGCGAGGAGTGGGGACCGTCCGTGACCCTCGAGCTTGCCGATGGCGTGGATGCTGGGGGTCTTTTGCAGCTGCCCGGCTTTGGGGACGTGCATCGCGTGCGTCTCTGGCTGCCGGCGCTTCGTGGCTGTGAGCTTGGGCGCATTGCCGGCAACGGCACCTATGTGCGGCCTGTTGACCCTGCTACGGCCGCCTCTGGACAGGCAGACAAGAAGCCCGTTCGCCTGCTGGTGCTGGGCGATTCCGTGGCCCAGGGCTACGTTGCCGAGGACCCGGCGCTGGCGTGGCCCTCCCTCGTTGCCTCCCGCCTTGGCGCAGACCTTCTGAACCAGGGCGTTGGGGCCCAGGTCTTTCAGCCCACGGCGCTCATGGGCCTCGAGGGCATCGAGCCTCCCACGCTCGTGGTGGTGGCGCTGGGCGAGAACTATCGCTATGGGCGCTGCGGCGAGTGCGTCGTGCGGCGTGAGGTCGCCGAGTTCCTTGCTATGGTGGACCGCCTGTGGCCCGAGGCGGGGCTTGTGGTGCTGCCGCCCGCCCCGGCAAATGACAGCCAAATTGTGCGCGGAAGCTGCTATGCGCAGGTGCCCGACATCGTTGCTGAAGCCGCGGCGCGCCTGCGCTCCCAACGCGTCGCCGCCTGTCACGCGGCGCTCGCCATGGCGGAGAATCCTGCACTTGAGGGCTCTAAGCTCGTCTTCGACCCGGACGGACACCCCACTGCCGCCGGCGCCGAGGAGCTGGCGGGCGTAGTCATGGCTGCCATCGAGCAGCTCGAGTGCCGCTGCCTGCGCGACTTTGGGACCTTTGGCCGCTGCGGTGCGTGCGTCGTCACGGCGCCCGCTCCGGAGGCTGAGCCCGCGGCGGAGGAGCCCGAGCCCGCCGCTCTTGTGCTCTTCGACCTTCCCGCCGAGGAAGTGGCCCCAAAGCCCGCCCCCAAGCGCCGCCGCGCGAAGAAGAAGCCGGCAAAGAAGCGGATGGCCAAGGAGCCTGCCGGCGAGCCGGCGGCGTCTGCCGTGGGGCCTGCGGGAAACCTGCTAGTGGGAGTGTCCAAGGAGGAGCCCGCCGCCAAGCCCAAGAAGCGGCAGACGCGTCGGACCAAGAAAAATACCTCGAAAGTGCCCATCGATGAGCCGGCGGCGTCTGCCATGGAGCCTGAGGACCAGCTTGCCAACGGGACGATGAGACTGCCTCAGATGGACTCCGACGCAGAGTAAAAAACGACTTTACATGAATAGTGTGTCCATTTGGGAAATCGTTCGTAGATGAACAGTTTCCAATGGCCATCTCGTGCCTCTCGTGTTCACGCCAGGCCGCATGCTGAACATGCAAGTGTCAGCCTCTCGGTGAGAAGTGGTGGTGAACATGGGTACCAAACGCAGCAAGATTCAATGGACGGTGGCACTCGGTGCGGCAGGTGCGTGGTTCGGACAACATTGCGGTGCTGGCTTCGCCTCGGGTTTGCAGGAGATTTCCTTCTTCGTGAATGCGGGCTGGCTCTCGTTGCTCACGACGCTGGTGCCCATGACCATCATTGGGCTCAGCTTCTATTTCATTGGCGAGTTTGCCCGCCGCATCAAGGCGCGCAGCTACAAGGATGTGGCGCTGGCACTCTTCCCCAACCAGAAGTGGGCGGGCCGCGCGCTGCTGGCCCTGTTCGACCTCGTGGTGCTCTCAAGCGTCATCGTGACGAGTAGCACCACCATCGCCGGCGCCGGCACGCTGCTCAACCAGACGCTCGGCATCAACTATGTGCTGGCCACGGTGCTGTTCTCGGCGGCCATCGTGGTCATCTCGATGTTTGGCGCGCGCTTCCTCGCCAAGCTCAACCTGCCGCTCTCGATTGCGCTGGTGGGCAGCCTGCTAGTCATCGCGGTCTCCATCATCGGCGCCAACGCCGGTAATCTCGAGACCATCGTGAGCACTCGCGAGACCTTTGGCATGGGCACGGGCGACGCCCTCAAGAACATGGTGCTCTACACCTTCTTCCAGACGGGCTTCACGAGCGCCTACATCGCCATTGCCGGCCAGTTTGGCTGCAAGGAAGACAACAAGGTCATGGCCATCTCCGGCATCGTCACCAACACGGGCATGCTCGTGCTGGTAACGGCCGCGGTGCTCTCGGGCATGCCGGGCGTCGTGGGCGAGGACATTCCCATCCTCACCCTGGTGCAGCAGCACTTTGGCTCCGCGAGCCCGCTCTTTGGCTTCTACTCCCTGAGCCTGTTTTTGGCCTACATCTCCACGGCCGACGTCGTGGCGGCCACGTCGCGCTTTGGCGTGCTCTTCAACCCCAACGGCGGCCGTAACCAGGTGGTCATCGACGCGGTGCTTGGCATCGCGCTGCTCACGATCTCGCTCTTGCTGGCCCAGCTTGGCATTCAGACGCTCGTGAACCAGGGCTACAAGATGCTCGGCACGTTCCGTGGCCCGGTCTACCTCGCCGCCGGCCTCATCTTCTCGCCTCTGGCCATTCGTCGCCTCAAGCGGGGCGTCAAGGTGGAGGCTCCGGTTGTGGCGCCTGCCACGATCGAGGAGCTGCCTGTGTCGCCGGTGGGTGCCGACGTGGTCACCACGCTGGGCGTGGCTATTGCCGACGGCAAGGTTGTCGAGGTCTCCAACCTGGCCGAGGCGCGTGAGGTTGCGCGTGGGGCCCACGCGGTGGTGAAGGATGCCGCCGGCACGGTGAAGGCGGCAGGCTCTGCCGTGAAAGACGTGGCGGCGTCTGCCCCCGCGGCCGTGGCACATGCCGCCGCGGCATCCGTTGCCTCCACCGCGGCATCGCCCATCACTTCGGCGGCGGTGGCACATGCCGTGGTAGCGCCTGTCCCCGTGGCGACGCCCGTTGCGCCCAAGTCTGGCAAGCCGCCGCTTGTGTAAGGCCAGAACTCCGCCGCACGACCGGGCCCCGCTCGTCCCGACACCAGGGGCGTGCGGGGCTCTTTGGATGCGGCACATCCTCCCTTGCTCTTACATGAGGCTTGCATAGAACTCCTTGAGTTTGGATAGACTTTCCTCTTGTGTCCGATTATTTCTCGGTCGCACAAGGTGAAAGACAAGGTGAAAGCGCGGTCGAGGTTTGGCCGCTCGATGAGAGCCATGACTGCTGTTGCATGCTCGGTTGCGAGATGGGGTCGGTCGTGGCAACTCCGTATGTTTGGAGGCTCCACATGCAGGCAACCACAAAGAAGCTTGGTTCCCGCGCCCTCGAGGACGAGTTCAACGCAATCGTGCGCAAGCTGGACGGCGACAAGGGGGGACGCGAGCGCGCAGACGCCTACCTCGCGGGCACACATGCCCTCTACCACGGCGCCCCGACGCCCTGGGCCCTCACGCCCAAGGTCTTCGACGCGGCTACCACCAAGCTCCTGCGCGAGTCTGCCGAGACCATGGGCTCCATCATGGACAAGCTCACGCGTGCCTTCCGCAACAACGACGCCGTGCGCAACCAGTTTGCCCTCGATCCCGCCTTTGCTCGCCTCTGCTGCCTGGACACGGGCTATGAGCAGCAGATTCCTCTCGCCCGCGTGGACATCTTCCTCAACGAGGAGACGGGCGAGTTCCAGTTCTGCGAGCTCAACACGGACGGCTCGGCCGGCATGGTGACCACCGACGAGGTGACGCGCGCCGTGCGTCTCACGCCGTCGTTCCGCGAGTTCGAGCAGGCGCACCCCAACCTCAAGTCGTACGACATCTGCAATGCCTGGGCAGACGCCCTCATCGAGACCTACAAGGGTTGGTATGGCCCAGGCTTTCCCGACACCAACCCCGGCGAGGACTACACCTACGGCGACGAGACCATGAGCCTCGCCATCGTGGACTACAAGGAGAGCATCGACGAGGACGACGTGGCCCACTTCGTGTCGCTCTTCCGCGACCGCGGCGTGCACGCGCGCTTTGCCGACATCCGCGACCTGCGCATCGAGGAGGTCAAGCCCGGTCGCCTGCGCCTCGTCGACGCCGACGGTCCCATCGCCTGCGTTTGGCGTCGCGCCGTCACCGGTGAGCTCTGGGAGAAGCAGTGCGAGGGGCGCGACGCCCTCATTCGCGCGGCCGAGCAGAACATCGCCTGCGTCATCGGTGGCTTCCGCACCTGGCCGTGTGCCACCAAGACGGTCTTCGCCGTGCTCTGGAGCGATGCGATGGCCGATGTCCTCACGCCGGCCGAGATCGAGTTCGTTCACGCGCACGTGCCGTACACCGAGGTCATGGGTGCCGAGACGGACCTTGCGCGCTTCTCCGAGAAGGACAAGTGGATCGTGAAACCGAGCGGCGGCTACAACTCCGTGGGCGTGCTGGCCGGCCTTGACGCCACCGACGAGGTCTGGGCGGACGCGCTTGCCAAGACGGCCGAGCGCGGCGGCGTGATCCAGAGCTACGCGCCGCAGTACCGCACACCGGTTCTGCGCGGCACGCTTGTGGAGGGCGAGCACCGCGGCAAGCCGACCGACGCCGACGAGCTGGGCTTTGCGGACGCCTCCAACATGGAGGGCCTGTTTTTGTTCAACGGCAAGTTTGCGGGCGTGTACACGCGCTGCGGCTTTGCCAACACGATTGGCGAGTGGACGAGCCGCCTGAACATGGCGGCCTTCTTCGAGCGGTAGGCTCGGGCGAAGGGGCGAGGCTGGTCGCTCGGCTGAATTAATGTCAGACAGGTGGGGTAGAGTGCCCAAAAGACGAGGGGCGGTCTGCCTTGGGTCCGCCCAACGGAGGAGGGCTCATGTCTGACCGCATCAATCGTTGTGCGCCCGAGCTTGGCGAGGGGCTGTCGCCCGAGGTGGCGAGGGCCGTGCTGGAGCAGCGGGCCAACGGGCACCTCAGTCCCTATGCCACCGCCAACGCAGGGGCCATTCGCCGTCTGGACGCCGAGCGCGACCGCGATACCGCGGAGCGCCCGGCGTTCGTGCGTGACTCGGAGAAGATCATCCACCTGCCGGCCTACAACCGCCTGGCCGGCAAGACACAGGTCTTCTCCCTTCGTGCCAACGACGACATCTCGCGCCGCGGCCTGCACGTGCAGCTCGTGAGCCGCGTCGCGCGCGACATCGGCCTGTCGCTTGGTCTCAACCTTGACCTCATCGAGGCCATTGCCCTTGGCCATGATATCGGTCACACGCCCTTTGGCCATGCCGGCGAGCACTTCCTGAATGACGTGTACCACGCGCGCACGGGGCGTTGGTTCTTCCACAACGTCCAGAGCGTACGCGTGCTGGATGCGCTCTATGGGCGCAACCTCACCCTTCAGACCCTCGATGGCGTCATCTGCCACAACGGAGAGTGCGAGCGTCAGGTCTTCGAGACGAGCGGGCTCAACAGCTTCGACACCTTCGACCGCGTGGTGTCGGGCTGCTGGGAGACGGGGGAGGGCGCAATCGGGCGCCTTCGCCCCATGACGCTCGAGGGGTGCGTCGTGCGCGTGAGCGACATCATCGCCTACGTCGGCAAGGACCGCCAGGATGCCATCGCCGCCGGGCTCGTGACGCCCGACGCATTCGACGACGGCCTCGGTGGTGCCTACAACTCCTGGGCGCTGGGGGCGTTCATCTCAGACGTGGTGGAGCACAGCTTCGGCCATGACCACATCGAGATGAGTGAGGCGGCGTTTGCCGAGATGCGCCGCGCCAAGCGCGAGAATTACGAGAAGATCTACAACGCGAGCGAGATGACCGGCGAGCTTGCGAACGAGGTGGCCGAGCTCTTCGCCCGCGTGTATGAGCGCATGCTTGCGGACCTTGAGACGGGGGACGAGACGAGTCCCATCTTCCGTCACCACATCTTCGACATCGAGCGCGCGCTGGGCTACTACGGTAAGACCTACGACTGGGAGTCGAGTCCAGACCTCACGGTGGTGGATTACATCTCCTCGATGACGGACGACTACTTCGTGGCCCTGTGCGAGTGGCTGTTCCCAGAGTCCGAGAGGGTGTTTCGGCGCCGGGGCTACTTCCGCTGATGCCCGATGCCCTCGCCCCGTACGCATCATCCAAAATGTCGTACAATAGTTCGATAACGGAGGGACAGGAGATTTGTAATCGGTGGAGAGGGTATTTCCACGGTGACATTTCGTTGTATTGCTAGAAGTTCGGATGATTGCTCGCTATGGATACTCTCTTCTCTGAAGTCGAGCGCTACAAGCGCAACATGAATGCCCCGCTCGCCGTGCGCATGCGCCCCCAGACGCTTGCCGAGTACGTGGGCCAGGGGCAGGCCGTGGGGCCCGGCTCGTGGCTGCGTCGCGCCATTGAGCACGACGTGCTCTCGAGCGTGATTCTCTACGGGCCCGCCGGCACGGGCAAGACCACCCTTGCCCGCATCATCGCCAACACCACGCACGCGGAGTTCGTGGAGGTCAGCGCCATCACGGGCACGGTCAAGGACCTCCGCCGCGAGATCGACGCGGCAGAGAGCCGCCTCATGACGCGTGGCGTGCGCACAATCCTGTTCGTTGACGAGATCCACCGCTTCAGCCGCTCCCAACAGGACGCCCTGCTTCACGCAGTTGAGGACCGCATCGTCATCCTCATCGGCGCTACTACCGAGAACCCCTACTTCGAGGTGAACTCGGCGCTCATCAGCCGCAGCCGCGTGGTGGAGCTCCAGCCGCTCGATGATGGGGCCATCGCCGAGCTCGTTCGCCGTGCGGTGACGAGCGAGCACGGGCTTGCCGGCGCGTTTGCGCTGGAGGATGACGCATTGGCCGAGATTGTGCAGCTGGCAGGGGGAGACGCACGCGCGGCGCTCACCTCTCTGGAGCTTGCGAGCCAGATGGCGCTGCCGGCCAAAGGTGCCTCCGATGCGGCGGAGCTCGTGGCAGACGGCGGCTCGCGTGACGTCATCGCTTCCGGTGGCGGGGAGGTGCCTGGAGCCGGCGCCGACGTCTCTGAGACTGCGGGGCCCCGCGCCCGCACGGCGGGTCCCGCGCGCCTCGTCATCACGCGCGAGCACGTGCTGGAGGCCAATCCCCGCCGCGGGCTCCCGTATGACAAGTCTGGCGACATGCACTACGACATCATCTCGGCCTTCATCAAGTCGATGCGCGGCAGTGACCCAGACGCCGCGGTCTACTGGCTCGCGCGCATGATCGATGCCGGCGAGGACCCCAAGTTCATCGCCCGGCGCATCCTCATCTGCGCCTCCGAGGACATTGGCAACGCAGACCCGCAGGCCATCCTTGTGGCCGAGGCGGCGTTCAAGGCGGCCGAGGTCATCGGCTACCCCGAGTGCCGCATCAACCTCGCGCAGGCTGCCGAGTACCTGGCGCTGGCTCCCAAGTCGAACTCTGCCGAGTCCTCCATCGACGCGGCGCTTGCCGAGGTGCGCCACGGGCCGCGCCGCGAGGTGCCCAACTACCTGCGCGACCGCCATCGTCCGGGCTCTGACTCCTATGGTCCCTACCTCTACCCACACGACTATCCGGAGGGCTGGGTGGAGCAGCGCTACCTGCCAGAGGGCCTTGAGCGCGGGGCCTTCTGGAAGCCCACGCGCGGCTGGGAAGCCTGGCGCGTGGAGACCTGCCAGCGGGACCGACAGGGTCGCGGGCGCTCGGCAGGCGCGTAGGCCGATTTGTGCCCGGGCGGGTAGAATGGTGTGCACACGTGCAAGATAGCCGGCCCCAAAATGCTGCGGCCGGCCTTAGTCTGAGTGCTTTGGAGGAAGTTGATGGAACCGCTGACGATTGCCCTCATCGTGCTGGTTGTGGTTGGCGTTTGGGCCGTGGTCGAACTTGCCTTGGTGCTGCGGCGCACGCGCAAGAGCGTGGGCGAGCTTACCGAGTCCGTAAACGGCACGCTCGACGAGCTCCGCCCCGTCATCACCAAGCTCGACGGAGCCGCCGACGAGCTCGTTCCTGCCTCCAAGCGCATCGAGCCCATCCTCGAGAAGGCCGCCACCTCGGTGGACCTCGTGAACGTGGACCTCGTCCGCATCGAGAGCATCCTCTCCGACGTGGGCACCGTCACCGACACGGGCGCCCGTGCGTCCAACGCCGTGACCGGCGCCGTCGACGCGGTGGCCTCCGGTGTGGCTGGGGCCGTGGGCCGCGTCGCCGGCAAGGTTGCCGGGGGCGCCAAGTCGCAGGCCAAGCTCGGGGACGTGGCAAAGCACGGGCGCCTTGAGGCCGCGGGTGCCACGGCTCAGGCTAGGCCCGAGGCTTCCGAGCAACCCGTTGAGCGGGTCTCCGGCGACGCCGGGTACTTCACCTATCCGGTGGATGCCGAGGGTGGGGCCGTTCCCTCTGCGGATGCTGCCGCCGATGGTGTTGCCGACAGTGCGAACGAATAGAGGTTACAACATGCAAGAAGCTACAGATTCCAAGGTCGTTCGCTTGTCAGTGCCTGCCGAACCCTCCTATGCCAGGCCGGTTCGCATGTTGGCGGCAAACCTCGCCGTTCTCGCCGGCCTCTCGCTTGAGGCCGTCGAAGACGCCCGCATGGCCGCCGAGGAGGGCTTCGTGTGGTGCTGCGCCACGAAGCCCCAGATCTGCGACGTCACGTTCTCCGGCGTAGAGGGCACTCTTGCGATGGAGTTCTCGCTTGGCGAGGCAGAGCTGCCCGAAGACGACCAGACCTCGGCCTATGCTGAGCTCATCCTCACCGCGGTTTGCGATGAGTGCGTGATGGACCGCAAGGCCGGCACACTCAGACTCAGAAAGAGTACGGATGTCATCGATGCCCAGTGATCGCATAGACGCCAACGAGAAGGGTGCCGTCGCACCCGGTGTTTTGGCCGACGCTCCCCTGGAGGGAGACGCTGTGGCCCCTCGCGCCGGACAGCAGGCTCCCGCGGAGGGCGGCGCAGCTTCGCATGAGGGTGCCAGCGCTGGCGACAAGGACGCCGCCGCGCGCGCCCGTGCCGCGGCGCGCCATGCCGCCCAGGCCAAGTTCAAGGAGGCACCCGCGCCGCCCAAGGGCCGCCTGGCGTGGGACAAGGCACGCACGCGCGACCTCTTTGCCAAGTACCGTGCGGGTGACGAGACCGCGCGCGACGAGCTCATCATGAGCCACCTCAACCTCGTTCGCTTCCTCGCGAGCAAGTTCAAGAACAGGGGAGAGCCCCTCGACGACCTTATCCAGGTGGGCACCATCGGCCTCATAAAGGCCATCGACCGCTTCGACCCCGAGCGCGGCCTCGAGTTCACCACGTACGCCACGCCCACCATCCTCGGCGAGATCAAGCGCCACTTCCGCGACAAGGGCTGGAGCGTGCGCGTGCCGAGGCGCCTGCAGGAGCTCTCCGCCAAGGTGAACCAGGCTACGGACCAGCTCACCAAGGACCTGCAGCGCTCGCCCTCCACCGAGGAGGTGGCCGAGCGCCTGAACGTCTCGGTAGACGAGGTGCTCGAGGCCATCGAGTCTTCCAGCGCCTACAGCTCGGTGCCGCTGGAGGCAGGCGGCTCGGACGAGGACGACGCGCCTGCGGTCATCGACCACTATGCGAGCGTGGACGAGGACCTTGCCGCTTCCGACACGCGTATGGTCATCGCGGACGCCCTCCACGAGTTCTCCCCGCGCGAGCGCGAGGTGCTCAAGATGCGCTTTCACGACGGCCTCACGCAGGCGGAGATCGCCAAGCGCCTTGGCGTCTCCCAGGTGCAGGTCTCGCGTTTGCTGCGACGCACGCTGCGCAAGGTCCAGGACAAGATCGACCCCGAGGGGCTCATGTCATGAGCGGGCAGGCGGGCAGGCACGACTACGAGCGGGCGCGCCTGGTGGCCGTCCGCGCCTGGGCTGTCGTGGGCTGCGTGGCCGTCTTTGTGATCTGCGTGCGCGCGCTCGGCATGGTGGGCGCCGCGCTCGAGAGCGTGCTCGTCGGCGCCATCGTGGGCTTCATCATGAGCGCCATCACCAACCGCCTCGAGCGCCTCGGCGTGGGACGGGCGCTCGGGGCGCTCGTCTCGCTCGCCGTTATGGTGGCGGTGGGGGCGGGCGTCCTTCTGTGGCTGCTCCCGTTTTTCTTCGACCAGCTCGTGCAGCTGCTGGGCCGTATCCCCGGCTACCTGGGACAGCTCCAGCCCATGGTGAAGGGGCTCGCTGACTCCTACGGCGGCGGTGGCTCGTCGCAGCTCCAGACCTCTGCGCAGGGCTTCGTCGAGGGACTCTCCAGCGTAGGCAGCCGCATGGCGGGAGACCTTGCCTCCCTGCTCTCCGGCGGCATCATCCCCAACATCATGGGCTTCGCCAACGGCGTCGTGATGTTCTTCCTCGGCCTCGTCATGGCCTACTGGTTCGCCAAGGACTACCCGGTCATCTTCCGCGAGCTCGGCGTCATCGTGGGCCCGCGCCACGCCGACGACCTCGCGCTTCTGCTCACGGTGCTCAGCCGCTCGATGGGCGGCTACATGAGCGGCGTGGTGGTTACCTCGGTGGTGAACGGCGTGCTCATCTTCGTGTGCCTCACGGTGGTGAGCCACCCCTACGCGGGCCTCATGGCCATCCTCACGTCCATCCTGCACTTCATTCCCGTCGTGGGGCCCATGTGCTCGGCGGCGCTCGCCACGTTCATCGCGCTGTTCACGAGCCCGGTCATGGCGCTCTGGACGCTCGTGCTCTGCGTCGTGGCCCAGAACGTGACCGACAACCTCGTGAGCCCACTCGTCATGCGCTCGGCCGTGCGCATCCACCCTGCCATGAGCCTCATCGGCATCACGGTGGGCGCGAGCCTGGGCGGTGCCCTGGGCATGGCGTTCGCCATCCCACTCACGGCGGCCGTCAAGGGCGTGTTCATCTACTACTTCGAGACCCGTACCGGCCGCCAGCTCGTGAGCTTCGACGGGGCGTTCTTTCGGGGCACGCCCTACCACCACGCCGATGGCACACCAGTGCCCTCCGTCGACGCGGTCGACGACGAGCGGTTCCCGGCGAGCACACGTCTCATCGCGGTAGACGAGATGCGTGATGTGGCGCCGGACGTCAAGGCCGAGTCCCGGCACGAGCCGCTTGCCAGGCGCGTGCGGGAGCGACTGGGCCACAGACGGGACAAATAGGCGGTGCGGGTGCCTTGCGAGTCTCGGGAGAGGGGATCTCCGGAGGGGTCCGAACGCCCGACAGGTCCTTGAGGGCCCCGCGGGCGCCCTACAGGTCTTCGAGTCTGCCGTGGCGCTCGTAGCGGCTGATCCTGGCGATGCAGTTCTCGCCGTCCACGAATACCACGCGCGGCTTGGAGGAGCGTGCCTCCACCTCGTCCATCTGGGCATAGCACATGATGATGACCTTGTCGCCCACGTCCACGAGGTGTGCGGCGGCGCCGTTCAGGCAGATGATGCCGCTGTCGGCCTCGCCCGAGATCACGTAGGTCTCCAGGCGGGTGCCGCGCTCGACGTCGGCTACCTGGACGCGCTCGTACTCATGGATGCCTGCGGCATCCATGAGGGTCTGGTCGATGGTGATCGAGCCCACGTAGTCGACCTCGGCCTGGGTGACCGTGGCGCGGTGGATCTTGCCCTTGAGCATCGTGAGAAGCATGGCTTCGACTCCTTGTCGTGTGTGGGCCGCCTGCGGTTGCCCGCCGGCGGCATATGTGCGGGCCGCTCGGATGTGGCCCCTCAGCCGTCTTTGCGTCCAGACGGGTCCGCCTGGTCGCGGCCTCGCCGTGCCACCTGCCTCACCGCATCGGTGAGCAGGCGATAGATCTCGCGGTCGCTTCCCTCGAGCACGTCGAGGTGCCTAGCGATGGTGGCCTTGTCGCCGCGGGCGGCGGGTCCGGTGAGCGCGCGGGCGACGCCGTCTCGAGCGACGTGGCGCGCGTTGCCCTCGAAGAGCGGGGCGAGCGCGACCTCGGCCTGGCCGGTGGGCCAGCCGGCGCGCTCGAGCTCCGCCGCGGCGCGCGCGTAGAGGCCCGCCACGAGGTTCGAGGCCATGACCGCAGCCGCGTGGTAGCGTGCCTTCTCCTCCGAGCGCACGCGTCCGCACCTGGCGCCCCGCGCGGCCAGGAGGCGCTCCATGAGGGCGCAGGCCCTCTCGTCGCCCTCGACCGAGAACCAGGCGTGGGCGAGCTCCTGCCAGCATCCGAAGCGCGAGCTCACGGCATAGAGCGGATGGACCGAGCAGGCCCGTGCCCCTAGCTCGTGCGCCCCCGTGAGCACGTTCGCGGGAAGCGCCCCGGAGCAGTGCGCCACGACCTTGCCTGCAAGCGAGAGCTTGCCTGCCCGCGCCGCGTCGGCGACTTGCTCCCAGGCCGGGGCGATCTGTGCGTCGGGGGTGGTGACGACGAGGACGTCCGCGGCACATGCCGCGTCGGCGGCGGAGTCAAACGCCACGCCGCCCGCGAACTCGGCCGCCTCGAGCGCGTGTTCGGGCGTCCTGCTGAAGAAGCCGACCACCTCGCAGGGGGCAGGGTCGGGGGCGCCCGTGGGCTGGCCCTCCTCTGCCGAGGCCGCGTCCCCGGCGCGAGCGTCGGCAAGGAAGCGGGCGAGAGAGCAGCCCACCTTGCCGGCGCCGACGAAGGCGAGCCTGAGCGGGCGCGCGTCCTGTCGCGTCTCGCCCACGCTAGGCCGCAGGGTCGAAGATGAAGTTGTCGATGAGGCGGGTCTTGCCCACGTAGACGGCGATGGCACAGAGCACGGGGCGCCCCTCGATGCGCTTGACCTGCACGATGTCGTCGAGGTCGACCATCTTCACGTAGTCGATGCGGGCCAGCGGCTCTGCCTCGATGATCTCGCGCATGCGCGCGAGCACGGGCTCGGCCTCGCGCTCGCCCTCCTCCACCATCCTCTGGCCGGCGAAGATGGCGCGCGACAGGCACAGGGCCGCGGTGCGCTCCTCGGCGGAGAGGTAGGTGTTACGCGAGCTCTTGGCCAGCCCGTCGGCCTCGCGCACGATGGGGCAGCCCACGACCTTCACGTCAAAGTCGAGGTCGCGCACCATGCGACGGATGACGGAGAGCTGCTGGGCGTCCTTCTGGCCAAAGTAGGCGCGGTCGGGCTTGACGATGTTGAAGAGCTTGGAGACCACGGTGCAGACGCCGCGGAAGTGGATGGGGCGCGAGAGGCCGCAGAGCTCGTGGGTAAGGGCGTCCATGTTCACGTAGGTGCAGGCGTTCGGCGCGTACATCTCGGAGGGGTCCGGGTGGAACACGAGCGCCGCGCCCGCCTCCTCACACAGGGCGCAGTCACGCCCGAAGTCGCGCGGGTAGCTCTCGAGGTCCTCGCCCGCGCCGAACTGCGTGGGGTTCACGAAGTCCGACACCACCACGCGGTCGTTCTCGGACGCCGCGCGGACGATGAGGCTCTTGTGCCCCTCGTGCAGGTATCCCATCGTGGGGACGAGCCCCACCGTGAGGCCCTCGCGCCTCCACGCCTTGACCTGGGCGCGAACCTCGGCCTTCGTCGTTGCCGTCTGCATGGCTAGACCTCCCTGATCTCGTCCATGACGGACGCGTCGATCTTGAACCCGTTTTCCGCCGCGGGGAAGCTCCCGTCCTCGACCGCGGCCGCATAGTCGTGATAGGCGTCGCGGATGACCTGTCCCACCTGGGCGAAGTTGCGAACGAACCTGGGCTTGAAGCCGCCGGTGGTCATGCCGAGGAGGTCCTGGCACACGAGGACCTGGCCGTCGCAGTCGGCGCCGGCGCCGATGCCAATCGTGAAGCAGGAGGTGAGGCGCTCGGTCACATAGGCGGCGAGCTCGCTTGGCACGCACTCGAGCACGACGGCGAAGGCGCCCGCGCGCTCGACGGCGAGCGCGTCGTCGACGAGGCGACGGGCCGCCTCGACGGTCTTGCCCTGAACCTTGAAGCCGCCGAAGGCGTTGGAGGACTGCGGGGTCATGCCGATGTGACCCACGACGGGGATGCCGGCGTTCACGATGGCACGGATCTGCGCCTCGACGCGGGTGCCGCCCTCGAGCTTCACCGCCTGGCAGCAGCCCTCCTTCATGAGGCGGGTGGCGCTTGAGAGGGCCTGCTCGGGCGAGCCCTGGTACGTTCCGAACGGGAGGTCTCCCACGACGAAGGTGTCGTGGGTCGCCCGCGTCACCGCGCGGGTGTGGTGGACCATGTCGTCAAGGGTCACCGGGATGGTGTCCTCGTAGCCGAGCATGGTCATACCCAGCGAGTCGCCCACGAGGATCATGTCGATGCCCGACTCCTCCACCAAGGTCGCCATGGTGTAGTCGTAGCTGGTGACCATGGTCACCCTGTGGCCCTCGCCGACCTTCTTGGCCAGTGAGAGCACCGTATTGCGTGCCATATGCGTCCTTTCATCCCGCCCGTCTCATTACGGGTCGGTTCTGGGAAATGCGGCATCATTGTACGCGCGGCAGCCGCCCGCGCCACGAGAAAACGCCGGCTCCACATCGGGGCCCGAACCCCGGGTGCGGCCCGGCCAGGCGTGGCGCGCGGTGGCCCGCAAATGATGCCAGCATCCGTCCATCAATTTGGGTGACCGACGTCTTCCCGCCGGGCGCGGCATGGGCGAGCGCTACAATTTCGAAGATTGTGCAGGAGCGTGCCCGGACATGCCGCCTTGGCGTCTCCCAGGTGCAGGTCTCGCGTTTGCTGCGACGCACGCTGCGCAAGGTCCAGGACAAGATCGACCCCGACGTCGTGATGTCCAAGCCCTAGCGCGGGCCATGTTGCGAGCAGGTGGCCCGTCCCGTGTTCTCGGACTATTGGGTCGAGGCTATTGCCCGCGCGAATTGGCGAGTCATGTGGGTCTGTGGCTCCGCCCCAAGCATAGGCACATGCAAAAGAAGGCCCGCATCCTGCGAGGGATGCGGGCCTGCTGCCTTGCGGTGCCTGAGCGCCTGTGCACATGTTGCGCCTGAACCTTTGTGGCGCCTGGGAGCTTGAGCGCAGACCGCCTGGGCGCGCGTGGCACCTGAGCGCATGGGGCGTGCCGTCGGCCCAGGTCGACGGCACGGGGGCGATGCTACTTCTTGATCCAGGAGAACATGGAGCGGACGCGCTCGCCGGTCTTCTCGATCGGGTGCTCGTTGATGGCCTCGCGCTGCTCGAGCAGCCACTGTGGCCGTTGTTGCAGTCGTCAACGAACTCCTGGGCGAAGGAGCCGTCCTGAATGCGGCGCAGGATCTCCTTCATGGCCTTGCGGGATTCCTCGTTGATGACCTTGGGGCCGGCGTAGTACTCGCCGTACTCGGCCGTATTGGAGATGGAGTAGTTCATGAAGTGGATGCCGCTCTCGTACATGAGGTCCACGATCATCTTCATCTCGTGGTAGACCTCGAAGTAGGCCAGCTCCTCGGGGTAGCCGGCCTCGGTGAGGGTCTCGAAGCCCGCCTTGATCATCTCAACGAGGCCGCCGCAGAGCACGGCCTGCTCGCCGAAGAGGTCCTCCTCGGTCTCATCCTTGAACGTGGACTTGATGAGGCCGGAGCGCGCGCCGCCGAGACCCCAGGCGTAGCTCATCGCGATGTCCCAGGCGTCGCCCGTGGCATCCTGCTGCACGCAGACCAGGTCGGGCACGCCGGAGCCCTCGGTGTACTGGCGGCGCACGATGTGGCCCGGGCCCTTGGGGGCAACCATGATGACATTGACGTCCGCGGGCGGCTTGCTATAGCCGAAGTGGATGTTGAAGCCGTGGGCGAAGGCGAGGGTGTCCCCCGGCTTGAGGTGCTTTTCGATGTGCTCGGCGTAGACCTTGGGCTGGGTCTCGTCCGGCGTCAGGATCATGATGACGTCGGCCTCCTCGGCAGCCGTGTCCATGTCGACGACCTTGAGGCCGGCCTCGCGCGCCTTCTCGGCGGAGGCGGAACCCTCGCGCAGGCCAACGCGCACGTCGACGCCGGAGTCCATGAGGTTGAGCGCGTGGGCGTGGCCCTGCGAGCCATAGCCGATGATGGCGACCTTCTTGCCCTGGATGACCTCGGGCTTGCAGTCGTTCTCGTAGTAGATCGTGACGGCCATTCGTGTGCTCCTTCGTGTCGATCGGGGCATCGTGTCCCCTTGACTGCTATGAAAACCGCCGAGTGGCGGGTGGTGCCTGTTCTTAACCTCCGGATGGCGGGTGGTTTCGGCGAGCGCTCCGGGGCGGCGAGGCCGACATCAAGCCGGACGCGCCGGACGGCGCTAGTCGTGCCCGCCGCGGCTCATGGCAATCTTGCCGGTGCGGGTGAGCTGGCGGATGCCGTAGCCGCGGAAGAGGTCCTCGAGGGCGTCGAGCTTGCTCGTGGAGCCCGTGGCCTCGATGGTGAGGGTGCTCTTGCCCACGTCCACGATGTTGGCGCGGAACACGTTGGTGATCTCGATGACCTCGTGCCTGCGCTCGGGGGAGACCATCACCTTGAACAGGACGAGCTCGCGCTCCACGGTATCTGTGTCGGTGAAGTCGCTCACCTTGTAGACGCTCACGATCTTGTGGAGCTGCTTGGTGATCTGCTCAAAGCCCATCTTGTCAGCCTCGACGATGACGGTCATGCGCGAGAGGCCCTCGTCTTCCGTGGGTGCCACCGTGAGCGACTCGATGTTGAATCCGCGGCGGCTGATCATACCGGTGACGCGCGAGAGCACGCCGCTCTTGTTCTCGACGAGAACGGAGAGGATGTGGCGCATCCTACTCACCTCCCTTGCGTACGTGGGTGCCCGACGCATTGGCCTTGGCGTGCAGCGCACCCTCGCCGAAGCCCTTCTCGGAGACGCGGACGCCGCCGAGCTTCACGAAGTCCGGGTTGGCGGCGAGCTCGGTGAAGGCGTAGCGCTCGTGGTAGAAGAGCCGCTGCCACTGGTGCACCATGCCCAGGGCGCGGTTGTCCAGGATGAGGACCTTCACGGCCACGCCCTGGATGGCGGCGGTGGCCATCTCCTGGGAGTTCATCTGGAAGGAGCCGTCACCCGCCACGCAGACCACCTGGTCCTCCGGGCAGCCCACCTTGGCGCCGATGGCCGCGGGGAAGCCGAAGCCCATCGTGCCCAGGCCACCGCTGGAGATGAAGGTGCGGGCGTGCTCGCGGTGGATGTTCTGATGAGCCCACATCTGGTGCTGGCCCACCTCGGTGGTGACGACACTCGCCTCGGGGTCGAGCTTCTCGGAGAGCTTGGAGAGCACCACCTCGGGCGCGATCTTGTCCGGGTAGTCGGCGAAGTCCTCGGTGTAGAAGGGCCAGCGCTCGCGCCACTCGAACACCTCGCGGGTCCAGTCCCCGCACGCCGCGTGCGCGTCGATCTTCTCGAGGCGCTCGTTGATGGCGCCCAACACCACGCGGGCGTCGCCCACGATGGGGGCGGCCGGGTCGATGACCTTGCCGATCTCGGCTGGGTCGATGTCGATGTGGATGACCTTGGCGTTTGGGGCAAACTCGGAGACCTTGCCGGTCACGCGGTCTGAGAAGCGCGCACCCACGGCGATGAGCAGGTCGCACTCCATGACGGCCATGTTGGCGTACTTGGAGCCGTGCATGCCCACGGGCCCCAGGTTGAGCGGATTGGAGCAGCGCATGGCGCCCTTGCCCATAAGGGAGGTCACCACGGGAATCTGCATGCGCTCGGCGAGGTCGGTGAGCTCCACGCAGGCGTGGCTCGCCACGATGCCGCCGCCGGCGTAGATGAGCGGGCGCTTGGCGGCCTCGATAAGCTTCACGGCCTGGCGCACCTGCTTGGCGTTGCCCTTGTAGGTGGGGCGATAGCTGGGGATGGTCACCGTGTCGGGATAGTGGAACACCATCTCGGAGCCCGAGAGGTCGCTTGGGATGTCGATGAGGACGGGGCCGGGACGGCCGGTGCTGGCGATGTAGAAGGCCTCGCGGAAGGTGCGGGTGAGGTCGTCGGTGGACTGCAGCAGGAAGCTGTGCTTCACCACCGGCATCGTGATGCCCACGATGTCGGCCTCCTGGAAGGCGTCCGTGCCGATGACGCCGCGCGTGACCTGGCCCGTGATGACCACCATGGGCACGGAGTCCATGAAGGCGGTGGCGATGCCGGTGACGGTGTTGGTGGCGCCGGGGTCGCTCGTGACGAGCACTACGCCCACTTTGCCCGTGGCGCGGGTGTAGCCGTCGGCCATGTGCGCCGCGCCCTGCTCGTGACGGGCGAGCACGTGATGGATTTTCTTGGAGTCATAGGGCACGTCGTAGATCTTGATGGCCTGGCCGCCGGGGTAGCCAAAGATCGTGTCCACGCCCTCGGCCTCCAGGCTCGCGATGATGGCCTGGGCGCCGGTCATGGTCTTTCCCTCGTGCTCCGTGTTGCTGCCGAGGCCAAAGGGATGGCCCTCGATTGCGCAGCGCTTGCGGTCGAGCCGTTCCTCGAGCGTCATCATGAGAGGTAAGCCCCCTTGTCTGCGGACGTGACGAGCTTCGCGTAGCGCGAGGGCACGCCGTGGGTGTACTTGGGTGCGGGCGGCTGCCAGGCAGCGCGGCGCCGGGCGAGCTCGTCGTCGGACACCTCGAGCGTGAGCGAGCCGGCCTCGAACCAATTCGCGTGAAACCCGCCCGCATGATAGGAGCCGCCATGGCAGACATGCTCACGCTTGAGGCCTTTGAGGAGGCCTCCGAGAAGGTCCGCGAGGTCACCCAGGACACCAAGCTCATCGAGAGCCCCAGCTTCTCCGCCGCCTGCGGCAACCGCGTCTGGCTCAAGCCGGAGAACAAGGTGGAGCGCACGAAGGCCTACGGCGCCGAGGTCGTCCTCAAGGGTGACGTCTACGACGAGGCCTGCGACTACGCCCTCCAGCTTGCCGAGGGGCGCGGCCTCACCTTCGTGCATCCCTTCAACGACCCCGTTGTTGCCACGGGCCAGGGCACCATCGCCATGGAGATCGTCCAGGAGCTGCCGCTCGTGGACGTCATCCTCGTGCCTGTGGGCGGCGGCGGTCTCGCCACGGGCGTCTCGACCTTCGTGAAGCAGTACAACCCCAAGGTCAAGGTCATCGGCGTGGAGCCGTCGGGCGCCCCCAGCCTCACGGCCGCGCTCGACGCGGGCCATCCCGTGCGCCTGCCCTCGGCAAACACCATTGCCGATGGCACGGCCGTCCTCGAGGTGGGCGACAGGGTCTACCCGTACCTCGAGCAGAGCCTCGACGACGTCATCCTCGTGGATGACGCGGAGCTCGTGGTGGCCTTCCTCGACATGGTCGAGAACCACAAGATGATCGTCGAGAACTCCGGCCTGCTCACGGTGGCCGCGCTCAAGCACCTGCCGGCGGAGAACAAGCGCGTGGTGTCGATCCTCTCCGGCGGCAACATGGACGTCATCACGATGAGCTCGGTGGTGCAGCACGGCCTCATCCGCCGCGGTCGCATCTTCACGGTGAGCGTGCTCCTGCCGGACCGTCCGGGCATGCTCGTGAAGGTGGCGAGCATTATCGCCGAGCAGAGCGGCAACGTGATCAAGCTCGAGCACAACCAGTTCGTGAGCACCAACCGCAACGCCGCCGTGGAGCTGCCTACCACCATCGAAGCCTACGGCGAGGAGCACAAGGCCCAGATCATCGCCGCGCTCGAGGCCGCCGGCTTTGGCCCCTCGGTGGTCCAGACGTCGCTGTAGCAGCCGCGCGGTCGGCGTGTTGCTTGCGACGTGGCATGCCGCTCGCGATGCGCCGTGCGCCGTCTGGTGACGCCGGACGCCCGTCCACAGGCGCGGAGTTCGCGTGTGGGCGGGCGCCTGCTTTTTGCCCCGCCGCGGTGCCGTAGTACACTGATTCGGTTTGAACAGAACGTAGCTCCCGCGCGGCCGCGCCGCCGGGGGATGAACCGAGCCGCAGGGGAGACCTATGAGCGCCGCAGACTTTCCAACCATGACCACCGCCGAGATTCGCTCGGCGTTCCTCGGCTTCTTCGAGGAGCGCGGGCTGAAGCTCTACCCCAGCTCCTCGCTCGTGCCCGATGATCCCTCGCTGCTGCTTGCCAACGCCGGCATGAACCAGTTCAAGGAGTATTACCAGGGCAAGAAGACGATGAAGGAGATCGGCGCCTGCTCCTGCCAGAAGTGCGTGCGCACCAACGACATCGACGTCATCGGCTCCGATGGCCGTCACCTTTCCTTCTTTGAGATGCTCGGCGACTTCTCCTTTGGCGGCGTCTCCAAGCAGCAGGCCTGCGCCTGGGCCTTCGAGCTCATCACCAAGGTCTTCAAGCTGCCGGTTGACCGCCTTTACTTCACCGTCTTCACGGACGACGACGAGACCTTCGACGTCTGGCGCTCCCTGGGCGTGGCGGCAGACCACATCTCCCGCCTCGGCGAGGACGACAACTTCTGGGCCGCCGGCCCCACCGGCCCCTGCGGTCCCTGCTCCGAGATCTACTACGACCAGGGCGAGGAGTTTGGCTGCGGCTCGCCTGACTGCGCGCCCGGCTGCGACTGCGACCGCTACCTCGAGTTCTGGAACCTTGTGTTCACCCAGTACGATCGCCAGGAGGACGGCTCGATGCCCGAGCTGCCCCACCGCAACCTCGATACGGGCATGGGCCTGGAGCGCATGGCTGCCATCATGCAGCACGCCAGCTCTAACTACGATGGTGACCTCATGCAGGGCCTCATCGCCCTGGGGGAGAAGATCTGCGGCAAGACCTACGGCCGCACCAGCTACGAGGGCCCCAGCGTGAGCCTGCGCATCATTGCCGACGCCGCCCGCGCCGTGGACTTCCTCATCGCCGACGGCGTCCTGCCCGGCAACGAGGGCCGCGGATACGTGCTGCGCCGCCTGCTGCGCCGCGCCGTCTTCCACGGCCGCCTGCTGGGCATCGAGGGTGCCTTCCTCGAGCAGTTCATCGATGAGGTCAACCGCCTCATGGGCGACGCCTACCCCGAGCTCCTCGAGAAGGTGGCACTCGTCAAGGGCATCGTAAACGCCGAGGAGGAGCGCTTCGGCGCCACCCTCGAGACCGGTCGCGCCTACCTGGACGAGGCCCTGGCCGAGCTTGCCGAGGGTGCCACGCTCTCCGGCGAGCGCGCCTTCACCCTGCACGACACCTACGGCTTCCCCATCGACCTTACGGTGGAGATTGCCTCCGCCGCCGGCCACGACGTGGACATGGACGAGTTCCAGCGCTGCATGGACGAGCAGAAGGCCCGCGCCCGCGCGGCCGCCGAGGGCGACGCCTGGGGCAGCTTCAACGACGTATGGGTGGCTCTCTCCGACGAGCTTCCCGCCACGGAGTTCGACGGCTATGACCACAACGAGCTCGAGGGCGTCCACGTGCTCGCCCTCGTGAAGGACGGCGCCTCCGTCGAGTGCGCCGAGGCGGGCGACGAGGTCGAGGTCGTGCTCGACCGCACGCCGTTCTATGCCGAGATGGGCGGGCAGGTGGGCGACACCGGCACGCTCGAGGGCGAGGGCGTCTCCGTCGAGGTGACAGACACCAAGGCCCACAACGGCCTCTACGCCCACACGGCGAAGGTCGTCGAGGGCGCGCTCGCGGTGGGCGACACGCTCGTCGCCGCCATCGACGCGCACCGTCGCGAGCTCATCCGCCGCAACCACACGGCCACGCACCTGCTGGACGCCGCGCTCAAGCAGGTCCTGGGCGACCACGTCTCCCAGGCCGGCTCGCTCGTGGACGACGAGCGTCTGCGCTTTGACTTCACGCACTTCGAGGCCTGCACGGCCGAGCAGTTGCACGAGGTCGAGGACCTCGTGAACGTCGAGATCTTCGCCACCAAGCCGGTCGTCACGGCCGTCATGGGCATCGAGGAGGCCAAGGCCTCCGGCGCCGTGGCGCTCTTTGGCGAGAAGTATGGCGACGTGGTGCGCGTGGTCTCCGCCGGCACTGAGGACAAGCCCTTCAGCCGCGAGCTCTGCGGCGGCACGCATGCCCGCAACACCGCCGAGCTGGGCCTCTTCAAGATCGTCTCCGAGTCCTCCACGGGCTCCAACGTCCGCCGCATCGAGGCCGTCACGAGCCTGGGCGCCCTCTCCTGGCTCGACGAGCGCAACGATGCCCTCGACGCAGTGTCTGCCGAGCTCAAGTGCCGTCCCGAGGATGCCGTGAGCCGCATCGAGGACCTCAAGGGCAACCTGCGTGACGCCGAGCAGAAGCTCAAGTGCGCCCTCACCGGCGGTGCCGCCGGCGGCGTGTCCGAGGCTATCGACTCCGCGCTCGAGCTCTCTGGCTACAAGGCCGTCGTGGCGCGCCTGGACGGCATGGAGGCCGCAGACCTCCGCAGCGTTTGGGACACCATTCGCGACAAGGTCGCCGGCCCGGTTGCCTGCGTGCTGGCCACCGCCACGCCCGAGGGCAAGGTCGCGCTGCTCGCGGCCGCCACAGAGGAGGCCGTCTCCGCCGGCTTCAAGGCGGGCGACGTGGTGCGCGCCGCGGCCGGTCACGTGGGCGGCAAGGGCGGCGGACGCCCGAACATGGCCCAGGCCGGCGGCAAGGATGCCGCGGGCATCGACGCCGCGCTGGCTGCCGCCCGCGAGCTGCTCTCCTAGGCGCCACGCGTGAGGGCCCTGGCTCTGGACATAGGCGAGGTGCGCGTGGGCATCGCGGCGAGCGACGCCTCCGGGCGCATCGCAAGCCCGGTGAAGGTACTGCCGGCGGCCGAGGTGCTCGGCCACGCAAAGACCTTCCGACGCATCCTCGAGGACTACGAGCCCGGCGTGCTCGTCTGCGGCCGTCCCCAGACCCTTTCAGGCGAGGACGGCCCGCAGGCGGAGCGCCTCATGGCTCAGGCCAAGCAGATAGCCGACGCCTGCGACCTTCCGCTGGAGTTTGCCGACGAGCGGCTTTCCTCGGCGGAGGCGAAGCGTATTCTCAGGGAAGAGGGCCTGCGCGAGCGCGACATGCGCGGCAAGGTTGATATGGTTGCCGCCTCGCTCTTTCTGCAGGCGTGGCTCGACGCGCGTCGCTCCCAAGACGACGCGGCAAGGGGGTAGCGATGGCAGAGACACCGAGGCGCCGCCAGGGTTCCCATTTCGCCGCAGGTAGCGGTCGTACAGCCAGCAATCGCAGCCAGGCCTCCGCACATCGTGCTCGTCCGGTGGCCACGCCTCGCCGCCCGGCGGCCTCCGTCTCCCACGGCAGGCGCCCGGCGGCATCCAGGCGTGCCGTGAGTCCTGGCGCCACGGGCATGACCAAGCTCGCGACGCCGCACACCCGCGCCCAGCGAGCCCACCGCGCCCGCGGCGGTCACTCCAACCACCTCGGCCCCATTCTGGGTGGCGTTGTTGCCATCCTCGTGGTGCTGGCGCTGGTTTTCGTCTTCATCATCCCCACGTTCTTTGGCGGGGATGCCGCGCAGACCGAGCTGCCCAACCAGGGCGAGCGCGTCGAGGTCGTCATCCCCGAGGGCTCCGGTGCCATCGCGGTTGGCAACGCCCTCAAGGACAGCGGCGTGGTGGCCGACTCGGACGAGTTCGTGACCGAGGCGCGGAGGCAGAAGGCAGACTCCGCCATCAAGAGCGGTGCGTACGTCTTTACGGTGGGCCAGGGTCTGGATGACATCATCTCCCAGCTCACGAAGGGTCCCAACTCCACGGCCAAGACGGTGACGATTCCCGAGGGCCTCAGCGTCACCCAAACGGCGGCGGCGGTCCAGAGCGGGCTCGGCATCTCCTCCGACGACTTCCTCGCCCAGGCGAAGGCGTCCAACTACGCCGCGGACTACCCGTTCTTGGCAGACGCGCAGGACGACTCGCTCGAGGGCTTCCTCTGTCCCAAGACCTATGACTTCTCGAGTGCCGGGGACCTCACGGCAGACACCGTGATCCGCGCCATGCTCGACCAGTACAACAAGGACGTGGCCTCGCTCGACTTCTCCTCCGCAGAGGCCACCATCAAGAACCGTTACGGCATCGACATGAGCGACTACGACATCCTCAAGCTCGCGTCGATTGTGGAGCGCGAAGCCATTACGTCCGACCAGCGTCCCAAGGTCTCCTCGACCTTCTACAACCGTCTCAAGCAGGGGATGGCGCTGCAGAGCGATGCCACGATGATGTACGTGACGGGCGGGGAGGTCACGGCCGACGACCTCAAGACCGCGAGCCCGTACAACACCTACCTCAACCAGGGCCTCACGCCCACGCCCATCTGCTCGCCCTCCATGGAGTCCATCCAGGCCGCGATGGCGCCGGCAGACACCAACTACCTGTACTTCTACATCACCCAGACCGACGAGTGGTTCTCGCCCACGTATGACGAGCACCTCCAGGCCATCGAGGCCGCCAAGACCCAGGGGTAGCATGCCTGTCCTCAAGCCCACGCGCGCCGAGCGCGCCATCACGGACGTGAGCGTACGAGAGCTCCAGGACGCGGGGATCTCCTGCGTCCTGTTCGACCGAGACAACACGGTGGTCCCACGGGACACGAAGGCGGCTCCGCCCGAGGTGACGGCCTGGCTGGACGAGGCTCGAGGTGCTGGCATCAAGCTGTGCATGGTCTCGAACAACTTCCACACGAACGAGGTGGAGGCGAGTGCGGCAGAGCTTGGTGTGCGGGTGGTGCATCACGCGATGAAGCCGGCGCCGTTTGCGGTGCGACGGGCCCTGGGACTCGTGGGGGCCAAGCCTGCGGAGGCCGTGCTTATCGGCGACCAGGTCTTCACTGACGTCGTGGCGGGCAACCTCGCGGGCGTCCGCACGATCCTTGTGGACCCCCAGAGCACAACCGACCTGTGGTACACGCACATCTTCCGCGTGTTTGAGCGACTCATCGCAGGCAGAAAGTGATCGCCGCGTTGGGCGTGTGCCTTGTTGCCCTTGGCGCGTGGGCGTCTGTGACGGACGTGCGCCGGCGTGTGATTCCCAACTTGTGTTGTGTGCTTGTAGCCACCTGCGGTCTCGTGCTGCAGGTGGCCCGTGCGTTCTGGGAGGTTTTTGCCGGGAGCGTGCCGCCGCCGGCGCTCTGCCTGGTGACGGCCGCGGGCGTTGCGGTGTTGGGTGGCTCCGCGGAGCTGATTGCGCGCCGGGTTGCCGGCCGAGCCTTCGTGGGCCTGGGGGACGTCAAGTACGTCGCCGCCTGGGCCTGCATGCTCGGGCCGCTTGTCTTCTATGGCCTCGTGGTCGCCTGTCTTGCGGGCGCCGCGTGTGCGATTGCACGGCGCAGGAGGACCTTTCCCATGGCGCCCTGGCTTACGGTGGCGTTCTTCGTGGTGGGCGCGGCTGCGCTGATATAGGCGGCGCTAGCCGAGGGGCGCTTGTGCGGGCATGGGTCCGCACTCGGCTGGGAAGCGCGGCCACACCGCCATGGGCTGACCTCGTTTGAGGTGGCATGGGGAACCTCGGGAGCCTTCGCGAAGTCGTTGTCATGAGTGCCTAGCGGCTCCTTGTTGCTAGAATCTCTCTCGTTTGTTTTCGAGTCTGTGGGGGAGATGCGCGATGGCAAGGCACGGTGGTTCCAGGAGGCGTTCGCGGGGCAAGCGTGGCGCGCAGCCCGCAGCTGCTTCCGGCCCGCTCGGCGCGCAGGCCCCGTCCAAGTCTGGCACGCGCGCACATGCGTCGCAGACGCCTGAAACGCAGCCTCGTAAACCTCAGGGCGAGCGCGATCGTCAGCGCCAGGACGAAGGCGGACGGGTACGTCGGGACCGCCGGGATGAGTGCGGACGCCAGGAAGAAGGCGGCCGGAGGAGCCAGGGCGAGAGCAGCCGCAGGCGCCAGGACGAGCGTCGGCGGAAGGGCGCCAACGGGCACAGGAACAAGGGCCAGGCCGAGCATAAGCCCGCTGAACCTCGTCCGAAGCCGGGCATGCGCAGGGGTCCGGCTCGCAACAAGGCTGCCCATCGTGGTTGCGACCACGTCTTCTTCATCGGGTTCCTTGGTGCTGGCAAAACCACGGTGGCCAGAAACCTCGGCAACATGTTCCACCGGCGGTTTATTGACGTCGACCACATGGTGGAGCGCGAGCTGCACGCAACTGTGACGCGCATCTTTGCCACCAAGGGCGAGGAGGCGTTTCGCGACGCCGAGACACGCGCTCTCGAGAGCCTGCGCGAACGGCGTGGCATGCTCGTGAGCTGCGGGGGTGGTGTCATCGAGCGTCCCGAGAACATGCGAATCATGCGCGAGATGGGTCACGTGGTCTTCCTCGATGGCACGCTCGAGGACTCGCTGCGCCAGATTCGCCGCCCTGACAAGCGGCCGGACCTGGGAGATCGCGAGCATGCGCGTGCCCTCTATGCGCATCGCCGGCCTCTCTATGAGAAGGCGTGCGACTATCGCGTGAAAATCTCTGGAAAATCATTCGAGCAGGTGGCCTATGAGGTGGGCGAGCTGCTTTGGGAGAGGGGACTGCTGTGAGCGAGGAGAACAAGACGGTCGAGGATGCTTCGCAGGCCATTGGGGCTGCGACGGTTTCCGAGGCCCCTGAGTCCGCTGCCGCTCCCGTGGCGCCCAAGCCTGCGGTGGCCGAATCTGCCGCCGACGATGCCAGGGACGAGGCTGCTGAGCCCGGCTCTGCCAATGCCAAGCCTGAGGTGGCAGATCCGGCCTCTGATGGCCTCGCTGCGAAGCCGGCCCCTATTTCTGCCAAGGCAGAGGTCGAGGCGCCGGTGATTCGCAGGCAGTCCCTGGCGCTGCGCACCGGCGCGTGCGACATGCGGGTGGGCGTGGGGGCGGCCGAGCGCATTGGCACGGACCTTCGCGGAACGGTGGGCAAGCCCCGAGCTGCGCTGCTCGTCTCGGGAGAGGACGTCTCCGCCGAGCTTGTCGAGAGCGTTCGCCGCTCGCTCGTAGATGTGGGCTTTGCCGTAACGCATACTATGTTGCCGTCCGGCAGGGCGGCTCGTCCCCTCGAGGTCGCAACCGGGCTTTATCGCGAGCTTGACGCGGCGGGCATTAACGCCGATGACGCCATGGTTGCCGTGGGCGACGCGAATGTGATTTCTGCCTGCGTATTCGCGGCCTCTACCTGGTGCGGCGGCTGCGCGCTTGCAGCCGTTCCCACCACGCTTGACGGCATGGTGGACATCCCGGTCACCCCGCGCGCCCTCGACGTCCCGAACGGACCCGCCCTCGTGCTCGCCCGCGGCAACGTGCGCCTGCTCGTCTGCGATCTTGCGGCCGCCAATCTCTCCGCATCCAATGAGGGCAATCTGATGGGACGCGCGGTTATGGTGGCCGGTGCGGTGACGGCGGGTGAGCGTAGCTTCTCCGAGCTTGCCCTGCACGCGGACGCCGTGCTTTCGGGTGAGGTAGATGGTCTCACCGAGGAGCTCCTCGAGCTCACGAAGGCTCGCGCGCGCACCGCGTCGTCCTCCGCCGTGGCCATTCGCCAGGGTCTTGCCTACGGGCGGGACTTTGCCCGGGCGCTTAGGGCGTGCCTGCCTTCCGGCGATCCCTGCGCCCCCACGGACGCGGCTCTGCTTGCGGAGGGCCTTCGTATCTCTGCGCGCCTCGCGGCCGCGCACCAGGCGCCCGAGACGGATCTTGTGGAACTCGTCTTTGCGCAAGATGCCCTGCTCGACAAGCTCGGCCTTGCCGAGGTGCCCTGTGACATTGCGCCCCAGAAGCTGGTCGAGGCCTTTACGTGCACGGGTCTGCGTCACTCCAATCGCCTCATGCCGGCGCTTCCGCTTGGCTACGGGCGCGTGCGTCTGACGGCGGTGGATGACGAGATGCTGCTCCAGCATCTCACCGGCTGGTGCCGCGCCCGCCGCAAGCTCAAGCGCCGACTGGAGCGCGAGGCTCGGTAGCGAAGTCACAGGTCGTATTTAGCGGTTCGATCCCAGCGTGCCCCATGCGGAGACGGCCCCTCGCAGGGCCGTCTCTCTTAATGTGTATCAATCTATGCGATTAGCCCCAGGCCATCAGCGTATTTGCTTGATCTCGGCCCACGCAAACAACCGAAGAGCCACATTTATCTTGAAAAGCTGTGGCCCTTGATATTAAATTAACAAATATTTTGGCCTTCAGCATGATTCAAGGACTAATAGTGACTCGGTTAAAGCGAATTATTGCCATAGCCCTCGCGGCGGTTATGTTGTTCGACGCCTCTCCGGCGGCGACTGTCGCATATGCCGATACGCTGGACCGCGCCCTTTCGGTCAGAAATCTCGTGGCCGCCCTCAACGGTGACGCCACGCCCGCCGATGCTTCCCTGACGCAAATAACTTCGGGGGGGGGCTTCGCAGAATAAGACTGGCGTAGCGACCGGCTTTGGCATCTCGGCCGTCTCTGAGCTCACGGCTGGCGATGCCGCTTCCGTAGACGCCGCAGCGGGCGACGCTGCCTCGGACCATGCCGCCGCCTACGACTCTGCGACTTCCGATAGCTCCGCCCAGCCCTCCGGCGTGGGCGAATCCACAGGAGCCGAGGGTTCCGTCGCGGGTCCCACGGCGGGTGCCGCCGCGGGCGACTCCTCCTCCAACGCCTCCGATTCCGAGACCGCCTCGGACGGGCAGCTCGACGCGGCCATGGGCGACGCTACCGCAAGCGACGCCAACTCGAACGACGCGAACGATGCGAACGGCACGGCCAACGCCACCGCAGGCGACGCCGACGCAAACGCCGCGGCCGACGAGCTCGCCTGTGCCGCCCAGGCCGCAGCGGCGACCAGCCTCCACGGCCGCGACTTCGAGGGCCAGGTCGCCAAGACCATCAACGGCAAGACCTACATCCTCATCGGCAGCGAGCAACAGCTCCGTGCCATCGGCAGCGGCAAGAAGGTTGTCGGGCGCGTCTACAAGGTCCAGCAGAAGGTCGTCAACACCGGCTCAATCCTGCGGCCCAATTACAAGTGGCAAGACGACGGCGACGAGCAGCTCGCCTATGCCGGCGACGCCGACCTGGACGCCGACTCCACGCTCAAAGACGGCACCTTCAGCGACCACGAGGGCGGCCTTAGCCTCATTCCCGGCTCCACCCGAACCAAATATTTCGTCAAGGACGCCTCCGGCAACCGCCTCGACGTCAGCGATGCGACCTTTGGGCCCAACACCGGCCTTACCTACTCCGCGGACGCCAACTACATCATCTTCCGCGACGTCGACGTCTCCTCGGACGCCGCGGCGGGCGTGAGCGAGGGCGCCACCTGGACCCCGCTCATGTTCAGCGGCACCATGCTCGGCGCGGTGAGCAAGAGCGGTGACGCCGCGGGCACCCTTTGGAGCACCATCGGCACCGACGGCACGGGTGTGAACGACACCGCCGGCCGTCCAACCGTCACAGGCGTCAACGTCCAGCAGTCCGGCAAGCTCAACCCGACGAGCCATGCGGGCGTCGGCTTCTTCGGCACCATCACCAACAAGCTCGACGAATCCAACCCGTTCAACAGCCTCGCGACGCCTGCCTTCGTGCGCAACATCAAGCTGCAGGACGTGACGGTCCACAACGAGTCCAGCGAGGTCAACACCGACCAAACGCTCGTCAGCGCCCTGCTCTCTGGTCTGGGTACGCTGGTGGACATCGTCCTCGCGCCGCTGCTCAAGATCCTGACCTTCGGCCAGCTCGACATCAGCGGTCTGCTGAAGAACCTGCTGACCGTCCGCGCCGCAGACCCATCCTCCCTCGCGACGGGCGCCTTCGCCGGGCGAGTCGTCGGCGACGTCACGCTCTCGGCCTGCGAAGTTGCCAACGTCAGCGTGACGAATGTCAACAAGGGCATGACGGGCGGCTTCGTCGGCTACGTCAAGGGCGAGACGCGCTACGAGATTCTGTCCCAGACGCTCGGCAGCATCGTCAAGCTCCTCTCCAACATCCTCAACATCATCCCGGGCCTCGGCCTCGGCGACCTCATCACGCTGCTGCTCGACAGCAACATCATCAAGGCCGGCGAGCTTCTGCCCATCGCCTACGTGAACCCGACTGTCTCCGGCTGCTCGGTCAGCGAGTTCGCCGCGGGCGAGACGCTCGGCAACGCGAACAGCAGCTACGCGGGCGGCTTTGCGGGCGTGCAGATCGGCGCGATTCTCGAGGACTGCTTGGTGACGAGCACCAAACCCTACAGCGTCACGGGCTCGTCGTACGTAGGCGGCTTCGTGGGCCTCATGCGCAACGATGTCATGAAGGGCGCGCTCTCCAACCTCGGCGTCGACCTCGGCGTGCTCGCGGACGCCATCTCCAAGCTCGCGGGTGGCGCCCGTCCGCAGAGCACCGTGGTCGGCTCCTCGGTCACGGCAGACGTGACCGTCACGGCCGGTACCTACGCGGGTGGCTTCACGGGCGCGATGGCCAACAGCTACGCGGTCAACGATGGCGTGTCCGGCGTCCTTTCCGTCGAGGCGACGGGCGTCTCAGATGATTCCGACAATGCGCATGCCTACGCGGGCGGCTTCACGTCCATCGCAACCGTCGGCTGGCTCGTGGGCGAGCTCGGCGCGGGTGAGGACAAGAACGACAATCTGCTCGCGGGCGTGGGCAACGTGCTCGACTCGCTTCTCAGCAGCCATCCCGAGCAGGCCGAGGACCTGCTCTCCCTCGCGGGCGTCAAGGCGTCCGACATCCTGGGCGCTCAGCTCTCGGGCAAGGTGACGGTAAGGTCGGCGAACGACTACGCCGGTGGCCTCGTGGGCAAGGCGGACGGCACCGTCATTGGCAACTCCTCGAGCGGAAAACTCGCAAAGCTTACGTTCTGGAAGGACAGCGTGCTTGCCGCGCCCGCCGAGCGTAGTTCCTACATCAAGGGTCTCGCGAGTGTGGTGGCCGCCGAGTCCTACGCGGGCGGTATCGCCGGCAAGATCGGTGTCGCCAGCGGTGCGGGCCTTGTGAACGCAACGGTGGGCGTTGCGACCTTCATGCCGTTTGCGGTTGAGAACTTCGAGGTCGAGGGCATTGCGGAGGGCTATGCCGTCTCTGCCGGCGCCGACGAGGCGGGCGGCGCGTTCGGCGAGGCCGTGGGCGGCGACGTCTCAAAGGTCAACCTCACGAACGTCGCGTCCGTCTCCGCCAACAACTACGCCGGCGGATTCGCGGGTACCGTCGGCCCCGGCTCGCTCGCTAATACCGACGGCCTCGACCTGCTGGGCCTCGGTCTCATCAAGGCCAACAACCTCCTCTCTCTGGGCGAGGGGCTCGACCTCACCGTCGAGGGCGCGAGCGTCGCGGGCATCGTGGGCGGCGTAACCGTCACGGCAACGGGCGCACCTTCCGGCGAGGGCGACCGTTCCACGGCTTTCGTGGCCGGCGGCTTCGTCGGCCGCGCCAACTCGGTCGACGTCACCGACGCTCACGTCACGAACCTCAAGTACGTGACGGCGGCGAACGAGTCTGGCTATGCCGGCGGCTTCGTGGGCGTCTCGCAGACGGGCGGCCTTGCCGAGGTCTCGGACGACACGTCCCTCAAGGCCCTTATCAGCGCGGGCAGCCTGCTCGGCGCCGTCAAGTACCTCATCCCGAGCTACCTCTATACCGATGTCTCGTATGTTGACGGTGGCTACGTGCAAGCAGACATCGCGGGCGGCTATGCGGGCGACCTCACGTCCGGCAAGGTCAACGATGATCCGGGCACTGGTGACGCCGAAAAGGCCCAGTCCTATGAGAAGACCCAGGCCAGCCCCTATGCCGTTTACAACATCGACCACGTCGCCGGCTCGCGCTACGCCGGCGGCTTCGGCGGGCGCGTCGTCTCGGGTGGGCTTGCCGGCTCGGAGGATTCCGGCGGCCTCTCCATCCTGGGCGGCCTCTCGGGTGTCTCCATCAGCGCCAACGACCTGTTGAGCATCATCGACGCGTACGTCCCGCTCGTCTCGTACGCGGGCGTCTCCTCCCAGCTTGCGGGCACGACGGATGCGACTACCGACGACGGCTTTACCGTCTCGGCCACCACGGTCGATGTCTCTGACGGCGACGCCGGCACCGCGGGCGGCTTCATCGGCTACGCGGCGGGCGCCCAGGTCTCCAATAGTGACGTCACACGCCTACGCCACACGGGCGTGACCGAGCCTTCCGACCTCGAGGTCGCAGACGCGCCCAGCTACTTCAACGGCACCAGCTCCTATGCGGTGACGGGCGCCACGCACGCCGGCGGCTACGTGGGCCTGCTCGACGTGGGCGACGCGGCCTCGATCGGCGGCGGCCTCAAGGTTCTGGGCAAAGCCCTCGTGCTCGATCACGTGCTCTCCGCGCTCTCTGTCGTCGTCTCGACGATCGAGCACTCCGATGTCGAGGGCACAATCGGCGGCTTCGCGGTGCTTGCGAGCGGCACGGCTGTGAGCGGGGCCGTCGGCAACGCGGGCGGCTTTGCGGGCGAGATCCGCGGCGGCCACATCCAGGACTCCAACTCCTATAACTTCTCGTATGTGATCGGCCAGGAGACGGCCGGCGGCTACGTGGGAGAGCTCGAGCCGGGCGACGTTGCCAACGTGCTTGAGTCCACGAACATCTTGAAAGGCCTGCTTACCGCCTCCGGCAGCCTTGCCTCGGTGGCGCAGGATTTCGTCCCCACCATCCGCAACTCCGAGACCACGTCCATCCCCTGCGGCGGCGCCGTGCGCGCGCAAGCCGCGAGCGACGCCTCGACCCTGCGCGGCGTGGCGGGCGGCTATGTGGGCCACAACCTCGGTGGACACATCTGGGGCAACAACACGAACAAGTGGAAGTCCGAGAACGACGCGGACGGCAATTACAACGGCGCGCGGCGCACGGCTACGGCCGAGCGCATCCGCAGCGTCTACGGCGCGGAGATGGCCGGAGGCTTCACGGGCTTCATGGAGCCGGCCGACACCGCAAAGACCGGCAGCCTCAGCCTGCTCTACGGTCTCGTCGAGATCGACAACCTGCTCGGCGCCCTGCAGGTGGCCTATCCAACCGAGGAGAACACCGAGGTCACCGGCCCCGTGCACGGCATCGATATGGACACGTGGAACGGCTGGGCCACCAACGTGGCTTCCAAGGGCTACTACGGCGGCAAGTTTGCTGGACAGACGTTCGCCACGCAGGCCGCTCTTGACGAGTTTCTCGCCGACTACGTCTATGGAACGAACGTCGTCGCCGGGCGCGGCTCCTACGACAACCAGGCGATCGTCATGGACGGCGGCGTGGCGGGCGGCTACGTGGGCCTTATGCGCGGCGGCACCATCACCAACGGTCAGGCGTATGACACCAAGACCGTCAGCGCGCTGCGTGCGGCGGGCGGATTTGCGGGACGCATGGAGACGGGCGGCGCCCCCGAGCTCGGCAGCGTTAAGCTGCTCGGCTTCCTCGGTACCCCGGCGCTCATCACCGCCAACCTCGGCAAGCTCGTGAGCGCGCTGAAGGTGCTCGTGCCCGTGGTGAAGTTCTCGAGCGTGCAGGGCTTCCGTACAGGCATGACGGTGGCGGCGAGCGGCGTGAGCGATACCGTAGACCTCGGCTTCGCCGGCGGCTACGTCGGCTACGCCTCGGGTGCGCAGATTTGGGGAGACTCTGCGGCGGATGGCGCCACCGCCACCGGCTGCAACGTCTCCAACCTGCGGCGTGTTTCCGGCGCCAACTGCATCGGCGGATTTGCGGGCCTCATGACGGCTGCGGGCACGGCAGACGTCAACACCAACGCTTCGGACAAGACGGGTCTGCTCCAGAAGATTCTCGACACGCTAATTTCCAGCCCGAACGACCTTGCCAGCGTGCTTGACGCCACGGTCTCCACCGTGCGCGGCGCACACGTGAGTGCCGTAACGGCAGGGAAGGGCGCAACCGACGCTCAGAAGAACGCCGCCGCCTGGGGCTTCACGGTCGACGGTTCTTACAAGGACGGCAACACCACTAAATTCGCGCGAGCTGCCGGCGGCTTTGCTGGCTCCATGAAGGCCGTGGTCGCGGGAACCAAGGACCGCGCGGAGGGTGCCGTCAACGACGTCACCAACACGCTGAGCGTCTCTGGGCTGCGCGGCGTTGAGGCCGGGCAGTATGCGGGCGGCTTCGCTGGCCAAGCAGACATCGAGAGCGTCGCGTCCGTGGCGGGGACCAACGAGGGCGACGGCAACACGAGCCTTCTGCTCGGCCTGCTCAAGGCCGGCAACGTCTCTGCGCTCGACGCCTTCCGGGCCTACATCTACCACGCGAGCGTGACGGGTGTGGCAGACGGCTTCCAGGTGCGTGCGCACGACAGCAGTACCCACGGCATTCTCGACTCCAAGCGCTTCACCGGCGCGGCCGGCGGCTTCGGCGGCGCGCTCATCAATGGCAGCGTCAAGGACTCTAGCGTTGCGAACCTGAGCAGCGTGGCGGGCGTCAACTACGCGGGCGGCTTCATCGGTCATCTCGGCAAGGCGGGCACGGTGGACGCCGAAGACGCGGGCCTGAGCGGCGTGCTCGGCGCCACAGCCGGTGTGCTCGACATCTGGGGTAGCCACGTGGAAGACTCCACGCTTTCGGGTGTTTCCACAGGCTACACGGTGACGGCGACCCACGGCAGCACCGACTACGCCGCCGGCACGGACAGCGCTACGGGTCGGGAGGTCGCGGGCGGTTTTGTGGGCTACGCCGACCTGGCGCGCGTGAAGAACTGCTCCGCCACCAAACTCAAGAAGGTCACGAGCGGGGAGGTCGCGGGCGGATTCGTCGGCGAGGCGAAGCGCGCGTATCTGGTGGACCTCCAGGCAAGCTCCCCGCTCATCGATTTGCTCCTGCAGGTGGTGAACGGCCTCGTCAAGCTGCTGTATCTCAACAAGGCGCAGGATATCGGCCTCGTTGACATCGGCAAGCTGTTCCCCGGCCTCGCCAAGTTCATCGACTTGAAGGTACTGGCAGACGGCAAGATGCTCTACGTGAACCTCTTCGGCCTCAAGGTGGGCGTGGCGCTTTCCAAGGCGGACGAAGACAACCAGCAACAGACGGATGTCGCGATCATCACCATCGGCGACTCCGTGGTGAAGCTGCCGTGCAACAAAGACGGCCTCATCCAAAACGAGAACACCAGGAGCAACCTCACGGTCCAGCTCATCAAGGGCAACCGTACGCGCATCGAGAACTGTGAGGTCACGGGTATCGCGCAGGGCTACGACGTCTTCGGTGGCGGGGCCTCTCAAGACCTCGACGGCACGGAGCGCCTCTCGACCGGTTACGCCGGCGGCTTTGCTGGCCTGAACGACGAGGGCGTGCTCGCGGGCAATACCATGACCTACGCCGATACCATCCGCGGCACGAGCGGGCTTGTGGACCCCTTTGCCTTCACGAGTCTCAAGAGTGTGTGGAACTTCAACGACATGGCCGACATCATGGGCGTCTCCAGCAGCGGCGCGTACAACACGTACCGCATCTATCGCTCGAAGGACGAGAGCCTCACGAACGCGGTTTCGTCCAACAGCTCCAAGGGTACGGGTACGTCCTACACCTTTGCCTCCCGCTCGGCGGATGACGAGAGCGGCCTGGACGCCTTCACGGTGAGCCTGTTCAAGTCCATCGATGCCTCCGGCAAGGTCTTGCTCAACACCTATGACGGAACCGTTCCCACGAGCGGTGCGGCGGGCGACGCGAACACCACCTGGCTTGGCATCAAGGACGCGGTTCGCCAGAGCGCGGACGGCACGCGGTCGCAGAGCCTCGACGCGTACGTCTCTGCTGCCAAGGCCGTGCTCATGCTCGACACCGCGGTGACCGACAACGCCGGCTCCCTCACGCCCGAGCCGGGCGAGGGCCAGGACCCGTGCGACACCTACGCTGATCTCACACTGCAGAAGGTTTGGAACGATCGTGACAACGCGGACGGCGTGCGGCCGGAAAGCGTGACGATCAAGGTCAAGGCCGCATACACGGATTCGGACGGCAACGTGGTGGTCCCCGACTCCATTACGCGTCAGGGCGCCGACGGTACGACCTACACGCAGCCCAACCCCATCGAGGTGACGCTCACGGGCGCCGACGCGTCCAACTGGTCTGACACCTGGCGCACGGTCGTCTCGGGCCTGCCGGTTGCCTTCGACGACAATGGGACGCCGCGCTACTACAGCTACACCGTCACCGAGGTCACGGCTTCGGACGACTACACCTCGAGCGTCACGACTACGACCAACGACTTCACCGCGACGGTCACCAACACCCACCAGTCTCCGCTGCCCGACACGGGCGGCAAAGGCCTGTGGCTCATCGGTCTTGTTGCGGCCGTACTTATTGGTGCGGGCGGCTCGTGGTGGGCGAACGACCGACGCCGCCGGATTCGGTCCGCGGGCGCGGCGGGGCGGCACTTCGCCTCGAACGCCGAACGCAGTCCGAGGGCCGTCACTCCAAGTAGGCATCACGCGCGGCCCGGGGGCAACTCACCGCGCTCGATATAGCAATTCGCATACCCAAGGAATAGAAGGGAAATAGTATGCACAAGTTAGCAAGGAAGCTCGGGGCGCTCTTCACGATGCTCGCCCTCGTGCTCACCACGGTCGCCTCCGTGACCCCCGCGTTTGCGGCTGATGCTGCGACGGGCAAAGTGAACATCTCGAGCACGAACGGCGAGTTCAAGGGCAAGACCGTGACCGCCTATAAGATGTTCACCGCCTCGAACTTCGCCTTTAACGGTGATGGTAGTGTCTCGGCTGCTACCTACACGCTCGAAACTGCCTGGGAGAGGTTTTTCCAGGACAAGCTGAGCACGACCGAGACCGGAGCGCCTCTTTCTGAGAAGGCCTATGAGTATGTCAAGACTCTTGCCGACGGCAATCGCGGTGCCACCGCGGTGACGTTTGCTAGCGATGCTGCCAAGTGGGCTAAGAACCAAGGCCTGGCCTCCAGTAAGTCTGCCGCAGCGGTCGCTTCTGGCAACACTTATGTCGCCACCTTCGAATCGCTCGCTTACGGTTACTATGTCTTTGTTCCGGAGGGCGGATCCACTTCCACGCAGCGCGGTACGGACGCCATTCTCAACAACGTTGTTTCTACCGAGACGAACATCAATCTCAAGAGCGTCTATCCCACGCTCGAGAAGAAGGTCGAGGGTCAGAACCACTCTAGTGCGCAAATCGGCGACACCGTTAACTTCACCCTGACCTCCGCCGTGCCCGACATGACCGAGTACGACACCTATACGTTCAAGGTTCACGATAAGCTGTCCAAGGGCCTGACCTTCAACGCTGAGTCTGTTGATGTGAAGGTTGGCGGCACCACCCTCACCAAGGGCACCGATTACACGGTAACCAATACCGGCAACGGTGACGAGACCACCTCGGTCGAGATCAACTTCCTCACGATCAAGGCCCAGACCGCCGGCTCCGCCATCACGGTCACCTACTCCGCCACGCTGAACGAGAAGGCCGGCTCCGGTACCACCACCCAGGGCAAGAACGAGGCCTACGTCGAGTACAGCAACAACCCCGGCGAGCAGGGCACCGGCAAGTCCGAACCCTCCATCACTCACACCTATGACTTCTCCTTCGACCTTCAGAAGAACGGCGAGGGCGAAAACGCCAACGGCCTTCAGGGTGCCGAGTTCCAGCTTCAAGACGCTGAGGGCAACCCCATTTCTCTTGTTGCTGATGGCGGCGCTTACCGTCCTCTCAAGGACGCCACCGAGACCGGCGCGACGAGTGTGACTACTCCCGCTGGCGGCAGGATTTCGTTCACGGGTCTCAAGGAGGGCACTTACAAGCTCGTCGAGCTCAAAGCCCCTGCTGGTTACAACAAGCTTTCCGCTCCCATTGAGGTTGTTATTTCTGCTACCTATAACGATGACGGCACGCTTAAAAACAACACCGTGACCGCAAACGGCACCCCGAACTCCACCGTTACCGTTGTCAACAAGAAGGGAACCCTCCTGCCCTCTACCGGTGGCATGGGCACCGTGGTCTTCACGGTCGCCGGCGTGGCCATTGTTGCCGCGGGCATCATCTGGACCGTCGTCCGCAAGCGCGCCAACAACTAGCGCCGTCGTCCGTTGAAGCGCCTGCGCGACATACTGCCCATCGTGGTCGTGATGGTGGGGCTCGCGGTCCTCGCGTACCCCACCGTCTCGAACTTCCTCGTCGAGCGCAATGCCACACGTGTGGTGAGCGCCTACGGCGAGGCGGTTGAGGCCCTCTCGGACGAGGACGCCCAGGCCATGATGGACGCTGCACGTGCGTACAACGCCCAGCTTGCGGGGCTTGCCGGCATCTCTGCTGCCGATGGCGGCGCGGATGCCGGCACCGTCTCGTCCGCGCAGCTGCGCGAGCAATACAGCCAGCTGCTCAACCTCACCGGCGACGGCATGATGGGCTACATCACCATCCCGCGCCTGGACGAGACGCTGCCCATCTACCACGGCACCGAGGAGGCCACGCTGCAGGTGGGCGTCGGCCACATCGAGACCTCCTCGCTGCCCGTTGGCGGCGCGTCCACGCACGTGGCGCTTTCGGGGCATCGCGGCCTGCCGTCTGCCAAGCTCTTCACCGATCTTGACAAGATGGTCGTAGGTGATGTGTTCTACCTGCGGGTCCTCAAGACCACCCTGGCCTATCAGGTCGACCAGATCGAGACGGTCCTGCCCGACCAGACCGAGTCGCTCACCATAACCGCCGGCGACGACTACGTGACCCTTGTCACCTGTACACCGTATGGCATTAATTCTCACCGACTGCTGGTGAGAGGGCATGCCATACCGTATACGGCCGACATGGACGCCGAGGTCGGCACGGTGGGCAATCCGATCAACATCCCGCTGCCGTATCTGCTGCTCATGATTTCCGTGGCCGTGCTAGCCGTGGTGCTCGCGGTGGTGCGCATCGCAGCGTGGCGCCACGACGAAGCCATCCGCCGCGCTGCCGTCGCCGTTGGCGGGAATGTTGATGCACGGCGTGGTGCCGCGGGCGGCCGACATGACCAACGCACTGAAAAGGAGGTGTCGCATGGCGGCAAACACTTCAGATAAGGGCCTTTGGCGGTCCGCGGCATGGCTCGCGTTCGCGATGGCGCTGGCGGTTGCGGTGTTCGCGCCCCGCGCGGCCGACGCCCAACCAAACGGCTCCATCACGGTGTCCACCCAGGCCGAAGCCCCCAACGGCTCGATTACACTCACGGGCGACACCTTCGCCATTGCCAAGGTCGCCTCCGCCGAGGTCGCCTGGGATTATGGGACGCCCTCGGTAAGCTATTCAACCGATTCCGCCTTCTCCGAGCTCGGCATTTCTTGGTCTAACGCCACCGCCGAAGACCTGCGCTATGCCGCCCATAGCGCAAACCGAATCGCGGCCCTGGGCGAGCTGTACCGTGCCGAGCAGACAGTGGGGAAGGGGCAGGCTGCCATTACGTTCTCCGGCCTTGATCCCGGTGTATACGTTATGGCGCGTACGCGCACGGCCGACAGCAATCGCAGCGTCAAGTGCGCGCCGTCGCTGGTGAGCGTCCCCGAAGTTGAGAACGGTTCCGCGACCTACGACGTTTCCGTCACCCCCAAGTTCGAGTGGGCCGCTACCCCCGACCAGCCCGGCTCCGGCGACGAGGCCGGCAACGATGACACCGCGAAACCCCCCGCAAGCAGCCATTCGCGCGGCTTCATGCCCCAAACCGGCGACTACCTCGTTATGGGCACGATCGCCCTGGCCCTTGCCGCTGGCATCGCCTTCATCGCCCTTGGCCGCCTAATCCGCCGCAAATAGCCTCCGGCGGCGTCCCCGATGTAGCGAATGTGCCTGTGGCCGGCGACGAAGCTCGGGCTTGCGTGGTCGGGGATCTCCGACGAATGGCCCTTCCGAGGATGTCGCTGGAATGTACCTTTAGAATGATGGTGCTGGTGGCACTGATATATCTCCCCCTCCCCAGACCTGAGGGCAATCAACACAGGTAGGGGTATCGCGCACGCTTCGCGTGGTGACAAAAAAATGAGAAAGGACCACGTTTATGGCAAACGAGACGGCTTGTGCCGGGCGCGTCGAGCGCCTTCGCAAGATCATGGCAGATCGCGGCTACGACGCTGTGATCCTGCGCAACAACCCCGACCTGCGCTGGCTCACTGGCGCCGAGCGTACCTTCGACGACGAGGTGGCGCACACGGCGTTTGTTACGGCCAGGCACCAGTTCCTGCACACGGACTCGCGCTACTACAACACGTTCTGCGAACGCCTTGGGCCAAACACGGCGTGGGAGATCGACCAGCAGATTGTCGACGCCGCCGCGTGGGCGGCGGACCGCGCCCGTGACGCCCGTGCTCGCGTGGTGGCCCTCGAGGACACCTGTACGCTCGGCTTCTATGATGACTTCCAGACCGCCCTCGCCGCGCGCTCCGCAGCCGTGCTCACCCCGCGCCTTCACGGGGACCTCGTGAAGCTCCGCGCCGTCAAGGACTCAGAGGAGGTCGCGCTCATGCGGGCCGCCCAGAAAGTCACCGACGAGGCCTTCACACACATGTGCGGCTACATCAAGCCGGGCATGACGGAGCAGGAGATTCGCGCCGAGCTTGAGAACTACATGCTCTCGCATGGTGGCGAAGGCCTCTCCTTTGGCACCATCATCGCGAGCGGCCCCAACGGCGCCAACCCGCACGCGCAGCCCGGCCCGCGCAAGGTTCAGAGGGGCGACATGATCGTCATGGATTACGGCTGCGTGGTGTCCGACTACCACTCCGACATGACGCGCACGGTCTGCCTCGGCGAGCCGAGCGAGGAGCAACGCCACGTCTACGACGTCGTTCGCCAGGCGCATGAGGAGTGCGCGGCGATGGCGAGGGCGGGCGTCGTAGGCAAGGACGTCTACGACCATTCCGTCAAGGTCATCTCGGAAGCCGGCTACGGAGACTTCTACAAGCATGGCCTTGGGCACGGCGTGGGCGTGGAGATTCACGAGCAGCCCAACTTCAATCGCGCGAACACCGAGCCGGTACCCGCGGGCGCGGTCATCACCATCGAGCCCGGCATCTACCTGCCGGGCAAGTTTGGCGTGCGTCTCGAAGACTTTGGCCTGGTGACGGAGGAGGGCTACGAGCCGTTCACCGAGTCTACGCACGACCTCGTGGCGATTCCCTGTTAGAGGCGCCAAGTAGGCATTGCGGCGCCGGGCGCACGGGGCGTCTGGCTGGCGTTGCGGCGTCGAGCATAAGGGGCGCCGAGTAGGCGTTGCGGCGTCCCTTGTGCGGCACAAACCGTTGGTAATCGGTGAGTGGTTACCTCGCGAGGATACAACTGGCTCTGTAAGTGGAAGGTAAAGCGTTTATCTATAGAAACCTGTCTAAAGAATGATAGTCAAGCCGAGTAAACAAATAAATTAGTATCATAACACCAACATTGAACTCAATACAACTCAAACAGAAAAATCCACCATTCAACCGAAAAAATAGCGAAATTAAGTGCTCGGAATGTTAACGTATGACATAGCGAATCAGGGAGCACGTGGAGCGAGCGAACGACACGGAAGACCAGGCGGGCGAGGGAGATTCTTTCTCGCCCTTTTGCATGGCCTGATAATCGTTCCCATCAACTCCGTGAATGGTCCACGACTCGCCAATGGACTTCTCCCATATCGGGAGTGGTTGGTAAGCGCAGAGATTGGAGATTGATTAGGCCAACAATGCAATCTCTGTTCAGTTTCGGAAAGTAATGGGAGGTAGGGAATGGTAGGAATCGTCCTTGCAAGCCATGGCGATTTGGCAGCCGGCATCAAGCAGACCGGCTCGATGGTCTTTGGTGACCAGCCAAATGTTGCCGTCGTGAGCTTGCAGCCGAGCATGGGCCCCGATCAGTTCAGGGCCGAGCTCGAGAAGGCCGTTGCCACTCTGGACGACCAGGAGCAGGTTCTGTTCCTCGTTGACCTGTGGGGCGGCACGCCCTTCAACCAGTCGAGCGCCTTCATCGACGGCCACGACACTTGGGCCATCGTCACGGGCCTCAACCTGCCGATGCTCATCGAGGCGTACTCCGCGCGCTTCGACGCATCCAAGACGGCGCAGGAAATCGCCACGCACCTCGTGACCGAGGGCAAGAACGGCGTCCGCGTTAAGCCGGAGAGCCTCGAGCCCGAGGACGAGAAGCCGGCCGCGGCCGCGCCCGCGCCCGCAGGCGCGATCCCGCCGGGGACGGTGCTTGGTGACGGCCACATCAAGTTCGCTGGCGTGCGCATCGACAGCCGTCTGCTCCACGGCCAGGTGGCCACCGCCTGGACCAAGCAGCTCCAGCCGAACCGCATCATCGTCGTCTCCGACGGCGTTGCGCATGACAACCTGCGCAAGACCATGATCGAGCAGGCCGCGCCTCCAGGAGTGCCGGCCAACGTGGTTCCCATCTCCAAGATGTGCGAGGTCGTCAACGACACGCGCTTCGGCGCCACCAAGGCGTTCGTCATCTTCGAGAACCCGGAGGACCTGCTCGCCTGCATCGAGGGCGGCGTTGACATCAAGGACGTCAACATCGGCTCCATGGCCCACTCCGTGGGCAAGGTCGTCGTCACCAACGCCATCGCCATGGGCAAGGATGACGTCGAGACGCTCCAGAAGCTCGTCGACAAGGGTGTCAAGTTCACGAACCGCAAGGTTCCGTCCGATTCCACGGACACCATCGAGAGCCTGCTCAGCAAGGCCAAGGCTGAGCTTGCCAAGGCATAAGGAGGAGGGACTGTATGTCAGGTATTACCATTGTGCTCGTCGCCATCGTTGCCCTGCTGGCAGGCATGGAGGGCATCCTCGATGAATTCGAGTTCCACCAGCCGCTGGTGGCCTGCACGCTCATCGGTCTCGTGACCGGTCACCTGCAGGAGGGCATCGTCCTGGGCGGCTCGCTCCAGATGATGGCCCTTGGTTGGGCCAACATCGGCGCAGCCGTCGCCCCTGACGCGGCCCTGGCCTCCGTCGCCTCCGCGATCATCATGGTGCTCGCCCTCAACGGCGGCACCACGGACACCTCCACCGCCATCTCCACGTCCATCGCCGTGGCCGTGCCGCTGTCCGTCGCTGGCCTCTTCCTGACCATGGTCTGCCGCACCATCGCCATCCCCATCGTCCACATCATGGACGCTGCGGCCGAGAAGGCTGACTTCGCGGCCATCGACCGTTGGCAGATCATCGCCATCCTCATGCAGGGCGTCCGCATCATGATTCCGGCTGTTGCCCTGTGCTTCATCCCCGCTGAGGCCGTTACGGCCGCGCTCAACGCCATGCCCGCATGGCTCTCCGGCGGCATGGCCGTCGGCGGCGGCATGGTCGCTGCCGTGGGCTACGCCATGGTCATCAACATGATGGAGACCCCCGAGGTCTGGCCGTTCTTCATCATCGGCTTCGTGGTCGCTGCCATCTCCAAGCTCACGCTCATCGCCCTCGGCCTGCTCGGAATCGCCTTCGCTCTCATCTACCTTGGCCTCAAGGACCTGGCCAAGCAGGGTGGCGGCAACGGCGGCGGCTCCGGCGACCCGCTCGGCGACATCCTGAACAACTACTAGGCCGTAAAGGAGGAGAAACACTATGGCAGATAGGATTACCCTCTCCAAGAAGGACCGCCTGGACGTCTGCTTCCGCAACCAGTACACCCAGGGCTCCTGGAACTACGAGCGTATGCAGAACGGTGGTTTCTGCTTCGCCATGATCCCCGCGATCAAGAAGCTCTACACCAACAAGGAAGACCAGGCTGCGGCCCTCAAGCGTCACCTCGAGTTCTACAACACGCACCCCTACCTGACCGCCCCCGTCCTCGGCGTCGTTTTGGCCCTCGAGGAGGACAAGGCCAACGGTGCCCAGATTGACGACACCGCCATCCAGGGCGTCAAGGTTGGCATGATGGGCCCGCTCGCCGGCGTCGGCGACCCGGCCTTCTGGTTCACCGTGCGCCCGATTCTCGGCGCGCTTGGCGCATCGCTCGCTATGAGCGGCTCCATCATGGGCCCCATCCTGTTCTTCGTGGCCTGGAACGTCATCCGTTGGGCGTTCCTGTGGTACACGCAGGAGTTTGGCTACAAGGTTGGTAGCAACATCGCCAAGGACCTCTCCGGCGGTCTGCTCGGCAAGGTCACCGAGGGCGCTTCCATCCTCGGCATGTTCATCATCGGCGCGCTGGTCGAGCGCTGGGTGTCGATTTCCTTCACCCCGGTCGTCTCCAAGATCACGCAGTCCGAGGGTGCCTACATCGACTGGAACAGCCTTCCCTCCGGCTCTGAGGGCGTCAAGGAGGCGCTGACGCAGTACAGCTCCATCGGCGCCACCGCCCTCGACCAGGTCAAGGTCACCACGCTCCAGCAGAACCTCGACCAGCTCATTCCCGGCCTTGCCGCCGTGGGCCTCACGCTGCTCTGCTGCAAGCTGCTGAAGAACAAGGTCAGCCCGATCGTCATCATCCTGGGCCTCTTTGCCTTCGGCATCATCGGCCGCGTCCTCAACTTCATGTAAGTCGAGGTCTTGGCTCCAGGCGCGTGCCTGCGCGGGCCGCATCCTACATGGGTGCGGCCCGTTTTCGTTCGGGCGACCGCCCCCATGCCGAGCGCGGCCCGGTATGGTGATGGCCACCCATCCCAGTCGCTCCTACCTTCGGAGGTATCTCATGGCCCAATCGCAGAACAGCAAGGTGGAGCTCACCATCAAGGGAACCAACCTCATGGGTCTCACGAGCGAGGGCAACGTCATGGTGGGCAACAAGGCGTTCGAGTTCTACAACGAGCGCAATACCGATGACTTCGTTCAGATTCCCTGGGACGAGATTGACCACGTCTCCGCCTCGGTGGTTGCGGGCAAGCACATTCCCCGCTTTGCCATATACACCAAGGGCAACGGGCACTTCACCTTCTCCACGCGCGACAACAAGCAGACCCTGCGCGCCATTCGCGAGCACGTGGGGGAGGACAAGTTGCTTCGCTCGCCCGATTTCAAGGATGTGTTCATTGCTGGCGTCAAGAGCGTTCCCGGCCTTGTGGGCGCGCTCTTCCGGCGCGGCAAGTGAGACGCGTCGTTGACCTCGCAGGCGCGTCGCGGTGCCGTCGCCGTCTTCGATTGTGAGTCACCCGGCCGCCCCATTTGGCTCATCCTCCCTGCGCGACGCGACACGTCGCACTCGTCTGTACCCCTCGGCTTGTGCGTCTTTTTAGGGCGCTTGACGGGCGTGCTATCATACAAGGCTGCATGAACGTATGAGCCCCGAGCGCGGGGCCTAACAGGGAAGCGAGTAGCACCGATGCAGCAGATCAGCACCGCCGAGTTCAAGAACGGCATGGGCCTCAAGATCAAGGACAAGATCTATACCCTCGTCGAGTTCCAGCACGTCAAGCCGGGCAAGGGCGGCGCCTTCGTTCGCTACAAGATCAAGGACCTGCGCTCCGGCCGCGTCATTGGCGACCAGACCTGCAACGCCGGCTCCAAGTTCGACTCCGTCATGCTCTCCACCAAGGAGATGCAGTACCTCTACAACGACGGTGACCACTACTACTTCATGGACATGGAGACCTACGAGCAGACTCCCGTTCCCGCCGACTTCATCGGCGACAACGCCAAGTGGCTCAAGGAGAACGACACCTGCCAGCTCATGTACGCCGACGACGACCTGCTGACGGTCCAGCCGCCGATGTTCATTGAGGTCAAGATCACCGAGACCGACCCCGGCTTCAAGGGCGACACGGTCCAGGGCGGCTCCAAGCCGGCCACGGTCGAGACGGGCGCCGTGGTGCAGGTGCCGATGTACCTCAACGAGGGCGAGACCATTCGTGTCGACACCCGCGAGGGCAAGTTCGTCGCCCGCGTCTAGCTTCGCTACGTGTGGCCGCGCATCCTGGTGATGCGCGGCCTTTTCGACAGGCCGTGCCAGGCACGGCCAAGGCAGGAGGTACACCTCATGAGCAACGAGCTGAGAATCGCCGGGATGGGCGTGTCGCATAGCGTCGTCTCCACCATCGTGGCGGCCGCCGCCGAGAAAGTCGAGGGTGTGGCCTCCATCTACGGCCAGGACATCGCGAGCGGCATCATCGCCATGCTCACGTCCAAGCCGCAGCCCACCACCAATGCCGTGGAGTGCGAGGTCTCCGATGACGACAAGCTCGTCATCACCGTGCACCTCGCCGTCTTCTTCGGCTACCCGTTCACCAAGCTCGCCGCAGACGTTCGCGAGGCTGTCGCCGGCGCGGTTGACGCCCAGATCGGCGTTCGCGTCTCCCAGATCGACGTCTGCATCGACGAGCTCGTCTTCCCCAAGGAGTAGCGCGTGTCCTCTTCCCGTCGCCTCGTAGGCCGTACCCTCGCCCGTTGCCAGGCCCTCCAGCTGCTGTTCCAGGCAGAGGTCTCGGACCGCTCCGTGCCCGACGTCCTCGCTGGCGAGTATGTGCTCTCGGAGGGTCCGCTGGACGAGTATGCCGAGCGCGTCGCCCGTGGTGCCTACGACCACATCGCCGACCTCGACGCGGTCCTGTCCCGCTCCGCCCGCAACTGGAGCCTCTCGCGCATGTCCGTCACGGATCGCAACCTGCTCCGCATCGCGCTCTACGAGATGCTCTATGTGGACGAGGTTGACACGGCCGTGTGCATCTCCGAGTGCGTTGAGCTGGCCAAGGCCTTTGGCAGCTCCGACGAGTCCTCGCGTTTCGTGAACGGCGTCCTGGGCCGCATCGCGGCGGACGTCGCCGAGGGCGTGGACATCGTCGCGCGCGCCCACAAGCTGGATGCCGAGGAGGCTGCCCGCTACGAGCAGGGCTTCGAGCAGGATGGTGCCGAGCAGGATGGTGCCGAGCCGGTTGCCGATGACGCCGACATGGCCGAGGCTTCCGCTGACGCCGCTCCCGCCGAGGACGCGCCGCTCGGGGAGGACGAGTAGCGCATGGCCAAGAAGCCCGATGTCTCCGGATACGAGCGCTTCTCGGACGTGACGAGCCGCTTGGACGAGATCATCTCCGCGGTTCGCAACAAGGACACGTCCCTCGAGCGCTCCCTCGACCTGTTCGACGAGGCTATCGCCCTGGGAACCAAGGCGGTTGACCTCGTGGACAAGGCCGCCTTCTCGCCCGAGGAGCGCGAGCGCATGGTCGAGGGGCCGGAGGCGTCTGGCAAGGGCGCCGAGGAGGCCGCTGAGGCTTCCGGCACGGCTGCGCCCGCTGGGGATGCGTCTGCCGAGGGTGTCGCGCCCTCCTCCGATTCCAAGAACTAGCATGGCCCGACGCAGGCTCGACGACGAGCTCGTGGCTCAGGGCTATTTTCGCTCGCGCGATGACGCGATGCGTGCCGTCATGGCCGGGGACGTATCCGGCCCCTCCATGCGTTACAACTCGCCGGGCACGCAGGTGAAGCCCGGCTGCGAGCTGCACGTTCGTGGCTCGCTTCCCTATGTGAGCCGCGGAGGCCTCAAGCTTGAGCGCGGCCTCGATGAGTTCCTCGTCGATCCCGCGGGGCTTGCCTGCCTCGACGTTGGGTGCTCCACCGGTGGATTTACTGACTGCCTGCTGTCCCGAGGCGCCGCGAGCGTCCTCTCCGTGGATGTGGGGTATGCCCAGTTCGACTGGTCGCTGCGTCAGGATTCGCGCGTGACGCTGCTCGAACGCACGAACATCGTGGACGTTCCCACGCCCGAGCGCGCCGGCACCATTGACCTTGCCGTCTGCGACGTCTCGTTCACCTCGGTGCTCATGGTGCTGCCTGCCGTGTGCGAGCTCCTTGGGCCCGAGGGCCGCTTTCTCACGCTTGTGAAGCCACAGTTCGAGGCGGCGCGCGAGGACGTGGGCGAGGGCGGTGTGGTGCGCCGTGCGTCTGTGCGCCAGGCTGCCCTTGAGCGCGTGTACGCCGCCATGGGCGAGGCCGGTCTCGGTGTGGTTGGTGCGTGCGCCAGCCCCATCACGGGCGCCAAGGGCAACCACGAGTTCCTGATGCTGGGCGTGCGGGGCGAGAACTCCGCGGCCCTCGACCTTGCTGCCCTGGCGGCGAGCGTCTAGCGGGCCCGTCCGTTGTGCGCAGCGCCCAATCCTCCCTCTTCGATATGACGAATGGACACGCTCGGCAAAGAGCGGCGTCCGTTCCCAAAGGGTTCCTGAGGGTTTTCAGGAACCTTTATTCGTCTTGTCCCTTCTGTTCATATGGCCGCGTTGTAAGGCCTTTGAAAGACATGCGGTCGGGCAAAGGTCAATAATTCCACGCTGAGCGATAGTTATCTGTCGGAATGCGTCGGATGGGGAGGGACATGGAGTTCTACCAAGATCCAAGCTTCTTCATGACGCTTGGCGTGGCACTCGTCCCTGCCATTGTCCTGGGGCTGCTCGAGCGCCGCATCAGGCTCTATGGCCTTGTGGTGTCCGCTGTGTTCCTCGGCTTCCTCTTCATGGGCTCGTGGGCACAGCTTGCCCTTGCCGTGGGCTACATGCTCGCCACGTACGCATGCACGCGGCTCGTGCTGGCCCGCACGGATTCCGATGGCGCCGGTACGGTGAAGGCCCCGGCGCCCGTTGCCCTGCGCCTGCTTGCGCTCGTGGTCTGCCTGCTTTCGCTCGTCACCTACAAGGTCACGGTTGCCGCCGGCAACGGCCTTCTGGGCTTCGTGGGCATCTCCTACATCACCTTCCGCGCCACCCAGGTGCTGCTCGAGGTCACAGACGGCCTCATCGGCAGACTTCCCTTCGTGGACTACCTGTACTTCCTGGCCTTCTTTCCCACGTTCACCTCTGGTCCCATTGACCGCTCGCGTCGGTTCTTCGCGGACGTGGAGCGCCGGCTGCCCAGGTGGGAGTACGTGGACCGGCTGGGCCGCGGCGCCCTCATGTTCGCCCTTGGCCTGGTGATGCAGATGGTGCTTGCTGCCATCTTCAAGAAATACGATACGCCGGCCGCGCTCGACCTCTCCCGCCCCTTGGGGCAGCAGCTCGTTGATGCGGTTCGCGTGAGCTATGCCTATGCGGCGTATCTCTACTTCGACTTTGCGGGCTACTCGCTCATGGCGCAGGGCGTAGGCCTGGCCCTTGGCGTTGACGTGCCGCGCAACTTCAACCTACCGTTCGTCTCCTGCTCGCTCCAGGAGTTCTGGGACCGCTGGAACATCACGCTCTCCCACTGGCTGCGTGACTTCGTCTTCATGCGGCTCGAGCGCACCATGGCCCGCCACCGCAAGCCCAAGAGCCGCGACGTGCGCGCCAGCGTGGGCCTCATCGCCAACATGCTCCTCATGGGATTCTGGCACGGCGTCACGCCCGCCTACATCACCTACGGCCTCTACCACGGCGTGCTGCTCGCCGTCGAGCAGCACGTGCACCGCCACTGGAAGTTCTGGCGCAAGCACAAGGGCACCGCGCCGGTGCGCTTCGTGAGCTGGTTCGTCACCCTGCAGGTCGTGGTTTTGGGCCTTTCCATCTTCTCTGGTCAGCTGTTCACGTTCTTTGGAGGCATTCATGGCTAGTGACAACAACGCCGAGGTCGAGGACCGCCTCGTCGACACCATCGCCGACATCTGCGGCGACGACATCGTGCGCGATAAGCGCGACATCGACCTGTTCGAGGAGGGACTGCTGGACTCCATGGCCGCCATCGAGCTGCTCGTGGCCATCGAGGACGACTTTGGCGTCTCCATCGCCCCCACGGCCGTGCCGCGCGACGAGATGAACACCGTGAACAAGATCGTTGCCCAGGTGCTGAAGAGGCTTTAGGACATGGCTGCCAAGACGGACAAGGACGGGGCGACTGTCCCTGGCACTGGTGCCGAGGCCGAGGCGCCCGGCGCGGCCGGAGTGGGTTCGGCCGGGGGCGGCACTGTCGAGGCTCGCGCCGCAAGGGCTCGCGCCGCCGAGGCCGGCTCGTCGAAGTCCGGTGTAGCGGCGGGGCCGGGGCTTGCCGTGGGCGCCGGCGCGTCTGCGTTTGCCCATGGTGCCTCGCGGCTGGGCGATGCCATTGAGGGCCTCACGGCCAACGACCCAGACGACGGCTCCGCTCGCCCGGGTGGCCCCGTGGTCTCCCGTAGGGCCGCGCTCAGGCTTACCGGCGTTGCGGTGGGCGGCCTCGTGGCGGCTGGCGCCGCGTGGCAGCACAACCGCTCGGTCCCCAACGAGTGGACCCGCGGCGGCAACATGTACGACTACCTCACCAATCGCACCAAGTTCCGGAGTCCCTCGTTCATGGTGGCCAACCGCCTTGCAGACTCCATCCCCGTCTTTGGCTCCTCCGAGCTCTCCTTTCTGCCGGAGGATTGCCGCCAGGTTCCGCACGCGGTCTTTGGCTGGAACGACTACGGCCTGGACTGCTGGACGGTGGGTGAGGGCTACAACCAGGGCCTCTGGCACGCCATCGCCATTGGCGCCTACGCTCGCGCCATCGAGGAGGCGGACGCTCCCACGAGCGCGCTCGCAGACGGCGTCTTTGACGCGCGCACCTCCAACAAGATGGTGTTCGTCATCTCCCCGCAGTGGTTCTTCGAGGGCGGCGTGCCCAACAACGCCACGCAGACGCAGTTTGGCTACGAGCTTTGGCAGGGCCTGTGCCAAAACGAGCACGTGGACCCCGCGCGCGTGGACTACCTGGCCAGGCGTCTCAAGAACGCGGGCATCGACGCCAAGAAAGTCGATGCCGCGCGCCGCGCCACCCTGCCAGATACCCTGAACGACCTCGCCTTTGGCTTTGCCGAGAGCTACCAGCTGCGCCGCGACCTCATTCACGTGCGCGAGCTGGGCGACACGATGCCCTTCGCCAAGCGCGTACTCGAGGCCGAGAACGGCGCGCCCGACTGGGACCGCCTCGTGGCGGAGGCCACGGCTGAGGCCGAGGCACAGACCACGACCAACGACTACGGCTTTCTGGACTCCATCTGGCTTGACCACATCAAGGGCGACTACGACGCCGGCAAGCTCAAGGACTTCTATCGCAACCGCACGCTCCTGAATGCGCCCGCCGAGGACGCCGACCTGGACTGCTGCCTGGGCGTGGCCAACGACTGCGGAGTCGACCTGCTCTGCGTGCTCCAGCCCTTCCCGGGCGACTGGACGGACTACGAGGGCCTCGCGCGCGAGGACCGCGAGCAGCGCTACGAGCTCATTCGCCAGTGCGTGGCCAACCACGGCTTCAAGCTCGCGGACTTCTCGGACCAGGAGTACACGCGCTACTTCATCAACGACGGCACCCACCTCGGCTGGCTGGGGTGGCTTGCCGTCGACCGCGCCATCTACGAGTTTGCGATGGGGGAGTGAGCCATGTCGGACCTTGACCGTGTTGCCGTGGCGGCGATTGTCGTGATTGTTGCCGCATTTGCCGTGTGGTGGTTCGTGTTCAGCTCCGGCATGAACGCCCCCGCCGGGTTCGTGTATGCCCAGTACTAGGCCGGCTTCTCGGGTTTGGGCGGGCGGAGTTGGCCGTGGCCGGACGAGCCGGGCTGCTCCGACGGTCTGCCTGCGTCTTGGGGCCGTCTGAGCCTGGCCGCCCGCACGGGCTCGCGTGCCAACCTGCCATGAAAGTGCAACTTGGGGCAGGTGCCCCGCTACCAAGGAGGGATCCCCATGGAGGACAAGAACGGCTTTCTCGCGGCGGTGCGCGCTCAGGTGGAGGCCCACCCCGAGCGCGAGTGCTGGCGTGCCACCTCTGGCCGCTCGATAACGTACGGCGAGCTCTGGGACGCGTCGGACGACCTTGCCTGCCTCTTGCGCGAGCGTGCGCCCGAGGACGCGCCGCTGCTGGTCTACGGCCACAAGTCGCCGCTCATGCCCGTGAGCTTCCTCGCCTGCCTCAAGAGCGGGCACGCCTACGTTCCCTGCGACGTCCACGTGCCGGCGGGCCGCGTCACCAACATCCTCTCGCAGCTGCCGGAGGCCCCGGTGGTCGCCACGGGCGAGCTGCCGGAGCTTCGCGACCTGGGGCGCGAGGTTGAGACCGTGGGCCCGCTCGAGGTGCTTGGCTGCCTCGCGCATGCCCGTGCGGGCGAGGTACGCCGTCCGGACCCCGCCTGGGAGGTCTCCGGCGACGACACGCAGTACATCATCTTCACGTCCGGCTCCACCGGCGCGCCCAAGGGCGTCGAGGTGACGGCCGCGGACGTGGCGAACTTCATGCCTTGGGACCAGGGCCTCTTTGCCGACGCCGCCGTGCCGCACGTCTTTCTCAACCAGGCGCTGCTGTCCTTTGACCTTTCGGTGACCGAGCTCGTGGGAGCGCTCACCACGGGCGGGCGCGTCGTGGCCCTTACCTCGGACGTCATGGAGGACGCTCGCGAGCTCTACGCCCAGCTGGACGCCTCCGAGGCCACGTGCTGGGTGTCCACGCCCACGTTTGCCTCGGTGTGCCTGGCAGAGCCGAGCTTTACCGCCGAGCTCATGCCGCGTCTCACGCACTTTTTCTTCTGTGGTGAGCCGCTGCGCGCAGACGTGGTGCGCGCGCTGCACGAGCGCTTCCCGGAGGCCGCGATCATCAACGCCTACGGCCCCACCGAGTCCACGGTGGCCGTGACGGCTACGCGCGTGGAGGGCTTCTCGGGCGAGGGCGCGCTGCCCGTGGGCGTGCCGCGTGAGGGCACCACGCTGCTCGTGCTCGACCGCGAGACCGGCGAGCCGCTGGCCGCCGGTGCCAAGGGGGAGGTGCTCATCTGCGGCGACACCGTGGCCAAGGACTACCTGGGACGCCCGGACAAGACGGCCGCCGTCTTTGGCGAGCGCGAGCTGGAGGGTCGCATCGTGCGTACGTATCGCACCGGTGACCTCGGGTTCGTCGACAAGGACGGCATGCTCTGGGTGAGCGGCCGCACGGACGACCAGGTGAAGGTCCACGGCTTCAGGATCGAGCTTGGCGAGGTGGAGAGCGCCATCCAGCGCGAGCCCGAAGTTGAGCTCGTGGCCGTGATCGTGCGCACGCGCCACGGCGTGGCCGACCGCCTCGAGGCCCACGTGCAGCTCGTGGGCGAGCGCCCGGCAGACGCCTACGCCTGGGGCAAGGCCCTGCGCGAGCGGCTGGGGCATGTGCTGCCCGGCTACATGGTGCCGCGCCGCATCGTGGTGGAGGACGAGATGCCCCAGACGCCCAACGGGAAGGTGGACCGCAGGGCCATCGCCCGCGCGGTAGGCGAGGCGTAAGCTCTCGCGGCGCCGCTGGCTGGCGCTGCGTTCCTGATGGGGCCGAGAGCCTGATTCGGCTGATGGGCGCTGCGCCCCCGGTGCGGCCGGCGGGCGCCGCGCTCCCGGTGCGGTCTCGGGCATGTCGGGGGTCGTCGCGGGGGTGTCCGGCGTGACGGGCTCGGTCTCGGGCACGTCCGGCGTGGTCGGGATCGCGGGCTCGCCCTCGCCGCCACCCGGGGTCTCGGAGCCGCCCTCGTCCATCTTGGCCGCCGCGTGCTTCACCAGCATGCGCAGGAAGGCATTGCACTGGTCCTGGTCAACGTCGACGTCGTGGGTGTCCTTGGGCGCGTCACGCTCGGGGTGCCACTGTAGGCCCAGGGCAAAGGAGGCCGCCTGGTACTCGACCGCCTCCACGACGCCGTCGGATGAGCGGGCAACCACCGTGAGGCCGCTTCCGAGCTGCTCGGGGTCAACCGCCTGGTGGTGCGCGCCGGCCACCTCAGGAAGCGACGTGGTGCCCAGGATGTCATAGAGCCACTTGGAGCCCTTGGAGATGGCCACCTCGTCGTTGCCGGTGCCCGGCTCGAGCACGTGGTAGCCCTTTTCGGTTGTGTCCCGATTCCTGAGGGACTCCTGAAACGGTTTCGTTTCGCGCGTGGGTGCTCGAGGCACGTTGAGCGAGCAAACGAAGCCAGTGTCGCTGAGCGTTTTGCTTCGCGCGTGGGTGCCCGAGGCGCGGCACATGACCGGATGGTGCTTGGCACGGGTATACTTAGCCGAAGTGATTGGTCACGACCGAGGAGGCTCTCCCTGTGAAAGGCATCGTCCTTGCCGGCGGTTTCGGCACTCACCTCTATCCCATGACGTTCTCGGGCTCCAAGCACCTGCTGCCCATCTACGACAAGCCCCTGGTGTACTACGCGCTTTCCACCCTCATGCGCGCCGACATCCGCGATGTCCTGTTCATCACCAACCCGCAGGACCTGCCCTCCTTCGAGGCTCACTTCGGCGATGGCTCCCAGCTTGGCATGAACATCCAGTACAAGGCGCAGGAGAGTCGCGACGGCATTGCCCAGGCGTTCCTGTTGGGCGAGGACTTCATCGACGGCGACCGCGTGGCCCTCGTGCTCGCCGACAGCATCTTCTACGGCTCCGGCTTTGACGCCAACCTCTCCGAGGCCATCAACCGCAAGAAGGGCGCCACGGTCTTTGCCTACCAGGTGCGCCACCCGGAGAACTACGCCGTGGTGGACTTTGGTGACGACAAGAAGGTCACCTACATCGAGGAGAAGCCCGAGGAGGCCCGCACCAACTACGTGGCTACCGGCCTCTACGTCTACGACGAGAACGTGGTCGAGTACGCCAAGAAGCTGCGCCCGTCTGCCCGCGGCGAACTCGAGATCACGGACCTCAACCAGATGTATCTCGACCACAAGAAGCTCTTTGCCACCACGCTGCCCGAGGGCTTCGCCTGGTTCAGCCCGCGCACGGTCGATGACCTGTTCCACGCCGGCGAGTTCGTGCGCGTGGTGCAGCAGTCCACGGGCACCAAGATTGCCTCTATCGAGGAGATTGCCTACAAGAAGGGCTGGATTGGCCGCGCTCAGCTGCTGAGCCTGGCGTCGAAGATTCAGAAGACCGAGTACGGCAAGTACCTCGAGGCCATCGCCCTCTCCACGTCTAAGTAGGCTCTGGGCGGAGCGCGCGTTTCACGCCGAGGCGGGCGCTCCGGGTCTGACGCCGCGCGCCTGATATCGAGACGGGCGTTCCTGGTCTGGAA
>NZ_CAAKON010000021.1:203239-214403 GCF_901212655.1 Olsenella uli | reverse complement strand
AATGCGGCCGATTGCGTAGTCGAGGCGCGCGCAGTGCGGGGTTTGCGCACGAAAGCTTGCGATTGCGCCGCCAAGGCAGCCGCGAGGCGAGTTTGTCCGCGAATGCGGCCGATTGCGTAGTCGAGGCGCGCACAGTGCGGGGTTTGTCCACGAAAGCTCGCGATTGCGTTCTTGGTGCGGACTTGGGGACGCCGCACCCCGTCCCGGCTTTTATGGGGCTTGCGACAACAATTCGGTAAGCTTATAAAATCCCTGCTAGATGATGGTGTGTAATTACTCGCCAACTATGCGGCGCTTCAATAGGGGCGACGCAGCGCGAGAGGGGCCTCTCGGGGCGCTTCCGAGAGCGCCGCGGCACCGCAACCGGCGAGATTTCTGGACAAACCGGGGGCCAGGTCTGCCTCTGGTACGCAACCGCCCGCATTTGTGGCACCGAGCCGGCGAAGGATTGGACCGGGCCGGCATCGTGAGGCTTTGGCGCGGCGCCGGGTTGGGGCCGGGGCAGCTCCCGGTTCGCAACCGGCGAGATTTCTGGACAAACCGGGGGCCAGGTCTGCCTCTGGTACGCAACCGCCCGCATTTGTGGCACCGAGCCGGCGAAGGATTGGACCGGACGGGCGGCGCGTGGCTTTGGCGCGGAGACAAGGTTATGCCGAGGCTGCCCCTTGTGCGCAACCGCCCACATTTGTGGCACGGGAGCGGTGTGGGCTGCAGCGGAGGGCGTCGGTGCCGCCTGGGAGTGGATTACCCGTTGCCAAGGCAATGCCGAAGCGGTATGCGGGGATGGCCTCGGCAGCGAAGCGGCGCGGGATTGTGGCAAGTGCCAATTGGTACGGACATGTAATGGTGTTGGGCGGCAAAGGCCGGGCGTCGCGCGAGCGCTTGCGCCGAGCCTATGGGGGATTGAGCTGGGTTAGCACCATACTGCTTTGGCGAGGCTCGGGCCCCGGTCATTAGGTGGTACCCGGGGCCGGACGGACCTAGGCCTGATGCGGGGGTGTCACCCGGGGTCGGACGGACCTAGGCCTGATGCGGGGGTGGCACCTGGGGCCGGACGGACCTAGGCCTGATGCGGGAGCCCCCGCGAGCTGGTTGCGATTGCGAGCTCGGGCGGGATGCCGCCGGCGTCGAGTTCAAGAGCGTCAATCGGGTGTGCGGGCGCGGTTGGAGTGCCTACTCGGGAAAGGCCTTCTGCTCGGCGATGGGGAACTTGGGCTGGGTTTGGGCGTCGGGGTCGCGGTAGCGGGAGAGACCGTCCACGATGAGGTCGCTGGCACCCGCCAGGGCTCGGGCCTGCCAGCGCGTGACGCCCTCGCTCACCACCTCGCCGTCTGCTTGCATGGGGATGGCGACGGACGTCTCGATGGAAATCTCCGAGCCGCGGAAGGTCTCGATCTTGGGCCGGCGGCCGGCGCGACCCTTGGGGTCAAGGAGGCCCGCAAGCAGCGGCCTCACAAGTTGCACGGCGTCGTTGACCTCAAGGATGATGACGTCGAGCTTGCCGTCGTCCATGACACAGCCCGGCACGATCTCGATCTCGCCCTGGATCATGGCGTTGTTGGCTACCAGGCAGGCGATGCCGTCGCGCTCGATGCGCTCGCCGTCCACGTCGATGGTGTAGTGGATGACCTTGGGCGTGGGGTCGGCGAGGGCCGCCATGAAGTAGGCCACCTCGCCCATCGCCTTCTTGTTGGGCGCTGCGGCGCTCATGAGCTCGGCATCGAAGCCGGAGCCCGCCATGAGCGAGAAGCCGCGCACGCACCGCTCGCCGGAGGCGTCGGTCCAGCTCACCTCGCCCAGATCGCAGTTGGCGGTGTTTCTCCAGCGGCATGCGCGGGCAAGGGCCGACGGCTCGGGCGAGTTGCCGATGTTGGCAAACAGCAGGTTGGCCGTTCCCGAGGGGAAGATGCAGGTGGGAACCTGGCGATTTCGCAGGGCGTAGAGCAGGCTCGAGACCGTGCCGTCGCCGCCGGAGAGCACCACCACGTCGTACTCCTCGGCGTCCCTGAGCTCCTCGGTTGCGTCGAACGAGTCTGCCAGCACGCGGAGCACGCACTCGTCACCGGAACGCACGAGCTCACGCTCGAGGGCAAAGATGGCGTCCGAGCCAAAGCCCGAACGCGGGTTGTGGACGATGAGGCAACGCATGAGGCACCTCCAGGCGCGGCCCAGGTGGCCGCGGTCGTAGCTGCTATGATGAAAAGTCGCGTGCGGCCGCGTCGCGCGCACCTGACATGGTAGCCGATTGTCTCTCGGCGCCTTAGCCGTCCATATCGCCCCGACTGGGGCCGAAGGGGTCACACGTGTTCATCTCTACGCCGGAGGAGTTGCGCGCCTTCTGCGACCGCGCCTCCTCATCAAAGGTGCTCGCCGTCGACACTGAGTTCTTGCGCGAGCGCACCTATCACCCGCGTCTCTGTCTCATCCAGCTCGCCACCTCGCCCGATGACATCGCGGCCGTGGACCCCCTCGTACTTGAGGATCTGTCGCCCGTGGCCGAGCTCTTCCGCAACCCCTCGATCGTCAAGGTGATCCACGCGTGCTCCCAGGATCTCGAGGTCATTGACGGCACGCTTGGCTGCGTTCCCGAGCCGATGTTCGACACGCAGCTCGCTGCCGCCTTCCTGGGCCACCGCATGCAGCTGGGCTACGGCGCGCTTGTGGAGAGCTACACGGGCGTTCACCTCGCCAAGGCCGAGAGCCTCACGGACTGGTCGCGCCGCCCGCTCGACCCCGAGCAGCTCACGTATGCCGAAGATGACGTGCGCTACCTGCCGGGCATCTACGAGCGCATGATCGACGAGCTCGTTCGCGCAGACCGTCTCAACTGGGTGCTCCCCGAGATGCAGGCCCTGCTCGAGCCGTCCCACTACCGCCACGAGCCCACCGAGGCATTTCGGCACCTCAAGCGCTCGAGCCAGCTCACCCGCAAGCAGCTCGCCGTTGCGCGCGAGGTCTGCGCCTGGCGCGAGCGTACCGCCTCCAAGCGCAACATCCCGCGCAAGTGGGTGCTCTCTGACGAGGTGGTGCTCGAGATCTGCAAGCGTGGTCCCGCCGACGACGGGCGCCTCAGGCGCATCCGCGGCACCGAGCAGCTCTCCGAGCGCGATGGCGAGGCGGTGCTCCATGCCGTGGGCCGCGGTCTCTCATGCCCTAACTCCGAGCTCCCGGGCGCTCTGCGCCATGTTCGCCCCACGGGCGAGCAGGAGAGCGTGCTTGACCTCATGTACGCGATGCTCCGCATCATCTCCGAGCACAGTGGCATCGCCGCGCAGCTCATCGCCACGCGCGACGACCTCCTCGAGCTTATGGTGGGTGCCAAGGGGTCAGCGCTCACGCAGGGTTGGCGCGCCAAGCTTGCCGGCGAGCCTCTGAGGGGCCTGCTCTCCGGCGCCTGCGGCCTCACCGTGAAGGACGGGCGCGTCGAGATCCTCTAGCGCGGGTTTCTCTCATGCGGACCTCGCGGCGACGCCGCACGGGGTGTGTCTCACAGGGTGTCTAACCTGCATTGATGCGCCTCTACGCGCTTGGGGCGTGGGGACGGTGGCGCTCTTGGTCGGAGCTGGCGCATGGTGCCAGGCCCCCGTGCGAGTCTTTATGTCCGGAACAGGGTACATACTTGCGAACAAACGCGGCCGGCGCTCTGGTGCCGGCCGCTCAAGCCTCGCTCGAATGGAGGGCGCATGTACTACGGATACGGCTATGGCTGGGGGTTCGACCCGGCCTACCTGCTGCTCGTGATTGTCTCGACGGTGCTGGGCCTGGCCACCCAGTCCTATATCAAGTCCACCTATGCCACGTGGTCGCGCGTGCCGCTTGGCACGTCGCTCACGGGGGCGGACGTGGCCCGGCGCATGCTCTCTTCAGAGGGCGTCTCTGGCGTATCCATCGAGCCAATAGCCGGCGAGCTCACGGACAACTTCGACCCCACGGGCAACGTCTTGCACCTCTCCTCCGGCAATCTGAGGGGAGGGTCGGTGGCGAGTGCCGCCGTTGCCTGCCACGAGGCGGGGCACGCGGTTCAGCATGCGCGCGGCTACGTTCCGGGACGCATTCGCTCTGCGCTCGTGCCGGTGGTGAACTTTGCCTCCAACGCCTGGATGCTCGTCTTCTTTGCCGGGGTGTTCATGGGCCTCACGGGCCTCGTCCAGCTCGCCGTGCTGCTCTTTGCGTTCTCCGTGCTGTTCCAGATCGTGACGCTGCCGGTGGAGTTCGACGCCTCGCGCCGGGCCGTGGCCTACATCGAGCGCAGTGGCTTGGGTCCCGAGGCGGTACGCGGGGCCAAGAAGGTCCTCACGGCGGCGGCGCTCACCTACGTCGCCGCGGCGCTCGTGTCCATCCTGCAACTGCTCTACTACCTGAGCCGCACCCAGAGGAGGGATGACTAGCATGGCCTGGGGACGTTCCGAGACGGCCGGGCGGGTCGACTTTGCAGCCGCGGCCGAGCGCCAGGGCGCAGACGGAGAGGCCCCACTTTCCGTGAGCCAGGCCGTGAGCACCGCCAAGGCGCGGGTGGGCGAAATTCCCATGCTGCTCGTCACGGGCGAGGTCACGGGCTTCCGCGGCCCCAACGCACGCTCCGGCCATTGCTACTTCCAGGTGAAGGACGATGCCGCCGCGATGGACGTCATCGTGTGGCGCGGCGTCTACCAGGCGAGCGGGATTCAGCTGCGCGACGGCATGCAGCTGCAGCTCGCCGGCAAGTTCGACGTGTACGTGGGCTCGGGCAGGCTCTCGTTCATCGCCAAGCGCATCTCGGTGGCGGGGGAGGGGCTCCTGCGCCAGCAGGTGGCCGAGCTTGCCCGCAGGCTCGAGGCCGAGGGACTCATGGCGCCCGAACGCAAGCGGCCCATCCCGCGCTTCTGCACGCGGGTGGCCGTGGTGACGAGCCTCTCGGGCTCGGTCATCGACGACGTTCGCCGCACGCTCAGGCGCAGAAACCCGCTCGTGGAGCTGCAGATGGTGGGCTGCCAGGTGCAGGGTCCGGGGGCTCCGGCCACCATCGAGCGCGCGCTCGCGGTGGCCGCGGCGGCACGTCCCGATGCCATCCTGCTCGTGCGCGGGGGTGGCTCGTTCGAGGACCTCATGACCTTCAACGACGAGGGCCTGGCCCGTGCCGTCGCTGCGTGCCCCGTGCCTGTGGTCACCGGCATCGGGCACGAGCCGGACACCTGCATCTGCGACATGGTGGCAGACCGGCGCACCTCCACGCCCACGGCTGCGGCCGAGAGCGTGGCGCCCGCCCTGGACGAGATCGTGGCCTCCATCGATGACCGCCGTGTGAGGCTTGGCCGCGCCATGGGCGCGCGCCTGGAGCGCGAGGGCCAGGAGGCCGAGCGTCTGGGCGCGCTGGCCGAGCGCTCGATTCGCTCGACGCTCTCCGCCGAGCGCGTGCGCGTGGACTCGCTTGCCCGCCACCGCTGCCTCACGGACCCGAGCAGCATCGTGGACGACCGCGTGGCGGCGCTCATGCAGGCCGAGCAGCGGCTCGTCGATGCCATCCCGCGCTCGCTTGCCCAGAAGGCCCAGAGACTCTCGGACGTGGCGATGCGCATGGACGCCGCGGCCACGCGCATCGTGCGCCCGCACGAGCAACGGGTGGGGAGCCTCGCGGCCACGCTGGACGCCCTCTCGCCGCTCAAGGTGCTGGGCCGCGGCTATGCCATCGCCCGCACGACGGATGGCCACGTGGTCACGGACGCCTCTGCGCTCGCCGAGGGCGACGAGGTAAGCGTCCGCGTGGGGAAGGGCTCGTTTGAGGCGCGCGTCACGGGCGTGTCTTAGAGGCTCGCCTCAGGCGCACGGGACGGCACGCTCCTGTACCTGCAAAGGCGCGAGCCCAAACTGGTGGATGCGCGGGCCAAAGTGCGCTGGGCAAGGGCCCGTTCGTGTCTAGAATCGGTAACAGGCGCCGCTGCGGTTGCCCGCGCGGCAGTAGCAAAGGAGGGGCGCCATGGCGCTCGACAAGAACGAGAAGCCTATCGACGAGATGACCTTCAAGGAGGCGTCCATCGAGCTCGAGCAGGTGGTTCGCTCGCTCGAGGGGGGAGACCTCGAGCTCGAGGATGCGCTGGCGCGCTACGCCCGCGGCGTGGAGCTGCTCAAGAGCCTTCGCGAGCGCCTGAGCAAGGCCGAGCAGAAGGTGCAGGTGCTGCTCGACGCCACCGACGAGCCCGTGACGCCCGACACCACGGCGGCGCCCTCCACTGCGTTCATCAACGACAAGTAGGATGGTCGTGTCGCGGCGGTGAGCCGCTGCCTGCCCGCTGGCTATGAGTGCCGGGGGCCGGGCGTGAGCTCCCTCGGCACGTGAGCGCCTTGGCGTGCGAGGGCCTCGTGCCCCGCACGCTCAACCACCAGCCGCCCCGGGCGGCCCAGAGCGAAGGAGAACCCATGTCCGACTGCATCTTCTGCAAGATTGCCAACCACGACATACCCTCGACCGTCGTCTACGAGGACGAGCAGGTCATCGCGTTTCGCGACCTCGAGCCGCAGGCGCCCACGCACGTGCTCGTCATCCCCAAGAAGCACTACGCCAACATCGCCGACGACGTTCCCGCCGAGACGCTTGCCGCCATGGCAAACGCCATCAAGGAGGTCGCTAAGGCCGAGGGCATCGAGGAGAGCGGCTTCCGCGTGATCACCAACGCCGGCCCCGACGCCGGCCAGACCGTGCACCACTTCCACATGCACGTCCTCGGCGGCAAGAACCTTGGCATGGGCCTGCTTCCCGGCGACGCAGAGTAGGCGGTCGAGGTCTTTGGCGGCGCCACGGGACGGCCGTCCCGCGGCGCCGAGCAAGTCGGGCGAGCGATAGGGGCGCGTCATGGGGCAATCGCCCCCGCCGTGCCGAGTAAACCAGCCGGAGTACAACTCCCGAAGCTGATTTGCGGAATGTCGCTGTATCATGGTCAACCGGGAATCTGCGAGTGGCACTCACTCGCGGCCAATCGGTGCGTCGCTATTTGGAGGATAACCACATGAACGTTCTCGTCATCAACGCAGGCAGCTCCTCGCTCAAGTACCAGCTGCTCGACGTGGACACCCGCGAGGTGTACGCGAAGGGCAACTGCGAGCGCATCGGCATCTCCGGCTCCTTCGTGGGCCACAGCGAGATGGGTGGCGAGAAGGCCGAGACCAAGGTCGCCATGCCAACCCACAAGGAGGCCATCGACTGGGTCCTCAACAACCTCAAGGGCCTGAACCTCAAGATCGACGGCATCGGCCACCGCGTGGTCCAGGGCGGCTGGTACTTCCCCGAGTCCACCGTGGTTGACGACGACGTCCTCGCCAAGGTCCGTGAGGTTGCCCCGCTGGCGCCGCTCCACAACTACCCGGAGGCCGACGTCATCGACCTGTGCCGCAAGGCCATGCCCGAGGTTGGCAACGTCATCGTCTGCGACACCTCCTTCCACTACAACATGCCGGCCGAGGCCCACACCTACGCCCTTCCGAAGGACGTCGTCGCCGACCTCCACATCCGCAAGTACGGCGCCCACGGCACGAGCCACCGTTTCATCTGGCGCGCCGTCCACGAGCTCTATCCCGACACGCACAAGCTCGTGAGCCTGCACCTGGGCTCCGGTGCCTCCCTGTGCGCCATCGAGGATGGCCACTGCATGGACACCACCATGGGCCTCACCCCGCTCGACGGCCTCATCATGGGCACCCGCTGCGGCACCATCGACCCGGCCACCGTGTTCTACCTCTCCCGTGAGGGTGGCTACACCATCGACCAGATCGACACGATGATGAACAAGAAGTCCGGTCTCGCCGGCATCACGGGCGGCAAGTCCGACATGCGCGACATCGAGGCCGGTGCCGAGGCGGGTGACGAGAGCTGCAAGCTCGCCATCGACATGTGGAGCTACCGCGTCGCCTCCCAGTTCGCCACGATGGTTCAGTCCATGCGCGGCGTGGACACCATCGCCTTCACGGCCGGCGTGGGCGAGAACTCCGCCGAGATGCGCGCCGAGGTCGTCAAGCGCCTCGAGTGGATGGGCATCAAGATCGACGATGCCAAGAACGCCGTTCGCTCCGGCGACCCGCGTGACATCTCCGCCGAGGACTCCAAGATTCGCGTCCTCGTGGTCCCGACGAACGAGGAGCTCATGATCGCCTTCGACGTCAAGGAGCTGCTCGGCTAGTTCGTGGCCGATACGCACATCCTCCCGCGCCCGCACTCCATGGGCGTGTGACGGGGTAAGGGCTTGGCGAGCATAAGCGTTGTCATAGGGCGGCGGGCCTTCGGGTCCGTCGTCCTTTTCTGTTACCTCCCGGAAACGTACCTCCTCTATCATAATGACTAGAATTGTTATCGCTTCGTTAATTACCTACTAACCCGATAGGATTATCAGTATTTGCGGTAGTATCTAGCGTGTCAAAACTCACAGGAAATGCGGCCTGCTCGTATGGGGCCGCTCCCAAGAGAAAGGACCACCATGTCCAAGCTATCCAACCTCACGCTGGGTCGCCGTCAGTTCGTTGCCGGCGCTGGCCTTGGCATCCTCGCCGCCTGCGGCCTCGCCGCCTGCGGCTCCACCGACGCCGCCCCCTCGTCTGACGCCGCCACCACGGCCGCCGCGACCGAGGACAATTCCGTCAAGATCGACGCCAGCGCCTTTGACGCGCTGATCGCCGCCGGCGCCACCGCGGACGACGCAACCATCGCAGCGAGCAGCTGGGCCAAGAAGGTCAAGGACGCCGGCACCCTCCGCGTTGGCGGCACCCGCACCTCCACGCTCTTCAGCCTCCTCAACGAGCAGGACAACAAGGTCCGTGGCTTCGACGCTGGCCTCTATCAGCTCCTGACCCGCTACATCCTGGGTGACGAGTCCAAGTTCGACCTCCAACAGGTCACCTCCGACACGCGCGAGTCCGTCCTTCAGAACGACCAGGCTGACGTTGTCTTCGCCACCTACTCCATCACTGACAAGCGCAAGAAGGTCATTTCCTTCGCTGGCCCGTACTACACCTCCCAGCAGCAGGTTCTCGTCAAGGCCGACAACACGGACGTCAACTCTACCGACGACCTGAACGGCAAGAACGTCGCCGCCCAGTCCGGCTCTACCGGCCCGCAGATCGTGGCCGATGTTGCTCCGCAGGCCACCGTCCAGGAATTCAGCACCGACGAGGAGGCTCGTGCCGCCCTGGACCAGGGCCGTGTCGACGCCTACGTGATCGACGTGAACCTGCAGCTTGGCAGCATGGTCAAGAATCCGGGCAAGTACCGCCTCGCCGGCGATCCCTTTGGCCCCAAGGACGAGTACGGCATCGGCCTGCCGCTCGACTCCGACGGTGTCGCGTTCGTTAACGCTTGGCTCAAGAGCATCGAGGACGACGGCACCTGGGCTAAGCTCTGGAAGATTGCCATCGGCGACCGCACCGGCGTCGAGAACGTTCCCGAGCCGCCCGCGATCGGCGCCTAGTCTCAGCCGAGACCCTCGGGCGGGATGGCAGCTGGCTCTCGTCCGAAGACATTGCACGAAAGGGGCCTCCGCTTGCGGGGGCCCTGTCTGATTGGGGGTGACCATGGGGCTCACTGAGCTTCTCTCCACATACGGGCAGAACTACCTGTCTGCCCTCCTCGCCACCTGGGGCATGACGGTGCTCTCGTTCGTCTTCGTCATGATCCTTGCCGTGCTCGTCACGGTCATGCGCGTGTCCCCGTTCAAGCCGCTTCGCGTGGTGGGGGACCTCTACACCCAGGTGTTCCGAAACGTCCCTGGCGTGGCGCTGCTCATCGTCATCGTCTACGCGCTGCCCAACCTCAAGATTGTCTTTGACTACCGCACCTGCGTCATCGTGACCACGATCCTTTTGGGCGCGGCCTTCGGGTCCGAGAACTTCATGAGCGGCATCAACACGATTGGCGTCGGGCAGATCGAGGCCGCCCGCTCCATCGGGCTCGGTTTCACCAAGATCCTGCGTCTCGTGGTGATTCCCCAGGCCCTGCGCACCACGGTGCTCCCCATGACGAACCTCCTCATTGCCGTGATGCTCACCACGGCCCTGGGCTCCCAGGTTCCCCTGAACCCGGCCGAGCTCACCGGCGTCGTGTCCTACATCAACACGCGCTCCACCGGCGGCATCCTTGCGTTCCTGATCTCGGCCTTGGGCTACGCGCTCACGGCCGTGGTCGTAAGCTCCGTGGGTAACCGCATCGACAAGAGGGTGAGGATTCTGCGATGAGCCAGACTACCAAGGCACGCACCATCCGGGACGCCCTCTACGAGGTGCCCGGCCCCAAGACGCGCCGCAAGATGGTCATCGGCACGGCAATCTCCGCCGTCCTCGTTGCGTGGGGCATCTCCCTCATCGTCCAGCGCTTTTATGTGGCGGGGCAGTTTGCCCCCAAGTACTGGACGTTCTTTGGCCAGGCCTCCACGTGGTCCTTCCTGCTCAAGGGCTTCGAGGGCACCCTTCAGGTGGCCTTCGTGGCAGGCGTCATCGCGCTCGCGCTCGGCCTCGTCCTCATGCTGGGGCGTACGAGCAGCATCAAGCCTGTTGCTGCGCTCTGCCGCGTGGTCACGGACTTCTTCCGCGGTGTCCCGAGCCTTTTGCTCATCTACTTCTTCTTCCTCGTGGTGCCGCAGTACGGCATCAAGATGAGCTCGTTCTGGATGATCACGCTGCCGGTGGCCCTCGCCGCCTCCGGCGTGCTTGCCGAGGTGTTCCGCGCCGGCGTCAACGCGGTACCGCGCGGACAGGTGGAGGCGGCCCTCTCCATTGGCCTCTCGCCGATGAGGACCACCTTCAAGATCGTGCTGCCGCAGGCCATCCGCTACGTGATCCCCACGCTCATCTCGCAGCTCGTCGTCGTGGTGAAGGACACCACGGTGGCCTACGTGGTGAGCTACCCGGATCTCTTGCAGAACGCGCGCGTCCTCATCACCAACTACGACGCGCTCGTCTCGGTCTACTTCACCATCGCGATCATCTACGTCATCCTCAACTACCTCATCCACCGTGCGTCGCTTGCCGTGTCGCGCAAGCTCGGCGTCAAGATCATCGACTAGCGGAGGCTTCACATGACCCAGGAGACCAAGCGCGCCACGGCGGAGGGCACGCCCATCATCGAGCTTCGCCACGTCGAGAAACACTATGGCGACCTGCACGTGCTCAAGGACATCAACCTCGAGGTCGACCGCGGCGAGGTGCTCGT
>NZ_CAAKON010000021.1:86044-203229 GCF_901212655.1 Olsenella uli | reverse complement strand
ATCGGCCCCTCCGGCTCGGGCAAGTCCACGCTCTGCCGTACCATCAACCGTCTCGAGGCCATCGACTCCGGCCAGATTCTCATCGAGGGCAAGCCGCTGCCGCAGGAGGGCAAGGAGCTTGCCTCGATGCGCGCCGAGCTGGGCATGGTGTTCCAGAGCTTCAACCTCTTCGCGCACATGACGATTCTGGAGAACGTCATGCTGGGGCCCGTCGAGGTGTTGGGCATGAGCAAGGATGAGGCCAAGAAGCGCGCGCTCGAGCTGCTCGGGCGCGTTGGCGTGGAGGCCCAGGCCGAGAAGGTGCCGGCGCAGCTCTCCGGCGGCCAGCAGCAGCGCGTGGCCATCGCCCGCTCGCTTGCCATGCATCCCAAGGCCATGCTCTTCGACGAGCCCACGAGTGCCCTTGACCCGGAGATGATCAACGAGGTCCTCGACGTCATGGTTGAGCTCGCGCGTGGCGGCATGACGATGGTGGTGGTGACGCACGAGATGAACTTCGCGCGCCGCGTCGCCAACCGCGTGGTGTTCATGGCCGACGGCCAGATCGTGGAGGAGGGCTCGCCGTACGAGTTCTTCGACCACCCCAAGACGGCGCGTGCCAAGGAGTTCCTCGACTCTATCAAGGGGCACTAGGCTAGAATCTCGTTCCGTGAGTACCGACGCGAGGCGCACGAGTGGCGCCTCGTTCCTTGCCGGCGTCGTATGCGCCGCCGCGCGGGGTGTAGGTGCCTTACCTGCCTGTTCACTCTCGACCGGAGGCATTTCATGTCCCATAGCACTGCCGCGCCCCACCGTCCGCTCATCGGCGTCTCGCCCCGCCTGCGCGTGCACCCCAGGTCCATCGAGGTGCCCGAGCAGCTGGCACCCGAGTGGGCCATCGCGAGCGTGTTCGACCAGGCCATCATCGCGGCGGGTGGCATCCCTGTCACCATGCCGCTCGCTGATGACGAGTCCGTCATTGACGAGATGGTCGAGCGCTTCGATGGCTTTGCCATTCCCGGCGGCAAGGACGTGGACCCGGCCTTGTGGGGCGTTGAGGGCTATGACGAGGGCCTGCTATGCCATGAGCGCGACGCCTTTGAGCTCGCCCTCATCAAGCGCGTGCTTGCGGCCGACAAGCCGCTCTTTGGCACCTGTCGCGGCGCCCAGGTGATGAATGTGGCCATGGGCGGCACCCTCTGCATGGACGTGCCGAGCCTGGGGGCTTGCGAGGGCATGGTGCAGTGGCGCCACACTGGCATCATTACGAGGCCTGGCCATCCGGTGGACGTGGAGCCGGGCACGCTGCTCTCCAAGTGCGTGGGCGGCCGCACACAGATTCAGGTGAACACGAGCCATCACTGCTGCGTGGACAAGCTGGGCGAGGGCGTGCGGCTCGTGGCCCATGCCACCGACGGCGTGCCCGAGGCCATCGAGGTGCCGGGCAAGCGCTTCGTCCTGGGCGTGCAGTGGCACCCGGAGTACACCTGGAGCTACCTCGACAGCGACATGGGCCTTTGGCGCGAATTCGTCGCCGCCTGCTAGGGGGGGCTTCCTGCGTCTGGTGGCCCGCACCGCTTTCGGCCGGCGGCTCGCCGGTGATGCTTCTGGTAGCTGTGGAACCAAACCGGTTTATACGACTGTTTGCTGTGCAACGGCTACACTGGGCGTTGGAAAAGGCCGGCGGCTGCGGTCGCCGGAGGCAGCGTGGGCCGCGGATCTCTCGCGGCCCAGACGAGAGGACATCCCATGGCTCAGGACCTCATCTTCACCAAGCCCATCTTCCATGACAAGATCTGGGGCGGTCGCAGGCTGGAGACCGCCTTTCACTACGACATTCCCGAGGGCAAGATTGGCGAGTGCTGGGCCATCAGCGCTCACCCGCACGGCGACTGCCAGATCGAGGAGGGCCCCTACGCCGGCTCCACGCTCTCCCAGCTGTGGGACGAGCACCATGAGCTCTTCGGCAATGCCAAGGGCGACCGCTTCCCGCTGCTGATCAAGATCCTCGACGCCGACGGAGACCTGTCCATCCAGGTTCACCCCGACGACGAGTACGCGCGCGTGCACGAGAACGGCAGCCTGGGCAAGAAGGAGTGCTGGTACGTGCTCGACTGCGACCCGGACGCCACCATCATCGTGGGCCAGAAGGCGAAGAGCCGCGAGGAGTTTGCCAAGCTGGTCGAGGCAGGTGATTGGGGAGACCTGCTGAACGAGGTGCCCATCCACAAGGGCGACTTCTTCCAGATCAACCCCGGCACGCTCCACGCCATCAAGGCCGGCACGCTTGTGTTGGAGACCCAGCAGTCCAGCGACGTGACCTACCGCGTCTACGACTACGACCGCAAGGGCGCCGACGGCAAGCCTCGCGAGCTGCACCTTGAGCAGAGCATGGACTGCATCGACTACACCATGAAGGCGCCCGAGAGCGGCGCCGTGACCGCACCTGAGGTCGACGGCGCCACACTGCTCAACTCCAACGACCGCTATACCGTGGAGCGCGTGCGCATCGAGGGCGGCAAAGTCCTTGCGCAAGACCACGACTTCATGTGTGTGAGCATCATCGAGGGCGAGGGCTCCGTGAATGGCCACGAGCTGCACAAGGGCTCGCACTTTGTGGCACCGGCCGAGAGTGGAGACCTCAAGTTCGAGGGCGACATGACCCTCATGTGCTCCTGGGCGTAACTTCGGTCCTGAAGGACGGCGGGCCGCACTCCTGCTTTTTGCGTTCGGGCAGCCCTGGGCTCGCACGGAGGCGACGTTTAGCCGCCTCCGGCTCGTGCGGAATCTCGCGCGCGACGCGACAGGCACGGCCCGCCTGCCAGCTCCTCGTAACGTCGGATGACCTAGATTTTGGCCCCGTCGCGCCTTTCATTTGAGGGCGCGACGGGGCCAAAAGCGTTAGCGCTGGCCTGCCGCAAGCTGTTCGCGGATGGCGGCTACCTTGGCGGGGATGTCCTCGGTACCGACGACGTCGGAAACGAGGCAGACGCAGCGGGCGCCGTGGGCCGCCACCTCGGCCACGTTGTGCTCCTTGACGCCGCCGATGGCCACGAAGGGAATCGTGAGGTGGGCGACGGCCCAGTCGAGGTATTCGAGGCCCACCGGCGCGCAGACATTGGCCTTCGTGTGCGTGGCAAAGAGCGGCCCCACGCCGGCGTAGTCCGCGCCGTCGGCCATGGCCGCCAGGCCTTGCTCGGGTGCGTGCGTGGACACGCCCACGATGCGGTCTCCTACAACATGGCGTACGGCGCCAACGGGCAGATCGTCCTGCCCCACGTGCACGCCGTCCGCGTCCACGGCCACGGCGAGTGCCGCGTCATCGTCCACGATGAGCAAAGCATTCGCCTCGGCCGTGATGCGCCGCAGCTCCAACGCGGTCTTCCAGCGCTCGCGCTCGGTCTGCTCGGTCTCGTTGGGACGCGGCTTGTCGCGGTACTGCACCACGCGAATGCCTGCTGCCATCATGGCTCGCACGTCGGCCACGGTGTCGTGCGAGCGGGAGAGCCAGCGGTCCGTGATGCCGTAGAACGTCGCAGGAGCGCAGCACCTCAAGTGCCTGGGTGCGCGGCATGCGGGAGCGAGCCATATCACCCCAGCTCACGACGCCCTCCTCGCCAGCGACTCCCAGTCCTTGTAGACCGGCTGGTAGCCGCGGGCGCTCACGGCGGCGGCAAACTCGTCGATCTCGCGCGGGTCGCTCGTCTCGAACTGCCCCTCGGTCTTGGCCGCATCTGCGTGCCCGCCCACCTCGGTGACGGAACCGGCGCTCATCTTCGTGACGCCCAAGCCGATGATGTTGCTCCTGAACTCCGGCGTCTCGCGCGTGGACACGGTGATGCCCAGGTGTGGCAGGCACAGCCTCAGCGCCACCATCGCCTGCACGATGGACGGGTCGTCGACGGGATGGTGGATGTGGAAGTTCACCTGCCCCGCGCACGGTCGTATGCGCGGCAGCGACACGGCCACGTCACAGCCCGGGTAGTTCTCGATGAGGTAGCGCGCGTGCATCATCGTGAAGAACGCGTCGTGGTGCCAGTCGTCCAGCCCAAGCAGGGCTCCGATGCCCACGGAGTGCATGCCGGCCCGCGCCGCGCGCTCGGGCGTGTCCAGGCGCCAGCGGTAGTCGTGCTTAGGGCCAATGGGGTGCAGGTCGGGGTAGATGTCCTCGTTGTACGTCTCTTGGAACATCGTGAACCCGTCAACGCCGGCGCGCCCCATCATGCGGTACTCGTCCTCGGTGAGCGAGTACACCTCCACGCAGATGGAGTCGATGGTCTCCTTGAGGATGCCCGCCGCCTCGGCGATGTAGGCGGGCGGCGTGGCGCGGCGGCTCTCGCCCGTGAGGATGATGATGTGGTGGAAGCCCTCGGCCGCTATGGCCTTGCCCTCGCGCGCGACCTCGTCTGGGCGAAGGATGGCGCGCGGCACCTTGTTGTCCTTGTTGAACCCGCAGTACACGCAGCCGTTGTCGCACACGTTGGCGAGGTAGAGGGGCGTGAACAGCGAGATGGTGCGGCCAAAGTTGCGTTCCGTGAGCGCGTGGGCCTCCCACGCCGTGGCCTCGAGCTGCTCCGGCGTGGCCGCGGCGGGGGAGATGAGCGTCAGGAAGTCAAGCGGGCCCTTGGCGCGCGCGGCACGGGAGCGCGCGACGTCTGCCGCCGTGCGGCTCGCGAGAAAGCCGTCGAAGTCGAAGCCCTTCCACTGCCGGTAGACGTCGTAGAAGCTCGTGGGCGCCGTGGATGAGGGGTCGTGCCAGGTGCCATCGGCCGCCTGCACGGGCGCCGTTGCCTGCCAGCGGGCCTCCATCTGGCGAAGCTGGTCTGCGTAGGTCTCGGATGCCACGGTGGCTACGCCTCCTTGCGAAGGAAGCCGGTGAGCGGGGAGCTTGCGCTTGCGTGCCCGCTCACGGCGCCGGGACCGGCAAGGTAGGCCTCTCGCCCGGCCTCGATGGCCTTCGCGAACGCGGCGGCCATGCGCACCGGGTCCGCTGCCGTGGCAACGGCCGTGTTCACGAGCACCGCGGAGGCACCTGCCTCCATGCACTCGGCGGCCTCGCTGGGCTTGCCGATGCCGGCGTCCACCACGATGGGCACACCCTCCAGCTCGTCGATCATGATCTGCACGAGCTCGCGCGTGCGGAAGCCGCGGTTGGTGCCGATGGGCGCGCCCAGCGGCATGACGGCGGCCGCGCCCGCCTCTGCCATGCGGCGCGCGGCATAGGGGTCGGGCAGCATGTAGGGGAGCACGGTGAAGCCCTCGCGCACGAGTGCGTCGACGGCCTTGAGCGTCTCGTCGTTGTCGGGCAGGAGGTTGGCCGAGTCGCTCACCACCTCGATCTTCACCCAGTCGCCGCAGCCCGCAGCGCGGCCCAGGCGGGCGATGCGGATGGCCTCCTCGGCGTTGCGGGCGCCCGAGGTGTTGGGCATGAGGGTGCAGGACTTGGGAATCTGCTGGACGATGTTGCCCTGCGGGGCGCCAAAGTCCACGCGGCGCATGGCCACGGTCACCACGTCAACGCCGGCGGCCTTGACGCAGCACGGGATGAGGGCGTCGTTTCCAAACTTGCCGGTGCCGAGGAACATGCGGCTGCCCAGGCGCTTGCCGCCAATGACGAGGGCGTCGTCATTGGCGGCCGCGGCGCCCGAGCCGCCGCCCACGAAGTGCACCACCTCAACCTCGTCGCCCTCGGCAATCGCCGCGCCCGCGAACTCGGGCTCGCGCAGGATCGTACCGTTGAGCTCCACCACCACGGTCTTGGCGTCCACGCCCGCGTTTGCGAGCAGGCTCGCCACGGTGTGGACTCCCTCAAGCGAATGGTCCTTTCCGTTGAGCTTGACGTGCATCCGGTCTCCTCTCCGGACCCTCGGCGCTCTGCTTTGCCCCGAACGCAAAACGGGGGCACAGCCGCATGCGCAACCGTGCCCCCGCCTGAGGGTTTGCTTGCTTCCTACGACAGCGTGAACTGACAGGTTCAAAGGGTTGGGCGTCTGCCCTCTCAGCCCCCATGTGGGGACACCCCTGCAAAGCCTAGTGATGCACCAGACATGAGTGCCTGGCGCTTTTTTGTCAACGTGGGCACAAGCCACATCGTGTGACGATAGGACACCGAATCTCTCCTGTCCAGCTTCGATTCGTGTGTCGTCGCGCATACGCTCGCTTTGGCCTCTGGGTCCGACGATGGCGCCTGCTATGCGTTCGATCATGATTGGTTTCCCGTTGCGAGGCGGCTACCCGTTATCTGAGTGGCGAACAAGGGGCTGCCGTCTCTTTACCGTTTGCAGGTTGTTGTATGCCTCCGGGCATAACGAGTACCAAACAAAAAATAAGTATGTCAAACCAAATGCTATGGTTGATGAAATGCCCCTCGAGGTCGGAGTTGGTGGGCCGCGAGGACGTCGGCGCGGAGAGGCGAGGGAGAGACAATGGCCGAAAAGCTGGCGCCTGAGATAGGGGCTGGTAAGGGGTGCCTTCAGCGCATCTTCGAGAAGCTCTACGAGGAGCGCAGCGCTCAGGCGGCGGCTGGTGAGTCCACAGCTGACCCCAAGGCCGAAGGCGTGCACGAGGTGGCTACCGGCTACGGGCGTGTGGCGGAGCCGTGCTTTCTCACGGGCGGGCTCTGCGACAATGCCTATGTCGTGGAGCGGCTGTTCGCGGCGCTGGGATCGCAGGTTGCGACCTGTCCCGAGGCGCGCTATGCGGGTGCGTTCGGAGCGGCGCTCATGGCGTCGGAACTCTAGGGGGGCTAAGGGGATATGGACATGACGGGCGTGCGACTCACAGAGCTTGTCGAGGCGGCGGGATGCGCGGCCAAGCTGCCGCCAGAATCTCTCGCCAAGGTGCTCGCGGACCTGCCCAGGCTCGAGGACGAGCGGCTCGTCGTGGGCTTCGACGCCTCCGACGACGCCTGCGTCTACGACCTGGGTGACGGCCGCGGCCTCGTGGAGACCACGGACTTCTTCCCACCGATGGTGGACGACCCGTTCCTGTTCGGCCAGGTGGCCGCCGCCAACGCCCTTTCCGACGTCTGGGCCATGGGAGGTGCGCCTACGCTCGCGCTCAACCTGCTGTGCTTTCCCAATTGCCTCGGCATAGAGGTGGCGGGCGAGATCCTCGCCGGCGGCGCGGACAAGTGCCGGGAGGCGGGCTGCATCGTCGCGGGCGGCCATTCCATCAACGGCCACGAGCCCAAGTACGGCCTTGCCGTCACGGGCTTCGTCGAGCTCGATCGCCTGCTTGCCAGCGGTGGCGCGCACGTGGGTGACGCCCTCGTGCTCACCAAGGCCCTGGGCACGGGCATCCTCACCACGGCGCACAAGGCCGAGCTGCTCGACGATGCCGGCGTGAGGGTGGCGACCGACTCCATGACCACGCTCAACAAGGCGGCGGCCGAAGCCCTGCGCGACCTCGACGCCCACGCGGCAACGGACGTCACGGGCTTCTCGCTCATGGGGCACGGCTGCGAGATGGCCGAGGCGAGCGGTGTCACGCTCGAGGTGGACGCGACGGTCGTCCCCGTCATGGCGCGCGCCCGCGAGATGGCGCGGCTCGGTCTCATCCCGGCGGGCGCCTACCGCAACCGCGACTTCTTCGGCCCGCGCGTGAGCCTGGCACCCGGGCTGCCGCTCGACCTCGCCGATGTGCTGTTCGACCCGCAGACCTCGGGAGGCCTGCTCGTGGCCCTGTCCGAGGCGGATGCCGAGGCGTATGTGGCGAGGTTGCGCGACGCGGGCCATCCTGCCGCCCGCGTCGGCACGGTTCGCCCGCGTGGCACAGCATCTGTCATCGTGGGGTATTAGGCTGGGAGTACCGCATCCAACCGGAGGGAGCTTTCCATGTCCGAGAACAAGCTTGTCGTCGATGCGCGCGGCGATGCGTGCCCCATCCCCGTCGTGAAGACGCTCAAGGCCCTCGGCGCGCTCGAGGGCGCCGGCGAGGTCGAGACGATCGTCGACAACAAGATCGCCGTCGAGAACCTCACCCGCATGGGCGAGAACAAGGGGTGCACGGTCGCGGCGGACCAGACGGCCGAGAAGGAGTGGCACGTCACCGCGAGCACGGACAAGGCCGTCGGGGTTGCCGAGGGCGAGCCCGAGGCCGTCACCTGTGACGTGCCTGCCGGCCCGCGCCGGGTGGTCGTGCAGGTGGCCTCGGATGCCATGGGCATCGGCGACGACGAGCTGGGCCACAAGCTGCTCAAGGGCTTCATCTACTCGCTCACGCAGCTCGACCAGCTGCCCGCCACAATGCTCTTCTACAACAGCGGCGCCCGCGTGACCTGCGAGGGCTCTGCCTCGCTCGAGGACCTCAGAAACCTGGCCGACGTCGGCGTGGAGATCCTCACCTGCGGCACCTGCCTCGACCACTACGGCCTCACCGACAAGCTGGCCGTGGGCGAGGTCACCAACATCTACGTGATCGCCCAGAAGCTCACCGGTGCCTCTGTCGTCGTGAGGCCCTAGCGTGACAAGTAACCGTATCGTTTGTCACAGTTTCCAAGCGCGGCGGCGGGGAGACACGCCATGAGGCGCGAGCGGAGGCCGGCGCTCGTCATCACCTTTCCGACGACGAGCGCGGCCATGGCGTGCGAGGAGACCTGCTCCAAGCTCGGACTTCCCGGTCGCATGATTCCCGTCCCCGGCGAGATCTCTGCCGGCTGCGGGTTGGCGTGGAAGGTCTCGCCTGCCGATCGAGACGCGCTCTCATCCGGTCTCGAGGCAGACCACGTGCCGGTGGAGGCCATGACCGTCATCGACATGATCGAGTTCGTGAGGTAGGGACCCTATGATCTATCTGGACAACGCCGCCACCACGATGCGCAAGCCGCAGGAAGTCATCGACGCCGTCGTGGGGGCCATGGGGTCGTTGGGCAACGCGGGCAGGGGAGCGGGCGCCGGCGCCATGGGCGCGGCCCGCGTCGTCCACGGTTGTCGCGAGCTCGTGGCAGGACTCCTCGGATGTCCAGATCCCGACCACGTCGCCTTCGCGCCCAACTCGACGGCCGCTCTCAACACGGCCATCAACGGGTTCGTGCGTCCTGGCGACCGTGTCGTGACGACGGTGCTCGAGCACAACTCGGTCCTGCGCCCCCTCAATCGCCTGGCGGCCGAGCGGGGCGTCCGCGTGGAGCATGCGGGTTGCGACGAGCTCGGCAACCTCGACATGGATAGTCTCGCCCGCCTTCTCGAGCATGGCGCCCGCGCCGTGGTGGTGACGCACGCCTCTAACGTTACGGGCAACGTCGTGGACGTGGCGGCAGTGGCCCGCATAGCCCACGAGGCAGACGCCCTCTGCATCGTCGACGCCTCGCAGACTGCCGGTGCCATCCCCATCGACATGGGGGCCATGGGCCTGGACGTCGTGTGCTTCACGGGTCACAAGGGGCTCATGGGCCCCCAAGGCACGGGCGGTCTCGCCGTGGCAGCGGGGATCGACGTGCGCCCCTGGAACGTGGGTGGCACCGGCGTCCACAGCTTCGACCCCCTCCAGCCCGAGGAGTGGCCCACGAGGCTCGAGGCCGGCACGCTCAACGGGCACGGCATTGCGGGCCTTGCCGCCGGCATTGACTTCATCGGGCACGAGGGCGGGGTCGAGCGGGTCGGTTCCCGTGAGCTCGCCCTCGCACGGCGTCTCTACGAGGGCGTTCGCTCGCTTCCCGGCGTGCGCGTCTACGGGGACTGGCGCGAGGGTGTTCGGCGCACGGGTGTCGTCGCGCTTAACATAGGGGATCTCGGCTCCTCCGAGGTCTCGGACGCCCTCATGGACGGCTGGGGCATAGCAACGAGGCCGGGCGCACACTGCGCGCCGCTCATGCACGATGCCCTGGGGACGCGCAAACAGGGCATCGTGCGTCTGAGCACGGGTTTTTTCACTACAAAACAGGAGGTTGAGGCAGCCGTCTCGGCAATTCACGAGATTGCGCTCGCGTCGTGAGCCGAGGCAGCCGTCACCTCGCCTACAGCAGCGTCACACGGAACGTGCGCGTCACGGTCTCGCCGGGGGCGGCCGTCAGGCAGTTCTGCTTGTGTTCGAAGACGTCGTCCTCGTCGGTGCGCGTGGCCGTGCCGCACCAGGGCTCCAGGGCCACGAACGGCGCGGGGACGCCCTCTGCGTCGGGAGCCGCGCTCCACACGCCGATGTGGTCGAACTCGGCAAAGTCCACGCGCACGCCGTGGCCGGCGGGGCCCGCCATCGTGAGCGTGCCGCCCGGCACGCCCTCGAGCACTAGGGCGTCGCTGGCGAAGAGCTCGTGGGTGAGTGGCAGGCGGTCTGCGTCCTCAAGCAGCGTCACGGGCGATCCGTAGTCCAGAAGGCCGCCCTCGGCGATGACGGGGCTCGTGGCCGTCCAGGGGCGCTCGAACGCGAGCGCGTAGTCCTCGAACGCCTCGCCCTCGACAAGCGGCGCGTTGAAGGCAGGGTGGCCGCCCAGGCCAAACGGCATCGGCGCCTCACCTGTGTTCGTGACGGCGAAGGTCTGGGCGAGGGTTGCCTCGCCCTCGAGCGCATAGGTCATCTCGAGGCGGAAGCGGTAGGGGAACTTGGCGAGCGTCTCGTCTGTGCTGTCCAGCCGGAAGGTGACCGAGGCGCCGGTGTTCTCCACCGGCTCGTGGTCGTAGTCGCGCGCGAGGCCGTGGCGTCCCATGTGGCAGGTGCCCGCCGCGCATGTGGCGGTTTCCGCGCGCAGCGACCCCACCATTGGGAAGAGCACCGGGGCAGACTTGCCCCACCAGCGCGCGTCTGCCTGCCACAGGTACTCGCGCCCGTTAAGCGCAAGGCTCCTGAGCTGGGCCCCGTGGGGGTCTATCGCTGCGGTGAGCTTGCCGGCCTTGATGGCCTGTACGTCTGCCATGGCTACTCCTTCGTGTGAGAACGTCACCTGGCAACGATTCTAGTCGCTGCCTTGCCGTGGCCCTGCGGGTAACGTTTACGTGTCGTCGCGCGACACTTTGGCCCTTTGGCCGGAAAGAGGTTTACAGATGGTCGCACTCTATGGCAGCTTGAAAAGTTGACTACAAATTAGTAGGCATTTGAAGCTGGCCTTCGGCGTTCCGGGGAGGACGTCGTCGGATCGGAGAGGGGTCGCGCGCATGGCGCCGGCCAAAACCAGAAGGTGGTGACCCATGGCACGACTGCATGTGATGGAGCGCAGCCATGCCCAGGCCGTCATGGACGACCTGCACGATGCGCTGGGGCGGCGTCTGGCGGTGAGCTCGCTCGCACCCTGCCCGGTGGAGTTCGCGGCGGCCCTCGTCAACCTCTGCGCCACGCAGAGCTGTGGCAAGTGCACGCCCTGCCGCGTGGGGCTCAAGGCGCTCTCGGGCCTGCTCGAGGACGTGCTCGAGAACCGCGCCGAGGACTCGACGCTCGACCTCATCGAGCGCACGGCCGAGACGATCTTCCTGTCGAGCGACTGCGCCATTGGCTACGAGGCGGGCTCCATGGCACTCATGGCCATCCGGGGCTTTCGCGACGACTTCGAGCACCACATCCACAAGCACAGCTGCGGCTTCGACCGCGCCGAGCTCGTGCCCTGCGTCAGCGGTTGCCCCGCGGGCGTGGACATCCCCGGCTACATCTCGCTCGTCGAGGCGGGGCGCTACACGGACGCCGTACGCGTCATCCGCAAGGACAACCCGCTGCCCGTGGTCTGCGGCCTGGTGTGCGAGCATCCCTGCGAGATGCACTGCCGCCGCGGCATGGTGGACGACCCGATGAACATCCTCGCGCTCAAGCGCTACGCAACCGAGCACATGGAGCGCGAGTACCGTCCCTGGATCGCCGAGGAGACGGGCAAGCGCGTCGCGATCATCGGTGGTGGCCCCGCCGGCATCTGCTGCGCCTACTACCTTGCCCTCATGGGGCACAAGGTCAAGGTTTTCGAGGCGCGCAAGCACCTCGGCGGCATGCTGCGCTACGGCATCCCCAGCTATCGCCTGCCGCGCGAGAGGCTCCAGGAGGAGATCGACTGGATCTTGGACTGCGGCATCGACGTCGAGCTCGAACGCTGCGTGGACGGGCCCGGACTCGAGCGCCTGCGCGGGGAGTACGATGCGGTCTACCTCGCCATCGGCGCCCACAACGACAAGAAGCTCGGCCTGGAGAACGAGGGCGCGCCCGGCGTGGAGAGCGCCGTCAGGATGCTCCGTGCCATCGGCGACGAGGAGCCCCCGGATCTCACGGGCCAGCGCGTGGTGGTCATCGGCGGCGGCAACGTGGCCATGGACGTGGCGCGCTCGAGTGTGCGCCTGGGGGCGGAGAAGGTCTCGATCGTCTACCGCCGCCGCACCGCGGACATGACGGCCCAGGATGCCGAGATTGCCGGCGCCCAGGCCGAGGGTTGCGAGGTCCTTGAGCTCACGGCGCCCATGGGCATCGAGGTGGGCGAGGACGGCCGCGTGCACGGCGTGCGCGTGCAGCCGCAGATCATCGGCGGCCCGCGCCGCGGGCGCCCCGCACCCCGCGCGGCAGATGAGCCCGAGCACGTCATCGAGTGCGACCGCGTGTTCGTGGCCATTGGCCAGGACATCGACTCCGCGCCCTTCGAGGCGATGGGCATCGCCTGCAAGTGGGGGCAGATCCAGACGGCCGCCGACGGCTCCGTGCCCGGCTTCGACGGCCTGTTCTCGGGCGGCGACTGCCAGACCGGCCCCGCCACCGTCATCCGCGCCATCAACGCCGGCAAGGTGGCAGCGGCAAACATCGACCACTACCTCGGCTTCGACCACAAGGTCTCGCTCGAGGTGGAGCTGCCGCCCGTGAAGTTCAAGGGCAAGCGCCCCTGTGGCCGCTGTGAGCTGGGCGAGCGCGAGGCGGGCGAGCGCATCCACGACTGGACGCTCGTTGAGCAGGGCCTCACCGAGCAGGAGGCGAAGCAGGAGGCGTCGCGCTGCCTGCGCTGCGACCACTTTGGCCTGGGGGCGTTTCGCGGGGGAAGGATCACGCAATGGTAGACGAGCTCATCGCCGAGGGCGGCGGCAGCCGCGTCGTGACAATCGTGGGGGAGTCCGTCTCCGCCGCCATCCCCGGGGTCGTGCGCCTCATCATCGACGACCACAAGGTGGACGTGCCCGAGCACACCACCATCCTGGACGCCGCCCGCATGGCTGGCGTTCAGATTCCCACCCTGTGCTACCTGCGCGGCCTCAACGAGGTTGGCTCGTGTCGCGTCTGCGTGGTGGAGGTGGAGGGCATCGACCAGCTGGTGGCTGCCTGCAACAACTACGTGCTGGACGGCATGGTGGTGCACACCAACAGTGCCAAGGTCCGCGCCACTCGGCGAATCAACGTGGAGCTCATCCTCTCGCAGCACGACTCACAGTGCACGAGCTGCGTGCGCTCGCAGAACTGCTCGCTCCAGAGCCTCGCCAACGACCTCAACATCTACTATTTGCCCTACGAGAAGCGCCTGCCGCACGACGAGTGGGACCGCAACTTCCCCCTCATTCGCGACAACGACAAGTGCATCAAGTGCATGCGCTGCATCCAGGTGTGCGACAAGATGCAGGCCACGGGCGTGTGGGACCTCGTGAGCCGCTCGAGCCACTCGGCGGTGAACGTGGCCGGCATGCGGCCCATCGCCGAGACCGACTGTGCCCTCTGCGGCCAGTGCATCACCCACTGCCCGGTGGGAGCGCTTCGCGAGCGCGACGACACGGAGCGCGTCTTTGACGCCATCGCCAACCCCGAGAAGATAACCCTCATCCAGGTGGCACCGGCCGTGCGCGCCGCCTGGGGCGAGGAGTTTGGGCTGCCTCCCGAGGTGGCTACGGTGGAGCGCCTGGCGGCGGTGCTGAGGCGCATCGGCTTCGACTACGTGTTCGACACGGACTTCTCGGCTGACCTTACCATCATGGAGGAGGGCTCCGAGCTGCTCGAGCGCCTGGGCAAGGTTGCCGAGGCAAAGGTGGCGGAGGCTGCAGGCGAGGCCGTGCCTGGCGCGCCGCACGGCCCCATGTTCACTTCCTGCTGCCCGGGCTGGGTGCGCTACGTGAAGGCGCATCACCCCGAGCTCGTGGACCAGGTGTCCACCTCCAAGAGCCCGCAGCAGATGTTCGGAGCGGTGGCCAAGACCTGGTACGCCGATGCCCTGGGCGTAGAGCCCGAGCGCATCTACTCCGTCTCCGCCATGCCGTGCCTGGCCAAGAAGGCAGAGGCCGCACTGCCCACGATGGTGGGGGAGACGGGCGAGCCCGACGTGGACGTGGCGCTCACCGTGCGCGAGGTGGTGCGCATGATCCGCGCCTCGCACATCGACGTGGCGAGCGTGGAGCCCGAGCCGCTCGACACGCCGCTGGGCTTTGGCACCGGCGCCGGCGTGATCTTTGGCGCCACCGGTGGCGTGATGGAGGCAGCCGTGCGCACGGCCTACTACCTCGTCACCGGCAAGGCGCCAGACCCCGAGGGGTTCACCGACGCCCGTGGCCAGGACGGCTGGAAGGAGGCTACCTTCGACCTGGACGGCACGCCGCTGCACGTGGCGGTGGCTCACGGCCTTGCCAACGCCGAGCGACTCATCCAGGCGCTCGAGGCAGGCGAGGTCTCCTATGACTTCGTGGAGGTCATGGCCTGCCCCGGCGGCTGCGCGGGCGGCGGTGGCCAGCCCATCCACGACGGCCAGGAGCTGGCAGAGGCCCGCGGCGAGGTGCTCTGGTCGCTCGACCGCGGCGCCAAGCTGCGCGCCTCCTACGAGAACCCGAGCGTCAAGGCCTGCTACGAGGAGTTTCTGGGCGAGCCTTTGGGCGAGCTTGCGGAGGAGCTGCTCCATACGGACCAGCACGCCTGGCAGGTGCCGGGGGAGGTTGCGCGGGCGTAGGCGCAGGGCCGGTTGTCGTCGCGCGTTGGGCCTCGTGGGCTTGCCGCCCGCGGGGCCCTTTCTGTTCGGTCCTGCTCGCGCGCGGCGGGTCTGGCCGTGCGATTTGGTGCCTGGCCCGGGCTGGAGGCTGCGCACGGAAATCGGGCGTCAACGTGGGCGGCGGAGCGGCCCGGCGGGGCTACTATCAGTCTGTCAATCGTCATGATGGAGGTATCACATGAACGGAAACATGCATCGTCCCATCTCCCGACGGGCCTTCCTCGGCGGCTCGCTCGTGGCCCTGCTCGGCCTGGGGCTCGTGGGTTGCGGCGGCTCGCAGCCGGTCGCCTCGGGCGAGTCGTCTGCCACCACGGCGGCCACGCCTGAGGCCGTGAGCGTCCGTGTCGCCTCGCTCAAGGGCCCCACGTCCATCGGGCTCGTCCAGTTCATGGACCAGGCCAACTCGGGCAAGACCGAGAACTCCTACGAGTTCTCCATCTCCGGTTCCCCGGATGAGGTCACGCCCAAGCTCATCTCCGGCGACGCCGACATCGCGCTCGTGCCATCCAACGCGGCGAGCGTGCTCTACAACAAGACCAAGGGCGCGGTCGAGGTCATCGACATCAACACGCTCGGCGTGCTCAACGTGGTCACCGGCGACGCCACGGTCAAGACCTTCGACGACCTCGCCGGCAAGACCATCTACCTCACGGGCAAGGGCGCCACGCCCGAGTACTCCATGAACTACCTGCTTGGGCAGGCCGGCATCAAGGACCAGGTGACGCTCGAGTTCAAGAGCGAGGCCACCGAGGTGGTCTCCGTGCTGGCAAGCGACCCCACTGCGGTGGGCATCTTGCCCGAGCCCTTCAAGACGGCCGCCCTCGCCAAGAACTCCGCGCTAGCCTCGCCCGTCGACCTCACGGACGTCTGGGACGAGTTTGCCGGCGAGTCTGGCTCCAAGCTCATCACGGGCGTGACGGTGGTGCGCAAGGAATTCGCCGAGCAGAACCCTCAGGCGGTGCTGGAGTTCCTCTCGGGTCACGCCGCAAGCGTCGAGGCCGTGAACGCCGACCCCGCCACGTGGGCCCAGGCCGTGGTGGACGCGGGCATCGTCGACAGCGCCGCGGTTGCCGGGAAGGCCATTCCGGGCTGCCACATCGTCTGCACCACGGGCGACGACATGAAGAAGGCCCTCTCCGGCTACCTGAAGGTGCTCTTTGACGCCGACGCGAGCTCCGTGGGCGGGGCGCTGCCCGCAGACGACTTCTACTACGTGCGGCAGGGCGCCTAGGCTTGGGGTGGTGTCCGTATAGGGGGTGCGGCTTGGCCGAGTGCTCGGATGGGTACCCGGATTCGACGGGTGCGGGGGAGCGCGGCGTGAGTGGCGGGGAGGCTGCGCATCCCGCTGTGCCCCCGCATCCGGCGGCGCCCCCGCGCTCGGCCTCGCCTCGCCGGGGAAAGGTACTTTCCTTTGCCGCCGCGGCCCTCTGGCTCGCCGTGTGGCAGCTCGCGAGCTGGGCTGTGGCCCAGCCGCTGCTGCTCCCCGGGCCGGTGGAGGTCGCGCGGGCGCTCGTCGCGCTTGCCACGGAGCCGGCGTTCTGGGGCAAGGTGGGCTTCTCGGCCGCCCGCATCACGGGCGGCTGCGCCCTCGCGTATGCGGCGGCGCTGCTGCTTGCGGCCGCCTCGCGTGCCTCGGGCGCGTTCGAGGTGCTCGTGCGCCCGCCGCTCGTGGCCATCAAGTCCACGCCGGTGGCGTGCTTCGTGGTGCTGCTGCTCATGTGGCTTGGCGCGTCCAACGTGAGCATGGCGGCGGTGTCCCTCATGGCGCTGCCTGGCGTGTACTTTCCCGCGCTCGAGGGGCTGACCGGCGTCGACGCGGGCCGCTTGGAGATGTTGCGCGTCCACGGGGTCCGGGGCGCGCGCCGCCTCCTGGCGCTCACCTGGCCCGAGGCTCTGCCGTTCCTCCTGGCCGCCAGCAAGACGGTCTTGGGCATGAGCTGGAAGTCCGGCGTGGCGGCCGAGCTCATCGGCATGCCGCTCGGCAGCATCGGCGAGCGCATCTACCAGGCCAAGCTCCTGCTGGACACGCCAAGCCTCTTTGCCTGGACGCTTGTGGTGATTGCCCTTGCCACCGTGTGGGAGCGTGCGTGCCTCTGGCTGCTTCGGGCGAGCGGGCCCGCGGCCATTCGCCTTGCCGTGCGGCTGCGTCCGAGGGACGAGGCTGAGTTAGGGTTCGGCGTCGCGGCCCGGTCCGGCTTTTGCCCTGGCGGAACCGGGGGCGCGGTCGAAGCCGGGGACGACCTCCCAGGGGGAGTGCCCGAACCTGGGGCCGACGCCTCGAGGGGTGCCATTGTCGCAGACGGCCTCGTGTTGCCGCATGGTGCGGCAGGGGGTTGGCCGGTCTTGCTCTCGGTTGTGCCGGGCGGCCGCCTCTGCCTCATGGGGCCCTCGGGCGTGGGTAAGACCACGCTGCTCCGCGTGCTCGAGGGATTGGAGACGCCAATCTCCTCCGAGCGCCTCGAGGTTCCCGCCCGCATCTCGGTCGAGTTTCAGGATGCCAGGCTCATCGAGGGTGCCTCCGCGTTCGCGAACTGCGCACTTGTCGCGGCCCCGGACAGGTCAGACGCGGAGATTCGCCGCCTGCTCGAGCGGGCCATCCCGGGCATCGACCCTTGCGTGTCTGTTAGCGAGCTCTCCGGTGGGCAGCGCCGGCGTGTCGAGCTCGTGCGTGCCCTGCTCGCGCCGGGGGACTGCATCATCCTCGACGAGCCCTTTGCCGGCCTGGACGATGGGGCCCACGCGGCCGTGTGCTCCCTGGTGCGCTCCGAGCTCCGTGGCCGTTCCCTAGTGATTGCCACGCATGACGCTCGCGATGCCGGGCTGCTGGGCGCCGCGGTCTATCATGTGGGCACTTGAGCGCCGGGTGCTCGGTGCCAGACTCATCACACGACCAACCGGAAGGCACTTCCATGAAGCTCGCTCCCATGTCCCGTCGCACGTTCCTCGCCGCCGCCCTCGGTGCCGCCGGCTCGCTTGGCCTCGCCGCATGCGGCAGCGCTCATTCCGACAAGTCCGCGTCGACCGCCGCTGCCACGAGCGCTGCCTCGGCCTCCGCTTCTGCCACCACGGACGCCGATGCCGCCACCTCGGCCGAGACCGGCGTCGACTACTCCCGTGGCACGCACCACGCCACCCTCGAGATTGCCGACTATGGCACCGTCAAGCTCGAGCTCTTTGCCACCAACGCGCCCAAGACCGTGGCCAACTTCGCCAAGCTCGTCAATGAGGGCTTCTACGACGGCCTTACCTTCCACCGCATCATCAAGGGCTTCATGATGCAGGGCGGCGACCCCAACGGCGACGGCACGGGCGGGTCCGGCGAGACGGTCGAGGGCGAGTTCTCCTCCAACGGGCATCCCAACCCCATCTCGCACACGCGGGGAACCATCTCCATGGCCCGCTCGAGCGCTCCTAACTCCGCCAGCTCGCAGTTTTTCATCATGCAGGAGGACTCCGTCAATCTCAATGGCAACTACGCCGCCTTTGGCCACGTGACGGACGGCATGGACGTGGTGGACGCCATCTGCAACTCCGCCGAGCCCACGGACAGCAACGGTACCATCGCAAAGGACAAGCAGCCCAAGATTTGCTCGCTGCGCATGGACGACTAGCGCTCAGCCCCCTCGTTTGGTAGCGGGGCTCCGGCGGTGGAGCTGCCGTTTGCCTGGGCCACCGGGGTTGTTGGGTAAAGGCAGATGGCAGCAGAGCCTCCCCATGAGGGGAGCTCAAAAGGTGCCCTACCACGTTTTGCTGCATTTTGCCTGCACGCTCCACCCACACGCTCAGGCCCACCGTCCGCCGATTATTGTCCGCACCATTCACGGAAGTGCGGGCTCCGGGCGGTGGGCTTGCGGTATGACCTTCTTGTCGGAGATTGGAAGAACCACGACAGGAGGTCCATCATGCGTCACGCGTTTACGAAGAAGCTCCTCGCACGTGAGAATGTGACCGGCGGCCCGCAGATCTACGAAGATCTTGCACCTGCCAAGCTCGTCGAGGCCGCCCTTGCCAATGGCGAGGGCGTTTTGGCGTCTAATGGCTCGCTGGTAATTGACACGGGCGAGCGCACGGGTCGCTCGCCCAACGACCGCTTCGTCGTGGATGACCCCGCCATTCATGACAACGTCTGTTGGGGCAAGACGAACGTCCCCATCGACCGCGAGGTCTACGAGAGCATCGTCCATGGCGTCTCCGGCTACCTTTACGGCCGCGACCTCTACGTCGTCCACGGTCTTGCCGGCGCCAACCGCAACCACACCCGCAGGGTCTGCGTCGTGTGCGAGCGCGCCAGCCAGGCGCTGTTCATCCGCCAGATGCTCATCCGTCCCACAGCCGAGGAGCTCGCGAACTTTGGCGAGCCCGACATCTGCATCCTCGCTGCCCCCGGCTACCACCCCGACCCCGAGGACGACCACGTCAACTCCGACGCGGCGGTCATGCTCGACCTCGCGGGCGGCTGCATCGTGGTTGCCGGCACCGGCTACTCCGGCGAGATCAAGAAGGGCGTCTTCTCCTTCATGAACTACCTGCTGCCGGTCGAGGACGACGTGCTTTCGATGCACTGCTCCGCCAACGTGGACCCGCAGACGGGTGAGACGGCCGTGCTCTTTGGCCTCTCCGGCACGGGCAAGACGACCCTCTCCGCCGACCCGACGCGTCAGCTCATCGGCGACGACGAGCACGGCTGGTCCAAGCACGGCGTCTTCAACATCGAGGGCGGCTGCTACGCCAAGACCATCGACCTCTCTCCGATCACCGAGCCCGACATCTACAATGCCATCCGCTTCGGTGCCGTGTGCGAGAACGTGGTCCTGGACAAGGAGACCCGCGAGCCGGACTACTCCGACGGCTCCAAGACCGAGAACACGCGCGTGGCGTATCCGGTCGAGCACATCAGCTCCGTGCGCCTCGACGGCCGCGGCGGCGTGCCGAGCGTCGTGCTGTTCCTCACCTGCGACGCCTTTGGCGTGCTCCCGCCGATCTCTAAACTCTCCCGCGAGGGCGCGATGTACCACTTCATCACCGGCTTCACCTCCAAGGTGGCCGGCACGGAGGAGGGCATCAAGGAGCCCACGCCCACGTTCTCCGCGCTTTTTGGCGAGCCGTTCATGCCGCTTGACCCGATGGTCTATGCCGACATGCTTGGCAAGCGCATCGACTCCACGCACTGCCGCGTGTACCTCGTGAACACCGGCTGGCAGGGTGGCGGCTATGGCGTGGGCGCCCGCTTCAGCCTGCCCGCGACCCGCGCGCTCGTCTCCGCGGCGCTCTCCGGCGAGCTCGATGCCGAGGGCTACACGCACGACGACCGCCTCAACCTTGACATCCCCGTTGCCTGCCCGGGCCTGGACGCCAAGGTCCTCAACCCGCGTAACAGCTGGACGAGTGGCGAGGCCTACGACGAGGCCGCCGAGAAGCTGGCCGAGATGTTCGCCAACCACGCCGCCGAGCGCTTCGCCACCGTTGACGAGAACGTGCTTGCGGCCGGCCCGCATCCCACGAAGTAGCACTTTTTTGCCCACCTTGGGCGAGGACGGCTGTGCGGCATGCGTCGTGCAGCCGTCCTTTTTTCGTAGAAACCTCTATATAGCGCGTCTAATCGACCTATAGTGTTCATACATTGTGGGTTACCACCAGGAAGGGTCCCTTAGTTGTATTGGTCTAACGTGGCATTTTTTTATTGACAGCAAATATTTACCCGTACCATACTTTTGAGTAATGGTTTTCTGTGCGTTCGTTAACACTTGAAACCAGGTTTACATCTCACGCGAAGGGAACCTCCACATGGCCGGGACGAAAGCCGGGGGCATCACCGACTACGTCGATACTGAACATCTCCAGAAGGTTATGGACGCCTGTTCCAAGGCTTTTGGCGTCGCCCTGGTTGCCGTTGACTATCACGGCACGCCTATCACGCGCAGGAGCGGCTTTACCGAGCACTGCCGCATAGGACGCAGCAACCCCGAGTTCTGTGCCATGTGCGAGCGCTGCGACGCCTTCGGCGGCATTCGCTCTGCGATGTCGTCGGAGCCCTGCATCTATCGCTGCCACGCAGGGCTCGTCGACTTCGCGGTGCCCATCGTGGCGGGCGACACCTATCTCGGCGCGGTGCTTGCCGGCCAGGTCAAGGTCATCGATGAACCCGACGGCGGCATTCAGAGCGTCGTCCCGGAGGACCGCGAGGTCTACAGCTCCGTCGAGCTGCTCGCGGCCAGGGACCAGATTCAGCCCATCGAGTTCGACCGGCTCGTTGCCATCGCCGAGACCGTGCGCAACATCATCTCCTCCATCGTCGGCGGTGAGCTCGCGAAGACCGCGGCCGAGCTCGACGAGGTCGTGCGCGACAAGGACCAGGAGCTTATGAGCCTCCATGCCCAGCTTGGCGACGCCCAGCGGAGGCTGCGCAGCAGGGTCGAGGGCGCACGGAGGCTCGAGGAGGTCTTCCGCTGCTTCTTCCCCGTTCTAAGCGAGCTGCACGCCATGGCCATCGAGGAGCAGGCCGCGTCCACCGACTCCTTGCTGCTCGACTTCGTCGACGCCTCGCGCTACGTGCTCGAGACCGAGTGCTCGCTCGTGACGCTGGGGGAGGAGACGGCGCACGTCAAGATGCTGTTGCACCTGCTGTCGACGCGCCTGCCGACCCCCATTGACTATGCCGTGCGCTCTCCCGAGCGCCTGTCGCTCGTGCCGTGCCCCTTCATGGTCTTGCGCCCCATCATCCTAACCGCCCTCGACGACCCTTGGGACGCCACGGCCGAGAACCCTTGTATCGTGCTCGTTGACTGCACCGAGGGCGACAAGTGCGTCGAGGTGCGCGTCGCCCAGAACCGCATGGGCGTCTCAGCCATGCGCCAGGCCATCGACGGCAGGCTCGAGGGTCTCAACCTCAGTTTCACGCTCGTCGACGCCGACCGGCACCTGCGTGACCTCGGGCTCGGGGCCTCAGGCTTCGTCGTCTCTCCGAGCGCCAATGACGATGAGCGCGGGTGTGTCGTGAGCTTCAAGTTGCCGCTTTCGAGCGGGGAGTGAGGTGGCTTCGATGAGTAGCGTCCTGCTGTTTGCCGAGAACCCGCGCGAGCTTCGCTTGATGAAGAACACCCTGACGCCGTCGCTTGAAGACAACGCGCCCGCGTGTGCGGACACCTTCGACCATGCCTACGCACGTCTCAAGCTCAACGGGGCCGATCTGCTCGTTGCCGATGTGCCCTGCTTCACCTATGCGTACTGCACGTTCCTCTCGAAGTGCCTCAAGCTCTGCCCTGGCATGGCGGTGCTCGTCACCTCAGCGGCCGCCAACAAGGAGGTCTCGAGCAGCGTTTGGCGCCTGGGCGCCACCGACTACCTGCTCAAGCCCTACCGGCCCGACTGGCTCGTCGCGGCCGTGCACGTCATCCTCTCCAAGCCCGGCAGCGACATCCAGGAGTCGCGCATGGACTGGCGCCGCGAGCGCAGCGTTCGCTGGATAGGCGAAAATTTGCGAGCGTATAAGTACAAAAAGTGCTTTCAAGCCACAAGAGAGTACGTTGATTCGCTCTACGACAGCTTGGAGAATGCTCAAGAAATAGCGGATAGCATGCTTGCCTTCGCGGCAGGTGTCGTGGGACTCGCGGGTGAATATGGGCCTACGTGCGCCTACGACGCAAAGACCTACCTCGGGCGCGCGACCTTCCGCTTCGAGCAGGTACAGATGGGATATCGCTACGATGCGTACGCGGTGTTCGAGAAACTCATCGGCAGGTTGTTCGACCTTGTGGAGAAGGAGGGGCTTTCGGGCGTGAGCCCGATGCAGCGGATCGTCACGAAGCTCGACCGCAGCGTCCATGTCGACTTCACGCTTGTGGAGGCTGCACGCTACGCGAGCATGTCTCCGAGCTACTTCAGCAAGTACTTCAAGCGTGAGACCGGCGTGAGCTTCGTGAACTATATGACCGAGAACAAGCTCGAGTACGCAAAGCTCATGCTGAGCGAGAGCGACGCCTCGGTCACGGTCATTGCGCGCGAGCTCTCCTACAACGGGGCCAACTACTTCAGCAAGGTGTTCAAGAAGCACCTGGGCATCACGCCGAGCGAGTATCGAGAGCAGAACGGCACGCACAAGAGATTGTCCTTGGATTAGACATCGGCTGCGACGCAGCCAGGCTCGAGAGGGGACAGAATGCAGGATTGCAGCGTCAAGACGAGCGTCTACTTTGGTTCGGGTGCGCTCGGCAGGCTTGCCGATATCAGTGACAAGCGGGTGCTCATCGTCACGGACGGCTTCATGGCGAGCTCTGGAACGGCGGACAAGGTTGCGTCCCACCTCACCAACTGCACCACCAAGGTTTATGACAAGGTTGTGCCCGAGCCTCCCATCGACGTTGTCGCCCAGGGCGTCAAGGCGCTCGAGGAGCTCGACGCCGAGGTTATCGTTGCGCTTGGTGGCGGCTCGTCGATCGACGCCGCGAAGGCCATCCGCGCCATCTACCGCGATGCCTCCGGCGCCGCGGAGCAGCTGCCCCTCATCGCTATTCCCACCACGAGCGGCACGGGCTCTGAGGTGACCGACTACGCGGTCATCACCAACCCTGCCCAGGGCGTCAAGTACCCGCTGGCCAACCCCGACCTCGCGGCCACCGAGGCCATCCTCGACCCCGAACTCACCGAGTCGGTCCCGCCGGCGATCACCGCCGACACGGGGCTCGACGCGCTTACGCACGCCATCGAGGCCTACGTCTCGACCGACGCGAGCGACTTCACTGACGCTTGGGCCGAGAAGGCCGCCCAGCTCATCTTCGAGTACCTCCCGCGCTGCCACAAGGACGGCAGCGACCTCGAGGCGCGCGAGAAGATGAGCAACGCCGCCTGCCTGGCGGGCCTTGCGTTCAACCGCGCGGGCCTCGGCGTCAACCACGGCGCCGCCCACGCCATTGGCGCTCGCTTCCATCTGCCTCACGGTCGCTGCTGTCAACTGCTTCTGCCCCATGTTATTGCGTTCAATGCCGATCTTGAGGGCGCACGCAATGGGCAGTACAGCCGTGCGGCCATCAAATATGCCCACCTTGCGAAGATTCTTGGGTTTAGCGCGGCAACCGTCCGTCTGGGCGCGAGTAGCCTTGCCCGCGAGGTGGACAGGCTGTGTCGTTCCGTTGGCGAGCCTGCGACCCTTAAGCAGTGCGGTGTCGACGTTGCCGAGGCAAAGGCACAGCTTCCCGAGTTGGCGAAGCTTGCCGTGGCAGACCCCACCACGGCTACCAATCCTCGTGATGTAAACGAGAATCAGGCTTCTGCTTTGCTCGAGAAGCTGTTGGTCCGATAGTCCCTCTCCTGCTATCGTACCTCACGACCTAGACGGTCCTTGCGTGTTTCTCTGCTATTCAGGGCCCTTTGCCCGTGGCCATGCGTTCGCCCGCATAGCCACGGGTTTTTTGCATTGGCGCCCGCTCGCGGCGTCCGTCGACGACCACGTGCCGTCTGACGGCAGCCGCCCGCCATCTACCGGATGCCATACCTTATCCACTGGAGACCACGTGTCGGTCATACGCCATCTGCTGGCGCCTGTGCCCCGTCAACCCCTGGAGCCGTGGGTTTTATACCGTCTCCCCTTGCCCTTTCGAGGGAGCGGGATGACAAGGGGTACTTTCATGGCACAAAATGACACTCTTATGCGCCAGAAGTTGCCCTGTGGCGACAAATTTTCCAAGTGGTTACAGATGCAAACTTATTGGTGAAGGGACCTGTGCCTTGGGGACGCGAGAGCGACGGAGGGCGCGGGTAGGTATTGGTGCATGTCACAAGGAGGTTCTATATGCAGAGTGAAGCTCTGGGCATGGTCGAGACCAAGGGTCTCGTCGGCGCCATCGAGGCCGCCGATTCCATGGTCAAGTCCGCCAACGTCTCGCTGGTCGGCTACGAGAAGATCGGCAGCGGCCTGGTGACCGTCATGGTCCGCGGCGACGTGGGCGCGGTCAAGGCTGCCGTCGACGCCGGCTCGGCCTCGGCCGAGAAGGTTGGTCAGGTCGTGTCGACGCACGTCATCCCGCGCCCGCACACTGACGTCGAGAAGATCCTTCCGCACCCTGAGGTCCAGGCCTAGCACATGGCTTATCGCCTTTCTTAAGAAGGGAATGCAATGAACGAAGAGCTTGTAAACAAGGTCATGGCCGAGGTCGCCAAGCAGCTTGGCTCCGCCGCCCCCAACACCGCCAGCAGCTCCACGGTCGCCAAGGGCGCCCCGAAGCCGGCCGGCGCCTGCAACCTCACCGAGTTCGTGGGCACCGCCATCGGCCACACCATCGGCCTCGTGATCGCCAACGTCGACCGCCAGGTCCACGAGAAGTTCGGCCTGGACCCGAAGTACCGCTCCATCGGCATCGTCGGCGACCGCACCGGCGCCGGCCCGCAGATCTTCGCGGCCGACGAGGCCGTCAAGGCCACCAACGTCGAGGTGCTCAAGATCGAGCTGCCCCGCGACACCGAGGGCGGCGCCGGCCACGGCTCGCTCATCGTCTTCGGCGCCGAGGACGTCTCCGACGCCCGCCGCGCCGTCGAGGTGACGCTGGCCGACGTCGAGCGCACCATGGGCGATGTCTACGGCAACTCCGCCGGCCACCTGGAGTTCCAGTACACCGCCCGCGCCTCCCACGCCCTGGCCAAGGCCTTCGGCGCCCCGGAGGGCAAGGCCTTCGGCATCACGGTGGGCGCCCCGGCGGCCATCGGCGTGCTGCTCGGCGACACCGCCGTCAAGGCGGCCACGGTCGACGTGGTCTCGGTCTCCAGCCCCGCCCACGGCACGAGCTTCTCCAACGAGGTCATCACGACCTTCTCCGGCGACTCGGGCGCCGTCAAGCAGGCCATCGTCGCCGCCCGCGAGGTCGGCAGGCAGGTGCTGGGCGCCATGGAGCCCTCCGAGCCGCTCGAGAGCACCACGACTCCGTACATCATCTAGGCGATCACCGCCGCCGGGCCGTGCGTGCCCGGCGGCGCCCGCACCAGAGCAGCCACGGCCGGCCGTCGCATTGCGCCCAATGCGCCGGCCGATTGTGACTGCTTTTGCGTTAATCCGTCAAAATGAGACGTGTGCGGGTAATAATATGTCGCCCTCTCGGGGGAATATCGTGCTCTGGTACCCGGTAGAATATAGTTTTCGAAGATTGTGAACCTAGTAGCCCGAGGTGTCGGCGCGTCTGGTGCCGCGCCTCGGTCTTGTCTTGACTCTAGGTCGTCTGGCGGGCCAAGGGTCCGAGAAAGCGAGGTAGTGCGGTGGTTGTGGCTGTTGGCATCGACTGGGAGTCGGCCTCCATGGAGGTGCGCGAGCTGTTCGCCATCCCCAAGTCGGCCGAGACTACCTTCATGGAGGCGGCCATCGCTCGTCTCGGCGCGCGCGGATGCGTGCTGCTCAAGACGTGCAACCGGTTCGAGACCTACTTCGACATGCCTGCAGGTCAGGACTTCACCGACGAAGCATTTCTCGTCAGGGCCACTACCGCCGTGCGCGACCTGGCCCTCTCGCTCCACGGCGAGACGCAGCGGCCGATGGTGCCCAAGCTGTTCGCCCTCGCAGGCGCCGAGGCCTGCAGGCGGCTCATGACCATCTCCTGCGGCCTGCGCTCCCAGGTGCTGGGGGAGGACCAGATCATCTCTCAGGTGCGCCGCGCCCAGACGGCGGCGCGCGAGGCCGGCTGCATAACGCCCGAGCTCGAGACCCTCTTCCGCCTCGCCGTGACCTGCGGCAAGGCCGTACGAACGCAGGTGCAGTTCCACCAGGAGGGCACATCGTGCGCCCGCACCGCCATCGACCTCGCCGAGCGCGAGCTCTCGGGCCTGCGCGGCCTGCGCGCGCTCGTGATTGGCAACGGCGAGATGGGACGGCTTGCCGCCGAGCTGCTCGTGGCGCGCGGTGCCGACACCGCGATCACCCTGCGCACCTACCGCCATGGCATCACCCTGGTTCCCCGCGGCTGCAAGACCATCTCCTACGACGACCGCATGTCGTTCATGGAGGGCTGCGACCTTGTTGTGAGCGCCACCAGAAGCCAGCACATCACTGTGTCGCGCGCGGCGTTCGAGGCGCTCGCGACGCGCCCCCGTGCCCTCGTTGACCTCGCCATGCCCAGGGACATCGAGCTCGCCTGCGGCGAGGTGGAGGGCGTGCGCCTGTTCAACCTCGACGACATGCGCGACGGCTCCGAGGCCGACCTTAACGCCTCCGCGCGCAATGCCGCCCATGACCTCATCAAGGAGCATCTGACAGACTTCGAGACCTGGTGCAGCGAGCGTGCCCGCCGCCTTGGGCAGGCCCAGGCCATCTCAGCCTGAGGCACCAGTCGTCCCGTCCACCCGGGGCCCGCGACATCCCAGGACCCCTCGGCTGAAAGAAGGATTTTGTGATAGAGCCCATTCGCCCGCGCCGCCTACGCCGTACCCCCGCCCTTCGCGCCCTGACGCGCGAGACGCGCCTGTCGAGCGCGAGCCTCATCTACCCGCTCTTCGTCGTGGAGGACACCAACGTCAAGAGCGAGATCACCACGCTCCCGGGCCAGTACCACTACTCGCCCGACCGCGTGTGCGAGGCCGTCGAGGAGCACCTGGCGGCCGGCGTCGACAAGTTCATCCTCTTTGGCCTGCCGGCCCACAAGGATCCCCTCGGCCGCGGCGCCTACGACGAGAACGGTGTCGTGCAGCAGGGCCTGCGCGCCATCCGCGAGCGCTATCCCGAGGTCATGCTCATCGGCGACGTGTGCCTGTGCGAGTACACGAGCCACGGCCACTGCGGCGTGCTCGTGGGGGATGCCCCCGACAACGACCAGACTCTGCCGCTGCTTGCACAGACCGCCGTCTCCCAGGTGGCGGCCGGCGCCGACATGGTGGCTCCCTCGGCCATGATGGACGACCAGGTGGCGGCCATTCGCTCCGCTCTTGACGAGGCGGGCTACGACCAGGCCCCGATCATGAGCTACTCGGCCAAGTACGCCTCGGCCTTCTACGGTCCCTTCCGAGGCGCCGCGGACTCCGCGCCGGCGCACGGCGATCGCAAGGGCTACCAGATGGACCCGCACAACGTGCGCGAGGCCGTCAAGGAGAGCCTCATCGACGCCGAGCAGGGCGCCGACATCCTCATGGTCAAGCCCGCGCTTGCCTACCTCGACGTCATCAGCCGCGTCAAGGAGGCCACCGACCTGCCGCTTGCCGCCTACTCGGTGAGCGGCGAGTACGCGATGGTGAAGGCCGCTGCCGTGGCCGGCCTCGTGGACGAGGACACAATCGTCTCCGAGAGCGCCGTGTCGATCTTCCGCGCCGGCGCTGACATCCTCATCACCTACTACGCCAAGCGCATCGCTGGCGCCATCGCCGAGGGAAGGATCGGATAATGAGCCTCACCTACGAGACATCGCATCGCCTGTTCGCCGAGGCTCGCCAGGTGCTTCCCGGGGGCGTCGACAGCCCGGTTCGCGCCTACCAAAGCGTGGGTCTTGAGCCGCCGTTCATCGCTCGTGGCGAGGGGTCGCACATCATCGACGTCGACGGCAACGACTACGTGGACTACGTCGACTCGTGGGGCCCGCTCATCCTGGGGCACAACCACCCCGCGATTCGCGAGGCCGTGATCTCGGCCGCCTCGCGCGGACTGTCCTTCGGGGCGTCCGTGGCTGGTGAGGCTGACCTCGCCAGGCTCATGTGCCGCATGGTGCCGGGCCTGGAGATGGTGCGCTTCGTGAACTCCGGCACCGAGGCCGTCATGAGCGCCCTGCGCCTCGCGCGCGCGGCGACGCGCAGGGACAAGGTCATCAAGTTCGAGGGCTGCTACCACGGCCACGTCGACAGCATGCTCGTCAAGGCCGGCTCGGGCGCCCTCACCGGTGGCGTGCCCAACTCGCCGGGCGTGCCCGCGGCCGTGACGGCCGACACCCTGCTCGCCACCTATAACGACCTCGAGAGCGTCGAGCGCCTGCTTGCCGAGAACACCGGCGAGGTGGCCTGCGTCATCGTCGAGCCCGTGGCCGCGAACATGGGTGTCGTACCGCCCGAGGCGGGCTTTCTCGAGGGCCTGCGCAAGCTGTGCGACGCGTCTGGCGCGCTGCTCATCTTCGACGAGGTCATCACGGGGTTCCGCCTGGCTGCGGGCGGCGCCCAGGAGCGCTTCGGCGTGCATGCCGACCTGGTGACCTACGGCAAGGTCATCGGCGCCGGTATGCCCGTGGGTGCCTACGGCGGCTCGCGCAAGCTCATGGAGCTCGTGGCGCCGGCCGGCCCGGTCTACCAGGCCGGCACCCTCTCGGGCAACCCCGTGGCCATGGCTGCGGGCGCCGCGCAGCTCGAGATCATCTCCTCCGACGCCGGCTTCTACGACCGGCTCGACGAGCGCGCCGCGCGGCTGACGCAGGGGCTTGCCCAGGCATGCGCGCGCGCCGCCGTCGTGCAGGGCGTGGGCTCGCTGGCCTGCGTGTACTTCAGCGCGGGAGAGCCCGTGCGCTGCTACGCCGACGCTCTTGCCTGCGACACGGACGCCTTCTCCGCCTACTTTGCGGGCATGCTCGACCGCGGCGTCTACCTTGCCCCCTCGCAGTTCGAAGCCTTGTTCGTCAGCGCCGCCCACACCGACGCCGACATCGACGCGACGATCAACGCTGCACGTGAGGTATTTGGAGGACTTCGTGAGCGCGACTAAGATTCGCATGCCACGCGCCTGCGCCGTGTCCGCCGCACCGGCCGAGGGGGTGGGCGAGCGGTGACGACCCTACGCATCGGAACCCGGGCGAGCACCCTCGCGCTCGCCCAGGCTCAGCTGTTTGCGCGCTCGGTCGTCACGGCCGACCCGAGCATCACGTGTCGGCTCGTGCCCATCACCACGACGGGCGACCGCATCCTCGACCGACCACTCACCGAGGTGGGCGGCAAGGGCCTCTTCGTCCGCGAGCTCGACCGTGCCCTGGCCGCCGGCGAGGTCGACGTGACGGTTCACAGCTGCAAGGACCTCCCCATGGATACACCCTCCGAGCTGCCGCTCGTTGCCTTCTCCGCTCGCGAGGACCCACGCGACGCCGTGGTGCTCCCGGCTGGCGTCGACGCCACGGCACCTGGCTTCGACCTCGAGGCATACCTGCGCGAGAGCGAGGCTCCCGTGGGCTGCTCGAGCCAGCGGCGCCAGGTGCAGCTTGCCGGCGTGTTTGGCGGCGTGCGGGTGGAGAGCGTGCGCGGCAACGTCAACACGCGCCTCGCCAAACTTGACGCTGGAGAGTACAGCGCCCTGTTGCTCGCCGCTGCGGGCCTCGAGCGCCTCGGCCTTGCCGAGCGCATCGCCCGCTGCCTCTCCGTGAGCGAGATGCTGCCCGCGGCAGGCCAGGGCATCATCGTCGCGCAGGCTCGTGCTTGCTCTGACGTCTCGTGGGCGCAGCCCTTCGACTGCCTCTCGTCGCGCGCCTGCGCCCTGGCAGAACGCGCCTTCGTGCGGGCGCTTGACGGCGGCTGCACCAAGCCCTGCGCCGCCTATGCCACCTACGACGCGTCGACCGGGGGCGTAGCCCTCACGGGGATGTATGCGAGCGATGACGCGACCTCCGTCGCCTACGGCGCGCGGGAGCTGGGTGCCGACGACATCGAGAGCGCCGCTGCGGCGCTCGCTGTGGAGGTGAGAAGCGATGCCAACAGAGGCTAGGCTTGCTGAGAGAACGCTGGGCATGGTCGCGCTCGTGGGTGCGGGCCCCGGCGACCTCGGACTGCTCACACGCCGCGCGGCCGAGCTGCTAGGCCGCTGCGACGTGGTGGTCTACGACCGCCTCATCAACGACGAGCTGCTGGGCCTGTGCCCGCAGGCGAAGCGCATCTACGTTGGCAAGCGGGTCGCCTGCCACCCCGTTCCCCAGCACGAGATCAACCAGATCCTCGTGCGCGAGGGGCTGGCGGGCAGGCGCGTCGTGCGTCTCAAGGGCGGGGACCCCTACATCTTCGGTCGCGGGGGCGAGGAAGCGCGCGAGCTCGCCGCCGCCGGCGTGCCCTTCGAGGTGGTCCCGGGCGTCACGAGCGCCGTTTCCGCGCTGTCATACGCGGGCATCCCGGCAACCGACCGAACCTGCGCCGCCTCGGTCCACCTCGTGACGGGGCACCGGCGCGAGAACGGCGAGCTTGGCATGGACTTTGACGCGCTCGCGCGCGTTGGCGGCACGCTCGTGTTCATGATGGCCGTCTCGACCACGCCCGAGATCGCCCGCGGCCTGCTCGCCGCGGGCATGGACCCCTCGACGCCGGCGGCCATGGTCGAGCGCGGCACGACGGCGCGCCAGCGCCGCGTCGACGCCACCCTTGCCACCGTTGCCGACGCCTCCCGCGACGCCGGCGTTACGAGTCCGGCCATCCTCGTGGTGGGCGAGGTCTGTGCGTTCGCCGAGACCCTCGACTGGTATGACAAGCTTCCGTTGCGCGGCCTCACCGTGGCCGTGACGAGGCCGGCCGATCGCTTGGGAACGCTTACGAGGCGCTTGCGCGAGCTGGGTGCCGACGTCATCGAGGCTCCCTGCATCGAGACGCGGCCCGTGCCGAGCGAGACGCTTGTGGGCGCCATCGAGGGCCTGCGTGAGCATGCTTGGGTGGTCCTCACGAGCACGGTGGGCGTGCGGTGCCTCTTCGACGCGCTGCGCTGCGCCGGCCGGGACGCTCGCTGGCTCGCCGGTGTGGGCGTTGCCGCCATCGGATCCGCCACGGCCGACGAGCTCAGGCGCCACCAGATCGAGCCCGACCTCGTGCCCGACGTCTTCGACGGGGCGCACCTCGCCGTCGACATCGCGGCGCGCAGCAGGGCCGGCGAACGAGTCTTGCTGTTCCGCTCCGCCATCGGCTCTCCCGAGCTATCCGAGGGACTTGTCCAGGCTGGTCTTGTTGTCGACGACGTTGCCTGTTATGAGACGGTGCTCGTCGGCGACGCCGTTGACGAGCACGAACGCGCTCGTATCGAGGCAGGCGAGGCCTCGCTCGTGACCTTCACAAGCGCGAGCACCGCCGACGGTTTCACCAAGGCGTTCCCCGAGCTCGATGCGGCGGTGCTTCCCGCCGTCTGCATAGGTCCCATGTGCGCCGCCGCGGCGCGCGCCCATGGGTTCTCATGCGAGGTGTCGGCGCGGGCCACGATCGACAGCCTCATTGAGGCTGTGGTTGCGCGCTGGCGCGAGCTGCGTGGACCCGTGACCCCCGAGAGGCCCTAGGAAGCCCCATGGGTTCGCGCAGGTGGCTATATGAGGCGGGCGAACAGGCCCCCTCTGGGCTTGGGCTCGAACCAGGTGGACTTGGGCGGCATGACGAGGCCCGCGTCGGACACGCAGAGCACCTCGTCGATGTTGGGGGGTCGCAGCGCAAAGGCAACGTCATGCGTGCCGCAGGCCCGCTCGAGGCCTGTGAGGCCAAAGATGCCTCCCACGAACGCCATGCGCGCGTCGCGGCGCGGGTCGTCCACGCCGAGGACGGGCTTGAGGACGCGGTCTTGGAGGAGCGTGGCGTCCAGCGCGGCGAGCGCGCCTCCTGCCGGCGCGGGCCCAAGGCACACGTCAAACCACGCGCCCTCGCACAGGACGCTCGCATGGCCCCTGCGCTGTGTGGCAGGCCTGCCGGGGAGTTCCGTGACGCCGAGCCTCGCCGCGCGGAGCTTGCCTACGAGGCCGTCGGCTGCGCCGCGCACGATGCGGTTGCAGGAGAGCAGCGTGAAGTCGTGCGCGTCGAACAGCGCCGCGAGGAACGCCCCCGCGCCGCCGGCCTCGCCTCGTGCGCGGCGCGCGCGGGCGACGGAGGCGCTTGCTGCCATGCGGTGGTGGCCGTCGGCGATGTAGGCACGGGCGACGTGCGCAAACGCCCGCAGCACCGGCGCCTGGTCGCTCGGCTCCTCGAGACGCCAGACACGGTTGCGCGCTCCGAGGGCATCGGTGAGGTCGAGCTCTGGCGCACCCTGGGCAATCACGCGGCCCACCGCGGCGCCCACGTGGGCGCTGGGGCGGTGGGCGAGCAGCACCGGCCCGGTCTGCGCGCCCAGGGCCTCGATGTGCGCCGCGCGCGTCTGCTCCACCGCGGTGCGCGTCTGCTCGTGGCGGCGTATGACGCCGCCCAGGTACTCGTTGACGTCGCAGCACCCGACGACCCCGGTGAGGGCGCCTCCCTCGGCCGCGTCGATGCGATAGACGTACAGGCAGGGGCGCTCGTCGGCCACGAGCTCGCCATTCGCGAGGCGGCGCGCGAGCTCGCGCCGCTCGCCGGCGCCCGAGCCGTGTGGCCAATCGATGCCCGCCTCGTGCCGCTCGTGCTCTGCGGCCGGCGCGAGCGCGAGGTCCTCGTAGGGCAGCGTCATGAGCGCTGGCGCGGAGACGGCGGTTGGTCGCAGGCATGTAAAGGGGAAGAGTTTCATGCCGCCCAGTATACAGACAGCCGCCGGGTGGGGAAACATCACAGCATGACCGAGCGCCCGCATGCGGCGGGCGAGGAAGCGAGGAACGCATGATCCACTTCGTTGGCGCCGGCTCTGGCGCCCCCGACCTCATTACCGTGCGCGGACAGCACCTGCTCTCCGAGGCCGACGTCGTGATCTGGGCCGGAAGCCTCGTGAACCCACAGCTGCTCGAGGCCTGCAAGCCCTCCTGCGCCATCCATGACAGCGCGCGCATGACGCTCGAGCAGGTCATCGAGGTCATGGCGGCGGCTGATGCCGAGGGCAAGGAGGTGGTGCGTCTTCACACGGGCGACCCCTCGATCTACGGCGCCCACCGCGAGCAGATGGACGAGCTCGACCGCCTTGGCATCTCCTATGACGTGTGCCCGGGCGTCTCGAGCTTCTGCGGGGCGGCAGCGGCGCTGCGCGCCGAGTTCACGCTCCCGGGCGTGAGCCAGAGCGTCATCCTCACGCGCCTCGAGGGCCGCACGCCCAAGCCCGCCGGTGAGGCCACGCGCGACCTCGCGGCCCACGGCGCCACGATGGTCGTCTTCCTCTCGGCGAGTATGCTCGACAAGCTCCAGGCAGAGCTTTTGGCGGGCGGGGCATACACGCCCGGCACGCCGGCGGCCATCGTCTACAAGGCCACCTGGCCCGACGAGCGGGTGCTACGCTGCACCGTGGGCACGCTCGCCCAGACCGGCGCCGACAACGGCATCCGTCTCACGGCGCTCGTGGTGGTGGGCGGCGTGCTCGCGGGGCCCCACGACCGCAGCAGGCTGTACGACCCCACCTTCACCACCCTGTTCCGCAAGGCGAGCCACGCTGCTCCGGCGCAGGGCGAGGCCCCCGGGGACGCGGGCGTGGCGGACGACGACAACTAGGAGGAGACCATGCGCGGCATCCTGTTTGCGAGCTTTGGCACGAGTCACGCCGACGCCCAGGCGAGCTGCCTGGACGCGGTGGCCAACGCGCTCTTAGAGGCCGAGCCTGACGCCCTGCTCGGCCAGGCCTACACGAGCTCGATCATACGCCGCGTGCTGCGCGGGCGCGGCCAGGACGTCCCCGACGTGCGGCAGGCACTCGTGCGTATGGCCGCCGCCGGCGTGGACGACGTGACTGTGCAGCCGGGCCACCTCATGCCCGGCGAGGAGTTCGACAAGCTGCGCAGCCAGGTCGTCGATTGCGCGGCCCTGTTCGACCGCGTCTGCGTGGGCGAGCCCCTGCTGTCGGGCACCGCCGCCGCCGAGCGCGTGATGCGCGTGATGGCCGGGCACTACCAGACCGAACAAGGGCGTGCCGTCGTGCTCATGGGACATGGCACCGACCGCTTCTCCAACGTGGTGTACGCGGCCATGAACTTCCACGCCATGCTGCTGGGCCGCACCGACCTCTACGTGGGCACCGTCGAGGCGCAGCCCGACCTCGACTGCGTCATGGGCCTTCTGCGCGAGCGCGACTACTCCCGCGTGACGCTTGCGCCCCTGATGCTCGTCGCCGGCGACCACTCGAAGAACGACATGGCCGGAGACGGCGAGGACTCGTGGGCGAGCCGCCTGCGCGCCGCGGGCTACGAGGTGACCTGCAACCTCGAGGGCCTGGGCCAGCTCCCCGACATACGCGCCATGTACGCCGAGCATGCCCGTGACGCCGAGCAGCTCACGGTTGCCGCGCCGCGCGAGCTCAGGCGAGGGGTGCGCCATGCGGCCTAGTGACGAGCCGGGGTCGGTGGCCGGGGCGCCGAGGCCCCTGGGCCCCGCGCCGTCTGCCGCCGACGACGCGCTCGCCGAGACGCATGCGGCCGGGACCTCGCAGGCAGACGCCGCCGGCAGCCACTACATCTTCAACGGCACGAAGCGCCTGCGCTGCGGCTACACGACGGGCAGCTGCGCGGCCATGGCCGCGCAGGCGGCAACGCGGGGCCTGCTGAGCGGCTCCGTTCCTGCGCGTGTGGGCCTCGTGACCCCGAGCGGGCTTCGCGTCGACGCCGACGTGCTTGACGCGGACGTTGCCGAGGGCGGCTCGGCCGCCCGTGCGGCCATCCGCAAGGACGGGGGAGACGACGCCGACTCCACCGACGGGATGCTCGTCTACGCTCGCGTCGGGCGCGCCGCGCGCGCGGAGGGCGAGCCTCGGGTGCGCATCGAGGGCGGGCGGGGGATAGGCATCGTGCGCAAGCCGGGCCTCGACCAGCCCGTGGGTGCGGCAGCCATCAACTCCACGCCGCGGCGCATGATCGCCGAGGAGGTGGTGCGCGCCTGCGACGAGCTCGGCTACGACGGGGGCATCGACGTCGTCATCTACGCCCCCACGGGCGCCGAGGTGGGGGCAAAGACCTTCAACCCACACATGGGCGTCGAGGGCGGCATCTCGATCCTGGGCACCTCGGGCATCGTGCGGCCCATGAGCGAGCGGGCGCTCGTCGCCAGCATCGAGCTCGAGATCCGCCAGAAGGCCGCAGAGGGCGCACGCGACCTCGTGCTCGTTCCCGGCAACTACGGGGCCGACCATGTGCGCGAGCTCGCCGAGCTCGACGGCCTCGCAGAAGTCTCGTTCTCCAACTTCCTCGGCGAGGCGCTCGACGCCGCGGCCAACCACGGCTTTCAGCGTGTGCTCGTGGTGGGGCACTCCGGCAAACTCGCCAAGGTTGCCGGCGGCGTCATGAACACGCATTCGCGCGTGGCCGACTGCCGCTGCGAGATCGTCTGCGCGCACGCGGCGATCGCCGGCGCCTCGACGGCCTGCTGCCGTGCGATCATGTCGGCGGCCACCACCGATGCCTGCATGGGGATTCTGGCCGACGAGGGCCTGCTCGAGGCCGTATGCCGCTCGCTCATGGACGCCATCGGCGAGCACATCGACCACAGGGCCGCAGGCGCCTTCGAGACGGGCGCGATCATGTTCTCGAAACGCTACGGGGAGTTCGGCCGCACGCGCGGCTGCAACGAGCTCATAGCCGCCATGCGCGCCTCGGCCGGCCTGCCGCCCGTTGGCCCCACGCACCCCGCGTCGCCTGCCGCGGCCGCACAGTAGGCCGCCGGCAGCCCGCTCCACACATTCGCGAAAGGATACGCTATGGATATGGTTGAGACCCCGCTCGCGAGCCGCGCGGAAGCTGCTGCGCCCGCCGATCCGCAGGGTGGCGCCAAGGGAACGTTTTGGGGCGTGGGCGTGGGACCTGGCGACCCGGAGTTGCTCACCCTCAAGGCCGTGCGCGTGCTGCGCGAGGCAGACGTGCTGGTGGCGCCGCAGACCTCGGGCGGGGGCACCTGCGCCCTCGACATCGCACGGCGCGCCGTGGACCTCAGCGACAAGCGCGTGCTCGAGCTGCGCTTCGAGATGAGCCGCGATGCGGCCGTGCTGCACGCGAGCCACGAGCGCGCGGCCGCCGCCATTGCCGTCGAGCTTGACGCCGGTCACAACGTTGCCATGCCCAACCTCGGCGACGTCTCCATCTACTCCACCTTCAACTACATGAAGGAGCTGCTGGAGCCTGAGGGCTACGCGGTGAGCATGGTGAGCGGCGTGCCGAGCTTCTGCGCCATCGCGGCGCGTCTCGACACCACGCTCACGCCCTCGATGACGAGCCCGCTCACCATCGTCCCCTCGGGCTATGGCGAGCTCGCCGAGGCGCTGGCGCTGCCGGGCACCAAGGTGATCATGAAGGCCGGCAAAAGCCTGCCGCGCCTGCGCGACGAGCTCCGCAGTGCCGGGGTCTACGAGCGAACGAGTCTCGTGCAGGACTGCGGCATGCCGAGCGAGGTCGTTGCCGAGAGCCTCGATGACGCCCCGGAGCGCGGTGGGTACTTCACCACACTCGTGGTGCGGCCGTGAGCGCGCGAGCGAAGCGCATCGCCTGCATCGCGTTCACGCGGGCCGGCGAGCGCCTCGTCAACGACGTCATGGCGACGCTCATGAGCGGCGCGCTCGCGGCAGACCTCGACGAGCCCTGGTGCCACAGCGTCACGGGGTGCTACGGCGAGGGGCACGAGTCGCTCTCCGCCTGGACTGCCTCGCACTTCTCCTCCGACGACGCCCTGCTGTTCGTCGGCTCGACGGGGATCGCCGTGCGCGCCATTGCCGCCCACGTGCATGCCAAGACCTCCGACCCGGCAGTGCTCGTTATGGACGAGGGCGGCCACTGGGTGGTCTCCTTGCTCTCGGGCCACATCGGCGGGGCCAACCGCCTGGCTACCCTCGTTGCGGCCGCCGCCGGTGCCACGCCCGTGATCACCACCGCCACCGACAACCGCGGCCTGTGGGCCGTCGACACCTGGGCCACACGGGCCGGCCTCTCCATCCCCAACCCCCACGCCATCAAGGCCGTGAGTGGCAAGCTCCTGGCAGGCGGCACCGTGCGCGTGTGGGCGGACGAGGGCGTGCGGCTTGACGGCGCGCCGCCCACGGGCGTCGAGCTCACGCACGACGCCCGCGAGGCTGACGTCGTGGTGTCGCCCTGGGCGGTGCCTGCGGCGCCCCAGTGGGCGCTTCGCCTCGTGCCGCGGTGCGTGTCGGTGGGCGTCGGCTGCCGGAGGAACATCCCCGAGGCCGCGCTCGAGCGCGGCTGGGTCGGTGCGGCGCAGCTTGACGGGCGCACGCTCGACGAGCGCGCCGTCGTGTCCATGGGCTCCATCGACCTCAAGGCGCACGAGCCGGGGTTGCTGGAGTTCTGCGCACGCCGTGGCTGGACGCTTGAGACCTGGCCTGCCGAGCGGCTGCGCCAGGTGCCGGGATCGTTTACCGCGAGCACCTTCGTGTCGAGCGTCACGGGCGTCGATAACGTATGCGAGCGTGCGGCGCTTGTGGGCGGCGGCAGGCTCGTGGTGCCTAAGCGCGCCGGCGGGGGCACCACCTTCGCGCTCGCGCAGCGCCCCGTGTGCTATTCCTTCGACTAGCGCTCCCGGGGTCGCCTCCCCTCGGTTCTTCGGGGCGGGAGGGGCCCGCGGGGGATATGCACCCACTAACTTGACTGACGAGATTGACTGACGAGAGGACGGACACTATGAAGCTGGTACGCGTGGTGGGCATCGGGGCCGGCGGTGCCGAGGGCATGACGTTCGAGGCTCGTGAGGCGCTCGACGCTTGCGAACTCATCGTGGGCTACACCGAGTACATCCGCCTCGTGGAGCCGCTGTTTCCCGGCAAGCCCACGCTGGCTACGCCCATGATGCGCGAGGTCGAGCGCTGCCGCATGGCACTCGACCGGGCTCAGGAGGGCCAGAGCGTGTGCATGGTGTGCTCAGGTGACGCGGGCGTCTACGGCATGGCGAGCCCCATGCTCGAGCTCGCTGAGGAGTATCCCGAGGTCGACATCGAGGTCGTTGCCGGCGTGACCGCCGCGCAGAGCGGCAGTGCCGTACTCGGCGCCGCCCTCTCGCACGACTTCGCATGCGTCTCGCTCTCAGACCTGCTCACGCCCTGGGAGCTCATCGAGCGCCGGCTCGTTGCCGTGGCGCAGGCAGACTTCTGCCTCGCGCTGTACAACCCGCGCAGCAAGAAGCGCGCAGGCCACCTCGCCCGCGCGGCGCAGATCCTCATCGACGCCGGCAAGCCTGCCTCATGCGTGTGCGGCTGGGTTCGCAACATCGGCCGCGAGGGGCAAGAGAGCGGTCTCACGACCCTGGAGGGCCTCAAGACGCTCGACGCCGACATGTTCACGACAGTCTACGTTGGCAACGACCGCACACGTGTGGTCCGCGGCAAGATGGTGACGCCGCGCGGCTACCGTCAGATCGCCGAGTAGGAGGAAGCCATGGAGCAGGCCGAGACGATTGCGCCCGAGCACCGTGTGTGCATTGCAGGAATGGGCCCGGGCACCTCTTCGCTCATGACGGCCGAGGCCGCCCGTGTGGTGGCCGAGGCCGACATCGTAGTAGGTGCTCCGAGGCTCATCGAGGGGCTTGAGGTGGCCGAGCATGCCCGGCGCGTGCCGGCCGTGCTCTCGGCCGACATCGTGGCGGCGCTGTCCGAGGGCAGCTGGCGGCGCGCCGTCGTGGCTATGAGCGGCGATGTGGGCATGTTCTCGGGCGCCCGCGGGCTGGCTGCGCGCCTGCGCGACGCGCTTGTCGACGTCGAGGTGCGCGCGGTCCCGGGCATCAGCTCAATGCAGTGCCTCGCCGCGGCTCTCGAGCGTCCGTGGCAGGGATGGCGCTTCCGCTCCGCACACGGCGTGGAGCTCGACGTGGCTGCGGAGGCCCGAGAGGGCGGCGAGCTCTTCCTCGTGACGGGCGGCGCGCGCACGTCCGTCGGCGAGCTGTGCGCGCGGCTCGTGGACGCCGGCCTGGGCGACGCTCGCGTGAGCGTGGGGGAGCGACTGGGCTATCCAGAGCAGCGTGTGGTGTGCTCCACGGCGTCAGAGCTCGCGGGAGAGCCTTTCGACACCCTCTCGGTCATGCTCGTGGAGGCTGCGAGCCCCGGTACCGGCGCCGTGGAGGCCGGGTGGCCCTGGGCCACGCCGGGTATCCCCGACGAGCTCTTCGTGCGCGCCAAGGTACCCATGACCAAGCAGGAGGTGCGTGCTGCCGCCGTCGCGAAGCTGCGCGTCGCGCGCGGCGACACCGTGTGGGACGTGGGCGCCGGCACAGGCTCGGTCTCCGTGGAGTGCGCGCTGCTCTCGCGCACCGGCGACATCTGGGCCGTCGAGCGCAAGGCCGAGGCCACAGAGCTCGTGCGTGAGAACGCCCGCCGCTTTGGCCTGTCGAACCTGCACGTGGTTGAGGGCAGGGCGCCCCGGGCGCTCGAGGGCCTGCCCGCGCCCGACGCTGTCTTCGTGGGCGGCTCGGCCGGCACGCTCGCCGAGGTGCTCGCGGCCGCCCGTGCGGCCAACCCGCGCGTGCGTGTGTGCGTCTCGGCCATCACGCTCGAGACGCTGGCCCATGCCACCGAGCTGCTCGCGGGTGCGGAGTGGGAGGGCTTCGACGCCGCGCAGGTCCAGGCCTCGCGCGCCGACAAGATCGGGCCCTACCACCTCATGCGAGCGCAGAACCCGGTGTTTCTCGTGAGCGCCCAGGGCGTCGCGGGCGCGCCTGAGGCTGGCGAGGAAGCGCGGGGTGCCGCCTCGGCTGTTCCTTTCGAGGGCCAAGGGTCCCCAGAGGGGGTGTGCGCATGAGCACGAGCTGTGCGAGGCTCATGCTCGCCGCCGCCGCATCGGGCTCGGGCAAGACGACGCTCACGTGCGGGCTCGTGCGGCTGATTGCGCGTCGCGGCCTCTCGGTGGCTGCGCTCAAGTGCGGGCCAGACTACCTCGACCCGACGTTCCACCGACGCATGGCCGGTGCCCAGACGGGCAACCTCGACCTGTTCTTCTGCGACGAGTCACGCGTGCGCTCCCTGATCGCGCGCGACGCAGAGGGTTGCGACATAGCGGTGCTCGAGGGCGTCATGGGCTACTACGACGGCATCCTGGGCGAGGGGGCGCGCGCGAGCAGCTACGACGTGGCGCGCGCCACCTCCACGCCGTGCGTCCTGGTGCTCGACGCCCGTGGCGCCTCGGTCTCGCTCGCGGCACAGGTGAAGGGGTTTGCAACGTTTCGCACCCCCTCACAGGTGGCGGGCGTCATCCTGAACCGCTGCACGAAGGCGGTCTACGATGTGCTCGCCCCCATGATCGAGGCCGAGTGCGGCGTGGCCTGCGTGGGCTACGTGCCCTCAGACGAGCGCTTTGCCCTCGAGAGCCGCCACCTGGGGCTCGTCGACGCCGATGAGGTGGCAGACCTCGCCGCGCGCGTGGACGCCCTGGCCGACACGCTTGCCGAGACGCTCGACGTAGGGCGCCTGCTCGCGCTCGCGACCGAGGCTCCGGCCATGGCCGAGCCCCCGTTTGTGGTGGAGCCCGTGACGGACCGCTCGCCCGTGGTGGCCGTCGCGCGCGACGCCGCATTCTCGTTCTACTACACCGAGAACCTCCGACTGCTCGAGGACCTCGGCGCGCGCGTCGTGGCGTTCAGCCCACTTGCCGACGAGGCGCTCCCCGAGGGCACGTGCGCGCTCTACCTGGGCGGCGGCTACCCCGAGCTCCATGCCGCACGCCTAAGCGGCAACGCGGCGATGCGCACGGCCCTGCGCGAGGCCATTGCCTCGGGGCTCCCGACCGTTGCCGAGTGCGGCGGCTTCATGTACCTGCAGGAGTCGCTCGAGGATGCCGGCGGCGCGGCCTGGGACATGGTGGGTGCCCTGCCGGGGACCTGCGCCAATGAGGGCAAGCTGCGCCACTTTGGCTACATCGACCTCGAGCCTCGCGGCGACGGCCTCATCGCGCGGGCGGGCGAGCGCCTGCGCGCCCACGAGTTCCACTACTGGCACTCGACGCATGAGGGCGACTCCTTCGTGGCCTCGAAGCCCGGGCGCGCCCGGCGCTGGGACGCGGCCGTGAGCACGGCCACGCTCTATGCGGGCTATCCGCATCTCTTCTGGCCGGCAGACACGGCGCCGGCCGAGCGCCTCGTGCGGGCGGCAGCGCTCTGGCAGGAGCGCCGGGGCGGTGGGGCGGCATGACGACGATACTCGCCCTCGTCACCGGCTTTGTGCTCGACGCCGTGCTCGGCGACCCGCGCTGGCTGCCGCACCCGGTGGTGCTCATGGGGCGTGCGATCAGCGCCCTCGAGCCGAGGCTGCGCGCAGCCTTCCCGTCCACGCAGCGCGGCCTGCGCGCGGCTGGCAAGGTGCTGGTCGCCATTCTCGTCATCTCGACGTTCGTGCTCACGAGCGCCGTGCTGTGGCTCTGCGGGCTCGTGAGTCCCTGGCTGCGGCTTGCCGTGGAGAGCTGGCTGTCGTACCAGGCGCTTGCCGCGTGCGAGCTCAGGCGCCAGACCATGGCCGTGCGTGCCGAGCTGCTGCGCGGCGACCTGCCAGCCGCCCGCAAGGCGGTCTCGATGGTGGTCGGGCGCGAGACCGCCCGCCTTGACGAGGCGGGCGTGGCCCGCGCGGCCGTCGAGACGGTCGCGGAGAATGCGAGCGACGGCGTCATTGCACCCCTCGTATTCCTCGCCGTGGGCGGGGCGCCGCTGGGCCTCGCCTACAAGGCCGTGAACACCATGGACTCCATGATCGGCTACAAGAACGAGCGCTACCTTGACTTTGGCCGCGCAGCCGCCCTCACCGACGACGTGGTGAACTGGCTGCCCGCGCGCTTCGCCGGCGTCTGCATCGTTGCCGCCGCGCCCCTCGCGGGCCTCGACGGCGCGGGGGCCCTCAGGGTGTGGCGCTCCGACCGCCACAAGTCGGAGAGCCCCAACGCCGCCCAGACCGAGTCGGCCATGGCGGGTGCCCTGGGCATCCACCTCAACGGCGACGCCACCTACTTTGGCAAGGTTGTCCACAAGCCACAGCTGGGCACGGACACGCGGCCCATCGAGCCCGATGACATCAGGCGCGCCGCCCGGCTCATGTACGTGGCCTGCGCGCTCGCCCTCGTGGCCTGCGCCTGCGCGCGCATGGCCGTGCTCCTTGCCCTCGGACGCATGTGAGGTGTGACGTGACAACAGGATCAGTCATAGGCTCCCCCGACGCGCGCGTGCTGGAGGCGCTTCACGCCTCCGGTGCGCTTGGCGGCGCCGAGGTGGTCCCCGGGGAGCTTGGGCACGTGTGTGCGAGCGGGTTCGGTGCTCCGGACACCTTGCGTCCCTCGATGCCGCTCACGGCCCACGGTGGCGCCGTGGCGGAGTACGAGGAGCGCTTTGGAACGCACCCTCTCGACTTCTCTGCCAACGTGAACCCTTATGGCATGGCCCCCGCAGCCCTGCGCGCCGCTCGCGAGGCGCTCTCGCAGGCGACGGCCTATCCCGACCCGGAGAGCCGGGAACTCAGGCGTGCCCTTGGCGCTCACTTTGCGCTCGAGGCGTCCTGGGTGCTGCCCGGCAACGGCGCGGCCGACCTCATCTGGCGCCTCGCGGCCGCCTTGCGCCCCCGGCGCGCGCTCGTGCTTGCGCCCACGTTCTCGGAGTACGAGCTTGCGCTGCGTGGCTCGGGTTGTGGTGACATCCGCCACTATGCGCTCTCACGTGAGGCGGGCTTCGTGCCCGATGCGGGCTTGCTTGAGGCGGTTGCAGGGTGTGACGTGGCCTTTGTGTGCAACCCGAACAACCCCACGGGCGTGACAGCTCCCACGGAACTACTTGAGCGCCTCGTGCGACGCTGCCGTGACGTGGGGTGCGTGCTCGTTGTGGACGAGTGCTTCAACGGTTTTCTGGACGACCCGGGCGCTCACACGCTGCGGCCCCTCCTCGGTGAGCTCGACAACCTTGCCGTGCTCTCGGCGTTCACGAAGCTCTACGGCATGCCCGGCCTTCGCCTCGGCTACCTGCTGAGCTCAAACGAGCGCCTGCTTGCGCTCGTACGTGCCGCCGGCCAGGCCTGGCCCGTCTCCAATGTGGCACAGGCCGCCGGCGTGGCGGCGCTTGGGGAGGGTGCGTGGGTTAGGCGCACGCGCTCGGCCGTGTCCCGGGAGCGCGCGCGCTTGCGGGCGGAGCTTGCGGGGCTTGGCCTTGCCGTGCTTCCGGGCGAGGCCAACTACCTCTGCTTTTCCGGGCCCGCCGGCCTGTACGAGGCCATGGCCCAGCGCGGTGTCATCATCCGGGACTGCCGTGCCTACGAGGGGCTCGACGAGGGTGACTATCGCGTCGCGGTTCGCCTGCCCGACGCCAACGACCGACTCGTGCGCATCCTGCGCGACGCGCTCGGGGCTCTGAGGGCCAACCAAGACCTGCCACGCAACTGGGAATCATCATGCAAGTCAGGCCCGCCGCGCAACCGGGAATCGTCACGCACTCCTGACCCGTCACGCAACCAAGACCCGTCACCTGAGGAGGGATCGCCACATGCCTAGGGCAAGGTCGATCATGGTCCAGGGGACCATGTCCAACGCCGGCAAGAGCGTGCTCGTTGCCGGCCTGTGTCGCATCTTTAAGCAGGACGGCTATTCCGTCGCCCCGTTCAAGAGCCAGAACATGGCCCTCAACTCCGGCGTCACCGCAGACGGCCTCGAGATGGGGCGCGCCCAGGTCATGCAGGCCCAGGCATGTGGCATCGAGCCCGAGGTGGGCATGAACCCGGTGCTGCTCAAGCCCGAGAGCGACCGCGGCAGCCAGGTCATCGTCGAGGGCAAGCCCGTTGCCACGATGCAGGCAACCGAGTACTACCGTTACAAGGGCCGCCTCAAGGCCGGCATCCAGCACGCCTATGACGACCTCGCGGAGAGGTTCGACATCGTCTGCATCGAGGGCGCCGGCAGTCCGGCGGAGATCAACCTGCGCCAGGACGACTTCGTCAACATGGGTCTTGCCCACATGGTTAAGTCTCCCGTGCTGCTTGCCGGAAACATCGACCCGGGCGGTGTGTTCGCCCAGATCTATGGGACCTACGAGCTGCTTGACGAGGCCGACCGCTCGCTCGTGAAGGGGTTCGTGGTCAACAAGTTCCGTGGCGACGTGGGCATCCTCAAGCCTGGCCTCGTCGACCTCGAGCGTCTGTGCGGCGTTCCCGTGCTGGGCGTCGTGCCCGTGATGCCGCTCGACCTCGATGACGAGGACAGCCTCTCACAGCGCCTCGAGGCCTCGCGGGGCGGCTCGGGCCTGCTCGACGTCGCGGTGCTGCGCCTGCCGAGGCTCTCTAACTTCACGGACTTCAACCAGCTTCAGCGCCACCCCCTCATCAACCTGCGCTACGTTCAGGAGGCTAGGGAGCTTGGGCGGCCTGACCTCGTAATCCTACCGGGCACCAAGAGCACCATGGCCGATCTCTCGAGTCTGCGCGAGCGGGGCCTCGACACCTGCGTACGCGCGCTCGCCGAGACGGGCACGCTGATCATCGGCGTTTGCGGGGGCTATCAGATGCTCGGCCAGCGCCTGCTCGACCCGCGGGGCGTGGAGGGCGGCGGCGAGGCCGAGGGTCTGGGCCTGCTTCCCTGCGAGACCACGTTTGCCGGCGACAAGTCGCTCACGCACGGCGTCGGCCACCTCGACCTCGCGGCCTCGAGTGCGTTTTCGTCGCTTGGCGCCCTCGCCCTCACGGGTTACGAGATTCACATGGGCCGCACGAGCCTCGTGCCGGGCGCCGAGACGGACGGGCGTGTGCGGGTGGGCGACCAGCGCTGCGTGGGGTACGTCTCGCAGAACGTGCTCGGCACCTACCTGCACGGCTTCTTCGACGCCGATGGGGTGGCCGACGCGCTTGTCAACCTCATGCTCGCCCGTCGCGGCCTGCCGGGCGTCGCGGCCATGAGCGAGCCCTACGAGGCCTATCGCGAGCGGCAGTTCGACCTTCTGGCCGACGGCCTGCGCAGCGCGCTTGACATGGAGGCGGTCTATCGCATCCTGGAGGAGGGCGTATGATCCACGTCTACTGTGGCGACGGCAAGGGTAAGACCACCTCGGCCATGGGGCTGGCCCTGAGGGCCCTCGGGCGGCACTGGCCCGTTGCAATCTGCCAGTTTCTCAAGGATGGCACGAGCGGCGAGGTGGGGATGCTCGAGCGTGAGGGCGCGCGCGTGTTCCACGTGACGCCGCCCGCCAAGTTCACGAGCCGCATGAGCGCGGCCGAGCGCGAGGCCGCGCGTCGGGAGCACGATGCCAACCTGCGCGAGGCCATCGGCCTCATGCGGGACGGCCACGCGCGGCTGGCCGTGCTCGACGAGCTTTGTGCCGCGCTGCGAGCCGACCTTGCGAGCCCCGAGCTTGCGCGCGAGGCCCTCGCCCTGGCCGCGGGCGTCGAGGAGGGGCCCGAGCTGGTCATCACCGGTCGAAATCCGCCCGAGTTCGTGCTCGACGCGGCCGATTACATCACTGAGATGCGCTGTGTCCGCCATCCGTTTGAGCATGGCGTCGTGGCGCGAGAGGGAGTTGAGTACTAATGGCACACGAGAGCCTTGCAAGCGACGTTGCCGGACGCCCTTCCGACATCGAGTCGCGCAGCTTCGAGACCATCACGCGGGAGCTCGCCGAGATGGGCAAGAGCGTAGACCCCGCCGTCGCGCACGTGGTGAAGCGCGTCATCCACACGACGGCCGACTTCAGCTTTGCCGACACGCTCGAGTTCAGACCGGGTGTCGAGGTGGTGGCCAAGACGACGGAGGCGCTGGCCACAGGCGGCGTCACAATCGTCACGGACACGAACATGGCGCTCGCCGGTATCTCGAAGCCGGCGCTCAAGAAGCTTGGCGACGCCGCCCTGTGCTACATGGCAGACCCCGACGTGGCCGCGGCCGCGAAGGCCAACGGGACCACGCGCGCCGTGGCGAGCATGGACAAGGCCTGCGAGCTCGAAGGACCCGTCATATTCGCCATCGGCAACGCCCCCACGGCGCTGCTGCGCATTCGCGAGCTCGTGGAGGCCGGCAAGCTTGACCCGCTGCTCGTGGTGGGCGTTCCCGTGGGCTTCGTCAACGTGGTCGAGGCCAAGGACGAGATTGCCGCGAGCGGCATGCCCTCGATCCTCGCCCATGGTCGCAAGGGCGGCTCCACGATCGCGGCGGCCATCATGAACGCCATGCTCTACAAGGTCACGCGGGCATGATGCGCCTAGCGGTGTTTGCAGGGACAACGGAGGGGCATGAGCTGCTCGCGCTTCTTTCGCGCCATGGCATGCCGGCAACGGCGTTCGTGGCGACCGAGTATGGTGCTGAGCTTATCTGCGACCTGCCGGGCATCGAGGTCCGACAGGGTCGGCTCGACGCCGACGAGATGCGCGTGGCGCTTGCCGACTTCGAAGTGGTGGTCGACGCGACGCATCCCTATGCCACGATCGTGAGCGCCAACCTGCGCGACGCGGCCCGACTCACGGACACGCGCTACATCCGCCTGCTACGCCCCAGCTTGCTTGACGAGGAGCTCGCGGACGCAGACGCCCCGCGCGTCATCGAGGTGGCCGACGCGCAGGAGGCCGCCGAGCGGCTCTCTGGGCTCGAAGGCGGCGTACTGCTCACGACGGGAAGCAAGGACCTCTCCATATACACGCAGGTACGCGACTATGAGGAGCGCCTGTTTGTGCGCATCCTACCCGTCGCGTCCGGTCTGGAGCGCGCGCTTGCGCTCGGGTATCCCGCGAAGCACATCATCTGCATGCAGGGGCCGTTCTCGCGCTCCCTCAACGTGGCCATGCTGCGTCAGGTCGACGCGCGTTGGCTGCTCACTAAGGACACCGGCGCGGCGGGCGGTCTTCCCGAGAAGCTCACGGCGGCCCACGAGGCTGACTGTGGCGTCGTCGTGATCAGGCGCCCCGACGTCAACGAGCGCGGCATCGGTGTGTCGGATGTCTTCGAGCTCCTGAGCTCGATCTCTTCGAATTGCTGCTGACGGCAGTGTGGCCGATTCCGCAACAACTCCGCGTGCGAATACCGGAGTCTGCCCCTATGTAAGGGATGGACTGACTCCAGCTTTCACACGCGGAGTTCATTTCGAGGCATAGCCTCGAAAAACTGCTTAAGCCATGGCTATAGGCACCCAATTCAGGCGCATGGCCTCGCAGCTTGTCGGTCTAGGGCTCAAACCAGAAGCGCCGCCGCCCTGTGCTCGTTGGGCGGCGGCGCTTACGTCAGAAGTTAGAAGCTCCCGTATTGTGGGGGCGCCCGTTGTGGCTACCCTGCGGACAGCCCTAGGCGCATCTCAGAACAGCAGACGGCCTACGCGCTCATCTGCTGGGCCTGGGCGCAGGTGATGGCGACGACGCCCACGATGTCGTCGGCAGAGCAGCCGCGCGACAGGTCGTTGACCGGGCGGGCGATGCCCTGGAGCAGCGGGCCGTAGGCATCGGCGCCGCCGAAGCGCTGCACGAGCTTGTAGCCGATGTTGCCGGCGGCAAGATCGGGGAACATCAGGACGTTGGCGTGGCCGGCAACGTCGGAGCCCGGGGCCTTGGAGGCCGCGACGGTGTCAACGATGGCGGCGTCGAGCTGCAGCTCGCCGTCGACGGCGAGCTCGGGGGCCTTCTGCTTGGTGAGCTCGGCCGCCTCCTTGGACTTGGCCGCGGAGTCGCCGCCCGCAGAGCCCTTCGTCGAGTAGGAGAGCATGGCGATCTTGGGCTCGGCGCCCACAAGGTTGCGGAACGAGTCGGCGGAGGACAGCGCGATCTCGCTCATCTCCTCGGCGGTCGGGTTGATGTTGAGGCCGCTGTCGGCAAAGATCAGCGTTCCATTCGCGCCAAACTCCGGCGTCTTGGTGCACATGACGAAGAAGGCGGAGACCAGCTTGGTGCCCGGGGCGGTCTTGAGGATCTGCAGGGCCGGACGGAGAGTGTTGGCCGTGGAGTGGCAGGCGCCGGAGACCAGGCCGTCGGCGTCGCCCATCTTGACCATCATGGTGCCGAAGTAGGTGTTGTCGTTCATCTGCTCGCGGGCCTGCTCGATGGTGACGCCCTTCTTGGCGCGGAGCTCGGCGAACTTGGCCGCGTAGGCCTCGTGCTTGTCGGAGGTCCTGGGGTCGATGACCTCGACGCCCTCGACGTCAATCTCGTCCGGGTTGCCCAGGATAACGAGCTTGGCCAGGCCCTCGGCCACGATCTTCTTAGCGGCCTCGATGGTGCGCGGATCCTCGCCCTCGGGAAGGACGATCGTCTTGACGTCGCGCTTGGCGGCGTCCTTCATGCGCTGCAAAAAATCGCTCATTTCGCTCCTTTTCTGGCGTTTTCAGGGCTTATGTTCACCCTGTGGCCATTATAGGTTCGGCTGATATAGAATCACCTAAAAGATTTGTCTGGCGCGTGTCCTCGCTGTGTACGTAGTGGTGGGTGCGCGCCTTCTGTGTGCTTCTGCAGGCGATTCGAGAGGATCCGTATGGGTATCGCAAGTGGGCTCCCCGCTGGCTTCAACGCCGATTCGTATGACATGCTCGTCGTCGGCGCGGGATACGCGGGGTCGGTCTGCGCCCGTCGCCTTGCCGAGGCCTGCGGGTTTCGCGTCGCCGTCTTCGAGCGTCGCGACCACATCGCTGGTAACGCCTACGACTACACCGACGACGCCGGGGTTCTCGTTCACAAGTACGGCCCGCACATCTACCACACCCAGAGCGACCGCGTGCACCAGTTCCTCTCGCGCTTCACGGAGTGGACGGACTACCAGCACAAGGTGCTCGCCAATATCCACGGCACGCTCATGCCGGTGCCCTTCAACCACAAGAGCCTGCGTCTTGCCTTTGGCGAGGAACGCGGCGAGGCCCTCTACCAGAAGCTCGTGGAGACCTTTGGCGAGAACAAGAAAGTGCCCATCCTCGAGCTGCGCGAGAAGAACGACCCGGACCTCCAGGAGGTCGCGGACTACGTGTACGAGAACGTCTTCCTTCACTACACCATGAAGCAGTGGGGCAAGACACCCGACCAGATCGATCCGTCCGTGACCGGCCGCGTGCCAGTCTTCGTGGGCGACGACGATCGCTACTTCCCGCGTGTTGCGCACCAGGGCATGCCGACGGAGGGCTACACGAAGCTCTTCGAGCGCCTGCTTAACCACGACCTCATCGACGTGTTCCTCGACGTTGACGTGCGCGACTTCCTCACCATCGACGGCGACTACGCGAAGGTCAACGGCAAGCCCTACGGCGGCGAGATCGTCTACACGGGCCCGCTCGACGAGCTCTTTGGCCTGGATTTGGGCGCGCTGCCGTATCGCACGCTCGACATGGTCTTCGAGACGTTGGATGAGGACCAGTTCCAGCCCGTGGGCACCGTGAACTACACCACGAGCGAGGACTTCACGCGCATCACGGAGTTCAAGAACATGACCGGCCAGGTGGTGCCGGGCAAGACCACCATCATGAAGGAGTACTCAAAGGCCTATACGCCCGAGAGCGGGGAGACTCCCTACTACGCGATCCTCGAGGACGACAACAAGGCGCTTTACCAGCGCTACCTCGACCGCGTGAGCCGCGTCACCAACTTCCACCCGGTGGGAAGGCTCGCGGAGTATCGCTACTACGACATGGACGGCGTCGTGGCGAGTGCGCTTGACCTGTCTGACGAGCTCGTTCAGGCACACAACTAGCGCCTCGCGGAGGAAAGGTGACAATGGGCAAGACCATTACGTTTGGCATTCCGTGCTACAACTCTGCCGCCTACATGGACCACTGCATCTCCTCGATCCTCGAGGGCAGCTACTATGCGGACGACGTCCAGGTTGTCATCGTCGACGATGGCTCCACGAAGGACAACACGCTCGCCAAGGCACTGGAGTGGCAGAATCGCTACCCTAACATCGTCAAGGCCGTGCACCAGGAGAACGGCGGCCATGGCATGGCGGTGCTCAAGGCACTCGAGAATGCCGAGGGCACGTACTTCAAGGTCGTCGACTCCGATGACTGGCTCGATGGCGAGGCCCTGCGCAAGCTGCTCGATACGCTGCGCGGCTTCCTCTATCGCGACCTGCGCGTCGACCTCGTGATTACCAACTATGTATACGAGCACGTCGAGGACAACACGCACAACGTCATCGACTACCGCTACGTACTGCGTCGCAACAAGATCATCACGTGGGACAAGATCGGCCACTTCAGCATGGCCCAGAACCTGCTGATGCACTCGCTGAGCTACCGCACGGACGTCCTTCGCGACGGCGGCGTGCCTATGCCGGCACACACATTCTACGTGGACAACATCTACGCCTACGTGCCGCTGCCGCGCTGCAAGACCCTTTACTACCTCGATGTGGACCTCTACCGCTACTTCATTGGGCGTGAGGACCAGAGCGTCAACGAGAAGGTCATGGTGGGTCGCATCGACCAGCAGCTGCGCATCACGCGCATCATGATGGACGCGTACCACCTCTATGATGACATCGAGAGCCCCAAGCTGCGTAGCTACATGGTGGGCTACTTTACCCTCATGATGGCTGCATGCTCCATCTTCTCGCGCATGAGCGACGCGCCGGACGCCATGGACAACTGCGAGGAGCTGTGGCGTCACCTCAAGGCGTATGACAAGCGCATGTATCGCCGCGCACGTATGGGCGTGGTGGGCATTGCCACCAACATGCCCACGAAGGTGGGCAAGAAGTTCACGCTGGGCATCTATCGCGTAGCGTCGAAGCTCGTGAAGTTCAACTAAGACGACAGGTAAGCCGGGGCGCCGCACTTCTAGGGCGCCCCGGCTCGTATGCGGCGACTGTTACCGCGCAGGCTCCACGAAGTGGGATATGACCTCGGGAAGCGCGCCTGCCATGCCGGTGGTCTCGAGTACGGCGTCGCAGCTCGGACGAACGTCGGGTGTCACGTTGGCCACGCCCAGGCCCAGGCCCGCCACCTCGATCATCTCGCGGTCATTGGCCGAGTCTCCCATGCCGATGGTCTCGGCCGCGGGAACGCCGAGTATGCCGGCGAGCTCCACGAGGCCCGTGCCCTTGTTGACGCCCGCGGGAATAACCTCGAGGTAGCGTCTGGAGGAGAACGTTATGTCCGCGGCGCCTGACATGCCGAGCTCCTCGAGTCGGGTGCCCACGACGTCAGCCCAGCCGGTCTGGACCCAGTCGAAGTCGTCGCTCATGAAGAGCATCTTTGAGACCTCGGGCAGGGCGGAGAGGGTCGGCTCGTCATAGGTCTCCACGCGCTTGAGGCTGGAGAGGTAGGCCATCTCGGAAGGCGGGCAGTCGCGCACGAGGACGCGGCCGTCCGGCGTGTAGGCGTGCATGCACACGCCATGCTCCACGCCAAGGCGCCACATGGCATCGGCGATCTCGTGGCCGAGGGCATGCCGCGTGAGCGGCGTGGGGTCACCAAAGCGATTGATGGTGCCGCCGTTGTAGGAGATGACGTAGGAGCCCTCCATGAGCGCCGGGTCTATCTCGGCAAAGTTGTCCATGATCGAGTCATAGCCACGGCCCGAGCTCGGCACGAAGAGGACGCCAAGCTGCTTGAGCGTGGCAAGCGCCTCGAGGTTGGCGGCTGGGATGCGGTGGGTCTTGTCCAGGAAGGTCTCGTCCATGTCCGAGGCTATGAGCTTGTACATGTGGCTCCTGTCGGTATGTCGCACGTTAACACCGCTCCTATTTTGCTACAGGTGCCGCGCATCTGAATGGCCAATCTTGGGATGGCTAAACCTCGCTGGCGCCCGTTATCCGGCTCCGATTTGTCCTGCCACGTGAGCCTTTCGGGGGATTGCAAGAGGTTCCGCCACCAATGGCGGTCTCATGTCCCCAACCCTTTCAGGAAGCTCGCAAGAGGCCCCACCACCAATGGCGGTCTCATGTCCCCAACCCTTTCAGGAAGCTCGCAAGAGGCCCCACCACCAATGGCGGTCTCATGTCCCTAGCCCTTCAGAAAGCTAGTGAAAGGGTCTGTCCCCAATGGCACCTTAGAGGGAGGCGGCGCCAGGGACACCGTGGAGGGTCTTGGCGCTGCGGCAGCCGTCGGCGATGGCGCGCTCGAGGGCGCGGGTGGCGAGGATGCCCACAACGTCGAGCGGCATTTCCACCTCGCCCGTGGCCATCACGAAGACGGTGTCGCCGTCGTTGGTGGTGTGCGTGGGGCGAATGGCGTGGGCGTAGGCGTCCGCCGCCATCTGGGCTACCTTGGTGGCCTGGGCCTTGGTGAGCTTGGCGTTGGTGATGACGCACGAAATGGTCGTGTTGGTGCGCGCCGGCGGCTGGGCGGCGCCGGGCGTGCCGGCGTCGAGCGGCATGTGGGCCACCATTCCAAGTGCCAGGGCGCACTCGTCCACGATGCCCGAGCCGTCCTGGGCTCGCATACCGGCGATGGCCTCGCCCGTGTCCGGGTCATAGACGTTGCCGCAGGCGTTCACGGCAGAGATGGCGCCGCAGGTGAGCGGACCCGCCTGCTCCACGTCGGTGCCCAGGCCGCCCTTCATGGCAAGGGTCGGGCTGCCGAGCTTGCCCACCGTGCAGCCGGTGCCGGCGCCCACGTTGCCGCGGGGAAGGGGGCTGGGGGCGTCGTCCAGGGCGAGCGCGGCCGCATGTGCGCCGTTCTTGGCCGTGGGGCGCACGGCGGGGTTGGCATAGGCGAGGTCGAACAGGCAGGCAGCGGAGACGATGGGCACCTTGCCAACCTGCACATCGAGGCCGATGTCGCGACGCTCGAGCTCCTCCGCCACACCACAGGACGCCGCGAGGCCAAAGGCGCTGCCGCCGGAGAGCACGATGGCGTGGAGCACGTCCACCGTCTCCTCGGGGCGCAGGAGGTCCGTCTCGCGTGTGGCGGGCGCGCCGCCGCGCACGTCCACGCCACCAGTTGCGCCGGCGGGGCACACGATGACCGTGCAGCCCGTGCCGTTCTCCTCGTCCGTGTAGTGGGCGATGCGCACGCCGGGAATCTGCGACACGTCGGAGATGGCCTTCGCGGGTGCCTGTGCCCTGGCGGCCTTGTCCATCGCGGTGCTGCCGCCAATCTGCCTCGTGCCGTCTGGCATGGGGTTTCCGTCTATCGACTTGGTCATGGTTACTCCCTCTCCTTGGCAAGCAGGCCGGAGAGCTCGCGCAGGACGCGCGCCACGGGCAGGCCCACTACGTTGTAGTAGTCGCCCTCGATGCCACTCACGAGCGCGCGCCCCAGGCCCTGGATGCCATAAGCGCCCGCCTTGTCCGCCGGCTCGCCGGTGGCCACGTAGGCGTCGATGTCGGGCTCGGTGAGGTCATAGAACGTGACCTCCGTGGTCTCCACGAACGAGATGGCCTGACGGGTGCTGGGGGTGCTGCCGGCAACGGCCAGGCACACGCCGGTGGAGACGTGGTGCGTGGCGCCCGAGAGCATGCGGAGCATCCTTCTGGCGTCCTCATCGCTCGCAGGCTTGCCGAGGTCCTCGTTGCCGATGGCAACGGTGGTGTCTGCCGCAACGACCACGTCGCCGTTGCGAGCGTCGTCGAGCGCCGAGGTGGCCTTGAGACGCGCCAGGCGCTCGACGAGCGCCTTGGGGGTTTCGTCGGGCTGCGGCGTCTCGTCAACGTCCTGCGGCACGACGATGGGCACGAAGCCCGCCTCGCGTAGGAGCTCGGAGCGGCGGGGCGAGCCGCTCGCGAGCAGCAGGCGCCCCTCGCGCGCGGAAAGGAGGGCGGGTAGGTCGAACAGGCTCATCGCACGCCCCTAGTCGATGACAAGCATGCCGTCAGCGACGCGCTCGGCGGCCTCGTCACCCTCGAGCAGGGCGAGGAGCTCCAGGCCAAAGTCCACCGCGAACGCGGGGCCGGAGGCCGTCACGAGGTTACCGTCCGTGTAGACGCCCAGCTCCTCGGGGCGAACGTCCTCGGGGAAGGCGCCCTCGCAGCCCGGGTAGCACGTAGCGACGCGTCCCTCGAGCAGGCCGAGCTCCGCGAGGATGGAAGGCGCGGCGCAGATGGCGCCCAGCTCGCGGCTCGCCATGAACTCGCGGGCAAGCTCGCAGACGCGCTCGTTGGCGCGCAGGTTGGTGGTTCCGGGCATGCCGCCGGGCAGCACCACGAGGTCGCAGTCTGAGAAGTCATAGGTTGCGAGCGTGGCGTCTGCGTCGATGCCGATCTTGTGGGCGGTGGTGACGTGCGGGGTGTCGTTGATGGTGACGAGCGATACGTCCTCGCCGCCGCGCCGCAGGACGTCGGCGGGGGCCAGGGCCTCGATTGTCTCGAATCCGTCTGCCAGAAGAATGGCTACCTTTGCCATAGGGTCCTCCTTGGTCTTGCCGCGCCCGGGGGCGCGTTGCACAGGGTCGGTCCCTATGGTACCCGTGTGGGGCACCCTATGGCTTGGAGCAGGGGATTATTGGGGCTAGCGGCGCTGCAGCTTCGTGACCGTCTCCACGTGGAAGGTCTGGGGGAAGAGGTCCACGGGCGTCACCGACACCGGGTCGAAGGCGCCTATCTCGCGGAAGCGGGCGAGGTCACGGGCGAGCGTGGCTGGGTCGCAGCTCACGTAGGCGATGGTGCGCGCTGGTTGCTCGGAGAGCTGACGCACCACGTCCTCGGCAAGGCCGGCACGCGGCGGGTCCACCACGATGATGTCCGCCTCGTCGTCCGGGAACTCGCGGCCGGCATCGCCGCCCACGGCATCCACGTTGTCCAGGCGGGCCTCTTCGAGGTTTCGGCGCAGGTCGCGCACGGCGGGGCCGTAGGACTCCACAGCGTCCACGAAGTCGCAGCGGCGGGCGAGCGGCAGCGTGAAGGTGCCGGCGCCGGAGTAGAGGTCCATGGCGACGTCTTCCTCGCGCGGCTCCAGCGCCTCGAGAACGAGTTCCACGAGGCGCTCCGCCCCTGCGGTGTTCACCTGGAAGAAGCTCGGGGCTGAGAGGCGCATGGTGCCGCCGGCAATCTTCTCAGACCAGCTGCCGGCGCCCGTGAGCCGTTCCACGCCGGCAACCTTGCGCGCCTTGGCGGGACCCTTGGTCATCACGCGTACGATCGAGCTCGCATGCACGGCGTCGAGCACGCGACGCGCCTGGGCGCGCGGGAAGGCGCCGGTGGGCGTCCAGATGGCAACCTCCAGGTCGCCGGTGCGGCTCGAGCGGCGGATGCCCACGCGCTCGATCTCGAGCTCGTGGGAGCCGGCGAGGTAGGAGAGGGCGCCGGATACGTTCTTGATGAGCTTGGCGTCGCGCCCCTTCTTGGGGAGGTCGAGCAGGGGGAATTCCTCCACGCGCACCACCGTCGTGCCGTCTTGGGCGTACATGCCGAGCGTGGCTTTACGGCCCTCGCGCATAAAGGCGAGCTCGGCCTTGTTGCGGTAGCCCCAGGGCTTGCCGGGGGCGTCGCAGGGGGTCACGAGGTCCTCGGCATCGGCGAGGTGGCCCACGCGGGTCAGGGCGTCGACCACGTTGGTCCGCTTGGCGGTGAGCTGGGCGGGATAGGCCATGGCCGCCCAGGGGGTGCAGCCGAGGATGCTCGCAAACGGCCAGGCAGGTGCGACGCGGTCCGGGGAGGCCTCGATGACCTCCGTGACCTTCACGCGTGAGAAGGACTTGCCGTCGCTCACAAGCTCGGCTTCCACGACGTCTCCGGCAACGGCGCCCGAGACGAAGACCGTCTTGCCCTCTTCAGTGTGGGCGATTGCGTCTGCGCCGTAGGTCATGCGCTCGATCTTGAGTCTCATGGGCTCCTCGTTCCGGTTCTCGGCGAAAGTGAAATCTCAAAATGGAAATAGGGGGCAGTTTTGAGTTCCTGCAAGGTCATGTGCCTGCCGGCGGGCCGCCTCCGTGCGTTTGCGGCCACTCATTATGCGGCGTTTGCGGCACTTTCTGCCCGTTGCGGTGCGGTCGAGCAGGAAAATGCCGCAAAAAGGAGCCTCCCGAAGGCCAATGTGCGGCTCTTCGGGAGGCTGCGGAGCTTAAAAGTGCCCCGTTATTATATTTTGAGTTTCTAGTGTTGCGCGCCTCGCTCGGCCCGTACCAGTTTGCGGGCGCGTATCCGCGCACGGGCGCTACTTGCGCTTCGGCGCGAGGCCGCGTGCGCGAGCGACACGGGCGCCGACTACGTGTGGGCGAACCGCCTACGCAGGCGCAAACGGTTCGAACTCGGTGACGGCTGCGGGCGCCTGGTCCCTGCTACCTGCGCTTCGGCGTGCCCCCAAAGAGCGTCTTGAAGCCCAGGCCAAAGAGGGCGAGCGCCGTGGACACGCGTCCGTGGGGCTGGCGCGCAATCTTAGCCACCACCGTGGTGGGATAGCTTGCCACCGGCTCCCTCTGGGGCGTGGGCTCCTCGATGACGTGCGCCTTGACGCTGGTTGCCGGCTGCGGCTCCTTGGACTCCTCCGCCTTCGGCGTCTCAGCCGTGGCGGCGGTCTCGGGCCTCTCGCCCGCTGGCTGCTCGGCGGTGGGAACGGTCTCGGTCACAGCCTGCTCGGCCTCGGCTTTGGTGTCGGGCGCCTCCGTTGCAACCTCGCCAGACGTCCACGTGGGCTCAGCCGCCACGCTCGAGACGAGGTTGTTCTGCTCGCCGGCGGCGCCGCTCCTGCCGCGCAGGCTCGTGGGCAGGCCCGTCGAGCCTGCGCGGGCAAGCACCGCGTCCACCACGCGCGCCGGCAGCGACGCGAGCACGGGGGACAGGGTCGCCGCGTCAACCTCCTGGCCGCGCGCGATGCGGGCCCTGGTGTGGGCAACGGCGATCAGCACCTCCTGGCAGTTGATCTCGGTTGCGCCCTCCTCGCGCGGCACGCGCTCCCAGGTGCCCTCGCTCGTGAGCCTGCGCGCCTTTACGTTGTCGGCCAGCTGCAGGTCCATGTACTGGATGACCATGTCGCGGCAGGTGGGGTCGAGCACCGGGTAGGCAATCTCCACGCGGCGTTCGGTGTTGCGCGTCATCATGTCGGCGCTGGAGAGGTAGATGGTGTCGGTCTCCACGCCAAACGCGTAGACACGCGCGTGCTCCAGCAGCCGTCCCACAATCTGGCGAATCTCGATGCCCCCGGTGCGCCCCTTTACGCCGGGGAGCATGCAGCAGATGCCGCGCACGATCATGATCACCTTGACGCCCGCCTGGCTCGCCTCGGCGAGGCGATCGATGACGTCGCGGTCCGTGAGCGAGTTCATCTTGAGGAACACCTGCGCGGGTTGGCCGGCGCGGGCGCGGCTGATCTCGCGGTCGATGCCGCGCATGACGAGCGGCTTCAGGCCTACGGGCGCCACGCCCAGGTAGCGGTAGGAGCCGCGGAGGTTGCCGAGCGAGAGGTTACGGAAGAAGGCATTGCCGTCCTCGGCGATGCCGGGGTGTGCCGTGAGCAACATGAAGTCGCTGTAGAGGCGCGCCGTCTTCTCGTTGAAGTTGCCGGTGCCGAGGCAGGTGATGCGACTGATGCCCTTGGAGTCGTGGTAGGTGATCTGGCAGATCTTCGAGTGGCACTTGAAGCCCTCGGAGCCGTAGATGACGGTGCAGCCCGCCTCCTCGAGGCGCTCGGCCCACTCGATGTTGTTCTGCTCGTCAAAGCGGGCGCGCAGCTCCATGAGGACCGTGACCTCCTTGCCGTTCTCGACGGCGGTCACGAGGCTCTCACACAGGCGGCTGTGGCGCGCCACGCGGTAGAGCGTGATCTTGATGGAGATGCAGTCGTCGTCGTTGGCGGCCTCGTGCAGCAGGCGCAGCAGCGGGCCCATGCCCTCGTACGGGTAGCACAGCAGCACGTCGTGGTCCTCCACCTGCGGGCGCATCGGCACCCCGGGCTTGACCATCGGCGACTCCTGCGGCTCGAACGGCGAGAAGGTGAGCGAGCTCTTGCGGGCGGGCGGCAGCTTACCCTCGATGGCGAACACATAGGAGAGGTCGGCCGGGGTGGTGAGGCGGAACACGCGGCGCTTCTCGAGCTCGAGCTCCTTGCGCACGAAGGTCACGAGGTCCTCGGGAAGGTCGCCCTCGAGCTCCATGCGGACGGGCTGGAGGCGGCTGCGCAGCTTCAGCACCTTCTTCATGTGCTGGCGGTAGTCCTCCTCCTCCTCGACGCCCTCGCCGTCAGGGTCGATGTCGGCGTTGCGGGTGACGCGCACCACGGCAGAGCTCGTGGGCACGTAGGTGCCGAAGCACTGGTCGAGGTTTGCGCGCACCACGTCCTCAACGAGTGTGTAGCGAACGTGGCCCTCGGGCGCCGGCAGCCACACGACGCGCTGCGCCGCGGGCGGCACCTCAACCACGCCGAGCATGCCCTGCTCGCTCTCGCCGTCGAGCGAGCACGCCACGTAGAGCACGTCGTTGCGCAGGTTGGGGAAGGGGTGGCGAGGGTCCACGATCATGGGCGAGAGAATCGGGGCTAGCGAGGTGGCGAAGCGCCGAACGGTGGCGAGACGGTCGGCCTCGGTGTAGTCCGCAGGCTTCACGCGCTCGACGCCCTTGGCGGCAAGCTGCGCCTCGAGGTCCTTGAGGCATCCCTCGCGACGGCGGTACATGCCGGGTAGCAGGTCAAAGAGTGTGGCGAGCTGCTCCGACGGCGTCTCGTTGGACTTGTTGTCCGCCGGCTGGTGCTTGAGCTCGGCGAGGTCGGACAGGCCGCCGACGCGAATCATGAACCACTCGTCCATGTTGGACTGGAAGATGGCGCAGAACTTGATGCGCTCGTAGAGCGGCACGCTCTCGTCGAAGGCCTCATCGAGCACGCGGTCATCGAAGCGCAACCAGCTCACCTCGCGATTCTGCGTGTAGGAGAAGTCGCGCTTGGCCTTGTGGGTCTTTGCGGCGGCCTCGGGGTCGCCGGCGAGCTGAGCTTCGTCGGCGAACTCGGCAGCCTTGCGGCCGAGCACCTTGTCCGTGGATTCCTTCGCATCGCTCTCGATCTTGTCCTTGCCCATGTGGGTGCGTCCTCTTTCGTCTCTTCCAAACGTAGTGCGATGGTACCAACCATAAGTATCGGCAGTATGAAGGGTGTCCACGTTCCAATGTTGTAACGGTTCGGTAAGGAAGTGCATAGCGGCGTAGACTAACTACATATATGTAGGGCTGCCGCGCGGTCGTGGTTGCCCGGGAGCAGCTGGGTGGGCGGCCATGCGGGTCGTGGCCGCCCGAGGGTCGTTGGGCAGATGGCCTGGTTGTTGCCGTCGTCCGAGAGCCGTCGAGTGGGGAGCGCCATGTCTGACACACGAGAATCCGTTGGCCCCGCCGCGCCCGCGGTGCGTCCCGATGGGCGGGGGATGGTGATTCCGGGCTCCACGCGAGGGGGTGACGGGGGCGGAGCTGCGCCCGACGGCGGAGGGCTTGGCGCTGCGCCCGGGGATGACGGGCTCGGCTCCGTGCCCGAGGCCGGCCGCCCTGGCGGGAGCGTCCGCTCCCGGGCCCTCCCGCTTGACGTTCCCAACGAGATAGGACGGCTGCGTCGTGTGTGCCTGCACCGGCCGGGCGCGGAGCTTCTGAACCTCGTGCCGTCCGACCTCAGCCGCCTGCTGTTCGACGACATCCCCTTCCTCGAGGTGGCGCAGGCCGAGCACGACCGCTTTGCCGAGCTCCTGCGTCGCGAGGGCGTCGAGGTGCTGTACCTCGAGCGCCTCGTGGCAGAGGCCCTCGAGGCGGTTCCGGGCGCGCGCCAGGAGTTCACGAGCCAGTTTCTGGCCGAGTGCGGCGTGCACGACCGCTATGCCCTAGCCGCTATCCGCGAGCTCCTGGATGGCATCGCCAGTCCCTATGACCTCGTGCTCAAGACGATGGCGGGCATCTCCAAGCGCGAGCTGGAACTGCCGCTCGAGGGCAGGGGCGGGGCGCTCTGGGGGCGGCCCGGCGCGACGACCCTGGCCTCGCTCGTGGGCGAGGCGGCCGAGCCCGACACCGAGCTCATCGTGGACCCCATGCCCAACCTCTACTTCACGCGGGACCCGTTCTGCGTGGTGGGCCCGGGTGTGTGTCTGAACCGCATGTATCAGCGCACGCGCCGGCGCGAGACCATCTACGGCCGCTTCCTGTTTGCGTGCCATCCCGCGTACCGTCAGGTGCCACTCTGGTATGACCGAGACCTCACCTACCATGTGGAGGGTGGTGACGTCCTCGTGCTGGGCGAGCGCGCCGTTGCGGTGGGCCTGTCCCAGCGCACGGAGGCGGCCGCCATCGACACGCTCGCCGCGCGGCTCATCTGGGACGAGGCGTGCCCGGTGGAGGAGGTCTGGGCGTTCCGCATTCCGGAGAGCCGGGCGTTCATGCACCTCGACACGGTGCTTACGCAGATTGACGTGGACAAGTTCACCGTCCACCCGGGCGTCCTCGGCACGCTCCAGGTCTTTCGCATCTCACGTGGCGCCCACGAGGGCGAGCTTGCGGTGGAGGAGGTCGACGTGTCGCTCGCGCGCGTGCTGGCGCGCATCTTGGGCCTCGATGGCGTGCGGCTCATCCGCTGCGGCGGGGGAGACCCAATCGCCGCCGCACGCGAGCAGTGGAACGACGGCTCGAACACGCTGGCGATCGCCCCAGGCCGCATCTGCGTCTACCAGCGCAACACCGCCACCAACGAGGCGCTCGCCCGCGCAGGCCTGGAGCTCGTGGTGCTTCCGAGCTCCGAGCTCTCGCGCGGACGCGGCGGCCCGCGCTGCATGTCCATGCCCTTCGTCCGCGACCGGCTGTAGGGCCGGCTGGGCATTGCACTGGGCGGCGCGTCGTGCAGCGCGTCAGGTATTGCGCTGGGCCTGAAGGTGCTTGAATCGGCATCTTGACGTCGCTATAATCGCGAAGATGTTGTTCTTACGGCATATTATGCAAGAACATGAATAGAACCGACAATAGTACGCATACGGGTGAAACAAGCTGAGCCCAAGCGGGGTGCCGCGCGGCCCGGTAGACATGCGAGAAGGGTCACACCATGAACCACACGAAGGCAGACGAGGCCGCCGCGGCCAAGGGCATCAACCTCTCCGGCAGGAACTTCCTCAAGCTCCTGGACTTCACACCGGACGAGATCCGCTACCTCATTGACCTCGCAGCTGAGCTCAAGGCCATGAAGAAGGCCAAGCAGGCCCATGACTGGCTGCACGGCAAGAACGTGGTGCTGCTCTTTGAGAAGACCTCCACGCGCACGCGCTGCAGCTTCGAGGTGGGCGCCATGGACCTGGGCATGGGCGTCACGTACCTGGACCCCAAGAGCTCGCAGATGGGCAAGAAGGAGTCCATCGAGGACACGGCCCGCGTGCTTGGCCGCATGTACGACGGCATTGAGTACCGCGGCTTTGGCCAGGCCATCGTCGAGCAGATCGCCGACAAGGCGGGCGTGCCCGTCTGGAACGGCCTCACCACCGAGTTTCACCCCACGCAGATGATTGCCGACATGCTCACCGTGCTCGAGCGCTTCGGCCACCTCAAGGGCCTCAAGCTCACCTTCATGGGCGACGCGGGCAACAACGTGGGCGACTCGCTCATGGTGGTCTGCGCCAAGCTCGGCATGGACTTCTGCGCCTGCGGGCCGGTCGCCCAGATGCCGCACGCCGAGCTGGTGGAGCAGTGCCGGGAGATTGCGGCGGAGAACGGCTCGAGCATCCTGCTCACCGAGGACGTGGACGAAGGCCTCGCCGGCGCCAACGTGGTCTACACCGACATCTGGGTCTCCATGGGCGAGAGCGCAGACCTCTGGGCCGAGCGCATCAAGCTGCTCTCCCCGTACCAGGTGAATGCCGCCGCCATGGCCAAGGCCGCTGACGACGCCGTCTTCATGCACTGCCTGCCGAGCTTTCACGACCTCAACACCACCACGGCCCAGGACGTGCACGAGAAGTTTGGCCTCGCCGAGATGGAGGTCACCGACGAGGTCTTCGAGTCTGAGCGCTCGGTGGTCTTCGATGAGGCCGAGAACCGCATGCACAGCATCAAGGCGGTCATGTACGCAACGCTGAAGGACGAGTAGCCGGTCTGTCGCGCTGGCGTATCCCGAGGGCGCCCCACTTCGACCTTGAACGCGCTCAGGCAAACCTGAACTCGCGCGAAGGTGACAGTTAGTCACCTTCGGCTCGTGCGGAATCTCGCGTGTTCAAGGTCGGGGTGGGGCGCTTGCTTTGTTGGAGCGATGCGGGCGGAGGCCTTTCAGTGGCGCGCAGCTTGAGGCCTGCAACTCGTTTTTTCTTGTTGCATCGCTGATGGGATTCGTGTAGAGCGGCCGTCCGATTGACATACCCTTGAGGGAGTAGTTGGCACCCTATGGTGCGGCCTGTCAACATACTGACCTGCGGAGCATTGAAACTCTGCGAGCGTCTGGCATGCCTAAATATACGAGACTCATGTGTGGCTTGGGCGCCTGCAGCCAGGCCGAGCGCGCGAACTATGCGCTCGGATCAAGGTTGTGGAGCCCACCGGGGCCTCCCGCTTTGGGAGGCCCCGTGCCGCGCATGGAGTCTTGCTTGCGTTCGAGACCCCTGCGTGGCTTGTGCCGCGTGGGGGTCTTTCGTTGTGCGGGGGCGGTTTGCGCGGCCGTCCCCGCACGGCCCGTCGCGGCGTGCACCGCGTCTGGGCCGCGGACAGGCAGGGCGTGCCGTTACGTCGCGGCACGTCCCTCGTCCGCCGTCGTCGCACCCGCGGCGCCGCGCACGCAGCGATGGAGTAGGGGTGCCATGAAGTTCTACCTGACAAGTGCCGATGACGCGCTGCGCGAGCTTGGCTGCGACGCCACCCGGGGCCTCGCGCCCGGCGAGGTGCGCGCCTCCGCCAAGCTTCACGGGGCCAACGAGCTCACGCGCGAGAAGCCTGAGCCGCATCAACGACAACGTCACGGTGAGGGTGCTCCGCGAGGGTAAGGCGCAGGTCATCTCCCAGACGGAGCTCGTCGTGGGCGACGTCGTGGAGCTCGCGAGCGGCGACCACGTGCCTGCCGACGGTCGTCTGCTCGCCGCTGTCTCCCAGACCGGCGTCGAGTACGGTCTCGAGCGCAACGCCGCCGCTGTCGAGCGGGTGTGGCTGTTCTCGTCTGACGAGAAGCACATGACCACGCTCGTGCGGGAGGGTGTGGAGGCGCTGGCGCTCGTGAAGGGCTCGCCCGAATGCGTGCTGGAGATGTGCGCCATGAAGCCCGAGCTTCGCGCCAAGACCGAGGCTGCCATCGCCGACGCCCAGGCCCACGCCTATCGCGCGCTCGGCTTTGCCCACAAGTACGTGGAGGGTGGCACGCCGGAGGGGCTCTCCCACGACGCGCTCGAGACTGCGATGACCCTCGACGGCTTCGTTGCCATCGCAGACCCCCTGCGTGCGGACGTCCTCGACGCCATCTCCGAGTGCCGCTGCGCCGGCATCTCGCTCAAGATACTCACGGGAGACAACATCGTTACGGCCACGGCCATCGCCGTCGAGCTGGACATCATTGACGAGACTCATGTTGCCGTGGAAGCCCGCGACATCGTTTTGCTGGACGACTCCTTCTCCACCACCCTCAAGGCCATCCGCTGGGGTCGCGGCGTCTACGAGAACTTCAAGCGCTTCATCAGCTTTCAGCTCACGGTCAACGTGGCGAGCGTCATCGTGGTGTTCGTGTCCGTCGTGCTGGGCCTCACCTTTGTGCTGCAGGTGGTGATGGTGCAGTGCGCCGGCGCCTTCTTTGGCACGGTGCCGCTCCCGGCCGAGCTCTGGGCGCGCCTCTTTGCGCTCGCGGCCTCGGTGGTGGCGCTCGCCGAGCTCGCCAAGCTTGGGCTGCGTCTGGCTCGCCGCTAGGAGAGGCGCAAGCCGCCTGCGGCAGCCACCTGCTGCAGTCATCTGCGGCAGACGCTGCCCCGCGAGACCGTGGCTTTCTTGCGGGCGAGGTGCGCGGCAGAGGCTCCCTGTTCGGCGGCCCGCATCTTTGTGGCAGACGCAGGCGCGTTTCGTCCAAAGGGGCAGGGAGCCACTGCGCGCGCGGGCATCGTGATTGCGCTCGTGGTTTCGTCCGAAGGGGCGGGGGAGTCATCCCTCGCCCCATTTTGCGCAGAATCGCGCACGGCCCCTACCGTTCACCGGGCGAAATCCACCACTTACGTTCAAGAGTACGCAAAGACGCGCACGAACGCGCAAATTTGCGCGATACTCACGCTCGCAGCGAAAGGACCGAGCATCATTGAGGAGGCACACGTGCTCGCTGAGGACCGCCATGCAAAGATCGTCGAGATGGTCTCGGAAAACGGCAGCGCCACCGTGCCGGACCTTGCCGAGACCCTGGGCATCTCCGAATCCACGATTCGCCGTGACCTCGAGAAGCTCGACGCCGCGCGCAAGCTCGTGAAGGTGCACGGAGGCGCCACGAGCGTCGAGAAGGTCCACGTCACGCGAGACGTGGACGTGGCCGAGCGCTACTCGCTCAACATCTCCGAGAAGCGCCTTATCGCCGAGTATGCCGCCTCGCTCATCTCGCCGGACGACTTCGTCTACATCGACGCCGGCTCCACCACCGACGGGCTCATCGACTGCCTCGGCGAGGTTCGCGCCTCCTACGTCACCGGCTCCGTCTCCCACGCGTTGAAGCTCGTCTCTCGCGGCATGCGGGTTGTGGTCATCGGGGGCGAGCTCAAGGGCGTCACCGAGGCGCTCGTAGGCCCCGAGGCGCTTGAGTGTCTTGAGCGCATGAACTTCACCATCGGCTTCTGGGGCACCAACGGTATCTCCGCCGAGCGGGGCCTCACCACCCCGGATCGCAGCGAGGCCATGGTCAAGCGCCTCTCCATGGCGCGCTGCGACCGTCGCTTCGTCCTCGCCGACGCCAGCAAGTTCGATCGCATAGCGCCGGTCACCTTCGCCGACTTCACCGATGCCACCATCCTCACTGATTACAGGCCGCGCGCCTTCGAGGCCTTCGAGAACATCATGGAGGTAGGGAAATGATCTGCACCGTCACGTTCAACCCGTCAATCGACTACATCGTGCGCGTTGACGACATGCGCCTCGGCGTCATCAACCGCACCACCTACGAGCAGGCGCTGCCGGGCGGCAAGGGCATCAACGTGTCCATCGTTCTCGGCAACCTGGGCCACAAGAGCCGCGCGCTGGGCTTCCTTGCCGGCTTCACCGGCGCCGAGATTGCCCGCCTCGTCTCCGAGGGCGGCGTTGACGCGGACTTCATCCAGGTGGACGAGGGCATGAGCCGCATCAACGCCAAGATCAAGTCCAACGAGGAGACCGAGCTCAACGGTCAGGGTCCCAAGATCACCGAGGCCAACATCAAGGAGCTCTACGCCAAGCTCGATGCCCTCGGCGAGGGTGACACGCTCGTCATCTCGGGCTCGGTGCCCAACACGCTGCCCGGCGACATGTACGAGCGAATCATGGAGCGCCTGGCCGGCCGTGGCGTCCGCATCGTGGTCGACGCCGAGCGCGACCTGCTCACAAAGGTGCTGCCGCTGCGCCCGTTCCTCGTCAAGCCCAACAACTTCGAGCTGGGCGAGATCTTTGGCGTCGAGCTCAAGACGCGCGACGAAGTCATTCCGTACGCCAAGAAGCTCCAGGAGAGGGGTGCCCAGAACGTGCTCGTCTCCATGGCGGGCGAGGGCGGCGTCTTCGTGGGCGACGACGGCTCGGTCTTCCAGAGCCCGGCCGCCAAGGGCACCGTGGTGAACTCCGTGGGCGCCGGCGACTCCTCCGTGGCGGGCTTCCTGGCTGGCCTCATCGAGACCGGCTCCTACGAGACCGCCTTCAAGATGGGCCTCGCCGCCGGTAGCGCCAGCGCCTTCTCCGACCATCTCGCCCGCCGCGACGAGGTCGAAGCCCTCATGGCCGCCAACTAGTTTTTCTGAGCCATGCAGGGCCCTACGGCGTGAGCGTGCCTCCGACAAGCAACCGGAGTCACCCAGGTCAAACCAATCGGTACCGTAGTCCCAAGCCTCCGGCGAGGCTTGGGGGTCACAGGTACGAAGCGTGTCAAACATGGGGTCGTCCCCGTGAGAGAAAGGTAGGAAGCATGAGAATCAACGACCTGCTCAAGCCTGAGGCCATCAAGATCGGAGGTGCCGCAGCCAGCAAGGAGGATGCCATCGACAAACTCGTCGCGCTCATGTGCAACGAGGGCAACGTCGTCGACGTCGAGGGCTATAAGGCTGCCGTCCGCGCCCGCGAGGCCGAGAGCACCACGGCGCTTGGCGAGGGCATCGCCATCCCGCACGCCAAGACCGCCGCGATTTCCGCGCCCGGCCTGGCCGCGATGACCCTGCCCGACGGCGTCGACTACGACTCCCCGGACGGCCGGCCCACCAACCTGATGTTCCTCATCGCCGCGCCGGACACCAAGGCCGACGTTCACCTTGAGGTGTTGGCCCGCCTGTCCATGCTGCTCATGGACGAGCAGTTCCGCGACGACCTGCGCGCCGCCAGGACGTCGGAGGAGTTCCGCGCCGTCATCGACAAGGCCGAGGGTGCCAAGATTGCCGCCGAGGAGGCCAAGCATGCCGCCCAGGCGGCGCTTGTCGCCGCCGACGAGACCAAGACCGGCTATGACGTCGTGGCCATTACCGCTTGCCCCACGGGCATCGCCCACACCTACATGGCTGCCGAGGGCCTCGAGCAGCAGGCCAAGAAGATGGGCGTCCGCATCAAGGTCGAGACCCAGGGCTCGGGTGGCGCCAAGAACGTGCTCACCGCCGAAGACATCGCCGGCGCCAAGGGCGTCATCATCGCGGCCGACAAGAACGTCAACCTCGATCGCTTCGACGGCAAGCCGGTCTATAGCTGCCCCGTCTCCCAGGGCTTCAATGCCCCCGAGAAGCTCGTCAACATCATCCTGAACGGCGAGGCCCCCATCCACCACGGCTCCGGTGCCGGCGCTGATGCCGCTCCCGCCGCGGGCGAGAAGGAGTCTGTGGGCCGCAAGGTCTACAAGGACCTCATGAACGGCGTCTCCCACATGCTGCCGTTCGTGATTGGCGGCGGCATCCTCACCGCCATCGCGTTCCTGCTCGACCAGCCTGGCCTGGGCACCGCCGCCTACGGCTCCTCCACGCCGCTCGCGGCCCTGTTCAAGACCATCGGCGGCGAGGCCTTCGGCTTCATGCTCCCGATTCTCGCGGCCTACATCTCCATGTCCATTGCCGACCGTCCCGGCCTTGCGCCCGGCTTCGTTGGCGGCGTGTTCGCTAAGGCCGGCTACAGCTTTGGCTACCTGGCCTTCGCGCCCGAGCTTTCCGGTGACGCTGCCCAGGCCACGCTCATCTCCGGCGGCTTCATCGCGGCCCTGTTCGCCGGCTTTGCCGCTGGCTACCTGACCCTCGCCATCGAGAAGGCGTGCGACAAGCTGCCCGCCTCGCTCGAGGGCATCAAGCCGATGCTCATCTACCCTGTGCTCGGCGTGCTTGCCATCGGTCTCGTGATGCTCGCGCTCAACCCGCTGTTCGCGCTCATCAACACCGGCCTGAACGGCTTCCTCAAGGGCCTCGGCACCGGTAACATCGTCGTGCTCGGCCTCGTGCTCGGTGGCATGATGTCCATCGACATGGGTGGCCCCTTCAACAAGGCTGCCTACGTCTTCGGCACCGCCGCCCTCGACCCGAGCTCCGGCCTTGGCACCACCGGTCAGGTCATCATGGCCTCCGTCATGGTCGGTGGCATGGTTCCGCCCATCGCCATCGCCCTGTCCACCACGTTCTTCAAGGATCGCTGGACCAAGTCCGATCGCAACGCCGGCTTCGTGAACTACATCATGGGCCTGTCCTTCATCTCTGAGGGCGCCATTCCGTTCGCGGCTGCCGACCCGCTGCACGTCCTGCCGAGCTGCATCGTCGGCTCCGCCGTCGCCGGCGCGCTCTCCGCGGCCTTTGGCTGCACGAGCCCCGCTCCCCACGGTGGCGCCTGGGTGACCCCGGTCATCGGCAACTGGCTCATGTGGCTCGTTGCCTGCATCATCGGTTCTGTGGTGGCGTGCCTCATCCTCTCCTTCTGGAAGAAGCCGCTTCCGCCAGAGGAGTCTGGCCTCGAGAAGTAGGGTTTGCCACGCCCGGGCGGCGTTGCTGATATGCAGGAGCTGCCACCTGAGCGCTGGACCCGCTAGGTGGGACTGGCTCGCAGGTATACTGGAAGGCCGACGGGATTCGTCCCGGCGGCATTTTTTCATGACGATGGGGGATGCCATATGACGAACGAGAGCAGGACGGCCGACGCGCGCCCCGAGACCACGCGCGTGGCTGACGGCCCCGCCAAGACCGACTCGATCCCAGACGTCGTGGTCATCACCGGCATGAGCGGCGCTGGCCGCACCGAGGCCATGCACACCTTCGAGGACCTCGGCTACTACGTCATCGACAACCTGCCGCCGCGCCTCTTGCTCACGCTCGCGCAGGTGGTGGGCATCAACTCGGGCGTGGGCCGCCACCTCGCCATTGTGTGCGACCTGCGCAGCCAGGGCCTTTTCGACGAGCTCATGGACGCGCTGGACGCCCTCGCAGACCATGACATCTCCTACAAGATCCTCTACCTGGACGCCTCTGACGAGGTGCTCCGCCGCCGCTACAGCTCCGTGCGCCGCCGCCATCCCCTCGCGCGCGAGGGGGAGAGCAACGCCGAGGCCATCCGCCGCGAGCGCCTCGAGCTCACCGACGTGCGCGAGCGCGCGGACTACGTCATTGACACCACGGGCTACCGTCCCATCCAGCTGCGCCGGCGCATCCAGGGGCTCTTTAGCGAGCTCTCCGACCAGCAGTTGCTCGAGGTTCACGTCTTCTCCTTTGGCTTCAAGTACGGCATGCCCGTGGAGGCCGACCTCGTGATGGACGTGCGCTTCCTGCCCAACCCCTACTACGACCCCGAGATGCGCGCGCTCACGGGCATGGACGAGAAGGTCTACAGCTATGTCCTGGGCAGGCCCGAGACCAAGCACTTCCTCAAGGCCTGGTATGACCTGCTCGACGCCGTGATGCCGGGCTACGTGGCCGAGGGCAAGAGCCAGCTCTCCATCGCCATCGGCTGCACGGGTGGCCAGCACCGCTCCGTGACGCTCGCCAACTCCACGGCGAGCTACCTCGCGGCCCAGGGCTATCGCGTGGACGTGGCGCACCGCGACCTGCCACGCGCGGAGAGGCAGTAGCGTGTCGTTCACGGCCGAGGTAAAAGACGAGCTCTCCCGCGTGGAGGGCACGTGTCCCGAGTGTGACGTGGCCGAGCTCGCGGCGATGGTGCGCGTCTGCGGCGCGCTGTCGTTTCGCGGGTCGGGCAACTACGCCATCCGCGTCTCCACCGAGACGGGTGCCGTGGCGCGCACGGTCATCCGGCTTGCCCACACGATCTTTGACCTGGAGACCACGCTCACCGTGCGCCGCTCCAACCTGCACAAGACGCGCAACTACCTCATCGAGATTCCCGAGCAGAAGGGCCTCGAGCAGGCGCTCATCAAGATGGGCGTGCTCGTGCTGGGACAGGGGCTTGCCTCCGGCGTGGCGGCGCGCGTGGTGGCGCGTCCCTGCTGTCGTGCATCCTACCTGCGCGGGGCCTTCATGGCGGGTGGCTTCATCGCGGACCCACGCGGAGACTTCCACCTGGAGATCGCCGTCACGGGCGAGGAGCTTGCCGCAGACCTCGTGGAGCTCCTGGACGACGAGGGCGTGACCGCCCGCGTCAACAAGCGACGCGGGGCCTACGCCATCTACCTCAAGAGCTTTGATGACATCGTGCGTCTGCTCGCCATCATCGGCGCGAGCCGCACGGCCCTGGCCGTGGAGAACGTTCGCGTCATGAAGTCCGTGAAGAACGACGTGAACCGCCGCGTCAACGCCGAGATGGCCAACCAGGCGCGGAGCACCGGCGCTGCGGCGAGCCAGATCGAGCTCATCGACCGAGTCGAGCGCGAGGTGGGCCTGGACACGCTACCGCCCGCGCTCGCGGATTTCTGCCGCGCTCGGCGCGCGTATCCGGACCTGTCGCTCCGCGATCTTGGCCAGGCTATGGACCCGCCCATGAGCAAGAGCGCCCTCTACCATCGTGTGCTCCGCCTCGAGCAGCTGCTGAAGTAATTGACTGGCTGCTGGGGCAATCTAATGGCTGCCGAGACAATCGGGCGACCGTTGAGGCAATCGTGCGTCTGTTGAGATGGCCTCGAGCCGCATTCCCGCTGCCTTGCCTCCCCATCGGTCGACTGAGGTTGTGGCTTGCTGGTCCCCCGATTCCGGACATGCGGCAACCCGACCGTTGCGTCACATTGAGAAATGGTCTGAAAACTGTTCCCAGCCTGTATATCGAGGGCTGTACAACTTATCGAGGTGTCCAGAAATCAGTAGACATTTCGCAGCTCAAGCAGCATTTTTTTTCAATCTCATTACGCGTTGAGTGACTCGAATCGCAAAAGAAGCGGTACTATAACCAACGGTGTTCCAACGTGTGGCCCACAGGGCGCAAGGGGCGTCCAGAGGGCCTTCGAAAGGAGAAAGCATGGCAGTTAAGGTTGCTATCAACGGCTTCGGTCGCATTGGCCGTCTGGCGTTCCGTCAGATGTTCGGTCACGAGGGCTCCGAGATCGTCGCCATCAACGACCTCACCTCCCCGGACATGCTCGCTTACCTGCTGAAGTATGACTCCACGCAGGGCAACTACTCTCGTGACCATAAGGTCGAGGCCACCGAGGATGCCATCATCGTCGACGGCAAGAAGATCACCATCTACAAGGAGGCCGACGCCAACAACCTCCCGTGGGGCGAGCTCGGCGTCGACGTCGTCCTCGAGTGCACCGGCTTCTACACCTCCAAGGCCAAGGCCCAGGCTCACATCAACGCTGGCGCCAAGAAGGTCGTCATCTCCGCTCCTGCCGGCAATGACCTCCCGACCATCGTCTACAACGTCAACCACGAGCAGCTCACCGCTGATGACAACATCATCTCCGCTGCCTCCTGCACCACCAACTGCCTCGCCCCGATGGCCAAGGGCCTGAACGACTTTGCCCCCATCGTCTCCGGCATCATGACCACCATCCACGCCTTCACCGGCGACCAGATGCCGCTCGACGGCCCGCAGCGCAAGGGCAACAAGCGTCGTAGCCGCGCCTGCTCCGAGAACATCGTCCCGAACAGCACGGGTGCCGCCAAGGCCATCGGCCTGGTCCTCCCGGAGCTCAACGGCAAGCTCATCGGTGCCGCCCAGCGCGTCCCGACGCCGACCGGCTCGCTCACCAACCTCTACGCCGTCGTTGACAAGACCGTTACCGTCGACGAGGTCAACGCTGCCATGAAGGCCTACGCCGAGACCATCCCCGAGACCTTCGGCTACAACGAGGACGACATCGTGTCCCGCGACATCGTCGGCGAGACCCACGGTTCCATCTTCGACGCCACCCAGACCATGGTCCAGGACCTCGGCAATGGCCAGAGCCTCGTTCAGGTCACCTCTTGGTACGACAACGAGAACTCCTACACCTCCCAGATGGTCCGCACCATCAAGTACTTCGAGAAGTTCGTCGCCTAACTCGCGATTCGCGAACCTGGCGTGAGCCTCACGTAGCACAGCAGGGGCGCGGTCGCAGCATTTCCGCCGCGGCCGCGCCCCTTTTGTTTGGAGTGGGGGGAGGCGAAAGTCCCGCCCACTTGTGAGAGAAAGGACCACAGCATGGCCTTTACCAAGAAGACTGTTCGAGAGATCGACGTCGACGGCAAGCGCGTCCTGTGCCGCGTCGACTTCAACGTGCCCATCAAGGATGGCGTCGTGGGAGACACCACGCGCATCAAGGCCGCACTGCCCACGATCAAGTACCTCGTCGAGCACAACGCCCGCGTCATCCTCATGAGCCACCTCGGCCGCCCCAAGGGCGACGGCCCCGAGCCCGAGCTCTCCCTCAAGCCGGTCGCCGAGAAGCTCGCCGAGATGAGCGGCCTTCCCGTTTCCTTCGTCGCCGACACCTATGGCGCCGAGGCCAAGGCTGCCGTTGACGCCGTCGAGCCGGGTCACATCCTCGTCCTCGAGAATGTCCGCTTTGACAAGCGCGAGAAGAAGAACGACCCCGAGATCGCCAAGACCCTCGCCTCCTATGGTGACGTCTTCGTCCTCGACGCCTTTGGCACCGCCCACCGTGCCCAGGGCTCCGTCGTGGGCCCGGCTGCCTACATCCCGGCTGTCGCCGGCTTCCTGCTCGAGAAGGAGGTCGACACCCTCACGGGCATCTTCGCCGACCCCGAGCGTCCGTTCGTCGCCATTGTCGGAGGCTCCAAGGTCTCCAGCAAGATCGGCGTGCTCGATCACCTCATCGACTCCGCTGACACGCTGATCATCGGCGGTGGCATGGCCTACACCTTCTTCCTGGCCAAGGGCTACACCGTTGGTACCTCCCTCAAGGAGGAGGACTGGGTCGAACGCGCTGGCGAGATGCTCAAGAAGGCCGAGGACAAGGGCGTCAAGATCCTGCTCCCGATCGACAACGTCGTTGCCGATCACTTTGGCGAGGACGCCACGGGCGAGGTCGTCGACTCCGACAACATCCCCGACGACCGCATGGGCATGGACATCGGCCCCAAGACCGTTGCCCTCTTCGACGAGGCCATCAAGGGCGCCAAGACCGTCTTCTGGAACGGTCCGATGGGCGTCTTCGAGATGGATCAGTTCGCCAAGGGCACCGAGGCCGTCGCCCGTGCCGTTGCCGACTCTGACTGCACCTCGATCATCGGCGGTGGCGACTCCGTGGCCGCCATCAACAAGTTTGACCTTGCCGACAAGATGAGCTGGATCTCCACCGGCGGTGGCGCGTCCATGGAGCTCGTCGAGGGCAAGGCCCTTCCTGGAGTGGAGGCGCTGCTCGATGCGTAACCTCATGATTGCTGGCAACTGGAAGATGAACAAGACCTACACCGAGGGCGTCACCCTCGCCCAGGGTCTTGCCGACGCCCTCGCGGGCAAGGACCTCAACGGCGTTGACGTCGTGGTCTGCCCGCCGACGGTCGACCTCAAGGGCGTCTCCGAGGTCATCGACCAGAACAACGCCCCGTTTGCCCTTGGCGCGCAGAACGTGTACTGGGAGGAGTCCGGCGCCTACACCGGAGAGACCGCCCCGGACATGCTCACGGCCGTCAACGCCACGTACTGCATCATCGGCCACTCCGAGCGTCGCGGCTACTTTGGCGAGACCGACGAGGACGTCAACAAGAAGGCCAAGGCCCTGATGGCGCACAACATCGTGCCGATCAGCTGCTGCGGCGAGCCGCTTGAGGTCCGCGAGGCCGGCAAGCACGTCGAGTTCGTCGTTGACCAGATCAAGAAGGACACCGAGGGCCTCGACCTCTCCGATCCTTCCAAGTACGTCATTGCCTACGAGCCCATCTGGGCCATCGGCACCGGCAAGACCGCCACGGCCGATGACGCCCAGGAGGTCTGCGGCGCCATCCGCGCCACCCTCGCCGAGCTCTTTGGCCAGGAGACCGCGAACCAGGTTCGCGTGCTCTACGGTGGCTCCGCCAAGCCCGGCAACATAGCCGAGCTCGTTGCCAAGCCCGATGTGGACGGCGCCCTGGTGGGTGGCGCCTCGCTCAAGGCCGACTCGTTCTCCGAGATGGTCCTGAACGCGATCGCGTAGCAGCGACTAGGTCAACCTGAGGGAGGCCCGGCACACTCCACGCGTGAGGTCACTTGCTTCGCAAGTCCCTTAGTCTCACGCTTGGGAGTGTGTCGGGCCTCTTGCTGTTATCGGGGTCGCTGCGGTAAAGCCGGTTTGGCCTGCTGCTGAGGAGTCGGCCTTGAGCGCAAGGGCTCTAGCTTGCTTGGGTGGGCCCTGGGCATTCGTTGGAGCTGGGGCTTGTGGGCGTCGGCTTGTGGTATTGTTAGAAACTGTTTTGGCTGATTCCTGCTTGAAGGAGCAATATCTTGGTTCCGATGAATACGATTCTGCTGGTTGCGTGGGCCATCTCGGCCGTGGCGCTCATCATTCTGGTGCTCATGCACTCCGGCAAGGGCACGGGCGTCTCCGACATGATTGCGGCGTCCATGTACAACTCCAATGCCGGCAGCGGTATCTGGGAGCGCAATCTCGACCGTCTCACGGTCATCGCCGCCCTCGTCTTCATCGGCACGATCGTTGTCTTCATGCTCACCTACCCGCTGGGCACCATCGGTTAGGGTAGCTCGTTTTTTCCAATTGGCTTTGCGTCAATCGGGTTTATTGCGCGGCATGTTTGCGTGCGATCTTTCTGGGCCCCGCGTCTTCATGACGTGGGGCTTTTTGGTTATACGCAAGTTTGATTAGAGACTTTTGGGAAGCTATGTGGTCTTGTCAAGAAGTCAATCGAGCGTGCATTGCATGACCTTTCCTTCGGTATTCTGCGATTACCGATTACCGATTACCGATTACCGATTGCCGATTGCCGATTGGCCTTACATGCGTCGTTTTCGCTGGCACCAGGATCGCTGGGCAATCATTTTTGAAAATGGGGCTTGCGCGGGGGTAGAGGGGCATGTATATTACATCTCGCGCAACGGGAGCTGGAAATCCGGTAATCGTTAAGCACTTGAAAGTCGGAGTGGCGGAATTGGCAGACGCGCTAGCTTGAGGTGCTAGTGACTGACTAAAAGGTCGTGCGGGTTCAAGTCCCGCCTCCGACACCAGCAAAAGTACGGGCCTTCGGGCCCGTTTTTGCTATTTAGGCAGAGTGCTCCTGCCATCCTAAGGTGCCGCCGGCCAAGGCATGGACGCCAATCCGGTCGTGTTCCCGTCAGCCTATGGGGAGGGCCCATGTCAGACCAGAAGGCGCTCGCAAAGATCGGCAGCGTTGGCCGCCAGGCAGTTCCCGGCGTTCTCTCCACGCTCATGTCGCTCACCTCCGATGCCGTGCTCGTCTTCGACGGTGACGGCCGCATCATTGGGGGCAACCCCCAGGCGGAGGCTCTCACGGGGCTCGCGCTCCACGAACTTATCGGCACGAGTGCGGGCGACCTTCTGTTTGACGCCAACCGGGTTCATGGGGAAGATGCGAGCACGATTCCCCTTCCCACGGATGGCTCGCGCGTTGAGCTCTCCCTGCGGCTTGCCTCCGGCGGCGCTACCATCGTTGGCGCCCGCTGCGACCGTGTGAGCGCGCCGGGGGAGACGTACCTGCTCGTGATGCGTTCGCAAGACCGCTCCGTGGAGGCGAGGCGCGAGCACGACCGCCTGGTGGACGAGCTATCCCTCGCGAACCGACGCCTCTCGGGCACCCTGCGCATCGTGCTCGAGACCATCGACGCCCAGAACCTGGACATCCTCTTCAACGAGGTACTGGAGCAGATCTCCGACACCCTCGACGCCTCCGGCGTGCTCATCTTCCTCTCGGAGGCGGACGGCTTTAGGCTTCGTGGCCGCACGCGTTCGCTCTCCGGTCGAACGGTTCCGCAGTTCATGGCCTATGGCGAGGGACTCGAGACGATGGTGACGAAGGCCGGCGTGGCGCTGCGCCTGCGCCTCATGCCGCCGAGCGAGGAGAGCCTGCGCTCCGGAGCCCTCCAGACGCGCGAGCTGCTTGACGAGGACGCTGGCGTGCGTCGCCGCATCCCGGCGCGCCGGGTGCCGCCGTTCTCGAGCCTCATCTGCGTGCCCGTGTGGTTTGGCGGGCATGTCATCGCCATCATAGAGGTGGGCTGGGCCGAGGCTCGCGCCGTCCGCAGGGACGACGCGCGCCTGCTGGACTCGGTGGCCCAGTACCTCTCCGTGGAGCTCGCCGCCGCCATCTCTGCCATGCACGCCGAGCGCAGCCAGCGCCTGGATGCCGCTGCCGCCCGCCTCCATGACCATATCGACGCCCATCCGGAGCAGATTCTCGATGGTGACCTCTCCGAGGCCGCGCGCACCCTTTGCGAGGAGATGGACGTGCGTCTCGTCCCCATCAATGTGGGTGCGCACCAGGGTAGATGCATGGTTGACCTGCCGGAATGTGGCATCACGGAGTTCCCCTTTGCCATCGACAAGCTGGTCTGCGGCTTCCAGGACGCGGACATCGCCGTGGTTCCCATGACGCGGGGCTCCGAGCTGGCCGCCTGGCTGGCGCGGAGCGGCTGTCCCTCCACGGGTGCCCTGCTCGACCTTGGTGCGATCGCAGGCGAGCGCAGGGCGGCCCTCGTGCTGCGGTCGCTCGACAAGGAGCCTCTGGAAGACGGCGAGCTCGACCTCCTCAGGCGCGTGGCGCTCGACGTACGCCTTACGGCCGAGGCGGGCGAGCGACGGACGAAGGACACGCACATCTCCCAGGCACTCCAGAACGGCATGAGAAACGAGCTCCAGCACGTCGATGGCATCACGGGCCACGACCTCTATTCCTCGGCCACCAAGACCGCTCTGGTGGGCGGTGACTTCTATGACCTCATTCGCCTGCCCAATCGGCGCGCCTGCGTGATTCTGGGAGACGTCTCGGGCAAGGGCATCGAGGCTGCGAGCGTCTCCGCTGCCGTCAAGACGGCGCTTGGGGCCTACGCGTGGGAAGGGCAGCCCCCGGCGCGCATGGTGCGGCTGCTCAATGACTTCCTGCTGGGTTTCTCCCGGCTCGAGACCTTCGCCACGTTGTTCGTGGGCATGATCGACCTCAGGCACGCCACGCTCACCTACTGCTCGGCGGGCCACCCGCCAGCGCTTCTGCTGCGCGCCTCCACCAACGAGATGGAGACGCTCGACGAGCAGTCCAGCGTGGTGGGTGCCTTCAAGGGCATGATTTACCGCGACGGTCACGTGCGGCTCTTGGAGGGGGACAGGCTCCTGCTCTACACGGACGGCGTGACGGAGGCGCGGAGCCCCTCGGGTGCCTTCTTTGGCGAGGCGGGTCTGCGCGACGCCGTTATGGACGAAGCCTCGGCTGACTTTGACGGGCTGCTGGCAAGGTTGCTCGGTAGGCTCGACGTGTTTACCGAGCGCAACCTGGACGACGACGTTGCCATGGTTGCGCTGCGCTTCGATACGCTTGGCCACGCTCGCCGTTCCTCGCGCTCGAAGGGATAGGCTGCGCGTAGGGCCTAGGGCGTAGGACCTAGGGCGTAGGGTGTCGTGTACCGGTGCCCGGCGTCGGCCTCCACTCGTTGGACGTCGGGTGGTGGGCGTCGATCCCTGGCGCCGGGCTCCGCCCGCTTGGCGTCACTTGCCAGGGAATGTGCGCCGCTGGCACCTAAATCAAGCTTGCAAGGTTAGTGGGCGGGGATGCTGGGCAAAATGGCCACATGGCTACTGCATCCGACATACTCGTGATTCCCCTCGAGGGCGACCTGGACGTCGCCTCCGTCCCAAGGGTGCGCAGCTATCTCGAGCAGCGTATCGCGGAGGGCTGCACGCGTGTCATCCTCAACCTCGCGTGCACGGAGTATGTGGACAGCCTTGGGATGGGCCTCATCCTTGCTACGGCGAGGCGGCTGGCAGACCGTGGCGGTCAGCTCTCCCTTATCTGCGTGAGCGACGATGTGTACCGCATGCTGTGCATCTGCCGTCTCGTCGACTTCATCCCCGTGCGTAGAAACGCCCCCAAGCCCGCGATTCCCGCGCTCGACCCCATGGTGCTGCCCGTGTGGAAGAGCACGATGCGCGTGCCCGCCGAGCAGCTACAGGCTGCGCGCCGGCGCCTCGAGGAGCTGCTCGCGCGCACAGACCTCACGCCCGACGAGGCGTTCGACCTCACGCTTGCCGGGGGAGAGGCCCTTGGGAATGCCGTCGACCACACGTGTGCCGAGGGCGTGCTGCTGACGATCGCCGCATATCCGGACCGCGTCGTCATCGAGGTGACCGACTGCGGCGACGGGTTTGAGCTGCCGGCAGGCGAGGAACCTCCCTGCGGGTCTTCCGAGGGGGCGCCTGGCGAGATTGAGCGTGGCCGTGGCATCAAGCTCATGCGCATGCTGGCCGATGCGGTGGACATCCGGCGCAAGACGACGGGCTGCGGGACGATGGTGCAGCTCGTGAAGCTCTTCACGCCCCCTGCGGCGCGCGCGGTGGCAAAGGACTGACGGGTGGCCGTCGACGCTGCGTTCGGAATTCGTCTTCCAGGGGCTTGGCAGGGGCGTGATGTCCCCAAATGGCAATTACGAGTCACTCGGTTTGCCCTGTGCGGGCAATGTGCTCGCGGTTTTTTTAATTTAGGGCTTGCATTATTTGGCGCGTTCCCGTAACTTACTATCACGCACGCGGACATGGCTCAGTTGGTAGAGCACCACCTTGCCAAGGTGGGGGTCGCGGGTTCGAGCCCCGTTGTCCGCTCCATGAATTTGCAAGCCGGCCTTCGGGTCGGCTTTTTTTGTCCGGTTTGTTTGCGAAGCTTGTGCGAGAGAGTTGGCAATCTGGGCCTACCTGGCTGACGCGGCCGACAGCGGGCCGTTCGTCCCACTCTGCCCGGCTGCAGGCCTGCTGCGTCATACCGCCCGTTGGCAATGGCCAGCGCGACCAGACGGAGCTCATGAGGAGGAGTCCCATGGATATCATCGAGACGCTTGCGAGCGAGCTGGGCGTGGATGCCCGACAGGTACGTGCCGTCGTGGAGCTCATCGATGCGGGCAACACAATCCCGTTCGTCGCTCGCTACCGCAAGGAGGTCACGGGCGGGCTCGACGACGTTGCCCTGCGCGCACTCGAGGAGCGCCTCGCCTACCTGCGCAACCTCGAGGCTCGCAAGGCGGAGGTGCTGCGGGCCATCGACGGGCAGGGCAAGCTGACGCCTGAGCTGAGGCGCCAGATCACGGAGGCCACGGTCATGAGGCGCGTGGAGGACCTCTACAAGCCCTTCAGGAAGAAGCGCACCACTCGTGCCTCCAAGGCGCGCGATGCCGGACTGGGGCCTCTTGCCGAGCTCGTGCTCTCCCAGGCCGCGGGAGCCTCCTCGGCACTCGAGGCCGCCGCCTCCTACGCGAACGCGGCCGGAGGCTATGCCACGCCCGAGGAGGCGCTTGCGGGCGCCTGCGACATCGCCGCCGAGGCCATTGCCGAGGATCCCGAGAGCGTGGAGGACCTGCGCGGTTTCACCGCTCGCGAGGGGCTGCTCGTCACCGAGGCCGTGGACGAGGGTGCCAAAACGCCTTATGAGCAATACTACGGACACTCGGAGCCTGCCCGCTCGATGCCCAACCATCGCGTGCTGGCCGCGAACCGTGGCGAGCGTGAGGGCAAGCTGCGCGTTCGCCTCGACGTTGACAAGGACGTTGCCGTCGCTCGCCTTGGCAGGCACGTGCCGCGCCGGCGTGGGGTCTTTGCCGATGCGCTCGACGCCGCCGTGGCGGACGGCTACAAGCGCCTCATGGCGCCCTCGCTCGAGCGCGAGCTGCGCGGCGAGCTCACGAAGCGCGCGCAGCAGGACGCCATCCGCGTGTTTGCCAAGAACCTCGAGGTCCTGCTGTCCCAGCGTCCGGTAAGGGGGGCGCGCGTCATCGCCATCGACCCCGGCTTCAGGACGGGCTGCAAGGTCGCCGTGCTGGACGAGTTCGGCGGCCTGCTCGACCACACGACCATCTATCCCACGCCGCCGCGCTCAGACGTTGCCGGCAGCAGGCGAGAGCTGACCCGCCTTGCCAGCCGACATGCGACCAACACCGTGGTCATTGGCAACGGTACGGCAAGCCGGGAGACGGAGGAGGTCGTGGCGGGCTGGATCTCGGAGTATGGGCATGGCCTTCGCTACACCATCGTGAACGAGGCGGGGGCCTCCGTGTACTCCGCCTCCGAGCTCGCGAGCAAGGAGTACCCAGACCTTGACGTCACCACGCGCGGCGCCATGAGCCTGGGCCGGCGTCTCCAAGACCCGCTCGCGGAGCTCGTGAAGATTCCGCCTCAGTCCATTGGCGTGGGCCAATATCAGCACGACCTCGACCAGAAGGAGCTGGGGCGTGCCCTGGCGGCCGTGGTGGAGGACGTGGTGAACCGCGTGGGCGTTGACGTCAACACTGCCAGCGCGAGCCTGCTGGGATATGTGAGCGGCATCTCGCCAACCGTCGCCAAGAACATCGTGTCCTACCGGGAGGAGCGCGGTGCCTTCACGAACCGCCGGCAGCTCAAGAATGTGCCCAAGCTCGGCCCCAGGGCCTTCCTCAATTGCGCAGGCTTCCTTCGTATATCCGGGGGCGACAACCCGCTGGACGCCACGAGCGTCCACCCGGAGAGCTATGACGTGGCGCTTGAGGTGCTCAGGCGTGCCGGGGTGGGGCCCAAAGCGCTTGCTGCCGGTGGCGTCCCGGGTATCGGCAAACGCCTGGGCGACGTGGACGCGCTGGCAGATGAGCTCGGCTGTGGCGCACCCACGCTGCGAGACATCGTGGGGGAGCTCGAGAAGCCCGGCCGGGACCCGCGAGACGAGGCGCCCGAGGTGGTCTGGAGCCACTCGGTGCGTAGCCTCGAGGACCTCAAGCCCGGCATGAAGCTCAAGGGCACCGTGCGCAACGTCGTTGACTTTGGCGCCTTCGTGGACGTGGGCGTTCACCAGGACGGTCTCGTGCACATCTCCAAGTTAGCGCGACGCTTCGTGCGGCATCCGAGCGAGGTCGTGACGGTTGGCGACGTGGTGGACGTCTGGGTGCTTGCGGTGGACGTGGAGCGGGGCAAGATCTCGCTGTCCCTGGTGGAGGGCGAGTAGGCGCTCTGTGGCGACGGTGGATGCCGGGCGGTGCCTCGCCTCGCGGATGTGGGGCGGCTCGAGTCGCAGCGGGCGCGGGAGCGTGCGACCGCGAGCACACCTCTCGGTCGCGGCTCTGCCCCTTCTCGAACGCACCTCTCGGTCGCGGCTCTGCCCCTTCGGGAGCGTGCTCCTCGGACGAGGCTCAACCCTTTGCTGAAATTCGCAAAAAAGTGCTTGCGCGAATGCCTGGGTTTTCGTAGAGTATTTTCTTGCACGCGGACATGGCTCAGTTGGTAGAGCACCACCTTGCCAAGGTGGGGGTCGCGGGTTCGAACCCCGTTGTCCGCTCCATGATAATGAGCGGCCGGCCGAGCTGCCGGCCCTTTTCAGTGGCGACGTGGCCAAGTGGTAAGGCATGGGCCTGCAAAGCCCCTACCCCCAGTTCGAATCTGGGCGTCGCCTCCAAGTATGTGCAAGGACCTCGGCTGTGCTGGGGTCCTTTTTATTGGGTACCATGGGTGTGTGCGTGCTGTAAGCCTTCTTCGGGTGGCTTGCTGCTGGCGTCGTGTTGGCGGCGGGCCCTGAAGACGGCGGGCACCTCGTGCTCCGCACAGAAGGCCCTCGTGTCAGCGGAGAGCCGAACCGTCCTGAAGACCCGATGATGGGAGCCATGGGCCCGTGGTCAGCGTTCTGCTCATACTCATGCTCGTGGGTGCTGCCTATGTGCTGTTCCTCTGGATCGCACGCACGGTGGGGTATCGCCGGGCGAGCGGGCAAAGCTTCCGGAAGCTTGCCCGGCGCGGGCGCGTGCCAGAGGACATGCGCGAGGTGGCAGACGAGGTCATTCTCGACAGGCAGGAGCGCAGGGCTGCCAAGCGTCGCCGCGACCCCGCCTACGCCCAGATGCGCACGAGGCCCAAACCGCGCCTCTCGGCAGAGCAGGTCAAGGCGCTCAAGGCGGCGCGCAGGTCGGTCCGGGACGACTGGCTCGACCACATGCATCCCGGCTTCTACCACTACGTGATCATCTTCATGGTTGCGAGCGTGGCGGGGCTCATCCTCGAGATGACGTGGATGCTCGTGAGCTCCGGGCGGACGGAGCTGCGCGTGGGGCTCGTCTGGGGTCCCTTCTCGCCGCTGTACGGCTTTGGCGCGGTGCTGCTCACCATCTGCCTGTGGAACTTCCGCACCGCCCCGTCGATTCACGTGTTTTTGGTGTCGGCGGCGTTGGGCGGCGGCCTCGAGCAGACCACGGGCATGCTCATGGAGGACCTCTTCCACGCGCAATCATGGACCTATTTGGGACTTCCCGACGCTATCACGCAGTGGATAGCCTGGCGCTTCCTCTTTGCGTGGGGCGTCATCGGCCTCGTTTGGTGCCGTGTCGTGATGCCGGAGGTCATCTACCGCATAGGCGAGCCCACGACGCGTGCCCAGGTGGTCATCGTGACCTTCATGACGGTGTTTCTCGTGGTGGACATGCTTGCCACGGTGTACTGCTTCTACCGCAAGGCGCAGCGCGACGTGGGGATTCCGCCCGCCAATGCGGCTGACGTGTATGTAGACCAGCACTTCTCCGACGAGTTCATAGCAGACCGCTTTCAGAACCTCGTTGTGGGAAAGGACCTGGAGCCAAACGCGTAGTTCAGTGGTGCTTTGACTGGCTGCCGTGAGGGTCTGCCTATGGTGAGCGCGCATGTGCGGGGTTCCCTTCCGGGCGCTTGGGTGTGTGGCTGTTGGACGCATGTGGGTGTTGCGCTGGGCACGTTGGGGCTGCCCCCTGAGTTTCGCTACGCTCCTCGTTTGCTCCGGGTCCATAGGGCGCGGCGGCCCAGTCTAGCTTGCGTGCAAGCACACGCCGAGCAAAGCGCATACGTGACGGTTTAGTTTGTACGCAGGCATGCGCAGCGGCCGTGCCGAGCAGATGGAGGGCTGGCGCCCGGACTCTGGTGTGGCGGGAGTGGGTACAGACATCTCAAGGACGTTTGGAGCGTCAGCCGCCTCAGCGGTGGCGCCTGAAGATTGGACTGATATGGCAGAGAATCGCAACCCCTTCGATGCCCAGGGTGGCATCGAGCCGTATTCGCCCTTCGTAGTGGAGGAGCGTTCGGCTGGCAGCGGCAAGCCGCTGTCGCTCCGCGGATACACCCTCGCGCTCACGGGGCTCGTGTTCGTGGGCTTTCTTGTGATGGGCGCGTGCGCGAGCCTCTTTGGTGACACACGCGTGCTGCTCCTGTTGCTCGACCACTACCTCACGGTGACGATCGTGAGCCTGGTGGCGAGCATCGCGGGCATTGTCATGATGGGCCGCGCGAGAAGCTCGCAGTCCGTGGGCCTCTCGCTTGCCGGATACGCGCTCTTCGTGCTCTCGTTTGGCTTCACCACGTCGACGATTCTGCTCATGTACTCCGCTCAGACCATCAGCACGGCGTTCTTGGCCACGGCGGGGCTCACGGCCACGTTTGCGTGCCTGGGCATCGCCTTCCCCAGGGCGTTCGCGAAGATCCAGGGCATCCTGGGCATGTCGCTTTTGGCCCTTATCGTGGTGCAGGTTGTGATGGGCCTCATGGGAGTAAGCCAGACGGGCATCGACCTGCTTGTCATCGTGGTCTTCTGCGGGTTCATCGGCTATGACTTCTACCGCGCCATGCAGGACGAGCCCACGCTCGTGAATGCCGTGCACAACGCTTCCAACCTGTTCCTGGACATCATCAACGTGTTCGTACGCGTGCTGTCCATCTTTGGGCGCAGGGATTAGACGCTCGATCGTCTGTTGGGATGAGGGCGCTCTGGGTGCCAAGAACGCTTGTGCCTGCATCAAGTCGGTCTGGTTGGGCCCGCCTCCGGTTTTTCCGGGGCAGGCTCTTTTGTTGTCTGCACAACAGTTTGCTTTGACGGACTCTGCTACCATTACGGTGTCAATTTGAGTGAGGGGAGCCCCCATGTCCGAGAACATCCAGCACGGCGCCGTCGCCGGAACCGATGACGCCAATCTTCGCGCGCAGATCGAGGAGGTCGCCCGCTGCCAGGACGAGCTCGTCGCCGAGCTTGTTGGCCTGGGAGCCACCATGAGCGCCGCCATGGACGCCCTGCCGGGCTTCGTACCGTGCGGCCATGCCTTTGGTGTGGTCATCGAGGGCCTGAATGCCTCCGCCGGCCACTTCGACCCCGCCTATATCCGCCAGCTCACCGAGGCGGTGCGTGCCCGCAGCGAGCATGTCTCCGACCATCGCGGTGTTCCCCAGGGCAAGGTCGTGGACGTGCGCTCCGCGCTCGGCTCTCAGGACAGGCTCGCGGCCATGAGGGCCCAGCTGCTCGTATCGTTGCAGGGCATTGCCCCGCACGCCATGCGCGCCATGGAGCTTGGGGTCATGAGCGATGACGTGGACGTTGTCCTTGCGCGCGGCCTCGCGGCGCTCGGCAATGGCGAGGCTGGGGCTTCCGAGCTGCACGCCGCCCTCGCCGCCACGAGCGAGGCCGCCCGCATCGCGCTGACGATGTAGCGGAGTGTCGTGGCCGTTCGGGCCCTCTCCGCCGCGAGCGAGGCCGCCCGCGGCGCGCTCATGACGTAGCCGTTCGTTGGGGCTGGCGCTTGTGCGTGCTCCCGCGTGCCTTCCCGGTTGTCCGGGAATCTGGCCGTTGGGTGTCGCTGACTGGCGCGGCTGCCGTTGCTGCGAGGCGTGTGAATCGTGGGCGTCTGGGTTGCTTTCCGAAACCGCTCGTTGGGGCTGGCGGCTGGCGCTCTTCCGCACGGGTCCCAGTTGTCCGGGAATCTGGCCGTTTGCGAACCCAGACAGACTTGTGACGGGCTTCCGCATTCTGGTTCCTGGGAAAAGCAGGTTCCGGTTCCTTCCTGTCCAGGAATCCGGCCGCTTGCGTAGTGCGGCAGTGGAGAGGGCCTGTTTGTCCACGGATTCGCGCGATTGCGTAGTTGAGGCACGAGAAGAGGGCCGAGAAAGCCGAATCGGGTGCGCGACGTGGGCCGTGCAGGATGCATTGAATAGACAGCTTCTTATTGATAGTTTAGAAAACTGCAGGTAGATAGCTTGTTGCGACTGCCGTGATGCGTCTTGGCCGAGAAGGCCGGGGCGCCCGTTGCGTTTGAGCCTCGGTCGCCGAAGCCTCAATTGCGCAATCAGCCGAGTTTCTGGACAAACTACCCTGTCGCTTTGCCTCAAGAACGCAACCGGCCGTATTCGTGGACAGGCCGTGCGGTTAGGGCTGGGGTGCGGACGATTTCTTGGACCAACTCGGGCTCAACTCTATGTCGGCAGCGCAACCGACCGTATTCGTGGGCGGAGTGCGGTTTGTGGCGACCCATGGCTCCGCCTTTGGGAGTGCACGGGGTTCATGGCTGCAAGAGGCCGTCACGCAAAAGCTCGCGATTGCATGGGGCATCCAACTTGTGGTGGCAGGCCCCGTGCGGACCCGATTCGTTCCTGCCCCGCGGAACCCGGGCCCACGCGAGCAATCAAACGCTTCGTTACTCGTGGCCCAGGTCCGAGAGGGCATCGGCGACAATCTGGGCCTCGGTCATGCCGCAGCTCTTGAGCAGCTCCTCGGGCACATAGCGGTCTGGGAAGCCGTGCGGCAGGCCGTAGCAGCGCACGTGCGCGTCTGAGTCACCCAGGATACGGGCGACGTGCTCGCCAAAGCCGCCCTCGAGCACTCCGTCCTCCAAGGTCATGACGAGCCTGGCCCCGCGCGCCGCATCTCGGATGGCGCCCTTGTCCAGGCAGGTGGCCCTGCGCGGATTCACGACGCGCGCGCCCACGCCGCGGTCTGCCAGCGCGTCGCTCACGCAACAGCCCAGCGGCAGCGTAGCTCCAAGTGCGAGAATCGCCATCTCGTCGCCCTCGCGTACCATCTCGAACGGCGCGTTGTCATAGCCGTTCGCGCACAGCTGGACCCTTGGCCTCGAGACGACGGCCTTGCCCGGCACACGAATGGCCACGGGTCCCCTGCGGCCGTCGAGCGCCCACTCGAGCATGGAGAGGTACTCCTCGCGGCAGGTGGGGGCCAGGTAGGCGAGCCCGGGCATGTCCCCGAGCATCGCGATGTCATAAAACCCAAGGTGGGTGGCATCGGTGGTCCCATAGACGGAGGATCCGAAAACGAGGATCACCACAGGCGCCGCGTTGAGGCAGACGTCATGCCAGAGCTGGTCGTAGGTGCGCTGGAGGAACGTCCCATAGACGCCCCAGACTGGCGTGGCGCCCGCCTGGGCGAGGCCGGTGGCAAAGGTGGCCGCGTGCTCCTCGGCGATTCCCACGTCCACGAACTGGCTGCCCGCAGCCGCGCGGCGGTCGGGCGTAAAACCCATCATGTAGGGCGTGGCCGACGAGATGGCAACGAGCGAGCGGTCGCGGCGCATGCGGTCGAGCAGGAAGGAGCCCGTGATGTCCGCATAGGTCTCGGGCGGCGTGGCCACGATGCCGCCATGCTGGTCGTGCGCGAAGGGGTGCCTTTTCTCGCCGGTGACGGGGTCGAATGGGCCCACGTGGTGCCAGGACTCCTCGTCTGCGAGGGCCGGGGCAAAGCCGAGGCCCTTGCGCGTGTGCACATGGAGCACGACGGGTCTCTCGCTCCCGCGCAGGCTCTCGAGCGCTGCTTCGCAGGCTGCCTCGTCGTTGCCTTCCTCGAGGTAGCGGTACTCGAGGCCCATCGCGCGGAAGAGGTTGTCACGGGCCGTGCCGCGCGTCTCCCGCAGGTGGGCGAGCCCCTGGTAGATACCACCGTGATCCTCGGCAATGGACCACTCGTTGTCGTTCACCACGATGATGAGGCCACCGCCGAGCTCGGCGGCGTTGTCGAGGCCCTCGAACGCGAGCCCGCCCGAAAGCGAGCCGTCGCCGATGACGGCCACGACGTCGTGGTGCTCGCCCCTGAGGTCGCGCGCCTTGGCGAGGCCGCAGGCGAGGCTTATGGAGGTGGAGGTATGGCCCATGGCAAAGAGGTCGTGCTCACTTTCCGCGGGGCTCGTGAACCCGGAGACCTCGCCGTAACGGGAGGGGTCCAGGAACGCCTGGGCGCGCCCGGTGAGCATCTTGTGGGCGTAGGTCTGGTGGGAGACATCAAAGACGAGCTTGTCCACCGGCGAGCGGAAGACGCGGTGGAGGGCAACCGTGAGCTCGACGATGCCGAGGTTGGGGCCAACGTGGCCACCCACGGCGGCGGAGCTCGCTATGATGGCGGAGCGAATCTCCTCGCAGAGCGCGGACATGGCGGACGCCGGGAGGGCGCGCAGGTCCTCGGGTGTGTGTATGCCCTCGAGATACATGCGACCCATTCCTTCCATCATCGGCTTTCGAGAACTTCTAGTGTTGCACACTTGGGTATATGAGTTGTGGATAAGCAACTAAGGTACCGGGCGAACGGCTCTATCCAGGGGCGACGCAAGACCGGGGAGCGGTTTTGCGGCGTTGGCGTACGGGGTGGTTCCTGCGCGCTGGTAGCGGGCTGCGTGAAGAAGGGGGCCGCGTCCGTAGGATGGCACTGAGGGCAGGGCTGTGGTCAGGAGCGAGCATTGAATCTGTCTGACAGGACGCGACATGGAGATGGGGCGCGCCCCGCGGAAGAGGCACGCCGTGCGGCCGAGGTGCGCCGCGAGGCGGCCCGGCTCGAATACGAAGGAAGGCTGGGGGAGTGCCGAGGCTTCGTGCAGCACGGCGACGTCTCGGTGTACGCCCACGTCTGCTCCGTGGCGCTCCAGAGCCTGCGCATGGCCGATGCCCTCGGGCGCCGTGGCATCCGCGTCGACCGCGCGTCGCTCCTGCGTGGGGCGCTGCTGCACGACTACTTCCTCTACGATTGGCATGTTCCCGACCCCTCGCACCGGCTCCACGGCTTTCGGCATCCCTTCACGGCCTTGCGCAACGCCGAGGCGGACTTCCGGCTCGGCGCCCGCGAGCGCAACATCATCGTTCGTCACATGTTTCCGCTCGTGCCGATCCCTCCCTGCTGCCGCGAGGCCTGGATCGTGTGCTGTGCCGACAAGCTGGTGGCCCTGCGTGAGACGCTTGTCCCTCGCGTCCCGTCGCGCCTCTTGCCCGCGTGGCTGAGGAGGGCCGGGGCATGAGCGCCTACGACCTCGGCACGGCCTTCGTGCCCCAGGCGCCGCTTGCCGCGCTCTTCCTCTCGTTTCTCGTCTACAGCTTCGTGGGCTGGGCCTGGGAGTCCACTGCCTGCGGCCTCATGAACCGGGGGAGGTTCGTCAACAGCGGCTTTCTACTCGGCCCGGTCTGCCCCATCTACGGCGTGGGCGCGCTCGTCTGCTGGCTTCTTTTGCGCGGCATCGACGCCGTGCTGGCCCAGTTCCTGGCTGCGGGCGTGGTGTGCTGCGGCATCGAGTACGTGGTGGGGCTCATGCTCGAGCACATCACGGGCGCGCGGTTCTGGAACTACGAGGACCAGCCGTTCAACATCAAGGGGCGCGTCTGCCTCTATGGCTTTCTGCTCTTTGGGGCGGGCGCCACGCTGGTGTGTAAGGTGACCCAGCCGGCGCTGAACTTGGTGCTCGGCCACGTGCCGGCCGCCGTGCTCGCGCTCGTGGCCGCGGCATGCGCGGTTCTGCTCGCGGTCGACCTCGTGTTTGCCATGGCGAGCTGGCGTAGGCTCTCGTCCCGCCTCGAGCAGCTGCGCTGCGAGATCTCGCTCAGGCTCAACAATCAGTTGGGTGAGGTCTCCGAGCGCATGATCGAGCGGCTCCCGCCCGAGGCGGTCGAGCGCGTGGGGGAGGCGTACGAGCGCACGAGGGACGCCTCGGCGGGTGCACTCAACCGTCTTGCCGAGCGCATGCCCTCCAAGCTCGAGCTGCCGGAGCTACCCGAGTGGCTCTCTGCCGCCACGGATGCGGCCGTGTCGCAGCTTGGCCGCAGGGACCTGCGCTTCTTCGAGGCGTTCCCGCAGATTCGCTTCACGCGCTATGACGACGCCATCGACCGCGCCCACCTGCGCGACCGCGTGCGCGACCTGTTTGGCGGCAAGTAGGACAACGGGGTGGCGCGCGCCCCAGGGCCGCTAGCGGCGGACGAGGTTCCTGAGCTCGGTGCCTTCCTGGAGGTGTCCCAGGTTCTCGATGGCGATGTCGACGATGTTGTCGAGCACGACGGGCAGGTGGAAGCCGCCCGAGACGTGCGGGGTGACGAGGGCGTTCGGGGCGTCCCAGAGCGGGTGGTCCGCCGGTAGCGGCTCCGGGTTCGTGACGTCGAGGGCGGCTCCCGCCAGGTGCCCGCGCTTAAGCGTGTCGATGAGGGCCTGGGTGTCCACGAGGTCCCCGCGGCCGCCGTTTGCGAAGTAGGCGCCGGGCCTCATGGCCGCGAAGAAGCTGGCGTTCGCGACGCCGCGCGTCTTGGTCGTGCTTGGGAGAAACGACGCCACGACGTCCGCCTGCCCAAGGAGGCTGGGCAGCTCGTCCATCGTGCCCATGGACTCGAAGCCCGGTCCCGGTTCCGCAGCGTGGCGTCTCACGCCCGTGACGTGCGCCCCGAGCGCCGAGGCGAGCCGGGCGAAGTGACCCCCGATGTCACCTGCGCCCAGCACGAGGACGCTCGCCCCGGTGATGGTGACAGAGGGCCCGCGGTCTCCCCAGACGTGGGCGCGCTGGTCGTCGCGGTAGGCAGGCAGGTTCTTCATGAGCGAGAGCAGCATGACGAGCAGGTGCTCGGAGACTGCCTGCCCGTAGGCGCCGCTTGCCGAGCAGAGCGCTGCCTTGGGCGAGAGCCCGATCGAGGCGAGGTAGTTGTCGTAGCCGGCGGAGTTGAGCTGCAGCAGGCGGAGGCTCGTTGCCTCTTCCAGACGGCTTGGCGCGAGGTTGCCAACGATGACTTCGGCCGCGCCAACCTGCTCGGGCGTGGCGTCCTCGTAGCTTGCGTAGGTGAAGCTCGCGAAGGGGGCGCCGGACTCGAGCCGGGCGCGCTGCTCCTCGCTCAGGGGCAGCAGGACGAGAACGTTTAGGGGTTCGCTCATGAGGCTCCTTCTTTCGGGGCTTATATGTTCGGTGTGTGTCGATCGCTTGCGCGCGACGGCCGACTGCGCGTGCAGTGACTGCCTGCGCACGCGGTGGCGCCCGCACGCGTGGCGGCCGCCTGCAAGCGTGGCGGCCGCCGGTCCGCGCGGCGGCTACTCGTGCGTGTCACACAATAGCTCGAAGTCGCTTCGCCTCGTCTTGATGAGGCCGTCGCGCTGCATGCGGCTTAGCTCGCTCGAGAGCGCGCTGCGATCCACCCCGAGGTAGTTTGCGAGCTGTTGGCGGTTGAAGGGAATTGTGAACCGTCGCGATCCTGTGCGCGTGGCCTCCGCAGAGAGGTACGAGAGCAGCTTGCCGCGCATCGTCTTGGGGCTTGTGTGGAAGGCGCGGCGCGAGAGCTCGATGTTCTTGCGTGCAGAGATGGCGAGCAGGTTGGCGAGCAACTTGCCGTGGTAGGCGCAGGCGCCGGGGCACATGGTGGCGATGCGCCGAACGTCGAGGAACAGCGCCTCCGTCGGCTCCGCCGCAACGACGTTCACGAGCAGGGGCATGTCGGGCGCGCAGGCGTAGCTCTCGGCAAAGACGTCGCCCGCACCGGCAAAGCCGAGGACGGCGGTGTTTCCCCACGGGTCTGCCCGCTCTATGCGAACACCGCCTGCGAGCACGATGCCGAGCGAGCGAACCGTGTCGCCCATCCGTAAGATGGCCTCCTCCGCGTCGTACGTGCGGCGGTGCGCGTCCAGGCAGCCGAGGAGCGTGGGAAGCTCCTCGTCCCTGATGCCGCGGAAGAGCGGCGTGGTGGCGAGTCGTGCGAGGTGGGTTTCGTCCATGGGTGGCTCCTTTTGCTTGAGCGTTGACGACTTGGGGTTTGAGCGGCGGTCTTTCGCGGGGGACCGGCACCTTTCGGCTGATGCTGCCGGGACGTGGACGCTTCTTTGTGTCCGAATGACGCATTGTGTTGTGTAAACAACATACACGTCGTAGTCACCACCGTATAGTCCTTCCTTGCCGGAAGGGGCACAGCTCGAGATGCTCGCGAGGCGTCGACGTAACGAGTCTCGTGTGTGGCACTGTTGCCAAGAGCGCCCGGGCGAGGCGCTTGCGCCATGGCCTGCGCGAAGTCCTGGCGCCGCTTTGTCTCGCGCGCGGCGCTGGTGCCGAGAAGCCAGGGATAGGCGTGACGGCGCGTGAGCCCGTGGCGCCACTTCCGGAGCTGACGATCACCAAGGAGAGGACATCGCATGGTCGACATCGATACCAGCAAGCTCGCATCCATGTTCTGCTTCCAGTGCGAACAGACGGCCGGCTGCTCGGGATGCGCCGGCTCGGCGGGCGTGTGTGGAAAGGACGCGGTCACGGCCCACGATCAGGACGAGCTTACCGGGGCGCTCGTGGGTCTTGCTCGCGCCGTCGAGGGCAACCCAACGGATGCGAAGACCGACGAGCTCATGCTCGAGGCCCTGTTCGCCTGCGTCACGAACGTGGACTTTGACGCGGGCGCCGTCCGGGCGCTCACCGGGCGCGTGCGCGAGTTTGCGGCAGGGCTCAACGGCGGCGTGGCACCCGAGGAGTACGACCTCGACCAGCTGTGGAACGCGGCCAACGAAGACATCCGCTCCGTGAAGTCCCTTATCCTCTTTGGCCTGCGCGGCATGGCCGCCTACGCGCACCACGGCTTCGTGCTCGGCTACACGGACGAGGCGCTTGCCGCGGACTTCTATCGGTGCCTGCGCGCCCTGGGGTCCGAGGCTGGTGTGGCGGACCTGCTGCCCGTTGCCCTCTCGGTGGGCAAGGCCAACTTCGCCTGCATGCGCCTGCTCGACCAGGCAAACACCGAGACCTTTGGCATGCCTGCGCCCGCCGAGGTGTCGCTCGCCGTGGAGCCCGGTCCCTTCATCGTTGTCACCGGTCATGACCTCAAGGACCTGAAGCAACTCCTCGAGCAGACCGATGGCCGTGGCGTGAACATCTACACCCATGGCGAGATGCTGCCCGCCCACGCCTATCCCGAGCTTGCCAAGCACCCGCAGCTCAAGGGCAACTTCGGCACGGCCTGGCAGAACCAGCGCCACGAGTTTGACGGCCTGCCCGCGCCGGTGCTCTTCACTACGAACTGCCTCATGCGCCCCAAGGCGAGCTATGAGGACCGCGTGTTCACCACGGGCGTGGTGGAGTTCCCGGGTGCCGTCCACATTGATGTGGCTGAGGACGGCACGAAGCACTTCTCCGCCCTCATCGAGCGGGCCATCGAGCTGGGCGGCTACGCGGAGCGGCAGGAGCTCACGGGTATCAACGGCGGCACGAAGGTGACTACGGGATTTGGGCACGATGCGGTGCTCGGCGTGGCCGACAAGGTCATCGAGGCCGTGAAGAGTGGCGTGGTGAGGCACATCTTCCTCGTGGGCGGCTGTGACGGCGCGCGCCCGGGCCGCAACTACTATACGGAGTTCGTGAAGCAGACGCCCGCGGACACGCTCGTGCTTACGCTGGCCTGCGGCAAGTACCGCTTCAACGACCTTGACCTGGGCACCGTCGGCGGGCTGCCGCGCCTGCTCGACATGGGCCAGTGCAACGACGCCTACAGCGCCCTCGTGGTGGCCACGGCACTTGCCGAGGCATTTGGCTGCGGCGTGAACGACCTCCCGCTCACGCTCGTGCTCTCCTGGTACGAGCAGAAGGCCGTCGCGATTCTGCTCACCCTGCTCGACCTGGGCCTCAAGGGCATCTACCTGGGTCCGACCCTACCGGCTTTCGTGAGTCCGAACGTGCTCAACACCCTCGTCGAAGGCTACGACATCCACCCCACCTCCACCCCCGAGGCTGACCTCGCCACCATCCTGGGCTAACCAAAAGGCCGCTCGCGCCAAAGGCACGAGCGGCCTCCCTCGTCCCCATCAAGTTAGGCGAGCTCCCTGGTTCGGCCCGGCGTACCGCATCCGTTCGTCGCCTAGCGCCCCTAAGCGAGACAACGCAGGTCGGGGCCGCCGGCATCCGTTCGCGAGGGCTAAGGGACTTGCGCAGCAAGTGACCCGAGCGCACGGATGCCGGCGGCCCCGACCGGCGGGACCTTATGTGGGGGGCGCTAGTCGCCGAACGAGATGCCGAGCGCCTTGGCCTCTCGGACCAGGTCGCTCTCCGGGTCCACGTACTTGAGCTTCCCGGCAACCTCGGTGAGCGGCACGCAGCACATCTTGTTGTTGCGCTTGGCCACCATGATGCCAAACTCGCCGCGCAGGCAGGCGAGCGCACCCTCGACGCCACACTGCGTGGCAAAGATGCGGTCCTGGGAATCGGGCGCGCCGCCGCGCTGGGTGTGGCCCGGCACCGCCACGCGCACCTCGCGTCCCGTGCGCTGGGCAATCTCCTCGGCGATGTCGTAGGCCACGGAGGGCTTCACGCGGGCGGCCACCTTCTTCTTGTAGGCCTTTTTGGGCATGGCGGCCTCCTCCTTGGTGATGGCGCCCTCGGCTACCACCACGATGGCGAAGCGACCGCCGTCCTTCTCGCGCTGCTCGATGGCCTTGACCACGTTCTCCATCTCGTAGGGGATCTCGGGGATGAGGATGACGTCCGCACCGCCCGCGATGCCCGCATGCAGCGGAATCCAGCCCACCTTGTGGCCCATGATCTCGATCACGAAGACGCGCCCGTGGCTGCTTGCCGTGGTGTGGATGTCGTCGATGCAGCGCGTGGCCACGTCGATGGCGCTCGTGAAGCCAAAGGTGATGTCGGTGCCCCAGGTGTCGTTGTCGATGGTCTTGGGCAGGGCGATGATGTTCAAGCCCTCCTGCGCCAGGCGGTTGGCGGTCTTGGTGGAGCCGTTGCCGCCCAGCATGAAGAGGCAGTCGAGCTTGAGCTTGTTGTAGTTGCGCTTCATGGCAGGCACCTTGTCCACGCCGTCGGCCTCGGGCGTGTCGAGGCGCTTGAAGGGAGTGCGGCTCGTGCCGAGGATGGTGCCGCCCTGGGTGAGGACGCCAGAGAGGTTCTGCCACTCGAGCTTGTGCCAGCGGCCGTAGATGAGGCCCTGGTAGCCGTCCTCGATGCCCCAGATCTCGACGGGCTCCTTGGACTTGTTGAGGATGGTCTTCACGACGCCACGCATGGTGGCGTTGAGCGCCTGGCAGTCTCCGCCGCTGGTGAGCAGCCCGATTCTGAGCATGGGATCCCCTTTCGGGAGTGTCGCGCCCCGGGTGCTGACGAGCGGACGCGGCCATGGTCATGTCGGCGCTCCAGTTTGGCACAACGCGGCGGCCGATGTTGCGGGCGTGGCTGTGCGGCTGGCGTGTTTTGGCTCGTGCGGTGGCCAGCACAGTCCGCTCGGTGGCAGCTGGGCCCCCTTTGGTGGCCAGCACAGCGCAAGGACAGTGTACGGGCGCCGCGTACCGCACAATGGAGGTAACCGAACCCGCGAGTCAGGAGACACATGGCCAGCCGAGAAGACGCCAACACCCAGATGCCCCCTCGCCCAGCGCTCGCAGAATGTGGCCCGGAGAGTCCCCAGGATCCGGGCAAGGGCATCGGCGGGCACAGCGTGCAGCAGGGCATCATTGCCGGCACGAGATTCATGGCTGCCATCCCCAGCGTGGGGCTGCTCGTGGCGGCGCTCACGCTCACCATCCGCACGCTGATGGACGTGGGCGTCATTACCACGGGCGTGCTGCGCGGCGAGCTCGACATGCAGACGATGCTCGTTGAGTACATCGAGTGCGCGGACTTCTTTCTGCTCTCCATCGTCATGTACATCATGGCGGTGGGCCTCTACTCGCTCTTCATTGACCCGGACGTCCACATGCCCGAGTGGCTCGAGATCCGCGACCTCGACGACCTCAAGGAGAAGCTCGTGGGTGTCATCGTCGTGGTGATGGGCGTCTACTTCCTGGGCCAGCTCATCCACGGCACCGATGCGTTCGAGCTGCTCTACATGGGCTTTGGCATCGGCGCCGTGGTGACGTCGCTCACGCTGTTCGTGCGCTTCGTGATCTCGGGCAAGCATGGCAGGTAGGCGAGGGCGTCCGGGCGGAGGCCCCGTTCAAACGCTGAGTTCACAAGGGGCGGCAGCTCCTGGCGCATGCAGCAGGGATTGCCGCCCCGCTTGTCTCGCCGAGTCCATGGAGCTTGTGTTGATGATGACGCCATGCGTGCCGGGGCCTCGAACACGCGAACCGCGGCCTGGCAGCCGTTCAGCGCGCTCTTGACGTTGATGTCGATGGGGCGGACGGCCCGCGGCGATCCCGGGGCCGCATCATGCCCGCATCGCCGCAGGCATCTCCAATCCGTGGCATTCTCATGCGCGCGGCGGCGGGCGTTGTACACTACGCCGCATGACCGATGAACGTATACAGATTGACGGGCGCGGCGAGCTGTCTGATGGGCCGTCGGCGGGTTGTGAGCACAAGGGCCCTGGGCGCTCGCGGGACGACGCTGCCGCCCTGGGACGCGGGCGCGTGCGTGGGGGCGAGCGCTTGCGGAGCCGCGGGCTCTGGCTCCTACGCGTCGTCTCGCTGGTGTGCCTCGTGCTCTCGCTCGTGGCCATATGGGCGCTAACCGAGCAATCCGCCGAGGGCACCTCGCGGCTCTCGGCTTCTGCCGAGCGCGTGGCGAGCGAGGTCGTGGCCTCGGCCGCAGGGGCGGCCTCTGGCGGAGAGGTGAGCGCCGGCCACGGGGAGGCTGCCACCGCGACGGACGGGGGAGAGGCACCTGCTGTCGGCAGTGCCTCCTCTAAAGCCGATGACTCGGACCCGAGCGAGGCGACCCAGGGCGCGATTGACTCCACGCAGGCGTCCGAGGGCGCATCCGATTCCTCGCAAGCCCCCGACCTCTCGAAGCTGCCGAGGGTTGCCGCGTTCTGGCTCCAGCGCGTGCGTCGCGTGGCGCATGCCGTCGAGTTTGCCGCGGTGGGCCTCTTCGCCTCGCTTACCGCGATCTTTTGGCGAGGCGTCCTTGGGGCCGGGCCCGGCGCTTCTCGGCGTGGGGACACCCATGGCCCAGGGCGCACCGCCGGCCGCGCGTCGGCCACCGGGCGCGGGCCCTCGGCTTGCGCGCTGTTCGCGGCTACGGTCTGCTTCTGCGCCCTGTGCTCGCTCGTGGACCAGACCCACAAGATCTTCGTGCCCGGGAGGCACTTCGACGTCAAGGACCTCCCGTTCGACCTTGCCGGGTACCTGGTGGCGTCGCTTGTTGTATTCGGCATCTGGAGGGCACAGGATCGGGTCCGTGCGGGGCGCTCCGCGACGGGTAGCCCGAAGCACTGGGGTCGTCAGCGGCGATGACGCACGGCTCGCTTTGCGCCGTCGGTCCCGAGGCCACGACGGGTGTCGACGGGAGGCCTGCTCGAGGCGCGCCGTGCCGGCGACGCCAAAGCCGTAACGGGTGCCGATGGGGCGCCGCCTCCGGCGCTCTACGCGCTACACTGGTTTGGACTGAACCTATCTGCGCCGCTCGCCGGCAGCGCGCGCCGCGCATGGAGACTAAGGAGGCCCCATGGCCAATAACGACCAGCTCAAGCATGATATTGACGCCTTTGTGGACCGCGTGTGGCCCGAGGTGCTCGAGGATATCGCGGAGCTCGTGAGCCACCGCAGTGTGGAGGAGCTCGACCGTGCCGAGGAGGGCGCCCCCTGGGGTCCCGGCCCGCGCGAGGCCCTGGACGAGGCACTCTGCATCGCGGACCGCATGGGCCTCAACGCCCACGACTGCGACGGCTACCTCGGCTATGCCGACCTTCCCGGCGTCTCGGAGAAGCAGATTGCCACCATCGCCCATGTAGACGTGGTTCCCGAGGGCCCGGGCTGGCACACCGACCCCTACAAGATGGAGGTCCGCGACGGCTGGCTGCTTGGTCGCGGCGTCATCGACGACAAGGGCCCCGCCGTGCTCTCGCTCCACGCCGCACGCTTCTTTGCCGAGCGGGTCGAGGAGACGGGCGAGAGGCTCCCGTACACGCTGCGCGTCATGCTTGGCGCCAACGAGGAGACCGGCATGGGAGACGTGGACTGGTACCTCGAGAACTATGAGCAGCCGGCCTTCCTGTTCACGCCCGACGCCGAGTTCCCGGTGTGCTGCGGCGAGAAGGGCCAGCTCTCGGCCACGTTCCGCTCTCCTGAGGTGGCGGGGGGTGCCGCTGAGAACGAGCCGGCTGCCATCGTCTCGCTCGACGGCGGCACGGTGACCAATGCCATCCCGCGCGAGGCCCAGGCGTACGTGCGTGCCGACGCCGCCAAGCTTCCCGAGGCCGAGGGCATCGTCATCGAGGCCGCCTGTGACGGACTCGTGCACCTCACGGCGCACGGCATCGGTGGCCACGCATCGCTGCCGGCGGGCACCAAGAACGCCATCGGCATGCTGTGCGACTACCTGCTCGAGAACGGCGTGTTCTCCGAGGCACAGCGCCCGTTCCTCGAGCTCGAGGCGCAGGTCATGGGCTCCACGGACGGCTCCACCTTGGGGATTGACGCCACCGACGACATCTTTGAGCCGCTCACCTGCATCGGCGGCACCGTTCGCACCACGGCCGACGGCCGCTTCGAGCAGACGGTGGACTGCCGCTACCCCAAGTCCACGACCTCCGAGGCCATCGCCGAGCGCCTGGCCGACGTCTCGGCCTCGCACGGCTGCGAGTTTGTGCTGGGCAACACGGTGCCGCCGTTCTATGTTGACCCCTCCTCGCCCGAGATCCAGACGCTCGTGCGCAGCTACAACGAGTACACGAGCCGCGACACCCAGCCGTTTACGATTGGCGGCGGCACGTACGCTCGTCACTTCGCCAACGCCGCGAGCTTTGGCCCCGAGGAGCCCGAGGCCGAGACGCCCGAGTGGGTGGGTCAGATGCATGGGCCGGATGAGGGCGTGAACGAGGAGCAGCTGCGCCTCGCCCTGAAGATCTACATCTACGCGATTGCGCAGCTCATGGAGCTTGAGCTGTAGCGTCACCTGCATTGGTCCATCGAACCTGACCTTTGGCTGCGCTCCCGCGGCTGAACTATCACAGAGAAGCGCCTCGGCACCTGATGGTGTCGGGGCGCTTCTTTTGTTTGCACGCTCGAATTGAGGGGGCTGGCGCAGGCGAGGCGGCCTGCCCGTGTTTGCAGCCGTTACCAGTCTGGGTCGAGCTCGATGGAGTTGGTGACGCCGTGCATGACGTCGTCGCCGGAGAGGGCGCCAAGCAACGCCGCGAAGCTCCTGGCCACGGGAAAGACCTCGGCGTCCGTGGCGCCCTGGGCCGCCTCGAATAGCACGGTAAGGATTTCGTCGGTTGGCGCGAGGGGGATGTCGGCGCGCTCGAGCACGTCCTCGACGTCCTTGGGCTCCACGCCGCCCGTGCCCGTGACGGCGCGCATGGTCTTGAGCTCCACCATCGCCGCGCCCGAGCAGCTTGCGCGGCTCACGGCCGCCTTCTGGTAGCAGGCGTCCGCGAGCTCGGTCTTGCCAAGGCGCCAGTACATGAAGGCGAGCCGGTAGTAGACGACGCCCAGACCCTCGGGATCATAGGCACGCCCGAGCTGGCGAACCAGCTCCTCGGCTGCCTCGTCGCGGCGCTCCAGTACCTCCAGGCAGCGCACCACGCGGAGCGTTCCGGCAATGCAGAACGGGTCCAGGTCCTGGGCGCGTCGGGCAAAGCCGAGTGCCTGGCCGGGGCGGTTGCTGGCCAAAAGCGCCGTGGCCATCAGGAGTTGGGCGTTGTAGTAGGCATCCGGCACGAGGCAGACCTGCTGGCCGTCCGTCGCGAGCAGGCGGTTGTAGAGCGTGCGCTCCACGTAGCCCATGAACTCGCGCCAGGCCACGGCGTCCGTGTCCGTGTAGGTGTCGAGCGCGTCGACGGGGGCAAGGGCCTCCGTGAGCACGTCCACCGCCTCGCTGGCGCGGCCGGCCCTGAGGAGGCTCGCCGCGCGCTCGCAGGCGCGCGAGAGGTCGTCGCCAAAGATGAACTCGTCCGAGAAGGCGAGGGCGTCGCTGTCTGGAAGGCTTCCGTCGATGAGGCGCTCGGCCGTACGCTCGCCCGCCTCGCGAACCGAGGGGTCCTTGTCGCCCTGCGTGAGGTCGAGGATCTCGCGCACGTTGTGCTCGGTGGAGGTTCCCAGCGTGCGGGCCAAGACCTGGGCCATCTCGGCACGGTGCGCATTCTCGTTGATGGCGAGGTCGCTCACGCGCGTGACGCCGAGGAGCCGCGACTCAAAGCGCGGCAGGATGCGGTTGGAAAGGTCTACGGACTCGTAGCGCGTGCGCGGGCAGAAGCGCTCGGAGTCGAGCGAAAAGCCCTGTTCCACCTCCTGTAGCACGCCGCCCTCGAGCCGCATGCGAAAGCCGAGCATGCGACAGACGGACTCGGGGTTGAACGGCGCGGAGAGGTCGAACTCGCCGAGGCGCTCGCGCTCGACGTCGCCCGAGAGTAGGCACGCGTGGCGCGTGGGCGAGTCCTCCGAGACGGCTACGAAGACGTGGCAGAGGCGCCTCGAGCAGCGGAAGGCGTGGCTGGCCAGCAGCAGGGCCGTCCGCATGGCGTAGGCGCTCGCCGCCTGCTCGCGCATCTGGCGCGTGGCGGGAATGACGCGGCCCAGCTCCTCGGACCACACCGAGGCGGGGAACACGTTCCACGGCACGTGCTTGATCGCGATGGCGGCGTCTCCGCCCATCAGGTTTACGCGGAAGCTTGCGCTGAGCCGCACGGGAAGACGGAACGTCTCTATGCCGGCCGCGATGGCCTGGCGGGCGCCCCACTCGCCCAGCACGTCTGACATGCTGGCGCGGCGGATGGGCGAGGACCCGAGCTGCGCGGTGATGGAGGAGGCGAGGGCCTGGTTGAAGCGGTAGCAGTCCTCGAGCGAAGGCGATGGGCTGGCGGTGCGGGATGCGTTCTGAAGGGCGGTGTCCGACGCGTGCGGCTCCGCCTCGCTGGGTTTGTGGCGCCGCGGGGCGCCGGTCTCGGCCACGCCACCGGCAACGTCTCCGTCGTCTGCCTGGGCGTCCCGCACAAGGTGCTCCCAGGCAAACAGGGTGCGGTTGAGGGCGCTTTCGACGGCGAGCACGCGCACCATGTCCGGCCAAGCGATCGAGGAATCGTTGACGCGCAGGTAGAACGTCTTGCTGCGGCTGGGGAGCACGACGGTGACGTCGGGCGTGCCGGCGTCCTTGGAGAAGAGGCCCGCCTCGTCGAGCGCGCGGGCGAGGTAGGAGTCGAGGCTCGAGGGCTCGATGCCCCCGTCGTCTGCCGCATGGGCTTCGGCGGTGCGTATGCGGCCAGCCTCGTGCTTGAGGTCTGAGATGGGGTCTGCGCTGCGCAGGAGCGTGGCGGTGAGCTCCTCCATGTCGAGCGGGGCGGCGTGCTCAGGTGCGGCGGGCTCTGGTGCGGCGTCGGGCTCTGGTGCGGCGGGCGCGCCGTGCGAGGCAGTCGCAAGTTCGGTGGCCTCGGGCGTTGCGACGAATTCGGCGGCACTCGAGTCGGCAGCGAGTGCGGATGCCTCTGCCGTTACGGAGGGGCCTGCCGCCACGGCGATGGCCCCCTTGCCATCTCGGGGGCTGGCCGCCTTGGTAGTGGCCTCCTTGCTATCCTTGGCTCCATCCGCCTTGGCAACGGCCTTGTTGCCATCCTGGGCTCCGGCAGCTGAAGAGGTGCCATTAACCTCGGACTTTCTGAGCGTGGGCTGCGGGTTTGCGGCTTCCGAGCCCTCGGCAGCGTGTGCGGCCTCCTCTCGTGCCCCCTCGGCGTCCTTGCGCTCGGATTCCCGCTCGGCGATGCACAGGCGCACGACGACGGTGATCGTAAAGGCCATGGCGGCTCCCAGCGCAAATGCCGCCAGCGCCCACTTGCCAGAATCCATGACCTCTCCTTCGCCTTCGTTTGTCATCGGTGGTATCTGCTCATCATACCCACCTTGGCTCGCGCGGGGCGTTCGCGGCGAAGTAGTATGCTCGATCGAAACGTTTAACTACCGCTCGTCCTTGCCGCCTCGGTACGGGCGGCGACGCGCGGGCCTCAGCTCTACGGAAGGTTGGCTCATGGGTCCGGTGACCGTTGGCAGGATTGGGATGCATCACCATCATCAGAATTCGGGCCATGGGGTGAGGATGCGCCCCCATCACATGCAGGCCGCCTGGCACGAGGTCGTTGCCGCGGGCGACATGCCGGCGGTGCAGGCGCCCCTGCCCGACAAGTCAACCATCATCTGTCGCACGGGTCTGCTGGCCCTCGCGAGCGGCACGGGCGCCTGGCGGGTGCGCGACACGATGAACCGCGTCGCGAGCGTGTTGGGCGTCACCATCCACGTGGACATCTCGCTGCTCTCGATCGAGTGCACCTGCATCGAGGGTCACGAGAGTTTCAGCGAGGTGGTGAGCCTTGCCACCACGGGCGTCAACACGCACAGGATCTGGCTCATGGAGAACTACCTGCGCGAGGTGGAGACCCTCGGCCGCGAGATCACGGTGCACGGCTACCACGAGCTGCTCGACTTGGTGGAGAAGTCCAAGCCGGATTACACGCCCTGGCAGCTGGGGCTGGCGTCGGGCTTTGCCTGCGGCGCCTTCGTGTTTCTGCTGGGCGGCGGCCCCATCGAGATGTTCTGCGCTACGGTGGGCGCGGGCCTTGGCAACTTCGTGCGCGCACGCATGGGCAGGCGCAAGATCGGGCAGTACAGCGGCATCGCCTGTGGCGTCGCCGTTGCGTGCGTGGCGTACCTCGTCATCCTGATGCTCCTGGGAATGGCGGTGCCGGGCGCCATGTCCCACCAGGCGGGCTACATCGGCGCCATGCTGTTCGTTATTCCCGGGTTCCCGCTCATCACGAGCGGGCTCGACATCGCCAAGCTCGACATGCGCAGCGGCATCGAGCGCCTCACCTTCGCGGTGTCCGTCATCGTCCTGGCAACGCTCGTGGGCTGGCTCGTCGCCGAGGTGGTGGGGCTTGCCCCGGACGACTTCCAGCCGCTGGGGCTTGCGCCGTGGTTCACGACGCTGTTGAGGCTCACGATGAGCTTCGTGGGCGTCTTTGGCTTCTCGGTCATGTTCAACAGCCCAGCGAAGATGGCCGCGACGGCGGGAGTCATCGGCATGATTTCCAATACGCTGAGGCTGTCGCTCGTTGACCTCCCAACGCTTCTGCCGGGGCTTGGGCTCTCCGCGGGCGTGCCGCCCGAGGCGGCGGCGTTTATCGGCGCCCTCTGCTCGGGGCTCCTTGCGGCGGTGCTGGGGCTGCATACGAGCTTCCCGCGCATTTCGCTCACGGTGCCCAGCATCGTGATCATGGTGCCGGGCCTGTATATGTATCGCGCGATTTACTATATGTGCGTGTTCGACACGCTCAACATGATGGGGTGGATGATTCGCGCCGTCCTCATCGTGGCCTTCCTGCCGGTGGGCCTGGGCGTGGCACGCTCCATCACCGACCCTCGCTGGCGTCATACGAGCTAGCTGGGCAGGGTAGCGGAGTCGGTCGGCGCGCCTGGGCTGGTGTGACGTGCCTGCCGGGTTTCCGGCGTGGGAGACAACGAAGAGCTTGAGGAGACAACATGGACGTCCAGACGATTGCCGTCACGGTTGCCGAGGCCGTTCAGGCGGCGCCCGAGCGAGCCCAGGAGCTCATTGCCCATCCACGTGAGGCGGTTGAGGCCATCACCGGCGCGGGCGGCTTTGATGTCACGGAGGTCGTGCAGGCAACGCTTGCCAGGCTTGCGGAGACGGGCATGGACCTCTCGTTCGTTGATTTGTCGCAGTTGAACCTCGCGGAGATCGACGTCTCCAAGCTCGATATTGCGCAGCTCCAGGGCGCTGCCGACGCCCTGCACGTCGACATGTCCAAGCTGGACATGGGCGCCATTGCCAGCAAGCTGCTTGGCGGAGGGCTGGGCGGCCTCTTTGGAGGGCTTGGCGGCCTGTTTGGCGGACGATAGCGAAGTCGGCTTAATTAGCATAATCCACTCGCAGCTCGCAGCTCGCAGCTCGCAGCTCGCAGGCCGCAGCTTGAGTTGGGAGCCGAAGGCCTTAGCGAATGCGGTGCATAAGAAGGCCTGCGGGGATGCTGAAGGTGTCGGCGCCGGCCTGATTTTGAGGAATGAGAACCGCAAGCGCGATGTCGCTTGGCGCGGGAATGCCCTGGGTCTTGACGGCTGCGTGATGCTCCCGGGCAAGCGCTATGTCCGCTTCGGCCACCAGGGCATCTGCGCTTGTGGCAAGGGAAAGCCCGAGCGTGCCGTATGTGGCCTTAAGCGCGTCGATAGCCTCGGGACGACTGACTCGCCAGACGGTCAGGCGTTGCCCGCTGGGTCCGTCGAGCGCGTAGAGCGGCGTTGCGGTCTTTGCCGCCCCGAGGATGATGTCGAGCGCGAAGTTGCCGGCGTGCAGAAGCCTGACAGGATGCACCTGAGCCCCTAGACGCTTGATTTCATCAAGAAGGGCGCTCGCGTCTTGGTCGCTGGAGATGTCATCTCTGGTTGCGCCCTCACTGACGCCGGCCTCGACGGCTTGCTCTGAAGAGGATGCCCCTTTGCCGGAATCTCTCGGGGCCGCCTCGTCCGTTGGCATGAGACCCGCCATTTCGTCCACCGGGATGCAGCAAGCGAGTCCCATTGTGGCGCCGGCGACGCCTGCATGCTCAATTACGTAGAGCGCTCGCGAGGCGTCCAGCGTGAAGAGGCTGCTGTCTGCAAGCGCGTCCGGGCCGGCCACGAGGGCATCGGTGATGCGGTCCGGGTTGGGCCGCGTGCAGGAAAAGGGCTGGATGTCCATGCGAAACGCTCCTCTATGACTTCTGGAATGAGGCAGCTCGAATAATGAGTCAAGGTGGATGGCGACCAGGCGGCGGCTGGGCTGAGACGGCGCGCAAAATGAGTCAAAGTAGACGGCAGCAAGGCGGCTGGACTGACTCATCGTCTGCCAAACAAAAGGCCGCGCGAGCTCCCGCAGCTGGGAGTCCGCGCGGCCCTGCGCCGCAAGAAGAATGCTACTTGATCACGCGCACGCGATAGATGGCGGGAATCTGCTTCAGGGCCTCGATCGTGGCGTCCTCGAGGTGCTCGTCGGTGTCGAACATGGTGTAGGCGTTCTCGCCGGCGCTCTCGTTGACCATGCGCTGCACGTTGGCGTTGTCCTTTGCCAGGATTGCCGTGATCTGGCCGATCATGTTGGGCACGTTGGCGTGCAGGCACGCAACGCGACTCGCGGCGCGGGCCTTGCCCATGGAGCACGCCGGGTAGTTCACCGAGTTCGCGATGTTGCCGTTCTCCAGGTAGTCCTTGAGCTCGGAGATGGCCATGTCGGCGCAGTTTGCCTCGGCCTCGCCGGTGCCGGCGCCGGAGTGCGTGGTGATGAAGGTGTTGGGCATCTTGACGGTGCCGGGCGTGGCGAAGTCCGTGGAGAACCAGGAGAGGCGACCGCCGCGCAGGGCAGCGTCCACGGCCTCTTCGTCCACGATGGTCTCGCGCGCGTAGTTGATGAGCACGGCGCCCGGCTTGAGCAGGCCCAGCATGTCCTCATCGATCATGTGGATGGTGTCGGCCTTGCTGGGCACGTGCACGGTCAGGTAGTCGCAGCCGCGGCAGAGGTCCTCGAGCGTGCCCACGCGCTGGATCTCGCGGTTGAGTGCCCAGGCGTGCTCCACGGAGATGAACGGGTCGTAGCCGTAGACGTCCATGCCAAGGTCAACGCAGGCGTTGGCGACCTTGGAGCCCACATTGCCCAGGCCCACCACGCCGATGCGCTTGCCCTTGAGCTCGCGGCCCACGAATGCCTTCTTGGCCTTCTCGGCGTCGACCTGGATGTTGGGGTCCTCCTCGTGCGCGCGCACCCAGTCCATGGACTGCACCACGCCGCGGCTGGAGAGGATGAGCATCGCGATGACGAGCTCCTTTACGGCGTTGGCGTTGGCACCGGGGGAGTTGAAGACCACGACGCCCTTCTTGGCGTACTCGTCGATGGGGATGTTGTTCACGCCGGCGCCGCAGCGGGCGATGGCGCGGATGCCCGCGGGCAGCTCGTAGCCGTGCAGGTCGGTGGAGCGCATGAGGATGGCGTCTGCCTCCTCGGTGGTGTCCACGAAGTCGTAGCCATCGCCGAACTCGACGCTGCCGTCCTTGGTGATGTCGTCGATGGTCTTGATGTGCCTCATCTTTGATTTCCCTTCCCGTCGGCATCTGACTTCCGTGCTCAACGCTCGGACAGTCCCGCTCGTCCGGGGGAGTGGCCCCGGACTCGTGCGGAGCTCGCGCCGAGCGCGGGCGCCAGGTGCCTGAGTGTCAATTCTTGTGCTTGGCTTCTTGGGCTACTTGGCAGGATGACTCGACTCGAACTCCTCCATGTACGATCGTAGGGCACGGACGCCTTCGAGGGGGACGGCGTTGTAGACGCTGGCTCGCATGCCGCCCACGAGGCGGTGGCCCTTGACGCCCGCGAGACCCCGCTCGGTGGCTCCGGCGACGAACTCGGCGTCGAGGGCCTCGTCGCCGGTGCGGAACGTCACGTTGGCGATGGAGCGGCTGGATGGCTGGGCGTGTCCGTGGAAGAGCGTGCTGTGGTCGAGGTAGTCGTAGAGCAGCCGTGACTTCTCAAGGTTGCGCTCGCGCATGGCCGTGAGGCCGCCGGTGCGCTCGACCCAGTGGAACACCTTGTCGCACAGGTAGATGCCGAAGGTGTTGGGCGTGTTGAGCATCGAGCCCTTCTCGGCCTCGACCTTGTAGTCGAGGTAGGTGGGGCAGATGGGCAGCGCCGGGCCGCCTGCGATGAGGTCCTCGCGCACGATGACGACGGTGACGCCGGCCGGGCCCGCATTTTTCTGCGCGCCTGCGTAGACGAGGCCGTAGCGGGTCACGTCGAGCGGCTCGGAGAGGAAGCAGCTCGAGACGTCGGCAACGAGCGGCGTCTCGCCGCACTCCGGCAGCTCGTGGAACTGCGTGCCAAAGATCGTGTTGTTCTGACAGATGTAGACGTAGTCAAGCCCGCCTTTGGCCACGCGCTCGGCAACTGGCGCGAGGTTGGGGATGCGGTCGAAGTTGGTGTCGGCGCTTGTTGCGAGCACCTCGGCCTCGCCATACTTCTGGGCCTCCCTCCAGGCCTTCTTGGCGAAGTTGCCCGTGACGAGGTAGCCGGCGTGGCCGCCTCGCATGAGGTTCATGGGGATGCCCGCGAACTCGAGCGTGGCACCCCCCTGGAGGAACAGCACCCTGTAGGTGTCGGGGATGCCCAGCACGCGGCGCAGGGTTGCCACGGTGTCATCGAAGATTTGCTGGTAGGCGGCAGATCGGTGACTCATCTCAAGCACGCTCATGCCCTGGCCCTTATAGTCGAGCATCTCGTCGGCACACTCGCGCAGCACCTCCTCGGGAAGTGCGGCGGGACCTGCGGAGAAATTGAACACGCGAGCCATGTGGCATCTCCTTCTTCGTCGGCGCTGACCGGCGAGCCTGACGTGCAAGCCGGAGCGGTCCGGCGAGCCTGACGTGCAAGTCTCATAAGGATACTCGGCGCGTCCCCACTTTGATGTTACGGCTTGGTAAACGCCCCTCTTTGGTGTAGGCGGGGGAGTGTCTTTTACCTGGGGACACACATCAACATGTACACCATTCTTGCCGCCCCCTCGTACTGCGCCACGCTGCCCGCCGCCCGCGGGTGTTTGGGCGTGCGGTGAGAAAATGTGCCTCATACCACTCACATGCCGGCGAGCGGTAGGCGAGGAAAAGCGAATGGTGCGGCATTCTTTGGGGCGTGGTGCCCACGGCGGTGCATGCTGGGCCCAACGCTCCTGCTAGAGACCCCTATCTACAGAGGACGCCCCCGACGTTGTCCCTTCATATCCCGCACTTCTGGTCTGATGGGCTAACTTTATATCAGGGGTATCAACATCCGCTGTTAGAATTAGGCAATCAGTCCTGATGCCAAGCCCACGTGTTTAGTTGGGTCCACGGGTTTGACACGACTGCTCTCGTCCGCTCGATCGAAGGCCGGCGTCAAAGAGCCGACACTCGCTCACCCAACCGAAAGACGGCGCTTATGGATGCTTCCCAGATCGACTTCTATACGCGTCTTGCTCACGGCATCGCAGCGCAATTCGGCTCAAACTGCGAGACGGTCGTTCACGACCTCGAGACCAGCGATCCCGCGCGCTCCATCATCGCCATCGAGAACGGCCACGTGACGGGCCGAGCCGTGGGCGACGGGCCGAGCCACGTGGTGCTCGAGGCCATCAAGGCTGGAAGCGTCCACAAGCTCTCCGATCGCCTCGCCTACCTCACGAAGACCTCGGACGGGCGCATCCTGCGTTCCACCACGGTGTTCATCCGCAATGCGGAGGGCCGTACGACGGGCATATTTGGCATCAACTACGACATCACAATGTTGTCGGCTGCGGCCGACGCCCTGAGCAGCCTTACGGGCACCGGCCCCGGCGACGATCCCACCGGAGAACCCGAGCCCATCGTGCGAAACGTGGCCGACCTGCTCGACGACCTCATTGAGCAGAGCGTCGAGCTCGTGGGCAAGCCGGCGGCGCTCATGAACAAGGACGACCGCGTGCGCGCGATCCGCTACCTCAACGACACCGGCGCCTTCCTCATCACCAAGAGCGGTCCCAAGGTCTGCAAGTACTTTGGCATCTCGAAGTACACCCTCTACAGCTACCTCGACGAGGCTAAGGGATCGGGCGAGGCATAGCGCAGCTGGGTGCACCTTGTCTCGCAGCAATACACCGACGTCACGCCGTTCGACACGGGCGCCTATGCCTCGTGCCAGAGCTACGTGAGCGGCCATGCCGTGCGCAAGACCGCCACGACGCTCCGCAAGAACAACCTCGACTTCCTCAACGTGCACGACTCGGACCGCATCCTCGACCCGGCCACGGCCGAGGGCCAGGTTCAGGGCGGCATGGCACAGGGTATCGGTGCCGCGCTCTACGAGGAGCAGCTCGTCGACCCCGCGCCGGGCCGGCTGCGCAACAACAACCTGCTCGACTGCAAGATCCCCTCCTCGATGGACGACCCGAGCTTCGCTGCATCTTCGTGGAGGCCGACGACCCGAGCGGCCCCTACGGCAACAAGGCCCTGGGTGAGCTGCCGCTCATGCCGTTCACGCCCGCCATTCGCAACGCCATCCTCGACGCCACGGGCTGCGCGCTCTACCAGATTCCGATGACCCAGCAGCGGCTGGTCGAGAAGTTTGCCGAAGAGGGGTTGATCTAGCATGTATGACTTCGAGTCCATCCACCTCTCTACCAGCGTTGACGACGCGGTGGCGGCCCTCGTGGCCGATCCGGAAGCCATCATCATCTCGGCTGGCACCGACGTGCTCGCGCAGATTCGCGAGGGCCGGCACGCTGGCCGTACGCTCGTGAGCGTTCACGAGCTGGAGGAGCTCAAGGGCATCCGGATGTGCGACGATGGAACCATCGAGATAGGCGCCGCGTCTACGTTTCGCGAGGTGCATGAGAGCAAGATCGTGGCGCGCTGCCTGCCTGCGCTGTGCATGGCCGCCAATACCCCGGGCGGTCCCCAGCTGCGCGCCGTGGGCACCATCGGCGGCAACGTCTGCAACGGCATCACCTCGGCCGATACGGCCTCGAGCGTGGTGGCCTACGATGCCGTGATGCGTGCGAAAGGAGCCGCGGGCTGGCGTGACGTGCCCGTGGGCGAGTGTTCACCGTGAATGGGCGAGAGACCGAGATCGGCGCCGACGAGCGCGATATGCTGCTCGACACCCTGCGCGACCGTCTGGGGCTCACGAGCGTCAAGCGCGGCCGCGAGGTGGGGGAGTGCGGCGCGTGCACCGTGCTGCTTAATGGTCTTGCCATCGACTCGTGCCTGTACCTCACGGTGTGGTCCGAGGGCGCAGCGATTGTCAACTGCGAGGGGCTCCAGAGTGCCGATGGCTGCCTTACCCTCGTCCAACAGGCCTTTGTTGACGAAGCGGCCATCCAGTGTGGCTTCTGCACGCCGGGCATCATCATGGGTGCCACCGAGATCGTGGGTTCGGGAAAGCACTACAGCCGCGACGAGATCCGCAAGCTCATCTCGGGGCACCCCCTGCCGCTGTACTGGCTACCAGAACATCGTCAACGCCGTCGAGCGCGCGGTAGACGAGTGCGCCGCCGTAGCTGAGCGTCATGCGTGACGCGGCTGGGCGGTGGATTGCGAGCGCGGAAAGTCCCGGTCCCATCTTTCTTGTGGCCCCGCGTCTCATCGTCATATCTTTGCCCGCCGTTCGCCGATTCGTGAACGACGGACATTTGTTTGGACACACGTAGGAAATCTGCATTTTTAACAATTAGTTAGGTAGAAAGATTATCCGTTTGGTTCAATGCCGCTCGTCAAGGGAAGGTCAGCGCCCTTGGTCAGATTGGTGAGAATGAGCATCACGGGTGACTTGTGCGGGCGTATTGTTCGGTTCGGCCCGGGTCCCAAGATGGGGCGACAAGCCGCTACGCCACGAGCGTCCAGATACCAAGGGGAGGGCTGCATGCCGTGGCCCTGCCGCCGAACTGTCGAAGGGAACGTGCCGATGCCCGATACATCTGTAGCCAATGGGGGAGTGTCGTGCGAGGGCGCGGGAGAGTCATCGGAGCGTGCCACTCGGGCCACCCGAGCCGGTGAGGTCTCGCAGGAGCGCACGCAAAAGCGCACGGACGTGCACGCCAGCAAGGTCGAGGAGAAGGCCGCGCTGTTCAGGCGAGGCGGCATGCCTCCCGTCAAGGACCTCATCCCCATCACCCTGCAGCACGTGCTGTCATCGTTTGCCGGCGTCATCGCCCCGGCCATCATCATCGCCGGCGTGTGCAACTTCTCCGAGGAGCAGGAGACGGCCATCATCCAGGTGGCGCTCATCCTGTCGGCCATCGATACCATCCTGCAGCAGTTTCCGCTGTTTGGGCGCATCGGGAGCGGCCTGCCCATCCTCACGGGCGTCTCGTTCGCGTTCCTCCCGGCCTTCCAGGCCGTTGGCATCGAGTTTGGGTTCCCCACGCTGCTCGGCGCCGAGCTCGTGGGCGGGACGGTGGCCATCCTGTTCGGCACGTTCTACCCCAAGGTGAAGTGGCTGTTCCCGTCGCTGGTTACGGGCACCGTCATCTTCACCATCGGCGTGTCCCTGTATCCCACGGCCATCAAGTACATCGCCGGCGGCGTGGGAACCCCGGGCTTCGGTGGGGTTCAGAACTGGGTCGTGGGCCTCGTCACGTTTGCCGCGGTTTTTGGGTTCTCCAACTTTGGCAAGGGCATCCTCAAGCTCGGCGGCATCTTCTTTGGCATGCTCGTGGGCGTGCTCATCTCCCTGCCGCTTGGGATGGTCGACCCCTCGGGTGTGGCAAGCGCCGGCTGGTTTGCTCTGCCTGGGTTCCTGCCGTTCGGGATCGTCTTCAACCCGGCAGCATGCCTCACGCTCGCAGTGGTCTACGTGATGGTGAACGTGCAGCTCATCGGCGACCTCTCGGCGGCCACGATGGGCAGCATGGACCGCATGCCCAACGCGCGCGAGATCGGCGGGGCGCTCAAGGCCCAGGGACTCGTGAGCATGGTGTCATCGGTGCTGGGCGGCCTTCCCACCTCGGCCTTCGGGCAGAACGTGGGCATCATCGTGTCCACGCGCGTCATCAACCGCTGGGTGTTCGCGGGCGCCGCCGTGGTATTTGCCGCCGCGGGCCTCGTGCCCAAGCTCTCCGCCGTGCTCACGATGATCCCGCAGCCGGTCATCGGCGGAGCCACCATCAGCGTCTTTGGCACCATCACCCTCAACGGCATCCGCATCCTGGTGAAGGACGGCCTCACGCCGCGCGCCTGCACCGTGTTTGGCGTGTCGGTGGCGTTTGGCCTGGGCATCGCACAGGTCACCGGTTCGCTCACTGGCCCCGGCATGCCCGACTGGGTCAACACCATCTTTGGCACGAGCGCCATCACGCCCTGTGCCATCATGGCCATCATCCTTAACAACGTTTTGCCGCCCGAGGACCATAAGCGCGATGCCGACCTGCGCCGTGAGTTCGATGCCTCCGCAGACGCCCCCGAGGGTCCCGAGGGTGTGGCGTAACGGGGTGCCCCCTGATGTACCTTCCAACCAAACGCGCCCTGTAGCTGCGACGATATGCATTTCAGGCTACAACGCGCCGTTTCCGTTTCTCCTAATTTCGCCATATCGCCGCCTTCGACGCAATATGAGCCGTTAGACTGGACATCGAACAAAATGCGCAAACAAAAGTTAAGGGATACGAAATAATTGTCATGTCATCATAGGGCATGATCGCGATGGGGAGCGGGGTCGAGAGCCCGCGTTGGAGAGGAGGCCGTCGTGGCCGAGATGCTCAGGATGGAGGGGGTCAGCAAGTGCTTTGGCTCATTCTATGCCAACAAAGGCGTCACGCTGACCATCGAAGAGGGTGAGGTCCATACCCTGCTCGGCGAGAACGGGGCGGGAAAGTCCACCCTCATGAACGTGCTCATAGGGCTCTACCAGCCCTCTGCCGGCAAGATCTTCATGCACGGCAAGGAGACGAGGATTGCCTCCCCGGCAGAGGCCGTGGCGCTCGGCATCGGCATGGTGCACCAGCACTTCATGCTCGTCGAGGACATGACAGGGCTCGAGAACATCATCTTGGGAGACAAGCGCCATAAGTCGCTCACGCTCAAGATGGCCGAGGACCGCAAGGCCATCGAGGAGCTGATGGGGCGCTATGGCCTCGAGATCGACCTCGACTCCAAGGTCGCTGACATGTCAATCGGCATGCAGCAGCGCGTCGAGATCATGAAGGTGCTGTTCCGCGGCGCCGAGCTGCTCATTCTCGACGAGCCCACCGCCGTCCTCACCGACCTCGAGGTGCAAGGTCTCTTCGACATCATGGAGTCGCTCACTGCCGAGGGCAAGTCGATTATCTTCATCTCGCACAAGATGCGCGAGGTCATGCACATCTCCGACCGCGTCACGGTGCTGCGCCGCGGCGAGGCCGTCGAGACCGTCCGCGTGGCCGACACCACCGAGCAGGAGCTTGCCGACCTCATGATTGGCCAGAAGTTCACCGAGAACAGCTACGAGAAGGTGAGCGAGGTTGGGGCGCCTGAGCTTTCGATCTCGCACGTCTCCTACCACCCCGACGTCAAGCACGGGGGGCTGAAGGACGTCTCGCTCACGATCCATCGCGGCGAGATTCTCGGCGTGGCCGGCATCGACGGCAACGGCCAGTCGCCCCTCGCGGCGCTCGTGACGGGCCTCATCGCGCCCGAGTCCGGCGAGGTCTCGGGCCCCGACGGCAGCAAGATCGCCGTGTTTTCGCCCGAGTCATTCATCAAGGCAGGCCTGGGCAACATTCCCGAGGACCGCAACAAGATGGGCCTCGTGGGCGAGATGACGGTCGCCGAGAACCTCGTGCTCAAGCAGACCAACTCCGACCGCTTCTCGGTCGGGCACGGCGCGTGGCTCAAGATGGGCGCCATCGCTGAGTTTGCCGAGCGGAAGCGCGAGGAGAACGACATCCGCTGCGCCTCGGTCAACCAGACCGCCCGCAGCCTCTCGGGCGGCAACCAGCAGAAGATCATCCTCGCGCGTGAGCTCGAGGGTGAGCCGTCGCTGCTCGTGGCCGTCTATCCCACGCGCGGCCTCGACATCGGCGCCACCGAGTTCATCCACAACCAGATCGTCGCCCAGCGCGACGCGGGCTGCGCGGTGCTGCTCATCTCGGCGGACTTCGACGAGGTCCTGAAGCTCTCCGACCGCATCGTCGTGCTGTTCGAGGGGCAGATCATGGGAACGTACCCCGGCGCGAATCCCCCCATCAAGGAGATCTCGCTTGCCATGGCGGGTAAATAGGAGGCAACGGTGTCCAAGTCAAAGCAATCGCCTAGCGTGGAGGAGCGGCGCGAGAAGGCCCTCTCGGTCCTTACGCCCATCATCTCCGTGCTGCTCGCCCTCATCGTGGGGGCCATCATCATCCTGGCCCTCGGCAAGAGCCCGCTGCAGGGCTACGGTGCGCTGCTGCAGGGGTCGCTCGGCGACGTGGGCAAGGTCGTCAAGACTCTCGAGCGCTCGTGCCCGCTGATCTTCACGGCCCTCGCGGCGGTGTTCGCCTATAAGTGCGGCGTCTTCAACCTCGGCGGCGAGGGCCAGTTCATCATGGGTGCCTGCGCCTGCGCGACGGTCATCCTGGGACTGGGGCTCACGGGCCCCGTCGCCATGGCGGCGGGCCTCATCGCCGGCCTCATCGTGGGCGGCATCTGGGGTTTGCTCCCGGGCATCATGAAGATCACGCGCGGCCTTAACGAGATGATCACCACGATCATGCTCAACTACGTGGCCCTCTACCTCATGGAGTACGTCTTCAAGAACGTGTTCTCCGACCAGGGACTGCCCAAGACGGTGGCCATTCCCCAAAGCGGGCGGCTGCCCAGCGTCGCCGGCGCCCACCTGGGCGTCCTGATCGCCATCATCCTGGGCGTCTTCCTCTGGTACGTGCTGTTCCGCACGTCGTTTGGCTTCAAGATCCGCGCCACCGGCATGAACCAGATCGCCTCGCGCGTCAACGGCTTCCCGGTGCGCTCGCTCGTCCTGCTATCGTTCGTGATCTCGGGCGCCATCGCGGGCCTGGGCGGCGGCATTGAGCTGCTGGGTCGCGCGCCCTACCGCCTGGCCGATGGCTTCGGCTCGGGCTTTGGCTTCGACGGCGTCGCCATCGCGCTCATCGCGCAGCTCAACCCTGTCGCGTCCATCGTGGTGGCAATCCTTTTCGGCGTCCTGTCCACGGGCGGCACCATGATGCAGAGTGTCATCGGCGTCCCCACCGCCATCATTGAGATCATCCGCGGCATGATCATCATCTTTGCCGTGGCCGGCATGGCCATGATCAAGCTTCCCGCGATCAAGGCCCGCTTCGCATCTGCTGGCTCCAAGACCAAGAAAGCCGAGGCGAGCGCGTAATGGACGTCTTCCTCACTGCTCTGCCTACGATTCTCAAGGCGATGGCGATGGGCGCCGTGCCCATCCTGCTCGCCTCGCTCGGCGAGCTCTTCTCCGAGCGTGCCGGACTGGTGAACATTGGCCTCGAGGGCATCATGGCCGTGGGCGCCTTCGTGGGTTTCGCCGTTGCCAAGATGAGCGGCAACCTCTGGGTGGGCCTCGTGGTGGCCATGGTCGCCGGCGTGCTTGTCAACATGCTCTACGCCTTCTGCACGGTGACGCTGCGCTCCGACCAGGTGGTCACGAGCATGGCCATCAACATCCTCGCGCCCGCCATCGCGCTGTTTGGCTACAACCTCTTCGTGGGCAATAATACCGCCAACGCCACGGGCTCGCAGATGGCAAGCCTCGCGATTCCCGGCCTGGCAGACATCCCGTTTGTGGGCAACGCCCTGTTCAACCAGACGCCCGTGGCCTATCTGGCGTTTCTTCTCGTGCCCGTGGTGGCATGGTTCTTCAAGCGCTTCCGCGCGGGTCTGTCGTTCCGCTCGGTGGGCGAGAATCCGCAGGCGGCCGAGACCCTGGGCATCAATGTCATCGGCATCAAGTACGTGGCGTGCGTGCTGTGCGGCGCGCTGGCCGCTGCCGGCGGTGCCTTCCTCACGCTGTGCTATACGCCTATCTACACTGACGGCATCGTGATGGGCCGCGGCTTCATCGCACTCGCCACGCTCATCTTCGGCCGCTGGAACGCCTACGGCGTGCTCGCCGCGAGCCTGCTCTTTGGCTTCTTCGACGGCACGAGCGTGGCGCTGCAGGCGCAGTTCCAGGCCGCGCCCGTCATGTTCTTCAAGATGATTCCCTACATATTCACCATCGTCGCCCTCATCTTCTTTGGCTCGCGCAACGCCGGCCCCAAGGCGAGCGGCAAGCCCTACATGCGCGAGCAGCGCTAACAGGCACGACGGGGGCCTGGTTGTGCCGGGCTCCCTCAAGGTAGGACCAGATGGGGCGCGTCAGAGCCCCCAGCGATCACAGGAAAGGATCCGACCATGAGCAAGAAGAACCTCCTCTCGACCCCCATTAGCAGGCGCGGCGTTCTCGGGCTTGGCCTGAGCGCGGCGGCGAGCCTGGCGCTCGCGGGCTGTGGCTCGTCTGGCAGCGGAGACGCGGCTGCCGCCTCTGGCTCCGCCTCCACGGGCGACGGCGGCAAGAAGTACAAGGTCGCCATGATCATGAGCGGCACCGTCACCGACGGCGGCTGGGACCAGGGCCACTACGAGTCGCTCAAGCGCGCCATCGAGAGCCATCCCAACTGGGAGATGCTCGAGCCCAAGGAGAACACCGCCGATGCCGACGCGGCCACCGCGGCGCAGTCCTACGTCGACATGGGCGTGAACCTCATCATCGGCAACGGCAACCAGTTCGTCTCCACGTGGGCCGAGGTTGCCTCCGACGCGGCCGACTCCAACCCCGACGTCAACTTCCTCATCACCAACACCAACGCCGACGAGCTCTCCGATTTCCAGAGCCTCGACCACGTGATGACGGTGCTGCCCAACTTCAAGCAGACCGGCGCCTGCGCGGGCGTCGTGGCTGGCCTCATGACCAAGACCAAGTCCATCGGCTTCATCGCGGGCATGAAGCTGCCGTCCTCCACCAAGAAGTACTCGGCGTTCCTCGCCGCGGCCCAGAAGATCGAGCCGAGCATCACCGGCCAGTACAACTTCGAGGCCGGCTTCACCGATGCCTCCTTCGGCACCAAGATGGCCGAGCAGTGGATCAACTCCAACAACGTCGACGTCATGTGGGGCGACGCCTCGGCCGTCGACAACGGCGTGCGCCAGGCCCTCGAGGCCGCTGGTGGCAACACGCACTTCGACATCGCCCAGCCCATCGACATCGTGGGCTCCGACCAGCCCACGGTCATCGTCTCCACCATCACCGACTGGATGATTGGCTCGGCCATGGACAAGGTCGAGGACGGCTCCTTCGGCGGCGGTGACTCGCTCGAGGCCAACATGGGTAACGGCGGCATCTCGCTGGGCAAGTTCTCCGACAAGGTCCCGGCTGACGTCCAGGAGAAGGTCAAGGGCTATCTCGACGAGATCAAGGCTGACACCTTCATCACCGACGATGAGGTCTCCGCGATCGAGTCTGGGCTGTAGGCCATCCTGCGCGCGGGTTCCCGGTCTGTTCCGGGCGCCCGCACCGCGGGGCGTGTGACGTGGGCGGGTGTTATCCTTTGCCTGAGTCGCGGCTCCGTGACTTGGCTCGCTGGGCCTCTTGAGGAGGACCGCGAGGGTAGACCCGCGAGGGTTCTCGCACAACCGAAGTTCCACCATGCCTTCCGGCGTCTGCCGGTCACGCGTGCCACGAGGTAGCCACGTGAGCATGACAGGGAAGCCCACAGACGATGCCGCCCCATCGTCTGTGGGCTTTACCGTTTTTTTATTGGCGTCACGAGGGTTGGCTGGGCCGGGCGCGACCCCCGCGCGTGGGGTCCAGTCGCGACGTGACACGGACGAAAGGCAAGAGACATGACAGCAGAAGAGCCCTCTTGGGCGGTTGCACGGCGCGCGAGTTATACGCACGAGGAGGACGTGGCGTTCTTGCGCCAAGCGATCGAGGTGTCGCGCCACTCGCGTGAGCACGGCAACACCCCGTTTGGGGCCATCCTCGTGAACGAGCACAAGGAGGTGGCCCTTGCGCAGGAAAACGTCGAGATCGACACGCACAAGTGCACGGGGCATGCCGAGACGCAGCTGTGCGAGGCGGCCTCCCAGCGCTTCGACCACGACTACCTGTGGCAGTGCACGCTCTACACCACCGGCGAGCCCTGCGCCATGTGCACCGGGGCCATCTACTGGGCAAACATCGGGCGCGTCGTCTACGCGATGACGGAGCGCGACATCCTCGCGCAGACGGGATCGTCGGAGCAGAACCCGACGCTCGACACGCCTTGCCGTTCCATCTTTGCCACGAGCCAGAAGGACATCGAGGTTGTGGGTCCCTTCCCCGAGCTCGTGGAAGAGGCCGCGGCGGTGCATGCCGGCTACTGGAACTAACGAGTGGCTAGCGAGTGGCTGGCGGGCGGCTGACGGGCGGCTGGCGTCAGGCTTGCGAGCAACCAGCGATTAATTGTTGATCAACCAAGACAGAAGGAGATTCCCATGACCAAGTCCATCTCACGCCGTTGTGCACTCAAGCTCGGGTTTATTGGCACCGCCGGGGCCATGGCGTCGCTTGTGGGCTGCGGCGGCAGCTCGAATGACGCGGCCGCATCCGGCGATGCTTCCACCACCCAGGGTAGCTACAAGGTGGCGCTCGTCATCAGCGGGCCCAAGAATGATGGCGGCTGGGGCCAGGGGCACTACGAGTCGCTCAAGGCGGCAGTCGAGAGCCATCCCAATTGGGAGATGCTTGAGCCCAAGGAGAACACCGCCGAC
>NZ_CAAKON010000021.1:0-86034 GCF_901212655.1 Olsenella uli | reverse complement strand
CGCGGCCACCGCGGCGCAGTCCTACGTCGATTTGGGCGTGAACCTCATCATCGCCGCGGGCAACGAGTTCGTCTCGGCCTGGGGCGACGTGGTGACCGAGGCGGCCGACGCCAATCCCAACGTCAAGTTCCTCATGACCAACACCGATCCCGACACCGACCTCGCCGACTACGAGACCCTCGACAACCTCGAGACGGTGCAGGTCAACCTCGCGCAGACCGGTGCGCTCGCCGGCATCGCCGCGGGTCTCATGACCGCGAGCGGCCACATCGGCTTCATCGGTGGCATGCGGCTCCCCACGACGCTCACCAAGTACGCCGCCTACCTCGCGGCGGCCCAGAAGGTGCGCCGGGGCACGGAGGGCCACTACAACTTCGAGGCGGGCTTCACCGACGCCTCCTTCGGCTCCAAGCTCACCGAGCAGTGGATCAATACGAATGACGTCGATGTGATGTGGGGCGACGCCTCGGCCGTCGACAACGGTGCCCGCCAGGCACTCGAGGCTGCCAGCGCCGACACGCACTTCGACATCGCCCAGCCCATCGACATCGTGGGTGATGACAACCCTTGCGTCATCACCTCGACGGTCACCGACTGGATGTTTGGTACCGCGATGGACGAGGTGGAGTCGGGCTCCTTCGGCGGCGGCAAGGTGATCGAGGCCAACATGGGTAACGGTGGCGTCTACCTCGGCAAGTTCTCCGACAAGGTGCCGGCCGACGTCCAGGCCAAGATCACCGACTATGCCGAGCAAATCAAGGATGGCTCGCTGGTCTCCGACGACGAGATCTCTGCCATCAAGGCCACGTTGTAGCGGGCGAGTGGGCGCGTGACGTGGGACGGGGCTTGGATATGGAGGCAGGAGACCTCGGATGGCCCCGTCCCCGCAGGGCCGCTCGTTGGGCCGTTGGGTCCCGTTCCCGTAGGGATCAGGTGGTCCATTTGACCCCGTCTCCGCCGGTTCGCTGGTTCGCGGCTGGGGTTACCAGCTCACGATGATGGTGCTGTCATCGAGGTTGGCGTTGCCGTATTGCTCGCTGCCGGTGGTGACCTCGTAGCCCAGCCGGCCAAGCGTCCTGACGAACCTGGCGAGGCGCGTGCTGTAGGTGTTGAGCAGGCGCTTCGACTGCAGCGGCGAGATGAGCTGCTGGTCGCGCCCGTAGATGATGTCGCAGATGGCGTCGGCCACGGCCACGTTGCTGTTGCCGAGCAGGTCGTTGTAGAAGGAGTTGCCGTTGCCTCGGCCGTCGCCCGAGCCGGGGGCGAATTTGAGGGAGAGGTGCGTGTGACCGTGCTGGGCATAGGTGCGCACGCGGGTGTCGGTGCGGCCCTCGGCGTTCCTGAGCGCCCACGACAGGGCGCTCTGGGCGAGGGTGTCGGCCTCGGCATACTCGCGGTTGGGGTCTGCGGCCTCGGTGAGCCTGCGCGCCTCGCTGGCGTCGATCATCGTGTTCTCGGCCATCTGTCTCTCCCGTCCCTCTGTGCCGTCGCGTGACGCTCCCGCCCCCGGCCATCCGGAGTGCCACGCGGCGCATTTGGCCATGCCCGGCGTCCGTGCGCCGCGCGTGGTGGCGTGCGTCGCTCGGCGTCCATTGTGCGCCTTGCGGCACGCACTGTGTCGCGCATGTTTCGTATCGCTTTCGAGACTATAACGAAATCCGAGGTCGGGCGCCATGTTTCGGGCGTGCGACAGGCTTGTTGCGTCCCGTTCGCATAGTAGTTTCGACCGTTCGCCCGTATTTGTATCGAGCTGGCAAACTTTTTGTCTGGTTGTCTGAATAATGATTAGTATCACTGCCTGAGGCTGCGCGCGAGCGCTGCCTCGGGGCGCGAGTTGCGTGGGTGCCACGGCTCTCACGCTGCGGGGGAGGTGCCCGCATCACGCGTCAGGCCCAGGGTCGCAGGAGCGTTGCCGCCTCGTGGGCGCACGTGCGGCAGCCGGCCAGCGCCGCGTCGCGCAACGGCCACGTCGAGGTGTTAAACCCCGCCTGCGACGAAGAAGGGAGCATCATGCTCATTGTTGGGAACGGACGCATCATCACCCGAGACGACGAGGCGCCCTACCTGGAGCGTGGCGCCGTGGCCATCGACGGCGACAGCATCTGCGCCGTGGGCGACGAGGCCGAGCTCAAGGCGGCGCACCCGGGAGCCGAGTACGTGGACGCCCACGGAGGCGTCATCATGCCGGGCCTCGTGAACTGCCACACCCACATCTACTCCGGACTTGCCCGCGGGCTTGCCATCGAGGGCTGCAACCCCCACAACTTCCTGGAGAACCTCGAGCAGCAGTGGTGGAAGATTGACCGCAACCTCACGCTTGACGGGGACCGCGCGAGCGCCTACGCCACGATCCTCGACAGCCTGCGAGACGGCGTGACCACCATCTTCGATCACCACGCGAGCTTCTGCGAGGTTCCCGGCAGCCTCTTTGCCATCAAGGACGTGGCCGAGGAGTGCGGCATTCGCGCCTGCCTCTGCTACGAGACGAGCGACCGCGACGGCCAGGAGAAGTGCGACCAGGCCATCGCCGAGAATGCCGAGTTTGCCCGCTGGGCGGCCGAGGCTCGCGCCAGTGGCGACAACCACATGGTGGCCGCCATGTTTGGCGGGCACGCCACCTTCACCCTCTCCGACGAGACGATGGACAAGATGGCCGAGGCCAACGACGGCCTCACCGGCTTCCACATCCATGTCTGCGAGGGCATGAACGACGTCTGGGACTCCCGCGAGAGGCGTGGCGGCATCACGCCCGTGGAACGCCTGCTGCAGCACGGCCTTTTGGGTCCCGACACGATGCTCGGCCACTGCATCCATGTGACGCCGGCGGAGATGGAGATTGTGCGCGAGACGGGCACCCACCTCGTCAACAATCCCGAGTCCAACATGGGCAACGCCGTGGGGTGCGCGCCCGTGCTTGAGTTCTTCCGCCGCGGCATCGACGTGTGCATGGGCACCGACGCCTACACGCACGACATGCTCGAGAGTCTCAAGGCCTTCATCTGCATCCAGCGCCACAACGCCGCCATGCCCAACGTTGGCTGGGGTGAGGCCATGCAGATGCTCTTCCGCAACAACGCCGCCATGGCCACCAAGTACTTTGGCCGCCAGATCGGCGTGCTGCGCTCGGGTGCCGCCGCCGACGTCATCGTGATGGACTACCCGGCCTTCACCCCGTTCTCTGGCGAGAACGTGGACGGCCACATGCTCTTCGGGATGATGGGCAAGAACTGCCGCACCACCATCGTGAACGGCCGCGTCCTGTACAAGGACCGCGAGTTCGTGGCCTTTGACGAGGAGCGCGTCAACGCCTGGACCCTCGAAGAGGCCAAGAAGCTCTGGGGCCGGCTGAACAAGCGTACCTACTAGGCACCGAGGAGCCCTCTTGCCAGGTCCAGGGCCAGGGGCGGAGGGCGCTGGCGCGCTCCCGCTGGGCCCCATGGCCTGGGGCGGGAGGGTGTTGTGTTCGTGCGTGCGCCTTCTGGCTCGCACCGCTTTACATAGAGGCCCGGGCTGGGGAGCCCGGGATGGCGGCCTCCGCGGGGCTGCCCCACGCCAGGGGAGCGTGGCATCCATTCGCGTGCCGCCGCGCGGTCTCGGCGGCACAGGAGAGGAGCTCGCTATGAGCGACATCATGAGGCCGATCCCGTTCGCACAGCTCATGGACTGGATCTTTGCCGAGCACGAGACCCACGGCAGCATCTTTGGCGTCCGCAAGGTCGTGAGGCACGAGGGCGGCGCCGACCCGATTTTCTCGGAGCGCATCGAGACGCCCTTTGGCCCGGCCGCCGGCCCCAACTCCCAGCTCGCCCAGAACATCGTGGCCTCCTACGTAGCCGGCTCGCGCTTCTTTGAGCTCAAGACCGTGCAGGTGATGGACGGCGAGGAGCTCTCCCGCTGCGTCGCCAAGCCCTGCATCGTGGCTGAGGACGAGTGCTACAACTGCGAGTGGTCCACCGAGCTCACCGTGCCGGACGCCATGGACGAGTACATCAAGGCCTGGTGGGCCTGCAAGCTGCTCTCGCGCGAGTTTGGCCTGGGCGCGGCGGACGGCTTCGTCTTCAACATGAGCGTTGGCTATGACCTCGAGGGCATCAAGAGCCCTAAGGTGGACGCCTACATCGAGGGCATGAAGGACGCGAGTGCGACGGCCATCTGGGCCGAGTGCCGCTCCTGGGCGCTTGCCAACCTGGGGCGCTTCGAGCATGTGGACGAAGCCTTCGTGGGGTCCGTGTCGCCGCATGTGTCCACGAGCGTCACCGAATCCACCCTCCACGGCTGCCCGCCCGACGAGATTGAGCGCATCGCCACCTACCTCATCCGCGAGAAGCACCTCAACACCTACATCAAGTGCAACCCCACGCTGCTGGGCTACGACTACGCGCGCACGCGCCTCGACGGCCTGGGCTTTGACTACATCGCCTTCGACGACAGGCACTTCGTGGAGGACCTCCAGTGGGCTGACGCCGTACCCATGTTCGAGCGTCTCATGAAGCTCACCGGCGAGCTGGGCCTGGCCTTTGGCGTGAAGCTCACGAATACCTTCCCGGTGGACGTGACGGCAGGCGAACTGCCGAGCGAAGAGATGTACATGAGCGGGCGCTCGCTCTATGCGCTCACCATCCACCTGGCGCGCCGCATCTCCGAGCAGTTTGCGGGCAAGCTTCGCATCTCCTACTCCGGCGGCGCCGACGCCCGCAACATCCGCGGCCTCTACGAAGCTGGCATCTGGCCCATCACCATGGCCACCACGGTGCTGAAGCCCGGCGGCTACGAGCGCTTCAGCCAGATCGCCCACATCCTGGAGGGCGTAACGCGCAAGGACAGCGTGGACGTGGCCGCCGTGGCCGCGCTGGACGACGCGGTTGCCACGAGCGAGCTCTACAAGAAGCCGATCAAGCCGGCGAAGCCCCACAAGCTCTCCGAGCCCCTGCCGCTCACCAGCTGCTTCACGGCCCCGTGCCGCGGCGGCTGCCCTATCAAGCAAGACATCCCTGCCTACCTGCACGCCGTTGACGGGGGAGACCTGGACGAGGCCCTGCGCATCGTGCTCTCGCGCAACGCCCTGCCGCACATCACCGGCAACCTCTGCCCGCACCCCTGCGGCTCCAAGTGCGAGCGCGCCTTCTACGAGCCCGGGGGCGCCAAGATCCGCGAGAGCAAGCTCGTGGCCGCACATGGCGGCTTCGAGACGGTGCTCGCCGAGCTCAGGGCCTCGCCGGCGGCACCCGTGCCTGGCGCGCACGGCAAGCGCGTGGCCGTGGTGGGCGGAGGCCCGGCCGGCCTCGCCACCGCCTTCTTCCTCACACGTGCCGGCGCGGAGGTCACCATCATCGAACGTGCCGACACCCTGGGCGGCGTGGCGCGCCTCGTGATTCCGGAGTTCCGCATCCCCGCGGCGGACATCGATGCCGACGTGGCGCTTTGCCTCGCCTTTGGTGCCAAGGTCCAGCTCGGTCGCGAGGTCGCGAGCGTCGAGGAGCTCAAGGCCGAGGGCTTTACGGACGTCGTGGTGTGCGTGGGTGCCTGGGCGCCCGGCCACGTGGGCCTGGAGTATGGCAGGGAACACGACGTGCTCGAGTTCCTCACCGCCGCCAAGGCCGGCGAGGACCTCTCCGCGCTTGGCACGGACATCGTGATCGTGGGCGCGGGCAACACTGCCATGGACGCCGCGCGCGTGGCCAAGCGCCTGCCGGGCGTCGAGAACGTGCGCATCGTCTACCGCCGCACCAAGCGCTACATGCCGGCAGACGAGGAGGAGCTGCGGGAGGCCCTCGAGGATGGCGTGGAGTTCTGCGAGCTGCTGGCCCCCAAGGGCGTGGCAGACGGCGCGCTCACCTGCGAGCGCATGGCGCTTGGCGAGCCGGACGACTCTGGCCGCCGCTCTCCCGTTCCTACCGGCGAGACGGTTCAGGTGCCCGCCACGGCCGTGATCTGCGCTGTGGGCGAGCACATCGAGGACGGCGTGTACGCGAGCGCCGGCGTGGAGCTCGACCGCAAGGGTCGCCCCGCCGGTTGTGCCACCGGCGTGGACGGCGTCTGGGCTGCGGGCGACTGCCGTCGCGGACCGGCCACCTTCGTGGAGGCCATCGCCGACGCCCAGCAGGTGGCGATGGCCATGGTGGGCGCCAGCTTCGACGCCTATGCGGCCGCCAACGCCGCGGCAACCGTGGAGGGCTGCTACGAGCGCAAGGGTACCCTCGCCTGCGCCGAGAGCCCTTGCGCCAACTCCCGCTGCCTGGGCTGCGCGCGCGTCTGCGAGGCCTGCTGCGACGTGTGCCCCAACCGCGCCAACGTGGCCATCGAGGTGCCGGGGCTCGCGCAGCACCAGGTGGTCCACGTGGACGGCATGTGCAACGAGTGCGGCAACTGCGCCGTGTTCTGCCCGTGGGAGGGCCGCCCTTACAAGGACAAGCTCACGCTCTTCTGGAGCGCCGAGGACATGGACAACTCCGAGAACCGCGGCTGGCTGCCGCTTGCGGACGGCACGGCGCGCGTGCGCCTCGCCTCGGGCGTGGCCACCTACAACGTCGAGGACGCGTCCTGCGGCCTGCCCGAGGAGGTGCGCCTGACCATCCTGGCCGTGCGCGACTCCTATGGCTACCTGATTTCGAGGTAGGCCATGGCTGCCATCAACAGGGGCGCCCGGCGCCCCAAGGGCCCCCGTCCCGTGGCGTTCGTGCGCTGCGGCGGGGGGAGCCCCGCGCACGAGGGCGGCACCGTCTGCGGCCAGGGCTGCATCGGCTGCGGCGTGTGCGTGGAGGCCTGCAAGTTCCAGGCCATCGCCATCAACGAGCGCGGCGTGGCCTTCGTGGAGCGCGACCGCTGCCGCGGCTGCACCGCCTGCATGCGCAAGTGCCCCAAGGGCATCATCGAGATGGTCGACCCCAGCCGCCCGATCAGGGTGCGCTGCGCCAACACGTCCGTCCCCAAGGTCTCGCGCGAGAAGTGCACGCTCAGCTGCATTGCCTGCGGCATCTGCGTGAGGTTGTGCCCGGCCGATGCCTTATGCCTCGTCAACCGTCACGCGTCCATCGACTACGGCGCGTGCGTGGCGTGCGGCATGTGCGCCACGAAGTGCCCGCGCGGCGCCATCTCCGACGCCTTTGGCCTGTTCGCGGATAAGTAGGGGGACGACATGGCAAAGATCGACGTGCGCGTGAGCGCACTCAACACGCCTGCGAAGGCCCGCAGGGAGGCCCGTGCGGAGGCCCTGGCAGAGATACGGCGCGCCAAGCGGGCCGAGGCCCGCGAGACCTACACCTTCCTCGTGAACGGGCGCGAGCACACGGTTCTGGAGAACAAGCCGCTGCTGCGCTTCCTGCGTGACGACCTGGGTATTCACTCCGCCAAGGACGGCTGCTCAGAGGGGGCGTGCGGGGCCTGCATGGTGATCGTGGACGGGCGCGCCGTGCGCGCGTGCGTCCTCACCACGAAGCTCGCGAGCGGCCACGAGGTCACCACGGTGGAGGGTCTCACCTACGAGGAGCGGGAGGCCTTCGTCTACGCCTTTGGCGCGGTGGGCGCCGTGCAGTGCGGCTTCTGCATCCCCGGCATGGTGATCAGCGGCGCGGCCTGCATCCGCGCCACCCCCAACCCCTCCGAGGACGACGTCAAGCGCGCCATCAGCGGCAACGTGTGCCGCTGCACCGGCTACAAGAAGATCATCGAGGGCATTCTGCTCGCCGCCAAGATTCTGCGCGGCGAGGCCGAGATTGACCCGGCGCTCGAGCGCGGCGACGATTACGGCGTGGGGAAGCGCGCCTTCCGCGTGGACGTGCGCAGGAAGGTCCTTGGCTTTGGCAAGTATCCGGACGACCTTGACGAGACCGACTTCCCCGGGCTCACGTACGCGAGCGCCATCCGCTCCAGGTACCCGCGGGCCCGCGTGCTCTCCATCGACGCCTCGCGTGCGCTGGCCCTGCCCGGCGTGCTGGGCGTGCTCACGGCAGACGACGTGCCCGTCAACAAGGTGGGGCACCTCCTGCAGGACTGGGACGTGTTCATCGCGGTGGGCGACGTCACCCGCTGCGTGGGAGACGCCATCTGCCTCGTGGTGGCTGAGACGCCCGAGGTCCTCGAGAAGGCCAAGAAGCTCGTGAAGATTGGCTACGAGCGGCTTGAGCCGGTGCGCTCCATCGAGGAGGCCCGCCGTGCGGACGCGCCACTCGTGCATCCCGAGCCCTACGTGGCCTTTGGCAACACGGTGCAGCTCAAGAACAACGTCTGCCAGAGCCGCCACGTCACGCGAGGCGACGCCAAGGCGGCACTCGCGGCCTCGGCCTACACGGTGACGGAGAGCTTCGAGACGCCCTTCACCGAGCACGCGTTCCTTGAGCCGGAGTGCGCGGTGGCGGCGCCCTACAAGGACGGCGTCAAGATCTGGTCCACGGACCAGGGTGCCTACGACACGCGCAAGGAGTGCCTCTCCATGTTTGGGTGGTCCAAGACCCCCGAGCGCGTGGTGGTTGAGACCATGCTTGTGGGAGGCGGCTTCGGCGGCAAGGAGGACGTGAGCGTGCAGCACCTGGCGGCGCTCGCTGCCTGGAGGTTCAAGGTGCCCGTGAAGGCCCGAATGACCCGCGCCGAGTCGCTTGCCTTCCACCCCAAGCGCCACGCCATGCAGGGCACCTTCACCCTCGGCTGCGACGAGGACGGCATCTTCACTGGTCTTGACTGCGAGATCAACTTCGACACGGGCGCCTACGCGAGCCTCTGCGGACCCGTGCTGGAGCGCGCCTGCACGCACGCCGTGGGCCCCTACAGGTACCAGAATCATGACATCCGCGGCTTTGGCTACTACACCAACAACCCGCCTGCCGGCGCCTTCCGCGGCTTTGGCGTGTGCCAGAGCGAGTTTGCGCTGGAGAGCCTCATCGACCTCTTGGCCGAGAAGGTGGGCCTGGATTCGTGGGAGATTCGCTACCGCAACGCCATCGAGCCGGGCGGCACGCTGCCGAACGGCCAAATCGCGGACTGCTCCACCGCGCTCAAGGAGACGCTCGAGGCCGTGCGCGACGTCTACTACGCCAACCCCGGGCACGCGGGCATCGCATGCTCGATGAAGAACGCCGGCGTGGGCGTGGGCCTGCCCGACGCCGGCCGTTGCACCATCCGCGTGGAGCGCGGGCGCGCCGTGGTCTACGCCGCAACCTCAGACATCGGCCAGGGGTGCAACACGGTCTTCCTCCAGGACGTGGCCGAGGCATGCGGCCTGGGTGCCGCACGCATCGGCAACGGCGAGTGCTCCACGGAGAGCGCCCCAGACTCCGGCACCACCTCGGGCTCGCGCCAGACCGTCGTGACGGGCGAGGCCGTGCGCGGTGCGGCGTTTTTGCTGCGTGACGCGATGCTGCGCGTGGAGGCGGGGGAGCCCGCCCCGGGCGACCCCGTGGTGGCGAGCGGCGACGGCATAACGTCCATCTATGCCGACGGCACCCCCTACGGGGGCTGGGGCTCGCACCTCACGGCCGGCGAAGGTCTCTATGCCAAGGACCCGGACTCGGCGCTCGATGCGCTCGAGGGCTGCGAGTTCTCCTATGAGTACCTCGAGCGCACCGACAAGCTGGGTGCCGACGTGCCCAACCCCAAGAGCCACATCTGCTACGGATTCGCCACCCACGTGGTGGTGCTCGACGACGGCGGCCGCGTGACGGACGTCTACGCCGCGCACGATTCCGGCAAGGTGATCAACCCCATCGCCATCCAGGGGCAGATCGAGGGCGGCGTGCTCATGGGCATGGGATACGCGCTTCGTGAGACGTGGCCGCTCAAGGACTGCGTGCCCCAGGCCAAGTACGGGACGCTGGGGCTCTTCCGCGCCACGGAGATTCCGGACATCCATGCCATCTACGTGGAGAAGGACGAGCTTCTGCCCGTGGCCTACGGCGGCAAGGGCATCGGCGAGATTGCCACCATCCCCACGGCGCCCGCCTGCCAGAACGCCTACCACGCCCTCGACGGCAGGCTGCGTTCCACCCTCCCGATGCGCGACACGTTCTACCGGCCGTAGCGAGTGGCAGCTCTTTTCCCTGCGTCTGGCGACTCCGCGATGTGCCCCGCTCGCCGTCCGTTTAATACCGCAGCGCGACGGTGAGTGGCTTACAGGTAGTTTGGCAATCAAACTGTTAGTAAGGAATAGGGGACAGGCGAGCGGTGCCGGCCCCTTGCGCGTGCCTGGGGGCGTGGACCCCCGCGGTGCGTTTGGAGGAACGTGAGAGGAGAGTGCTTTGGCTACTACAAGCGAGATGACGGGTGGTCAGGCCGAGCTGTACAAGCTCAACGGCAAGCCCTCGTTCGGCATGGCCTTCCCGCAGGCCATGCAGCACGTGCTGGCGATGCTCGTGGGCAACATCACCCCGCCCATGCTCATCGCGGCGTCGCTCAACCTGTCGACGGCCGACGAGACGATGCTCATCCAGGCGGCGATGATCATCGGTGGCATCACCACGCTGCTCCAGCTTTTCCCGGTGGTTGGCTTCGGCATGGGTCTGCCCAGCGTCATGGGTGTCGCGTTTGCCTACATGCCCATCCTCACCATGATCGGCACCCAGTACGGCATCGCGGCTATCTTTGGCTCGCAACTGGTGGCGGGTTTCGCCTCGATCTTCCTGGGCATGTTCATGGAGAAGATCAGGAAGTTCTTCCCGCCCATCGTCAGTGGAACGGTGGTACTGTCCATCGGCCTGTCGCTCTACCAGACGGCGATCAACTATATGGGCGGCGGCTCGGCTGCCAAGGCGGCCGGCACGTTTGGCTCGCCCCAGTTCTGGATCCTCGCCCTCGTGACGCTTGGCGTGACGCTTGCCTGCAGCCTGTTTGGCAAGGGCTACATCAAGGTCTCGGGCATGATCATCGGCATCATCGTGGGCTATGCCCTGGCCCTGCTCATGGGTGACGTCATCGACTTTGGCAACGTGGCCAGCGCGGCATGGGTCTCCGTGCCCATCCCGTTCCACTTCGGGCTCGAGTTCCATCCCGACGCCATCGCGCTCATGATATTGATGTACGTGGTCCAGGCCGTGCAGACCATCGGTGACGTGTCCTCCACCGCCATGGGCGGCTTTGGGCGCGACGCAACCGACAAGGAGCTCGGCGGCGCCATCAAGGGACAGAGCATCTGCGGCATGATCGGCGCCTGCATCGGTGGCCTGCCCACCGACCCGTACAGCCAAAACGTAGGCCTCATCTGCACCACCAAGGTGGTTGCCAAGCGTGTGTTCGCCATGGTGGCGGCCGTGATGCTCGTGGCCGGCATCTGCCCCAAGTTCAGCACCCTCATGGCCACCATCCCGCAGCCGGTGCTTGGCGGCGCCACCGTCACGGTGTTCGCGGCCATCACGCTCTCGGGCATCCAGCTGCTGTGCGAGCAGCCGCTCAACTACCGCAACAAGATGATCATCGGCATCTCGCTCGCCCTTGGCGTGGGCATCGGCGCCGTGCCCGAGATCCTGCAGTTCCTGCCGCAGCTTGCGCAGAACATCTTCGGCAGCTCGCTGGTGGTCTCGTTCATCGTGGTGTTCCTGCTCAACATCATCGTCCCCGAGGAGAACGCCGAGCCCGCGGAGTAGGCGACAGGGAGAAGCGGGCCTAGAGAGGGCTCGTTCATGAGGGGAGCCCGCCCACGAAGAGGATCTGCCCACAAAGAGGGTCAGGTACAAGGCGATACGGGCCGTAGCACCCACCGAGCCCCCGTGCGGCCCCTTGCCGCTATCTGTGACAAGGGGCCGTTTTTCGTGCGTCCGCCGCCTGTGCGCGCGCCGCCTGCTTGCGAGTCAGGACCCATGTGAGACACGTGGTGGCTGGGGGCTTACACCCGTGCGGGGAGCGCGGTTGACGAGATCTTGAGGCGATCGTGAAGCTGGCTTTGCAGGCGCTGTTTCGCCTGCCGCTCGCGGGCGATTATGCAACGCTCGCGGCGGGTTGCGAAGTGCCCGGACTTCTTTCTTGCAACCTACCGGCTACTGCGGTACAAATGGGATAACAAACTTTTTGTTTGGCTATCGAACATAAAGTAAGTTTTAACGGAACGGAAATGGCAAACGTGTCATGCTGAGAGCCGGCTGGAACGTAAGTTGGGAGCCGCGGGTGCTCGGCCCGGAGCCCTCGAACCAAGGAGGTCGTGAACGTGAGCGAGAAGATCGAGTGGGTCGCTAACAGGATGCCGAAGAGTGATGACGCGAACCTTTCCGTCATGAGCCTCGACAACATCGCGAAGGCCCAGGCCTTCCACAGGGGCTTTCCCCAGTACACGGTGACCCCGCTCGCCAAGCTCGACGGCATGGCCAAGCTCCTGGGCCTGGGCGGCCTCTACGTCAAGGATGAGAGCTACCGCTTTGGCCTCAACGCCTTCAAGGTGCTTGGCGGCTCCTTCGCCATGGCCCGCTACATCGCCGAGGAGATGGGCAAGGACGTCTCCGAGATGACGTACGACTACCTCACGAGCGAGCAGTTCCGCGCCGACTTTGGCCAGGCCACGTTCTTCACCGCCACCGACGGCAATCATGGCCGCGGCGTTGCCTGGGCCGCCAACAAGCTGCACCAGAAGGCCGTCGTTCACATGCCCAAGGGCTCCACGCAGACGCGCTTCGACAACATCGCCAAGGAGGGCGCGAAGGTCACCATCGAGGACGTCAACTACGACGACTGCGTGCGCATGGCCGCCGCCGAGGCCGCCGAGACCGAGCACGGCGTCGTGGTGCAGGACACCGCCTGGGACGGCTACGAGAAGATTCCGAGCTGGATTATGCAGGGCTACGGCACCATGGCCGCGGAGGCCGCCGAGCAGCTGCGCGCCCTCGAGGTCACGCGCCCCACGCACGTCTTCGTCCAGGCTGGCGTGGGCTCGCTCGCGAGCGCCATGGTGGGCTACTTCGCCAACCTGTTCCCCACGTGCCCGCCCAAGTTCGTGATCATGGAGGCCTCTGCGGCCGACTGCCTCTACCAGGGTGCCATGGCCGCGGATGGCGCACCCCGCATCGTGGGCGGCGACCTCCAGACCATCATGGCGGGCCTCGCCTGCGGCGAGCCCAACACCATCGGCTGGGACATCCTGCGCAACCACGCCGACGCCTTCGCGAGCTGCCCGGACTGGGTCTCCGCCAAGGGCATGCGCATGCTCGCCGCGCCTGTCAAGGGTGACCCGGCGGTCACCTCCGGCGAGTCCGGCGCGGTGGGCATGGGCGTCATCTCCAGCATCATGACCGAGCCCGTCTACGCGGAGTTCCGCGAGCAGCTTGGCCTTGACAAGAACTCCCACGTCCTTCTGTTCTCCACCGAGGGCGACACCGACCCCGACCGCTACAAGCAGGTCGTCTGGGGCGGCGCCTGGGCCGAGTAGGCAAAATCATCCAGCTCCGGGGCTGCCACAGTCCCAGCTCCGGAGCTTCGTGCCTACCTTTCTGTCGATGGATAGGCGCTTTCGTAGGTGGGACGCGGCCTTCCCACCCGAGATTCCGCGCGAGCCAGAGGTGACTCAACGTCACCTCTGAGCGAGCTCAGGACTGCCTGAGGGTGGGAAAGCCGCGTCCCACCGCTTCGTAAACCCGTGTACAAGGCCATCGAAAGAAAGGGCACGTCCATGGCTATGGAACTGAACTACCAGCTCATCAAGGACACCGCCGAGGGCTACCGCAAGGACATGACCGCGTTTCTGCGCGCCATGATCTCGCACCCGTCCGAGTCCTGCGAGGAGGGCGAGGTCGTGGCTTGCATCAAGGCCGAGATGGAGAAGCTGGGCTTTGACGAGGTCAAGGTCGACGGCCTGGGCAACATCATCGGATATGTGGGCGACGGCGACAAGATCATCGTCCTCGACGGCCACATCGACACCGTGGGCATCGGCAACCGCGACAACTGGGAGGCCGACCCCTACGAGGGCTATGAGACCGAGGACCTCATCTACGGCCGCGGTGGCTCCGACCAGGAGGGTGGCGTCTGCTCCGCCGTCTACGCCGCCAAGATGATGAAGGACCTGGACCTCATCCCCGAGGGCTACAAGATCATGGTCGTGGGCTCCGTCCAGGAGGAGGACTGCGACGGCATGTGCTGGCAGTACATCGTCAACAAGGACTTCGGCGGCCCCGAGGCGGCGCGCGAGAAGATCGCCTTCGCCATCTCCACCGAGCCCACCGACGGTGGCATCTACCGCGGTCACCGCGGCCGCATGGAGATTCGCGTCGACGTTCACGGCGTCTCCTGCCACGGCTCCGCTCCCGAGCGCGGCGACAACGCCATCTACAAGATGGCCGACATCATCGCCGACGTGCGCGCCCTCAACAACAACGGCTGCACCGAGTCCACGGCCATCAAGGGCCTGGCCAAGATGCTCGAGCCCGAGTACAACCCCGACCACTACGAGGACGCCCGCTTCCTCGGCCGCGGCACCTGCACCGTCTCCCAGGTCTACTTCACGAGCCCGAGCCGCTGCGCCGTCGCCGACTCCTGCGCCATCTCCATCGACCGCCGCATGACCGCCGGCGAGACCTGGGAGAGCTGCCTGGACGAGGTGCGCAACCTGCCGGCCGTCAAGAAGTACGGCGACGACGTCAAGGTCTCCATGTACATGTACGACCGTCCCAGCTGGACGGGCGAGGTCTACGAGACCGAGTCCTACTTCCCCACGTGGATCAACAAGGAGAGCGCGCCGCACGTCAAGGCCCTCGTCGACGCTCACAAGGCACTGTTTGGCGACGAGCGCATCGGCTGCGAGGCCAGCATGGACAAGCGTCACCGTCCGCTGATTGACAAGTGGACGTTCTCCACCAACTGCGTGTCCATCCAGGGTCGCTACGGCATCCCGTGCGTCGGTTTTGGCCCGGGTGCCGAGAGCCAGGCACACGCGCCCAACGAGATCACCTACAAGAACGACCTCGTGACCTGCGCCGCCCTCTACACCGCTGCCCTCAACCTCTACGACGGCTCCGCCGCCACGGACGACGCCTGCGAGTTCCGCGCCGGCCTCACGGATAACGACATCAAGTAGCCCGAGCTTGCGGGCGGCGCGGCGGCCATGGGTGCCGCGCCGCCCACTATGAGCGCTGGGATGTGCCCAAATGTCGGGGCACGCCCAACCACGGTTCATCGCGACCCTCCTCGGGGAGGCTGGGCCGCTTACCTGGAGAGGATTCACACATGAGCGATATCCAGAAGTACCTCGACCAGCTTGAGGGCCTCGACTTCTCTGGCCTTTACGGCAACGACTTCCTGCACACCTGGGACAAGAGCACCGACGAGCTGCGTGCCCTCTATGCCGTGGCAGGGGCGCTCCGCAACCTCCGCGAGCGCAACATCTCCTCCAAGATCTTCGACTCCGGCCTCGCCGTGTCGCTGTTCCGCGACAACTCCACGCGCACCCGCTTCTCCTTCTCCAAGGCCACGAACCTGTTGGGCCTCGAGCTCCAGGACCTCGACGAGAAGAAGTCCCAGATCGCTCACGGCGAGACGGTGCGCGAGACGGCAACGATGATCTCGTTCATGGCTGACGTCATCGGCATCCGCGACGACATGTACATTGGCAAGGGCGACGCCTACATGGAGGAGGTCTCCGAGTCTGTGCAGCAGGCCTACGAGGACGGCGTGCTTGACCACCGTCCCACGCTGATCTCGCTGCAGTCCGACTCCGACCACCCCACGCAGTCTTCCGCCGATCTGCTCTACCTCATCGAGGAGTTTGGCGGCCTCGAGAACTTGCGCGGCAAGAACGTGGCCGTGACCTGGGCCTACTCGCCGAGCTACGGCAAGCCTCTCTCCTGCCCGCAGTCGCTCATCTCGCTGCTGCCGCGCTTTGGCATGAACGTTACGCTCGCCCACCCCGAGGGTTATGACCTCATGCGGGAGCGCGTGGACTATGCCAAGGCCCAGGCCGCCGAGAACGGCTGCACCTTCAAGCAGGTCAACACCATGGCCGAGGCCTTCGAGGGCGCCGACATCGTGATTCCCAAGAGCTGGGCTCCCTACGCCGCCATGGAGAAGCGCACCAACCTCTACGCCGAGGGCGACGACGCCGGCATCGCGGCGCTCGAGCAGGAGCTGCTCGCCCAGAACGCCACCCACAAGGACTGGGTCTCCACGACCGACCTCATGGCCAAGACGGCCAACGGCCAGGACACCATCTTCATGCACCCGCTGCCCGCCGACATCTCCGGCGTCTCCTGCGAGCATGGCGAGGTGGAGGCCGACGTCTTCGACATGCACCGCGTGGGCATGTACAAGGAGGCCAGCTACAAGCCGTACGCCATCGCCGCGATGATCTTCCTGCAGAAGGTTGCCGACCCCGCCAAGGCCCTCAAGGTCCTCGAGGACGCCGCCACGCCTCGCTGGAACCAGTTCTAGATCGCATCCCATCGCGGCGCCGCGCGAGGAGCCGCCCTCTCCAGGCGCCCCGTCGCGCCCCCAAGCCGGCCCCCGCGTGGGGCCGGCCCTCGTTAGGGCCAACAAGCGTAAGCGGATGTACCACCGGCTCGCCGGCAGGCCCCGCAACCCGAATGGAGCCAACGTATGTCCAAGCGTATCGTCGTTGCCCTCGGCGGCAACGCGCTCGGCAAGGACCTGCCCGAGCAGATGCAGGCCGTCCAGGTAACCTCCCGCGCCATCGTGGACCTCATCCAGCGGGGCAACGAGGTCATCGTCGTGCACGGCAACGGCCCCCAGGTGGGCATGATTGCCAACGCCATGACCGAGCTCACCCGCTCCGACCCAGAGAAGTACATCCCGTGCCCGCTCTCCGTCTGCGGCGCCATGAGCCAGGGCTACATCGGCTATGACCTGCAGAACGCCCTGCGCGAGGAGATGGAGCGCCGCGGCATCAGGAAGGGCGTGGCCACCGTGCTCACGCAGGTGGAGGTTGACCCGGCAGACCCGGCGTTCAAGGTGCCCACGAAGCCCATTGGCTCCTTCATGACCAAGGAGGAGGCCGACAAGCTGCACGAGGAACGTGACTACGACTTCATGCACGACGAGGCCAAGGGCTATCGCCGCGTGGTGGCGAGCCCGCTGCCCCAGCGCATCGTGGAGCTCGACACGATCGAGTCGCTCGTGCGCGCCGAGCATGTCGTGATTGCCTGTGGCGGCGGCGGCATTCCCGTGGAGCCCGCCGGCAACCACCACCTCAAGGGCGCGGCGGCCGTCATCGACAAGGACTTCGCGGCCGAGCTGCTCGCCGAGTCGCTCGACGCGGACTACCTTGTGATTCTCACGGCAGTGGAGAAGGTGGCCATTCGCTTTGGCAAGCCCGACGAGCAATGGCTGGACTCCCTCACGCCCGGACGTGCCCGCGAGCTTGCCGCGGCGGGCGAGTTTGGCAAGGGCTCCATGGAGCCCAAGGTGCTGGCCTGCGCAAAGTTCGCGGAGAGCAAGCCCGGGCGTTCGGCGCTCATCACGCTGCTGGAGAAGGCGCGTGACGGCATCGAGGGCAAGACGGGCACGACGGTGCGCGCGTAGCGCGCCGCGCCCGGATTCGGCCGGGTCGGCGACGAGGCGAGGGGATAAGATAGCTTCATGCAACCGAACGTGAGGACATATCTCGTGGACGACGCGGGCAACCGCGTCTTTGGGCCCGGGCCCGCCGAGCTGCTGCGGCGCGTCCGCGAGAGCGGCAGCCTTCGCGCGGCCTCCATCTCCATGGGCATGGCCTACACGAAGGCGCTCGCGCTCGTGCGCAACGCCGAGGCTGCGCTCGGAACACCGCTCACCACGCGCGTCGTGGGCGGAACGGGCGGGGGCGGCTCCACGCCAACGCCCGAGGCGGATGCCCTGCTCGCCGCCTACGAGCGGTGGACGGCCGCTGTGGAGGCATATGCGGCGGGGCAGTTCTCGGTTGCCTTTGCGAGGACCGGGGACGGCGCCATGCCCAAGGGCGGCCCGGGCTGCGGAGCCCCGGGCGGCGCTGAGCTGGCGAGGCGCGTCGGCGTCTGCGTGCTTGCCTCCGGTCACGCGACGCGCTTCGGGTCCAACAAGCTCGTGGAGCCGCTTTTTGGCGAGCCCGTGCTCGGGTGCGCCCTCGGCTGCGTGCCGGTGGGGCTTCCCGTGGTGGTGTCGAGCGCCAGCCCGGAGGTCGACGCCCTGTGCGACGCCCGCGGCGTCGAGCGCGTGCGGCCGCAGGGCTCCCTCCAGGCAGACTCCGTGCGCGCGCTTGTTTCCTACGCGCGCGAGGCCTCCTGGGATGCGTGCGTCTTCGTGCCTGGTGACCAGCCGCTCGTTGAGCAGGGGAGCATGACGTCGCTGCTCCAGGTGGCCGCGGATCGGCTCGACGCCTGCGTGCGGCTTTCGTGGCGCGGACGGAAGGCCTCGCCCGTGCTGTTTCCGTTCTCGATGTACGGGCGACTCGAACGGCTCCAGGGAGACGTGGGAGGCAGCGCGGCGATTGGGGCGGACGACGCGTGCCTGTCTGTCGAGGCCAGGTGGCCTTGGGAGCTCTGGGACATTGACACCCCGTCAGACCTCGCACGCATTTGCGAGATCGTCGAGGCCGGCCTTGGGCGCGGTGCTTGAGCTCGGGGTTATTGTTTTGAGTCCTCGGGTTGCCTGCTTCTGCGGCGGCCTTGGGAAGACAGTCGGGCCCGAGGCGGGCCCGCACGCCCTGCGGGGCGGGCACTGAGGAGATGGTTGGAACGGTCATCATCCAAAACGGCACGCTCGTGTGCCCCGAGGGTCTTCGCCACGGCGACGTGGCGCTCGAGGGAGACAAGGTGGCGCGCATCGCAGTGCACCTCGAGCCCGCCGAGGGCGACGAGGTCTATGACGTTGCGGGCTGCTGGGTGTTTCCCGGTTTCATCGACGCCCACACGCACATGCAGTGCTGGACCGGCATGGACTGGACGGCCGACAGCTTCGAGACGGGCACGCGCGCGGCGGCCTGCGGCGGCACCACCACGATCGTGGACTACGCAACGGCCGACCGCGGCGTGACCATGCCCGACGCCCTTGCCGAGTGGCACCGTCGTGCCGACGGCACCTGCACGGCCAACTATGCCTTTCACATGGCGCTTGCCGAATGGAACGAGCGCAACCGCGCCGACCTCGCCCGCATGCGAGAGGAGGGCGTCTGCAGCTTCAAGACCTACTTTGCCTACGACCATCTGAGGCTCAATGACGCGGAGACCCTCGAGGTGCTCGGGGCCCTGAGGCCCCTGGGCGCCACCCTCTGCGTGCACTGCGAGAACGGCACGGTGGTTGACGCCCTGCAACGGCGCGTCTTCGACGCCGGCATCACGGGCCCTGAGGGGCACCCTCTCTCCCGTCCCGCCGAGTGCGAGGCCGAGGCCATCAGCCGCCTGCTCTACCTGGCGCACCTTGCGGGCGACGCCCGCGTGAACGTGGTGCACCTCTCCACCAAGATGGGGCTCGACGCCATCCGAGCTGCCAAGGCCCGCGGGCAGAAGAACATCTTCGTGGAGACCTGCCCCCAGTACCTGCTGCTGGACGACACGCGCTACCTAGAGCGGGGCGAGGACGGCTTTGCCGGCGCCAAGTACGTGATGAGCCCGCCCTTGCGCAAGCCGTCGGACCGCGAGGCCCTGCGCGAGGCGCTTGAGAGGGGCGAGATCGACACCATCGCCACGGATCACTGCAGCTTCAACCTTCACGGCCAGAAGGACCGCGGCAAAGGAGACTTCCGCAAGATTCCCAACGGCGGTGCCGGCGTGGAGCATAGGCCCGCGCTCATTGCCACGAGCTTTGCCGGCAGGCTGGGGCCGGAGGACCTCTGCCGCCTCATGAGCGAGAATCCGGCCAAGGTCTTTGGCATGTGGCCTGCGAAGGGACGGCTCGCCGAGGGCGCCGACGCCGACGTATGCGTGTGGGACCCTTCCGTGGCGTGGACCATCAGTGCCGCCACGCAGCATCAGAACGTGGACCACACGCCCTATGAGGGCTTCGAGTGCCGCGGACGCGCGAGGCTGACGTTCGTGAACGGCGTGCTGGCGGCGCGCGACGGCGAGCCGACGGGCACCAAGCCTGGGCGGTACGTGAGCCGCTGAGGGCGTCTTGCCTTTGGTATGCTCGCGGCGCTTTCCTGAGAAACTGGGTATCCCGCCCGCCGGACGTCGACGGGCATGAAGACAAAGGAGATTCACATGGCTAACGAGGCAATCGTCACCGAGAAGGCTCCCGCGGCGCTTGGCCCCTACTCCGCAGGCGTCGTCTCCACCGGCACCAAGGCCATCCACGTGTCTGGCCAGCTGCCCATCGACCCGGCTACGGGCGAGTTTGCGGGCGAGGACATCCAGGCCCAGACGCGTCAGAGCCTCACGAACATCAAGAACATCCTCGAGGCCGCCGGCGCCACGATGGCCAACGTTGCCGAGGTCACCGTTCTGCTCGACGACATCAATGACTTTGGTGCCATGAACGAGGTCTACGGCGAGTTCTTCGAGGCCCCGTACCCCGCCCGCGCCGCCTTCGAGGTCGCCGCCCTGCCGAAGGCCTCCAAGATTGAGATCAAGGCAGTCGCCTACCTCTAACCCTGCCATGTGCCATTGGGCGTCATGTGCCAGCGGGGACATACCCTTTTGCACTAATTCTGAAACCAAGGGACGGGTGCGCCTGACGAAGGGTGTGCCCGTCCCGCATTTTCAGGAAACTTGCAAAAGGGTCTGTTCCCATTGGCGGGGGCGGTGGAGGGAGGCGGCGAAGGCAGGGAGGGGATGGCCCTGCCGTGCGAGTTCGCGTGCGAGGCGCTTGGCCTTCGCGAGCGTGGTCTCGTCATCGACTTGGTTGACGAGGATGACGTCTGGGGCGATGAGGCCGCACTCCAACTCGGAGGCGAGTTCGGCCGCCACGAGCTCGGGTGACGCCGGCTCATTCGGCGTGCACCCGGTGCGTTCGCAGAAGAGCGTGGGGCGGTGCGCGACCTCCGAGACGGGCCTGCCCAGCCCGCTTGCCCCCACCACGAGGATGCGTCGTGCCGCACAGGCGGGGACGACCGGCTCGTGGCGCGCGTGGGCCTTGAGCGGTAGGCCGCGTGAGCCGTCCGCCTCCACGATCACATGGGGCGCAAGCTCGGCGAGCGTGTCGATGGGTATGCGCGAGGCCCCTAGCTTCCCGCCGGACATGACGGGGTCGACCGGCTCGGCCACGCACACGACGCGGGCCTCTGCCAGCGTGCACCGCACGTCGTCACTATCGCTCGAGGTCACGAGGGGCATGCCCTCGAATGGCATGAAATGGGTCGTGGTGGCGAGGATGACGGGGCCCTCGAGCACGGCGGCAAGGGCCGCAAGCAGACTCGTCTTGCCCCCGCTTCCCGACACAGACGTAACGCCCATGGGAATGCCCAACAATTCCATACAGTTCATTTGGCTACCAGACTTATAGTGTGGATAACGTTGTAGTCAATTGTGCACTACGCTTGAGCCATTGCGTGCCGAAGTCAGACGGTTCCGGCGAGTGGCGCCCCGTCGATGCCGGGATAGGGCGAACGCCTGCGGGTTCCATGCGCTGAGATGTGTCGCGGTGCGTCCGCGCCAAAACGAAGGGGAGAGCCCATGCTCGTACAGATTCGCGGCGCCGGGGACATCGCCACCGGCATCGCCCTCAGGCTTTATCGCGCGGGGTGCGAGGTGGTCATGTGCGACCTGGCGACTCCCACCTCCATCCGGCGCACGGTGAGCTTCTCCGAGGCCATCCGCCTGGGCTCCTGCGAGGTTGAGGGCGTTCGCGCTCGCCTGGCGCACGACGTTGCCGAGGCGCTCGCCATCGTCGCAAGCGGCGAGGTGGCCGTCCTGGTTGACCCCGAGGCCTCCAGCGTCCCCGACCTCACGCCCGCCGTGCTCGTGGACGCCATCCTCGCCAAGCGCAACCTCGGCACCAGCATCGACATGGCTCCCGTGGTCATTGGCGTGGGGCCCGGGTTCACTGCCCCGCGCGACTGTCACGCCGCCATCGAGACCAAGCGAGGCCATTATCTCGGACAAGCCCTATACGAGGGCTCGCCTGCACCCAACACCGGCATACCCGGCGTCATCGCCGGCCACTCGGCAGACCGCGTGCTCCGCGCGCCGGCGGACGGCACCTTCGAGCCGGTGCTGAAGATCGGCGACGTCGTGCGCGCCGGTCAGGTGGCGGCGACGGTCTCGGGTGTCCCCATGCGCTGCACGATCAACGGCGTGCTGCGCGGCTTGCTCCAGGAGGGGGTCGAGGTCACGAGCGGCATGAAGTCCGGCGACATAGACCCGCGATGCGAGCGCGCGCACTGCTTCACCTCATCGGACAAGGCGCGCGCCGTGGCCGGCGGTGTCCTTGAGGCAATCTGCAGGCTCACGTGTAGGCTGGAGGGATAGCCAATGGAGGGAATCGAGCTGTTGAGGCTTGCAGAGGAGAGACTCCGCGCGGGCTGGGGGGTTGCGGAGAGCGTCGTGCTGGGAAGCCGGGGCTCCGTGGCGAGGCCTGCGGGCGCGCGCATGCTCACCTTCGACGACGGCACAAGCGTGGGCACCGTGGGCGGAGGGGCGCCCGAGCTTAAGGTGCAGCGCCTTGCCCGGGAGGCGCTGGCAGACGGCAGGGCGCGCGTCGTGACGCTCGACCGGCAGAGCACGGGCATGGTGTGCGGCGGCTCGCAGGAAGTGGGTATCCGCGCTCTGGGCGCCTGGGACCTCGAGGTCTTGGGCCAGGCACTCGCGACGCTGGACGCCGGCGGGAGTGGGCGGCTCGTGGTGGCCTGGGCCGGTGAGGGCGCCTCGGCGTCCTTTGAGCCGATTGAGACCGAGGTGGGTGACGCCACTGCCGATGCCGCCGAGCTCCCTACCTACGATGGCCATCGCTACGTCGAGACGTTGCGCGCTCCCGAGCGCGTCTTCGTCTTTGGCGGGGGACACGTGGGCAGGGCGCTCGTGCCCGCCCTCGCTGCCATCGGGTTTGAGGTCACGGTCTTCGACAGCAGGCCCGAGGTCGCGCGTCCCGACCTCTTTCCGGCCGCCCGTCGCGTGGTGCTGGGCGACTACGGGCGCATCGGCGACGCGGTTCGCCTGCGCGAGTCGGACTACGTCTGCGTCATGACGCAGGGGCACGCCGGCGACGAGGACGTGGTGGCCCAGGCACTGGCCGCGCACCCGCGCTATCTCGGGTGCATGGGGAGTCGCAAGAAGCGCGCGGTGCTCGAGGACGTGCTCGCGGGCAAGGGGGCCTCAGCGAGCGACGTCGCGCACGTGGAGCTTCCCATCGGCCTTTCCCTGGGCGCCGTCACGCCGGCCGAGATTGCGGTGAGCATCGCCGCACGGCTCATCGAGGTGCGGCACGGGCTCCGCTCGGGTGAGGCGCGTCCCTGCCCGGCGTAGGCCCGGGACAGACCGATCGCCATGCCTGGCGAGTCACGGGTTTTGACCGTCGTGGGGCTCGGAAGGATGGGTGCGCGCTATGCCTGGCGCCACGCCCCCTGTTTGAGCCGGCGCCTCGGGTTTAGGTCATCAATACAGCCGACGGGCGTCATCTCGGACGGAAAGCGTCAAATCGGCCTAAGTGTGGGAACCAGAGATGGGATTGAGCGTGAAGGGAATTACCAGGAGAGACGCCATCGCGACGTTTGGGGCCGCCATTGCGGCGATTGGTGTGGCGGCGGGGCTCGGCGCGTGCGGCAGCTCCGAGACGAAGGGCTCCCATGCCGCCGCAACGACCACGACGGCAGGATCTGGCGACAAGCTCACCGTCTTTGCCGCGGCGAGCCTCACGGAGAGCCTCCAGAAGAGCGTTGAGGGCTTCACCAAGCAGACGGGTGCCGAGGTGACCTTCAACTTCGACTCCTCCGGGACGCTCAAGACGCAGATTCAGGAGGGCGCCGAGGCGGACATCTTCATCTCCGCCGGCCAAAAGCAGATGAACCAGCTCGACGCGGCCGATAAGAAGGGCCAGAACACCGAGGGCCTCGACCTTATCGAGAGCGACACGCGCTTCGACATCCTCGAGAACGAGGTGGCGCTCGTGGTGCCCTCCGGCAACCCCAAGGGCATCCAGAGCTTCGAAGACCTCAAGGACCGCCTCGAGGCCGGCGACATCAAGCTTGCCATGGGCAACTCGGACGTGCCGGTGGGCCAGTACACGCAGAATATCCTGTCCTACTTTGGCCTGGACGAGGCGGCGCTCGCCAACTCCGGCGTCATCACCTACGGCTCCAACGTCAAAGAGGTCACCACCCAGGTGAGCGAGGCTGCCGTGGACTGCGGCATCATCTACCACACAGACGCCGTCTCCGCGGGGCTTGACGTGGTTGACGCTGCCAGCACGGAGATGACGGGCGGCAAGGTGGTCTATCCCGCGGCCGTGGTGAAGGGCACCAAGCACGAGGAGCTCGCCAAGCACTACCTCGAGTACCTCAAAGGCGCCGACGCCTCTGACGCGTTCGAGGAAGTTGGCTTCAAGCCGCTTGCCGAGGAGTAGCTGCGGTGGATTGGTATCCGCTCATAAACTCGCTGCGCATCGCTGTCATCTCGGCAGTCGCGGTGTTCTTTCTTGGCGTGGGCGCGGCCCAGCTTATCGCGAAGCTTCCCCGTCTTGTAAAGGGCGCGCTCGACGTGGTGCTCACGCTGCCTCTCGTTCTGCCTCCCACGGTGGTGGGCTATCTGCTTCTGCTGGTGCTGGGCCCCAAGCGCGTCATTGGCTCCTGGGCTCTCTCCGTCTTTGGGCTCAGGCTCACGATGACGTGGTGGAGCGCGGTCTTTGCCTGCGTGGTCGTGGCGTTTCCGCTCATGTACCGCACCGCCCGCGGGGCCTTCGAAGCCTATGACGTCTCGCTCACCCACGCGGCGCTGACGCTCGGCAAGAGCCGACGCTGGGCCTTCTGGCGCGTTCAGATGCCGTGCTGCAGACAGGGCGTCCTCGCCGGCGCCGTGCTGGCGTTTGCCCGGGCGCTCGGCGAGTACGGCGCCACGTCCATGGTGGCCGGCTTCACGCCCGGCTCCACCGCCACCGTCTCCACCACGGTCTACCAGCTGTGGCGCACGGGCGACGACGCGATAGCGCTCCGGTGGGTTCTCGCGAACATCGCCATCTCCGCGGTGGTGCTCCTTGCCATGAACTGGCTCGAGGGGCGCGCCCGCACGAGGGGAGGGCGCGCGGCATGAGCCTCTCCGTTGACATCCGCAAGCGGCTTGGGAACTTCCAGCTCGACGTGAGTTTCGTGGCCGAGGACCCAAGCGAGACGTTTGCCCTGCTTGGCGCCTCGGGTTGCGGGAAGAGCGTGGCGCTCAAGTGCATCGCCGGCATCGAGACGCCAGACGAGGGGCGTATCGAGCTCAACGGGCGCGTGCTGTTCGACAGTGACAGCCGCGTGAACGTGCCGGTGCAGGGGCGCCGCGTGGGGTACCTGTTTCAGAACTATGCCCTGTTCCCGATGATGACCGTCGAGCAGAACGTGCTCGCGAGCGTCCGCTCGGGCTCGCGCGAGGAACGCCTCGAGCGCGCCCGAGCCCAAATGAGGGCGTTTAGGCTCGGGGGTCTCGAGCGCCGGCGGCCGGCACAGCTTTCGGGCGGCCAGCAGCAGCGCTGCGCGCTCGCCCGAATCATGGCCAACGAGCCCGAGCTCCTGCTGCTTGACGAACCGTTCAGCGCGCTCGACGGCTACCTGCGTTGGCAGCTCGAGCTTGAGCTCGCGGACACGCTCAGGGCCTTCCCGGGCGGCGCGGTGTTCGTGACGCACAATCGGGACGAGGTCTATCGCATGTGCGACCGCGTCTGCGTGCTCACGGCGGGCAAGAGCGGCCGAACCGTGGCCACGGAGGAGCTCTTCAACCTGCCGAGGACGGTGTCCGAGGCCGTTATCAGCGGCTGCAAGAACGTGAGCGTGGCACGGCCCGTGGGCGCGGACGCGCTGGAGTGCCTTGACTGGGGCGTCACCCTGCGGTGCGCCCGGAGCGTTGTGGGCTGTGACCACGTGGGCATTCGCGCCCACTTCCTGCACATCGTCGGTGCGGGAGGCGCCATTGGCGGGGGCACCAATCTCGGGTCGTCCGAGCCGATTGGCGCGGCCCCTGGCAATGCCGCCCTCTTGGCGAGCTTGCCGGACGGCATGCCGGTCGTCGGCTCCGAGAACAACGGGAACCTCATCGCCTGCCGCGTGGCGCGCGTCATCGACAATGTCTTCTCCACCATCGTCATGTGCGAGACGCCGGGCGGTGGTCTCTTGCGCGTGGAGCTCGAGAAGGACGCGTGGTGGACCCTGGGTTCCCCCGAGCGCGTGACGCTTGCGGTGGAGCCGCGAGACGTCATGCCGCTGGAGGCGTAGACATGCGGGACACCTTTGGACGTACCATCACCTACCTGCGGCTTTCCGTGACCGACAAGTGTAACTGCCGCTGTCGCTACTGCATGCCGGCCGCCGGCGTGCCCGCGCGCTCACACGAGGAGCTGCTCTCATTCGAGGAACTCGGCGAGGTGGTTCGCGCCGCCACGGCCCTGGGCGTGCGGAAGGTTCGCATTACCGGGGGCGAGCCGCTCGTGCGGCGGGGCATCGTGAGCCTCTGCCGAATGGTCGCCGAGGTTCCCGGCGTGGAGGAGCTCGCCATGACGACGAACGCCACGCTGCTCGCGCCGGTGGCGGCTGACCTCAGGGCGGCGGGCGTCTCTCGCCTCAACGTGAGCCTCGACACCCTGCGGCCCGAGCGCTATCGCCAAATCACGCGCGTGGGCGAGCTCTCGGACGCGCTTGCCGGCATCCGCGCGGCTCGGGTGGCGGGCTTCGGGCGCCTCAAGATAAACTGCGTCCTTGTGGGTGGCGTCAATGACGACGAGGTTACCGACTTTGTGGATCTCGCGCGTCGGGAGCCCGTCGAGGTCCGCTTCATCGAGCTCATGCCCATGGGCGAGTGCTCGCTCTGGCCGCGCGAGCGCTTTGTCCCGGCGAATATGGTGCTCGAGGGCGCGCCCGAGCTTAAGCGCGTGGGCTCGAGCGGCGTGGCCGAACTGTATGCCGGAGCGGGCTTTGCCGGTCGTGTGGGCCTCATTCGGGCGGTGAGCCACCGGTTCTGCGCGGGGTGCGACCGCATTCGCGTCACGGCCGACGGCCGCGTGAAGCCGTGCCTGCACTCCGCTGCCGAGGTTGGCGTCCGTGGCCTGCACGGCCAGGAGCTCGAGGCCGCGCTTCGGAGTGCGATTCGGCTCAAACCGGCACATCATGACCTGCAACCCGGCGTGAGCCCCAGCGCCACGCCGCGCGACATGAACCAAATCGGGGGATAGATGACGAATTCGACAGATTCCGCATGCATCCGCGACGCGGAGCTCACGCACGTGAACGCTCAGGGGCGCGCCCGCATGGTGGACGTTGGCGGCAAGCCCGTGACGGCGCGCGTCGCCCGGGCCGCCGGCATGGTGCGCATGGCGCCGAGCACGCTCGAGCTCGTGCGCACGGGCGGCACTCGCAAGGGAGACGTGCTTGCCGTGGCGCAGGTCGCGGGCATCATGGCGGCCAAGCGCACCTGGGAGCTCATTCCCATGTGCCACCAGGTGCCGCTCTCCGGCGTGGACATCTCGTTTGCCTACGAGCCCGACGGCATTGCCATCGAGGCGACGGCGCGCTGCAAGGGCGAGACGGGCGTGGAGATGGAGGCGCTCGCGGCCGTGTCTGTGGCTGCGCTTACCATCTATGACATGTGCAAGAGTCACCAGCGCAATATGGAGATAGAGGCCGTGCGTCTGCTCGAGAAGGACGGCGGGCGCTCGGGGCACTTCGTGAACGGGCGGGTGAACGTTGCTGGGAGGTCCCTTGTTGACGAGGGCGCACCGCGCGATGTCGAAGGCGAGGATGAGGGCGCTGGTGTCGGTGCGGCGGCCGGGGGCGACGCAATTCCTACCGCCATCACGCCGGGCACCGACGCGGCTTTGGCGGACGCCGAGCCGTGCGACGAGCCAGATCTCGCTGGCGTCACGCCGGGCGCCGCGGTTATGGCCGTGTGCCTGAGCGAGCGCAAGGGAACCCGCAAGCGTTCGGTTGATGCCATATCGCTCGAGGTGGGCGCAGGGGTTGCGGGTGACGCCCATGCTGGCAATTGGCATCGTCAGGTGAGCCTTCTGCCCAACGAGGCCGTCGACGAGTTGCGTGGCGTGCTGCCAGACCTGGCGCCCGGCGATTTTGCCGAGAACATCCTTACACGAGGCCTCGATCTTAAGTCCCTGCCAGTAGGCGCCGTTCTGGAGGTGGGCACGGCGCAGGTTGTGGTCACGCAGATCGGCAAGACCTGCCACAACGACTGTGAGATCAAGCGCCTGGTGGGGAAGTGCGCGATGCCCTCGGAGGGCGTGTTTGCCGTTGTCACGCGACCGGGCGTCGTGCGTCCCGGCGATGTGATCCGGCGGGCGTGATTTGGTGCGGGCTTCCCGGTGATGTGACTGGGAGGGGCGTGACGTGGGGTGGGCACCCGGTTCCTCCTGGCGCGCTCGTCCTCCTTGCGCTCGCGCACATCGGATTACTCGAGGCAATAACCCGAATCCGGCAGGCTTTTTCCGGCATGGTCTCTGGTTTCGGGCTTGCATTACCGGCAGGGTCGCGGGGAGACGGCTCAGCCGAGGGGAGAAATGATGAGGGAAATAAAGGTTGAGGACGCGGTGGGGCACGTGCTCTGCCACGACATGACGCAGATTATCCCGGGCGAGTTCAAGGGCGCGAGGTTCCGCAAGGGGCACGTGGTTGCGCCCGAGGACGTGCCGGTGCTGCTCTCCATGGGCAAGCGCAGCGTGTACGTCTGGGAGATGGCGCCGGGCATGGTGCACGAGAACGATGCGGCTCTACAGCTCTGCAGGCTTGCCGAGGGTGCTGGCTGCACGCATGGCGAGGACATCAAGGAGGGCAAGATCGAGCTCAAGGCCGCCCATGACGGCTGCTTCCGCGTGCGATCCGAGCGATTGCTTGAGGTGAACTCGGTCGAGCAGGTCATGATCGCGACGCGCCATGGCAACACGGCGGTGCGCGCCGGCGACAAGCTTGCCGGCATGCGCGTCATCCCCCTCGTCATCGAGCAGGCGGTCCTTGACGAGGCCGCGGCGGCTGCCGGCCCCGATCCGCTCTGCGAGGTCGTGCCCTACAAGCTTCGCAGCGTCGGCATCGTCACGACGGGCAGCGAGGTGGCCGCGGGGCTCATCGAGGACAAGTTCACGCCGGTGGTCGAGCGCAAGCTCGCGGCCTTTGGCATCGAGTGCGTGGCGCACGAGCTGCCCGGCGACGACATCGACGATGTGGCGGCTGCGATTCGGCGCGTGCGCGAGCGGGGCGTCGACCTCGTCGTCTGCACGGGCGGCATGAGCGTGGACCCGGACGACAACACCCCGGGCGCCATCCGGCGTGCCGGCGCCGAGATGGTGACCTACGGAGCGCCGGTGCTTCCGGGTGCCATGCTCTTCGTGGGCTACTTCGATGACGGCACGCCCGTGCTCGGCCTTCCCGGCTGCGTCATGTTCGCCGGGGCCACCATCTTCGACCTCGTGCTGCCGCGGGTGGCGGCCGGCGTTCGCCTGACCCGCGCCGACATCGTGGCGTACGGCGACGGCGGCCTCTGCCTCGGATGTCCTGAGTGCCACTACCCCATCTGCCCCTTCGGCAACTAGGGTTTGTGGGTGTGGGGGCAGCCTCCTTTCCGCTAGTTCTGAACTCTCTCTATGGTTCAGATGCCATCTGGTGTGGTTTGGGGCAGCCTTATTTCCGCCAGATCTGAACTACTTCTGAACTACATTTCTGAAAGGGTGGAAAGGCCCCCCCAATGACGCGATCCCGTCTGCCCGTTTGGCAAGTAGAATCCCCTTAGTTGATCTTGCGGGATTTGTCGCGGCGGATCCTGCGGGCGAGGGCGAGGGGAGAAAGATGGCGAACAAGTTCAAGACCGCTGCCGTCATCACGGCGAGCGATCGCTCGGCGACGGGTGCGCGCGAGGATGCGGCGGGTCCGGCGGTGCGGGAGCTTCTCGAGCGCGAGGGATACGAGGTTGCGGCCGTGCGCGTCGTTTCTGATGACCAACCCGTCATCGAGGCCGCCATCCGCGAGGCCGCGGAGGCGGGCGCCGCCCTTGTCGTCACCACCGGTGGCACCGGCTTTGGCACGCGTGACGTGACGCCCGAGGCCACTTCCGCCGTCTGCGAGCGCATGGCACCCGGTATCGGCGAGGCCATGCGTGCCGCGTCGGCCAAGATAACGCCCAACGCCTGGCTCAGCCGCGCTACGGCGGGCATTCTCGGGCGCACCCTTGTGGTCAACGTGCCGGGGAGCCCCAAGGCGGCAGTGGAGAACCTGTCGGCCGTCCTTGGCCCCATCGCCCATGGCGTCAAGACGCTCCGCGGCGCGCCCTCCTTGTGCGGTGCGGGCGCGGCGGACCTCACCGCGTGTCGTTTTGCCCTCTTCGACTTCGACGGCACGCTGGCCGACACCACTCCCGGCATTGTGGAGGCGGCCACGGAGACCCTGCTCGAATGGGGCATGACGCCCGAGGAGATGGGCGACGTCGCCCGCCTCGTGGGTCCTGCGCTCCCGGGTGCCTTCCGCCTGGTCTACGGTGTCTCCGAGGCCGACGACGCCGAGCTCACGGCCCGCTACCGCTTCCGCTACGAGCGGCTCGGCCCCGAGAGCTATCCGCTGTTCCCCGGCATGGGGGCTCTGCTTGACGGCCTGCGAGCCGCCGGCTGGAAGCTTGCCGTGGCCACCTCCAAGCGCCAGTGGCGCTGCGAGGCCATGCTCGACGCGCTCGGCGTTCGCAATCGCTTCGACATCATCTGTGGCCAGGCGGACGGCATCAGGGACAAGCCCACGCTCATCGGCCGGGCCCTTGCCGAGCTTCACGCTCCTGCCGACATGGCCGTAATGGTTGGGGACCGCAAGTACGACGTGGAGGGCGCCGCCGCCAACGGCATCGCCTGCGTGGGCGTGCACTTTGGGGCCACGCCGCGCTCCGAGCTCGAGGACGCCGGGGCCACGGTCGTGGTTGACTCGGTGGCCGAGCTCGAGGCGGCCCTTCTGGGCGTGCGTGCGGCGCGGTGCGGGCGAGGCGAGCGCGAATGACTCCGCACGCGGATGGCGCATCCAGTGCGCCCTTGCCCCAGGAGCCCGCTCCCCGGCGCCCGCCCATCTCCCAGCGCCCGTGCATCCTGTTCGACTTCGACGGCACCCTCGCAAACACGGCGCCCGGCATCGTGGACACCGCCCGTCAGGTTCTTGGCGAGTTTGGCATGAGCGAGGTCGAGATGGGCGACCTCACGCGCCTCGTGGGCCCGCCGTTTCCGGCGGCCTTCTCGCAAATCTACGGGATGAGCCCGGAGCGCGCCGAGCAGGTGGGCGCGCGCTACCGAGAGGTCTATCGTTCCCTCGGCCCCGAGACGCACCCGCTCTACGAGGGCATCTTCGAGCTGCTGCATGACCTCGCGGCAACTGGCAGGCGCCTTGCCGTGACCACCTCCAAGGGCCGAGACCTCGCCCTGCGTTTCCTCGCGGACGACGGCGTGGCAGACGTGTTCGAGGTGGTGGTGGGCAAGGTGGACCCCGCAAAGTCCGACAAGCCCCGCCTCGTGGCGCGCACGCTCGAGGTGCTCGGCTGCCCTGCCTGCGAGGCCGTGATGGTGGGAGACCGCCTCTACGACGTTGAGGGCGCGCACGCAAACGGCGTCACCTGCGTGGGCGTTCGCTATGGTGGCACGGCGCCCGAGGGAGAGCTGGAGGAGGCGGGCGCGGACGTCATCGTCCGCACGGTCGCCGAACTCGGTGACGTGCTCATGGTGTCTCGGGCGTAGAATCGGGTACAAGGACTGGAACTGAAGAGGGCGCATGCCCTGAGTGCGCGGCCAAGCCGCGCGACGGGAGGAGTTCCGCATGGCAGATTTCGCAAACAACATTGCCGATGGCGTCCGCAAGGCGTTTCTGGCCGGCGTTGGCGCCGTTGCCATTGGCGCCGAGGCTACGAGCAAGCTCGTCGATGACCTCGTGAAGAAGGGCGAGCTCACGGTTGACCAGGGCAAGGACCTCAACCGCGAGCTCACGCAGAAGGCCAAGGGTACCGTGGACGGTGCCCAGGAGACGGTCCTTCGCGCCCACCTCGCCGGCATGACGCCCGAGCAGCGTGCCGCGTTCGTCGACCGCGCCCGTTCGCTCGCGAGCGATCTCGACGCCAAGGAGCAGGAGGCTGCGAAGGCCGAGGAGCCCGAGGACGAGGGCACCACGGTGACGGTCGAGGCCGACGACGAGTCCGAGAAGGACGCCGAGGAGTAGCGCCACTTGAGCACCAGCGACCAGCAGCGCACGTCGGCAAACGCCGCCCCCGCGGGAGACTCGGGGGCGGCTTCGTCATGCCGAGACCACGCGCTCAGCCCCGAGACCATCGATGCGCTCTGGGATGCCTCGGGGCAGCGGATCTCCGATGAGGTCAAGGCCGAGCAGGCCATGTGGGAGGCCGCGCTTGCCGGCGTGGAGGGCTCTGCCGCAGAGGAGGAGGACCCGGACTCGATCTCCATCGGCCTCCTCGGCGGGGTGCACCGCACGGATGCGGCCCGCTACGGCCTCTCCCGCAAGCGCCGCCACGCGCGCCTCCTCCAGATCTTTCGCATCGTGCGCAAGTACGACGTGCTGCACGGCATCACGCCGGTCAAGTTCCGCCGCATGCTCGAGGAGCTTGGACCCACCTTCGTGAAGGCCGGCCAGATTCTCTCCATGCGATCCGAGATTCTGCCAGACAAGTTCTGCAAGGAGCTCTCGAAGCTCCGCTCGGACGTGGACCCCATGCCCTACGAGACCGTCATCGCCGCTCTCGAGAGCGAGTACGGCAAGGGGCTCGAGACCATCTTTGATGCCATCGGGGAGAGGCCCCTGGGCTCGGCCTCCGTAGCGCAAGTGCATCGCGCGAGGCTCGCCACCGGAGAGGACGTCGCGGTCAAGGTCCAGCGCCCGCACGTCCAGGAGGTTATGGCGCAGGACATCGACATCATGCGCTCGCTGGTGGGGCACCTCTCGCCCCTCATCAAGGGCGACCAGTTCCTCGACATCACGAGCGTGGTGGAGGAGCTGTGGGACACGTTCCGCGAGGAGACGGACTTCCTCGTGGAGGCGCGCAACCTCGAGGAGTTCCGTCGCAACAACGAGGACTGCCGCTTCGTGGCGTGCCCCAAGCCCTATCTCAGGCTCTGCACTAAGCACGTCGTGGTGATGGAGTACGTCGAGGGCATCACCATCTCGAGCCCGGCCAAGCTCGTGGACGCCGGCTACGACCTCAACGAGATTGGCACCAAGCTCGTCGACAACTACTCCTCGCAGCTTTTGGACGACGGCTTCTTCCATGCCGACCCGCACCCGGGCAACATTGTGGTCTCGGGCGGGCAGATCGTCTTCCTGGACCTTGGCATCACCGGCAGGCTCAGTCCGAGCCTGCGCCGCATCATGCGCGACATGATCTTCTCGGTGGCCGAGCGCGACACGCCCAAGCTCAAGGGCGCCCTGCTGCGCCTGTCGCTCACCTCGCCGGAGGACGTGGACCACGCCGACTTGCTGGCCGACCTTGACGAGGTGGTGGACGAGTTTGGCACCGTGAGCCTCTCCGACCTCGACCTCGCCAACTTCCTCGGCAACATCATCGCGCTTGCCCGCCGCAATGGCATCGAGCTGCCCGGGCAGGTCACGAGCATGGCACGCGGCCTCGTTACGCTCGAGGGCGTTCTGGACGAGTTCTTGCCCGGCGTGAACATGATCGAGATCATCTCGCAGCACATCAGCGCCCACACAGACCAGAAGGTTAAGCTCAAGCACGACCTGGGCGAGCTTGCCATTCGCGGTAGGGCGGCCACGAAGGGGATTTTGGGTGCCGCCGCCCAGGCGGAGCTCGCCATGAGCATGCTCACGCGCGGACAACTCAAGCTCAACATGGACTTCGTGGGTTCCGAGGACCCGATCGAGGACCTCTCGCACATCGCCGACCGCCTGACGCTCGGCGTGCTGAGCGTGGGCTTCCTTATCGCGGCGAGTGCCGTGGTGATGAGCAAGAGCGGTGGGCCCGAGGGCGAGCTCACCGTTATGGGTATTCCTGCGTTTGCGTTCCTGTGCTATCTGATTGCGTTCGGCATTGCGTTCGTGGCTTTGCGCGACATCTGGGGGCGCAATCGCCGTCGCCGTCGCTAGTTGGGAAGTCGCTCGTTTCGGCTGAGGCCTGAAGTTGCTCTCATGCTTCTGGCAAAACGAGCGCGGCCCTCCTTGGCATGCCATAAGCGACGGGTTTCGCTGCAAAACGTTATGGCCAATAGCCGAACTACGCCTCATGTGCCCGGTACAATCGACGGGTATCGTCCGAGCTCGCCATGGGGAGCCACCTTGTTCGGAAGCATTGCCGTGGGTACCGTCCTCTCTGCCGTCCTGCCCGTTGTCCTCACGCTTGCGGTTGGCGCGTTGGGTTGGTGGGTGGCCGCGCGGCTCGGGCTCTCGGCGCCCGCGATGCTTGGCAGCATGATTGCCGTGGGCCTTACTAACGTGCTGTTTGACTACGCTCAGATGCCGCCCGAGGTGCGCGTCTTCGCCCAGTCCATCTCGGGCTCGTTCATCGCCATGAGCGTCAAGCATAGGGATATCAAAAACATCAGGCGGCTGATCGTGCCGGTAACCATCCTGTTCTCCATGCTCACGGTCAACACGCTGCTCATGGGCACGGTGCTGTACCTGTTCTGTGGCGTCGATATCTACACAGCACTCTTCAGCTGCGTGGCGGGCGGCGTCACGGACATCTCGATGATTGCCATGGACTTTCATGCAGACGCCAGCGAGGTGGCGCTCATGCAGACGAGCCGCCTCGTGGCGGTGCTGCTGTTCTTTCCCGCGTGGATTCGCTTTCTTTGCCGTGATGAGCCCGGGGTGGACGTGCAGGAGCTCGACGACGAGCCCCGCGAGCCGTCTGCCCTGGCGCGTGCGCTGGGCACCGGCTGGCGCCGGACGGCGTTTACCATCTGCGTGGCACTTGGGTGCGGCGTTGTGGGCAAGCTCTCGGGATTTCCGGCCGGTACCATGGTGTTTGCGCTGTTTGGCGTGGCGGCGCTCAACCTGAGCCTGGGCTGCTGTCACATGCCCATGGGCACCAAGCGCTGCGCCCAGCTGCTCGCGGGCTCGCTCGTGGGTTCCGCCATGAGCTCGGACACGTTCTCCAGTCTCACGACCTCGCTCGTGCCGGTGGCACTGCTGTTCGCGAGCTATTGGCTGCTGAACTTCGTGTTCACACAAATCTGCCGGCACTGGCGGCTCATGGACACCAAGAGCGCCATGTTCGCAAGCGCGCCGGGCGGGGCGTCGGACATGGCGCTCATTGCGGCCGACCTCGACGCTGACCTCGCGAAGATCGCGGCGGTACAGGTCATGCGCGCCGTCTACGCCGTGGCTGTGATGCCCACGGTGGTGCTTCTCTTTGGACGGCTGTTCCTCTGAGGCCACTTCTTAGAGAGTTCGTTGCTGGGTTCGTTGCTGGGGCCGTTTCTTGGGCGGAAGCCACGGTCCTGGAAGAAGCGGTGCTTTAGAGGGTTCGCTTCCTGGGTTCGCTCTTTGGGCCTGCTCTATTGGGGCCACCTTCGTGCGTTGGTTTCTTATTGGCCGTTTTTACCACCTCCGCGTGTTCGCTTCTTGTCGTTCACAGGATTGTGGATTCGCCTTATGTGGCCAGACGATTCCCCGTATGTGACCAGACCTTTGGGTTCGCTCCTTTGCGGTTGCCCCTTTGCGGTTGCCCCTTTGAGGCTTGCCCCTTAGCGATCGCCCTTTTGAGATTTGGCCCCTAGTTGCCGCTTCTTTAGGGACCGCGTTTGAAAATGAACAGTTTTTGCTGCTTCTTGAGGGGAGTCGATAAACCCGTATTCAAAGCGCCCCATGTACCTGTGGTTTTTTATTTCCTAACAAACGGGCTGGAAGATTGCTCCGGCGCGTGCCACGCAAAACGGTTCATTTTCAGACAAGGTACCGAAGGGTCGGGCGATTGGATAGATACAGACCTCATAAACGATTCATTTTTAAGCAAGGCCCAGGTCTGACAGTTCAAAAACGGGGCCATGCGCCGGCAGGCCAACCAAGGCCCCGGCCCGGAGGCTCAAGCAAGGGCAACGGGATGGCAGGCAAAGCATGACTCTCGGCTGGCGGCTCAAACAAGGCGCCATAATTTCAAACAATGCGCCGTGAGTTCGAGCAAGGAGCCATAAGTCCAAGCGGGGAGCCAAAAACTGCCGGTTCGCTCAGAGGACTCCAGGCAGCCGATTCGATTAAAGGGCCCAGCCTCCTTGGTAGCAACAGGCGCTCCCAACATGGTGTGTCATGTGAGGGGCCGGCCTTTTTGCGGTGGCATTCCTAGCCCCGCTTGTATACTTGCGCGCTTTTGGGATATAAAACCTAAGTCTGTGTATGGCAAGTCCGACTACCGCGCGTGGTCGGCCGGCACGGAGTCGCGGCGGCTTCACATGCTCGCTTCGGCGCTCGCTGCCGCATCATCAGGAGGCGCGTTTCATGAAGCAGTTCAAGACCGAGAGCAAGAAGCTGCTCGACCTCATGATCAACTCGATCTACACCAACAAGGAGATCTTCCTCCGCGAGCTCATCTCCAATGCGTCGGACGCGGAGGACAAGCTCTACCTTAAGAGCCTCACGGACTCCGACGTCAAGCTCGACCAGGACAGCCTTTCCATCCGCATCACGCCGGACAAGGACGCTCGCACGCTCACTATCTCGGACAACGGCATCGGCATGACGGCCGAGGAGCTCGAGCGCAACCTTGGCACCATTGCGCATTCCGGCTCCGAGGAGTTCAAGGCCGCCAATGCCGAGCACCAGGGCGACGACGTCGACATCATCGGACAGTTTGGCGTTGGCTTCTACTCCGCGTTTATGGTGGCCAAGGAGGTCAAGGTCACCACGCGCGCCTGCGGCGAGGACGTGGCCCACACCTGGACAAGCGATGGCCTCGAGGGCTATGCCATCGAGGATGGCCAGCGCGACCACTGCGGCACCGACATCGTACTCACCCTCAAGGATGACGTCGAGGGCGAGGGCGGCGAGCAGGGCGAGCGCTACAGCCGCTTCCTCGAGGAGTGGACGCTCAAGGACCTCGTGCGCACCTACAGCAACTACGTGCGTCACCCGATTCAGATGATGGTCACCAAGAGCCGTCAGAAGCCCAAGCCCGAGGACGCCGGCGATGACTACAAGCCCGAGTACGAGGACTACACCGAGCTCGAGACCATCAACTCCATGACGCCGATTTGGAAGAAGTCTAAGGCGGACGTGACGCCCGAGGAGTACACCGAGTTCTACAAGAGCACCTTCCACGACTGGGAGGACCCGGCGCGCACCATCACCTTCCACGCCGAGGGCACGCTCGAGTACGACGCGCTGCTGTTTGTCCCGGGCAAGGCCCCGTTCGACCTCTACAGCAAGGACTACGAGAAGGGTCTTGCGCTCTACAGCTCCAACGTGCTGATCATGGAGAAGTGCGCCGACCTGTTGCCGGATTACTACAACTTCGTGCGCGGCATCGTGGACTCTCCGGACGTGTCACTCAACATCTCGCGTGAGACGCTTCAGCAGAACCGCCAGCTGCACGCTATCGCCAACCGCATCGAGAAGAAGGTCACGAGCGAGCTCGAGGCGATGCGCGACCAGGACCGCGAGGCCTACGAGAAGTTCTTCGAGAGCTTTGGCCGCGGCCTCAAGTTTGGCATCTACTCGAGCTACGGCATGAAGGCCTCCGAGCTTGCCGACCTGCTGCTGTTCTGGAGCGCCCGCGAGAACAAGATGGTGACGCTCGCTGAGTACGCGAAGGCGATGCCCGCGGGCCAGAAGGCCGTCTACTACGCCGCCGGCGACTCGCGCGACCGCCTCGCCAAGATGCCCGTCGTGAAGGCCGCTCTCGACCACGGCTTTGACGTGCTGCTCTGCACGGCCGACGTGGACGAGTTCACGTTCCAGGCCATGCGCCAGTACACGGCGAAGAACCTGCCGAAGGTCTATGAGGACGACGCCGCCCGCGAGGCCGTCGAGAAGGCCGTGGCCGATGGCGCTGAGCCCGAGCTCGAGGACCGCACGCTCGACCTTAAGAACGTGGCCTCTGGCGACGTGGACTTTGCCAGCGAGGACGAGAAGAAGGAAGCCGAGGAGGCCACCAAGGAGAACGAGGACCTGTTCAAGGGCATGAAGGACGCCCTGGGTGACAAGGTCACGAAGGTCGCCGTTTCCGCACGCCTTACCGACGCCCCCGCGGCCATTACGAGCGAGGGCCCCGTGTCGCTCGAGATGGAGCGCGTGATGGCTGCCGGCCCCGATGCGGACCAGGCGCCCAAGGCCCAGCGCGTGCTCGAGCTCAACGCCAAGCACCCGGTCTTTGCCAAGCTGCAGGCTGCCGAGAAGGACGGCGATGCGGACAAGGTGAAGCTCTACGCCGGGCTCCTGTATGACCAGGCGCTGCTCGTCGAAGGAATTCTGCCGGATGATCCCGTGGCCTTCGCGCAGCAGGTTTGCGAGCTGATGTAGCTTCGAACCTGTGTGGCCGGCCCCGGGCCAAGCTCCCCGCCGGACCTTGTGCTCCGCTCAGCTGAGCAAGGGACGCTCAGAAATCGCGGAGGCACAAGGCCCTAGCAGGGGCCTGGCCCGGGGCCTTTTCTGTTTCGGGGTGGCAATTAGCTCCGGGCTACACGATAGGCCCGGGATGGCATCCTCGCATGTTTTTGGGCTGGATGCTCTCTAGTAATCGCCCAGGGCCAATCCCTATCGCAAACCTCGGACCTGTGCGGGTGTTTTCTTGATTTTGGCTCTTCAGCTCCGGGGCTGCGCGATGGTGCTGTTGGCGCCGTTCACCACAACCATGCCGGTACTGGAGGGGGCCAGGAGCGGGATGTTGCCGCCCACGGCGAGGTAGTCCCAGGATGGGTGTGCTCCTTTAGAACAGGACCGCTCCGATGATGGTGGCTGCTCGGCGCGAGCCGCGTATGCTAGCGAGCCTCGGCCCTTGGGGTGAAGCGAACAATGGCGTAGGGCTTGGCTGCCTCGTCGTCGAGGGTGATGGTCTTTGAGCCGTCGTCTCCGCGGTGGACGTGCGGACAGATGACGTCACCGAGCTTGGCGGCGCGGCTATAGTGAACGTCGAGACGATGAATGGGATTGCGCGTGTCGTCCATGGCCATGAAGTGGGCAAGGGGGTCCTCGGCGGCCCCGCCCACGCCATCCTTGGCCTCGGATTCCTCAAGTGCGCCAAGTGCCAGGCTCACGTACTGGGCGTTGTTGACGTGACCGTTCGTATCGAGAAGCGAGGCAGCCACCGTGACGGGCGTCGTCAGCGTGCCTTCGTCGTTCGTTCGGATGCTTCGCGGGATGGGCGGCATGTCGAGGGGCGCGTCGCGCTCGATGTCACTGCGGTAGGGATCCGCTTCCTCGGTTGGGATGCGGATAGGCTTGCCGGTGCGCATGTCGAACATGAACCAGCTCGAGTCGGCGCGTACGAGGGGATGCTCGCGCCCCTCGTCGTCCGCCGAGCAGATGGTGAGGTTGCGGTTGGCGCGTAGTCCCTTGAACCCGGTTGCCCAGGTGCTCACGATGATGTCCTCGCCAAAGTGGGGGAGTCGGTCATTTTCGATCTCCCAAGCCGAAAGCAGCCATGTGCGGCCCGTCTGGGCCACGTGCTGCGGCCACATGCCCACGGCAACTGAGTGAAATGTGGCGCAATCCTGCAGGTAATTGACGAGCGCGGGGATGCTGAGCAATCCGTTGCCGTCGATTTCGCTGAACCTGACCCTGCTCTCGAACGAGTACATGTCGCCTCCCATTTGTTGACAGGGGAGATTGTAGCGAGCGAGGCGTTTCCCTCGCGCGCACGTTGGGCCCTACCGTTTGCTTTACATAATCTGGCGGGCGTTTTGTGTGGCGTCGTTGCTACGAGGGGACGAGTGGGGGAGCAATTGACGTGCGCGCCTGTGTCGTCGCCGGTCTATTCCAGTTGCTTTGCCGTCTTGCTCACGATTTTGGCTTGTGCCCGCTGTGCTGTCGCCCGTCTTTTCCTGCTGCCCTGCCGTTTCGTTCAGGCTTTTTGTTTATGCCCGTGCGGTATTGGCATGGCGACTGGCCTCGTTCGCGCCTTTGAACACGGGGCCGCGTGCTATTGGCCTGGTGACGGGCCTTGAGCGGTGACAAGTGGGTCCAGCTTGTTACGGCTTTGCTGGGGGCGTTTAGCCTTTACGACGGCGGGCATAGGATACGGAGACTAACTGTGCCGGCGCGTCTGTCGGTGTCGGGCTCGCAAGGAGGCGGCCCGAGCAGCAAGGAGGTCTTCCATGATCGATCAGCTTACCGTCTGCCTTCCGGCTGAGCCGGGGCGTCTCGCCAAGATGTGCCGCGTGCTTGGTGAGGAGGGCGTTCAGATTCACGCGCTCATGGTGGCCGATAACGTAGACTTTGCCATCGTCCGCCTCATCGTCGACCGTCCCCAGGCCACGGCCGTCATGCTCTCCGAACTTGGCTACGACGCCTCTACCAGCAAGGTCGTTGCCATTCGCGTGGACAACGTACCCGGCGGCCTTGCGCAGTTGCTCGACAAGCTGCATTCGAGCGACCTCGCCGTCGCCTATGCGTACAGCTGCTCCATCGATGACGGCACGGTCGACATCGTGCGTGTCCAGGGCGAGCCCATGGAGCTCAAGCTCCAGGATGCCGGCCTTCGCTTGCTTGAGGCCAAGGACCTGTATGTGGTAGACGCCGACTAGGGACCATGGTCCGGGCCGACGCGGCCTGAACTTGTGTCTGCCGCTAAATCGTTCACTACTAATCCGAATGTATGTATATCGGGGTGTCGGGGTCGAAGGGAACCGGCGCTCTTCGTCTGTGTTGGCTGCGCGCGCTGCGTCTTACGTTACGTCCGTCTAACCCCTTCCTTGCAGGTTTGGTAGTACGCTTGCCAAACATGACCAAAGGAGTTTAGATGGCGAAAAAGAAGAAGGGCTTCGGGGAGCTTTCGGAGCACAAGGCAAAGTCTGGCAAGAAGGGCGAGAAGGGCGCAAAGGCACTCGCCGCGAAGATGCCGGATGGCGACATCTCCACCTCGCACCCGGCGGAGAACGGGCTTGCCAACTCGGACAATTCCGGAGCTGTGGCTTCTTCCGATGAGGCGCGTGCCAGCCTGCGCGACGGCACCAGCGGTGTTGGAGCAAGCGGTTCCGGTACACCCGTTGCCTCGGACGAAGCGCGCGCCAAGGCGCATGTCGCCAACAAGCCTGACTTTGTGATTCCGGGCGCGTCAGATGAGCCGCTTGGCGCCACGTACTACAAGGGTCCGGTCATTCTCCGCGGCCACATGATTCCCAAGGAGACCACCACCGAGCACCTGCTCTCCGCCGAGGAACCAACGGACTGGCTTCACATGGACCCCTGGCGCGTGCTACGTATCCAGGCCGAGTTCGTGGACGGCTTTGGTGCACTTGCGGAACTTGGTCCGGCCGTTGCCTGCTATGGATCTGCCCGCACGAAGCGTACGGACCCGATGTATCGCGCTGCGCGTCACGTCGGGCGCAAGCTTGCGGAGCGCGGCGTCGCCGTCATCACCGGCGGCGGTCCCGGCATCATGGAGGCCGTGAACCGCGGTGCCGCAGACGTGGGTGGCAAGTCCGTGGGTCTTGGCATCGAGCTTCCCCATGAGGAGGGCATCAACCGGTGGGTGAACATCGGCATGACCTTCCGGTACTTCTTCGTTCGCAAAACCATGTTCGTAAAATACTCGAGGGGCGCCGTCGTGTTCCCGGGCGGCTTTGGCACGCTGGACGAGAGCTTCGAGCTGCTCACGCTCGTGCAGACGCATAAGGTTGCCATGACGCCCATTGTGATGTTTGGCACCGAGTACTGGAGCGGGCTGTTCGAGTGGCTCGAGAAGACGGCCGTGGGTGCCGGCATGATCTCTGAACTCGACCCCAAGCTCGTGGTGCTCACGGATGACGAGGACGAGGCCGTGGCTGTTGCCACCAGTACGCTCGTCTAGCCACGCGCCGGCCGGTTGCATGCGGGGTATCATGGCGTACCAGAAAACCCTCGCGCCCAGGGCTTCGCGCCTGCGCGCCGCAAACCGGAGGACCCATGGATCGCATTGCCAGCTTCACCGTCAACCACCTTCTGCTCAAGCCGGGCGTCTACGTCTCTCGCCGTGACCAGGACCCTGCCACGGGCGCCGTCGTCACAACGTTCGACCTGCGCCTCACGGCCCCCAACGACGAGCCGGTGATGAACACGGCCGAGTGCCATACCATCGAGCACCTGGGCGCCACCTTCCTGCGCAATCACCCCACCTGGGCGTCGCGGGTGGTCTACTTTGGCCCCATGGGCTGCCGCACGGGTTTTTACCTCGCGGTATTTGGCGCCGTGAGCTCTGAGGAAATCTTGCCGCTGGTGAGATCGCTGTTCGAGTTCGCGCGCGACTTCGAGGGCGAGATTCCCGGGGCCAGGCCCGAGGAGTGCGGCAACTACCTTGACCAGAACCTTGGCATGGCCAAGTGGCTTGCGCGTCGCTACCTCGAGCGTGACCTGGGCGCCAACGTGAGCCTCTCGTATCCGGGTCTGCTTGCCAAGGAAGCGGGCAAGTAGCATGGCTCGCGAGAGCCGGGCGGGTGCCGCGTCCCCCATCGAGCCGCATGCCCTTCCCGATTACACCGTGGGGGAGGAGATTGCCAACTCTGTGACCCACGGTCTTGGCGCGATGCTCTCGGTGGCGGGCCTCGTGCTGCTCGTCGTGCGTGCCGTCCTCGACGGCGGTGCGCCGAACATGCTCGCGAGTGCCATCATCTTTGGCCTCTCGCTCATCCTCGAGTACTCGATGAGCACGCTCTACCACGCCATCACCTACGTACCGGCCAAGCGCATCCTGCGCACGCTCGACCATAGCTGCATCTACCTGCTGATAGCCGGCAGCTATACGCCGTTCACCCTCGGCCCCCTGCTGGAGGACGGTGGTGTGCCCCTGCTCGTCGTCGTGTGGGCCTTCGCGCTGGCGGGCATCGGCGTGGAGGCGTTTCTGCGCGAGCGCCAGCCGCGATGGGTGACCATTGCCATCTACCTCGTGATGGGCTGGCTCGTGGTCTTTCGCCTGCCGCAGCTCCTGGCATCGCTTGCGCCTGGGTGTCTGTGGCTGCTCGTGGCGGGAGGGCTCTGCTACACCGTGGGTACGGGCTTTTACCTGGCCAAGGGCGTTCGCTACATGCATAGCGTCTGGCACCTGTGGGTGCTTGCGGGCAGCATCTGCCAGTTCCTCGCGGTCATTCTGTATTTGCTGTAAGGGTGCGTGCGATGGGCGGTCTGTCCAACGCGTGAGGGGCAGTCAGCCCAACGTTCGAGGGGGCGGCGCATGACTGAATACCAGCACAAAGAGCACGGGTTTGAGCCCGTGTTCGACGGTCGCAGCCGGGTGCTCATCCTGGGCTCTCTGCCAAGCGTGCTCTCTCGTGCCAACGCGTTCTACTACGGCAATCCCCAGAACAGGTTCTGGCGCGTCGTCGCCCGAGTGTGCGGCGAGCCGGTACCGCCCAACGAGGGAGAGCCGCTGTCTGCATGCGAGGACGTGGGGCCCGGTGAGCGCCGCCCGTCCGTGGATGGAGCCACTGTCGCGCTCGTGCAGTCCATCGAGGCCAAGCGCTCCCTGCTGCTGCGTCATGGCATTGCCCTCTGGGACACCGTCCACAGCTGTGACATCAAGGGCTCGAGCGATGCGAGCATCAAGAACGTCGTGCCGGCAGACGTTGTTCGCGTCACGTCTTCGGCGCCCATCGAGGCCGTCTTCTGCAACGGCGGCACGTCGGGAAGGCTTTACCATCGCTACCTCGAGCACGAGACGGGCCTCAAGGCAGTGGTGCTGCCCTCGACGAGCCCGGCCAATGCGTCGTGGAGCCTACCTCGGCTTGTTGAGCGGTGGGGCGAAGCGCTGTCCCCTTACCTGGGCGGAGGCCCGTCTTCGTGAGTGGGAGCCACTCTCACACGTATTTTTTATATTTGCCGCACCTCCTTTGAGGCCATTCGCTCGCGCTTCCCGGTCACACCCACACATGCCGGGCCGTCTTTCCGCAATTCCCGAAAAACTGCATGGAATGTATGGGTGTCGCGGTCGACTAATGGGTGCTGCGGCCGACTTCGTCCTTGGCGGGCAGGTCTTGGGGGTGAGGTCTGGCTGCGGCTCTCTACGCAAAGCATCAGATGGCCAATGAGATTGCATGACGCTATCGGCGCCTCGGATGCTTGGGCACAGGCTCGGCCCATGCCCGTTTGGCATGCCGACATGTTCTATTTCGATTGGACGCGCGCCATATGCGCAGGCACCATGGTTCATGAGGGCATGCAATTCAAAACGCCCGAACGAACTGGCCGGCTGGCTTGTTCGGACTCGGCAAGGGAGAGGCCATGGGACACACGCTTACGCGCAAGATCATTGACAGTCATCTGGTTGGCGGCACGCCAAGGGTCGGCGAGGAGATTCTGCTCCATGTGGACCAGACCCTCACGCACGACATCAACGCCGTCATGACCTACCTGGCCTTCGAGGCCACCGGGCTCGATCGCGTGCGTACGGAGGCGAGCGTCTCAAACTTGGACCACAACCTGCTCTACATCGACACAAAGACGCCGGATGACCACCTCTACCTGCAGTCTATTGCCGAGAAGGACGGCGTGTGGGTGAGCCGCCCGGGCAATGGCATCTGCCACTCCATCCACGTCTCCCGCTTTGCCAGGCCGGGCAAGCTCTTGCTTGGCGGCGATTCGCACACGCCGCACTCGGGAGCGGTGGGCATGCTCTCTATTGGCGGTGGCGGCATGGACATCGCGGTGGCCATGTGCGGCCAGCCCGCACGTCTCGTGATGCCCAAGGTCGTGCGCGTCTACCTCACGGGCCAGCTTCGCCCTGGCGTCAACTCCAAAGACGTCATCTTGGAGATGCTGCGTCGCGTGGGCGTCAAGGGCGGCCTTGGCAAGGTGTTCGAGTACGTGGGGCCGGGCGCCGCCACGCTCGAGGTGCCGCAGCGCTGCTCCATCACCAACATGGGCGCCGAGATGGGCGCCACCACGTCCATCTTCCCGGCAGACGAGCAGGTGCGTCGCTTCATGGCCTCCCAAGACCGCGAGGACGAGTTCGTCGAGCTCGGCCCCGACCCCGACGCCGCCTACGACGAGGAGATTGAGCTCGACCTCTCTGCCCTCGGGCCGCTCATGGCCTGCCCCGACCTGCCCGACAATGTCCATCCGCTCGCCGAGGTGGAGAAGAGGCCCGTGCGCCAGGTCTTCATCGGCTCCTGCACGAACGCGAGCTACTCAGACATTGCCAAGGCGGCGCTCGTGTTCCAGGGCCACCATGTGAACCCCGAGCTGCAGTGCACTTGCTCCATCCAGAGCCGTCAGATTTACAAGCAACTCCTGCTCGACGGCTATATCGAGATGCTCGTGGACGCGGGCGTGCGCCTGCTCGAGTTTGCCTGCGGCCCCTGCTGCGCCATCGGCCAGGTGCCGCCCACGGATGGCGTGGCGGTGCGCACCTCCAATCGTAACTTCCGCGGTCGTGCCGGTAGCCCCAACGCGCACATCTACCTCGCGAGCCCCGAGAGCGCGGCCGCCACGGCCATCACGGGTACGTTTGCCACGGCCGAGGAAATCCTGGGCGAGGGTGTGGCGAAGCTCGGCGAGATCCACGAACCTGCGTCCTATCCCGTGGATGACTCTCTGCTCCTGGCGCCGCTCCCGTCCGAGGAGGCAGCCAAGGTCGAGGTCGTGCGCGGACCCAACATCAAGTTCCTGCCGGTGCCCGAGCCGCCTTCCCAGCACCTGCGCGTGCCGGTCTCGCTCAAGGCCGGCGACAACGTGAGCACCGATGACATCACGCCCGCCTCGGCCGAGCTCTCCAGCATGCGCTCCAACATCCCGCTCATGAGCAAGTACTGCTTCATGCGCTATGACCCCGAGTTCTCCGAGCGTGCGCGCAAGATGGGGCAATCCATCATCGTGGGCGGCGAGAACTACGGCCAGGGCTCGAGTCGAGAACATGCCGCCATCAACCCCATGTACCTGGGCGTTCGTTGCGTCATTGCCAAGAGCATCGCACGCATCCACAAGGGCAACCTCGTGAACCATGGCATCATCCCCATGATCTTCGAGGACCCCTCGGACTACGTGCGCATCGAGCAGACCGATGAGCTCGAAATCGAGAACCTCGTCGACCAGCTGCCTGGGCGGCTCGTGTTCGTCCACGATGTCACGCGCGGGTTCTCCTTTGCCGTGCGGCTCGAGCTCACGGACGCGGAGATGGAAGTCGTCCTTGCTGGTGGACAGCTCCGTTTGCTGAAGCGTAAGCTGAAGGTTAAGCCAAATTAGGCGCCTCCGGGGACTTTTCGAATCGCTCGGGGCGCGCTTTGCGGCCATGGGTTCCTCAATTAAGGAGGCGTTTCCCCTTGTTCGGAGACTTCATTTCGCTCGACCAGGCGCTCGTCGTCTGCATCTTCAGCCTGGCGGTTGTCTTTGCCGTGCTGCTCGCGCTCGCGGGAATCGTCAGCCTCACGACCCGCATCGTGAGCCACTTCGGGGAGGAATAGCCCATGCCGGAACTGGTTCAGGCGTTTTGGGAGAGCACGGGCTTCTCTCAGCTTTTCTCGTGCGACACCGTGCTCTTTGGCGTCGCGCTGCCCGGCGAGCTCATCATGATCTGCATCTCGCTCGTCCTGTTCTACCTCGCCATCAAGAAGGGCTTCGAACCCTACCTGCTCATCCCCATCGCGGCCGGCATGTTGCTCGTGAACCTGCCGCTCGCAGGACTCATGGACGGGCCCGTGGGCGCTCAGAGTGGCGGGCTCATCTACTATCTCTACCAGGGTGTCGAGCTGGGTATCTACCCGCCGCTCATCTTCCTGTGCATCGGGGCTGGGACGGACTTTGGCCCCCTGCTCGCCAACCCCAAGAGCCTGCTTCTGGGCGCGGCGGCGCAGCTTGGCATCTACGCGACCTTCCTCGGCGCCATCGCGCTCGGCTTCACGGGGCCCGAGGCGGCCTCCATCGGCATCATCGGCGGCGCGGACGGTCCCACGGCGCTCTATCTCACGAGTAAGCTCGCACCCGATCTCCTGAGCGCCGTCGCCATCGCCGCCTACAGCTACATGGCGCTCGTGCCCGTTATCCAGCCGCCCATCATCCGTGCGCTCACCACTGAGGGTGAGCGCAGGATTCGGATGACGCAGCCCCGCAAAGTCAACAAGACCGAGCGCGTCGTGTTCCCCATCGTAGTGACGCTCTTCACCGTGCTGCTGCTTCCCAGTGCTGCCACCCTCATCGGCATGCTGATGCTGGGCAATCTCATCAGGGAGTCGGGGAAGGTGCCGTTCCTTGTCGAGGCCCTGCAGAACTCGCTCATGTACATCATCTCCGTGCTGCTTGGCATCAGCGTTGGCGCCAAGGCGAGCGCCGCGATGTTCCTGCGCCCCGAGACGCTGGGCATCCTCTGCCTCGGCATCATCGCGTTCTCCATGGGCACGGCCGGTGGCGTGCTGCTCGGCAAGCTCATGAGCAAGCTCGACGGCGGCAAGACCAACCCGATGATCGGCGCTGCCGGCGTCTCTGCCGTGCCTATGGCGGCGCGCGTGGTGCATGTGGAGGGCCAGAAGGCGGATTCCAAGAACTACCTGCTCATGCATGCCATGGGACCCAATGTTGCCGGCGTCATCGGCAGCGCCGTGGCGGCAGGCATGCTGTTGCTCTTCTTCTCGTAGGCATTGGCTCATTTTTCCAACAAGCGCGCCCGGTGGCCATGCGGCTGCCGGGCGCGCCCTGTTTGCGGGCGGGAAGGCCTGAGTCCGACGGGCCGGTCGCGCGCAGTTCCCCGCCCTCTCAACGTTCCTACGTCCTCGCGTCCGCTCAGCCGCCTCCTCGTAGCTTTGACAACGCTTGCCTGCGGTGAAATGATGATTGGGCCAGAACAACGTCGAGGGTGGGCGGATATCGTGCGCGACTCGGACTGGGAGATTCTCGCGGAGCTTGGGCACAACCCGAATATCTCGCGGGCGGCGGCAAAGCTCTTCATGAGTCAGCCTGCGCTCACCAAGCGCCTCCAGCGCATTGAGGCCGAGCTTGGCGTGGCCGTTGCCATGCGCTCCGGCCGTGGTCTCGAGCTCACTGACGAGGGGGTCTATCTCTGCGAGCGCGGCGGCGAGCACGTGCGCTTCGTTGAGGAGACGCACAGGCATCTGGCGGAGATGCACGATTCCTCCACTATCGCGCTGCGCGTGGGCTCCTCCTACAGCTTCAACAAGTACCACCTGTGGGACGTGCTTGATGGCTACGAGATCTCCACCGGCAAGAACGTCCGCTTTGACGTGGTAAACGAGCAGAGCGACGTGCTGGTGACTCGTGTGATGGAGGGCAATCTTGACCTCGCCTTCGAGCAGGGAGAGTTCCCCGGAGGGCTTAGGCGCGCCTGCGTGCGCCATACGCCCGCCTATCTGGTGACGGCCTGCCCCGTGGATTTGCGGGACATCCTTAAGATGGATCGCATCACGTATCGCAGCTCCGCCCCTTCCATTGCGCTGCTCGACACGTGGTGGGAGCAGACCTTTGGTTCCAAGATTCCTGCTGGGTCCGGTGTTGGCTACATCGGCTTTGCCCTTGACCTCGTGGCGCGCGGGGAGGGCTTCTCGCTCGCGTTCCTTCCCGACAGCTTCCAGAACTCGCAGGGCCTTACGCTTGTCCCGCTGGTCATGCCCGATGGCAATCCTGTCGTTCGCAGCACCTATTGCGTCTGGGCACCGGGCGAGTTGACGCCGACGCTGGCCTCTTTCATCCGCTACATCGAGGATGAGGTTGCGCTTCCGCAGTAGTACACCACGCCGAGACCATCCCTTTCGGAGGGGTCGCGCCGTTGCGCGGCCCCTCTGTTTGCGTGATGCCGCTCCTATCCGATCTGGTGTGCACCATCCCCATCGCGTCCATGTGCGAGACCGTCTGACCCCTCGTTCCGGTATACGACCTTTACATACCGCACCCCTGTGCGCGGCGAACCACCGGCCATTCACCGATGAGAACCGCACACTCGTCCGTGAGACGATCAGACGAAACCGCATTGAACCTGCAGCGATTCGATTCGGGCATAACTGCTTCCCCGACGCGAATGTCAGGCTGCAAATACCTGCTGGTATCCGGTCCTAATCTACTCCTAGAAGAAGGCCGTGCGCATTCGCGGCCGCAGCGTCGCGGCATTGTTCGTTGCCGCTGCGGCGTTCAAATGGGAGAGAGGACGTACTACGATGATCGCGTATGTGGGTTGCCGAACCACGGAGGAGCGCAACGCAAGGGGCGAGGGCATAAAGGTCTACGAGATTGACGTCGCCGGGGCCTGGAGGCAGATTCAGTGTCTCAAGACGGAGGAGAACCCCTCCTACCAATGTCTGGATGCTACGGGGAAGTTTCTCTACTCGGTGCACGGAGACTTCACCATGGTCTCGAGCTATCGTGTGCTCGACGACCACAGACTCGAGCATCTCAACACGGTGAACATCGGTGGCAAGAACCCCGTTGACGTGACCGTGGACAAGCTCAACCGTCACGTGATCGTGGCGACGCTGCAGGGTGGCACCCTCTTTACCATCCATCGCAACGAGGATGGTTCGCTGGGCGAGGTCGTGGCGAAGTTCACCTACGCGGGCAAGTCCGAGGGCAAGGTCTCGACCATCCACCAGTGCTACTGGGACAACACGAAGAACTACCTCTTTGCCTGTGCCCAGGGTCGCGTGAACGGCTATGGGCAGATGCGTTGCCTCAGGTACGACCACGAGACGGGCGAACTCTCCGAGAGTGATCGCTTCCTGTCGCGTACCTGGGACGAGCCGCGTCACGCGGCCATGCATCCCAACAACCGCTGGCTCTATATGTGCGAGGAGAAGGGCAACAAGGTCCTCTACTTCCACTTTAATGAGGCGTCTGGGAAGATGGAGGCTCTGCAGGAGTTGTCAACCGTTCCGGAGACGGTGACCGGCTACTCCGATGCGAGCGAGGTCATGGTCGATCCGTCCGGCCGCTGGGTATTGGTCTCGAATCGCTATACGGACAGCATGGCCGTCTACCGCATCGACCCGATGACGGGTTACCTCAAGAATACGGGGTTCTTCCCCTGCCTCGGCAAGACTCCGCGCTTCTTCTGCTTCGGGCCCAACGGCAAGTGCTACGTGGCAAACGAGGACAGCGACACCATCGTCGAGTTTGGCTTCGACGCGACGACCGGTCAGCTCGTCCCAACTCTGAACATCGTTGAGACCGGCAGTCCGGTCTGCATCGTGTTCGCGCAGTGATGGAGGAGCGGGCATGAACGTTGGTCTTATTTCTCTGATCCTGCTGGTCGTGGCTATCGCCGTCGGGTTCGTCCGTAACGCCAACGTCGGCATCCTGAGCATCGCGTTGGCCACGATCGTCTGCATCGTCTTCAAGAGCGGCGATATCAATGCATCGACGGTCGTCTCTGGCTTCGGCACGTCGCTGTTCATCCAGATGGTGGGCGTGGCCTACCTGTTCTCCATCATCAAGTCCAACGGCACACTGGAGTTGGCGGCCAAGAAGGTGGTGAGCCTGGTTCCCGCACCTGCCATCCCGGTGGTCATGTTCTTGCTGGGCATGGTGCTGAGTGCGGCGGGCCCCGGCTCCATCCCGTGCCTGGCCATCATCCCGGTCATCTCGATCCCGGTTGCCGTCTCCGCCGGCGTGAACCCCATCATGACCGTGCCGCGCTCTGAATCGGTGCTGTCCCCCCCCTGTTCCCGCCTAGGCTCGCTGCGCGTCGCGCCAACGGTCGAGCGTGGCGTAGAGCTCTTGCGGGCGGGGGAGCGTAAGGCCGCACTCGGCGGCGCCGTGCTCGGAAAGCGTCTCCCAGCCCCCGTCATGTACGGCTTCAAATGCCGCCTCGACTACCTCGCGCTTCGTGTGCCGGCCGTCGAGTAGGCCCTGTCCGTCTGCCCAGAGCAGGAGCCGGGCGATGGCCGAGGTCTGCTCACCGCTCACGAGCTGCTCCACGAGCCTCAGGTCCGCGGCGCCCTCTCCTAGCGTGAGGTCGCTTCGGCCGCAGCGGGTCTTGATACGCCCCTCGCGCGGGGCGGCCGAGCCGCCGTGAGCCGGCCCGCGCCCACGGCCTCGGCCGCCGTGTCCCGCGACAAGGCGCACTGCGCAGGTGGTCTCCGCGGACGGGAGCACAAAGTCCCCGGCACGCGGCGTCTTGGGCGCGACAAGGCGTTCGCACACCTCGCGGGCATGCTCTGTGATGTCGCACGCCACGTAGCAGTCCATCTGCACCACCGTGTCTGCCACCGAGAAGAACGAGCCCGAGCTGCCGGCGACGATGACCGAGCTCACTCCTGCGGACTCCCACAGGTCGCGCACGCGCTCCACAAAGGGCGTGATGGGCTCGTGCTCGTGGCTCACCACCGCCTCCATCAGGCGGTCGCGCACCATGAAGTTGGTGGCGGAGGTGTCCTCGTCTATGAGCAGGGCGCGGGCGCCTGCCTCAAGCGCTTCGATGGTGCCGGCGGCCTGCGAGGTGCTGCCGCTGGCGTCGAGCGTGGAGAAGGCGTGGGTGTCCCGACCGTTGGGAAGCGTCCCGATGAAGAGCGAGATGTCCGCCGCGCGCACGGAGCGTCCGTCTTCGGCGCGGAGCTTCATGGCCGAGGCGTCGGTGATGACGAGCTCTCGCCCGTCTCCGGCAATATGGTCGTAGACGCCGTCCTGCAGGGCCTGGAGCAGCGTTGATTTGCCGTGGTAGCCGCCGCCGACGATGAGCGTCACTCCGCGACGGATGGCCATGCCCCTCGTGGGGCCGCGGTGTGGCAGGTCGAGCGTGACGCACAGGCTCTCCGGGGCTTCGAAGGGCCGGGCGCCGGTGAGGGGACGCGCGGAGACGCCGCTTAGGCGTGGCAGCACCGAGCCGTCGGCCACGAAGGCGACGAGGTCTCTGCGAGCGAGGTCCTCGCGAATGAAGAGCTGGTCGTCGGCAAGGTCTGCCGCACGACGCGCTTCCTTGATGAGCTTGTCGGTGGCGAGCAGCACCTCTTCCGCGCAGGCGGGGACGAGGTCGAGCAGCATGTGGTCGAGCGCCCGTGCGTCCGTGGTGCGGCCGTGCGCCGGGAAGCCTGCCTCGAAGCGCAGGGTGATGCCGCGTGCGTCCACCTCTGCGGCGGAGCGGGCCAGCACCTCGGGGCCGGGCCGGCTTGTTGCCAAAAGGCCGCTCTTGCCCGACCCTCCCGCCTCGTAGCTGCGACGGGAGAGCGCGCGCTCGAAGCGTCTGAGCAAGAAGTCCTCGAAGGCAACGCGGCGGTGCGGCTGGTCCCAGAGGCTCTTGGGGAAGCCCGCCACTTCGTGGGCAACCCACACGCTGAGTTTGGAGGGGGCCGCGAACGGGTCTCCCTGCACGTGGTCGATGGAGAGCGTGAGCCCTTGGAGGTCATACTGTCCGCGGAGCTGCTTGTAGGCGGGGTAGCCCCTATGGTCGATGCGGCTGAGGATGTCCTCGAGGTCGCGCATGGTCTTCATGATTGTCCCTTTCGGTCGTTTGATAGAACAGCATAGTCGAGCCAAAAGGTAACATCTGCCAATTAAGCCCTTTCCCCGCCTCGTGGGGTGCCGTGGGTTTACAAGCGCGAGACGGATTCCTTACAGTGGATTCCCCTCGAACTCGTAGACTCGGGGCATAGTCGTTCCGGACCGTGTCGGCCCGGGCAGAGGAGGACGCATGGCGGCATTGTCGGGTGTCACGTATCACGTCGTTATGGACTTCGGCCGGTTCAAGCAGCTCTACCTTGCCCAAAACCAGAGGTACATGCGCAAGGTGGGCATCGGGTGCGCCGTCGTGGGCTGGATGCTCTCGGTCTCCACGCTTGTCAAGCAGCTCTCCGGCCCGTCCCTCGAGGGACTCTCCACCCTCGTGCTCATGGTTGTCATTGCCGTCTTTGGCACCCTTATGGCCGTGCGGCCCTTTACGTTCTTTCAGACGCGCAAGAACGAGGTGTATTCCTACTTCGCCAACCACGGGGCCCAAGGCAGCGTTGGCGATGCGCTGGAGAGCCTCTCGTGCGAGTTCGACGTGCGTATCGAGGAGCTCGGCTTCGTCGAGGTTCTGGCAGACGGCAGCGAGGCTCGGGTCCCCTGGTTCTCGCTCACGGGCGAGAGCTTTGACTGCGACTTTGGCAACGTCTTTCCCTGCGACGATGGCAAGAACAGCTCCATGCTCTACAACATGCTTGGCATCAATGCCTACCTGCGCGAGGGGCTCGAGGGCGAGCCACTGGTGGTGCCGATGGAGGTCTTGGGCGCAAACCCTGGCCTCCATGGCGAGATCGCCTCGCTGATAGCGGCGGGGCGCAAGACCTACGGCAAGGGCGTTCCCGAGGGTTCCGCCGAGGAGCAGCGTCTTACCGCCTGGCTTGGGGAGCAGTGAGGCCGCCACTGTCGTTTAGCGCGCAGTCTGTTCGGGCGCGCGGCATATTTGGGCCCCGCGGGCGCTTGGCTCCTTATGTTGTTATTTTGGACCCGGTTTCTGAGCTAACATCGTGGCCTCGGGCATGGGCCTTTGTGGCGAACTGGACCTGGCCCCATGGGCGGTTTGTTTGGCCCTCGCTGCCGATCATGGCTCTCCCTCGAAAGCCGCGGCTGCCTGCCGTCTACGCGGACAGTTCGTTTGCCCTCGCATCTGACGGGGTATATGCGTAGCGAAAGCTCGTGAGTTCGCGGGCATGCCACATACGGGCATGCCCGCGTCCATATGAAGGGAGAATCCCATGGATAGCGTCTATGAGCTCTTTGTCCTGACCGGTTGCCCGTACTGCGCCAAGGTGCTCACGTTCATGAAGGACCGCGGCATCGAGCTCCCGGTTCGCAACGTCAGCGAGGACGCGGAGGCACGCAAGACCCTCGAGGCAGTTGGAGGCAAGGTCCAGTGCCCCTGCCTGTTCATTGATGGCAAGCCGCTCTACGAGTCCGATGACATCATTGCCTACCTGGACGCGCACGTGGCCTAGGGCGCGGTTGGCCCCCTAGCCGCCAGATGGGCACGAACCCGCCGCTGGGCACGAACCCGCCGCGCGATGCGCCGCCGCCGCTACTTTCTCACGATCAGAATCGGGTCGCCAAGCTTGACGAGCGGGCGCCCGCCAAGCAGGGTGCCGGACTCGCCCACGTGGTCCACGGAGGTCTTGTCGTCCGTGTTGGAGACGGCCACGATCACCACGTTCTCGTGCCCCGCCGCCTCGATGGCGTCCGGGTCGAAGACGATGAGCGGGTCGCCGGCCTTTACGCTGCGGTTGGACTCGACGAGCCTGCTGAAGCCCTTGCCCTGCATGTCCACCGTGCCGAGGCCGATGTGGATGAGGACCTCAACGCCGCCCTCGCCGAGGATGCCGATGGCGTGGTTGGTGACGGTGGTGGCGGCGACGCGCCCGTTGACCGGGGAGTACAGCACGTTTGAGCCAAAGGGCAGGATGCCGTAGCCATCGCCGAGAAGTCCCCCGGAGACGACGGTGTCGTTGATTTCCTTGAGCGGGACGAGCACGCCCGTGATGGGGGCGTAGACGGTGTCCGGGCGTGTCGCGAACGTGGCCGATATCGGCTTGTCCGAGGTGCCGGTGCTCGTAATCACGCCTTTAATCATGCTCAGCAGACCCATGTGTCCTCCATATCGTTGGTCCAAGTTCCCAATGTTGGGAGAATTTCCCACTCATGATGGCCCAATCGTCAATTCGGGCGGCCAACGTGTCTGTGAGCGGGCCGTTTCGGGCGGGCGGACGGCACGAGCCCGGGCGTTGCCGCACTCCACTCCTCGGGGCGGTACCATCGGCCACAAGCCTGAGGTGTCGAGTTGTGCAGAGGCTGCTTGTGCTCTTGGGCGCAGGGCGTTGAGCGTGGATGCGTGCGGCTGCGGGCAACTGTCGTCCTCAACAAGCCAGCTCTTAGGCTCTACAATGCGCCTAACTGCCGTTTTCTTCGCGAGGGGATACTCATGGCTGACACGAACGAGCGTAGGAATGCCCGCCGCGGGGGTCGTAGGGACGAGCGCACACGCGCGGGGCGTGATAATCGCAGGGACGAGCGCAAGGCTCAGGCCGTCTCTCACACTGCCGAGATGCACGACCGCTTCGCAAACGAGATTGAGCGCTCGGCCAAGGGCGCTACCTTCTACGACGCGGCACCGAAGCCCAAGGACGGAGCCGCGGCCGTGGTACCCACGGTGTCCGTGATCGAGCAGGACAGCGTGGGTGCCGTGCTCGAGCTCGGGCGCGGCATCGCGAGCGCCTGCGACCTGGCGGTGCTCGATTTTGCCTCCTTCACCTACCCGGGCGGCGGCTACGACCGCGGCACCATGGCCCAGGAGGAGTCCCTTTGCGCCGAGTCGTTCCTCTACAACGTGCTGAAGCAATTTGGTGGCTGGTACGCCGAGAACAGGCGCCGCAACATCAATTGCGAGCTGTATCGTGACCGTGTGGTCGTGGTTCCCAAGGTGCGCTTCGAGCGCGACAGGTTCCATTCGTATGCCGACGTCATCGTGGCGTCTGCACCCAACTCGCGCCGTGCCCGTGCGGAGTATCACGTCGATGCCAAGACGCTCGAGCGCTCGATGCGCAGCCGCATTCGCCTCGTGCTGGGCATTGCAGATCAGCTCGGTCACGACAAGCTGTTGTTGGGCGCCTTTGGCTGCGGCGTCTTTGGGTGGGACGCCGGGATGGTGGCCCGCATGTTCCGTGAGGAGCTCGCGAGCGGCACCCATGCGTTCAGTCAGGTGACGTTTGCCGTGCCCAAGGGCCGCCATGACGAGAACCTTGAGCACTTCCAGCACGCCTTCGCAAAGTTCCCCGAGGAGAACAGCGATCCGTATGTGAGCCGTGCCGCTGCGGCCGAGGCCAAGGCGAAGGCAGAGGTCAGTCAGGCGGAAGCCCCCGATGACGACGACGAGGGCGAGGACGACTGGCGCAAGTACCTGTAGGCCGTGGGCCTGGAGGGGTGTGGACTGGTTCGAGGCACGGCCCTCTCCCTCCGCTTTTGGGAGCGGCGGGCATGCCCGCACGGTGCCGGCGTGGGGGTTGCCGGTCTGCGGGTTTGACGAACGGAGGATGTCATGTGGGCTTATGAGTCGACGTTCTACCAGATATATCCGCTTGGCTTTTGCGGTGCCCCTCGCGAGAACGCACCGGTGGGCGAGGGGGCTCCGGCGCCGCAGGGTGCCGGAGCCCCCATCCGAAAGGTGGCCGATTGGGCCCCGTACCTCGGCAAGATGGGATTTGGCTCCGTGTTGCTGAACCCGGTGTTCGAGAGCGACTCCCATGGCTACGACACGCGTGATCTCACGTGCCTCGACCGGCGTCTTGGCTCCAACGCCGACTTTGCCGATGTGGTGCGCTCGTTGCACGGGCGGGGCGTTCGCGTGGTGCTCGACGCGGTCTTCAACCACGTGGGTCGCGGCTTCTGGGCTTTCCGCGACGTCCAGGAGAAGAAGTGGGACTCTCCGTACAAGGACTGGTTCATCATCAGCTTCGACGGAAACTCCAACTACAACGACGGCTTCTGGTACGAGGGATGGGAGGGCCATTTTGAGCTCGTCAAGCTCAACCTGCGCAATCCGGCCGTCGTTGACTACCTGTTGGGCTGCGTGCGCGGCTGGGTGCATGGCTTTGGCATCGATGGGCTGCGGCTGGACGTGGCCTACAGCCTGGACCGTGACTTCATGCATCGGCTCCGTGAGCTGGCCAACGGGCTCTCGGTCGAGGTGCCTGAGAGTGCGGCTGAGGACCTCGGGCGCTTTGAGCCTGGCGCCGCGCCCGCGCGTCTTGGTGGCGACTTCGTCCTCATCGGCGAGACGCTCCACGGTGACTACAACCAGATCGTGAGCGACGGTATGCTGCACTCCTGCACCAACTACGAGTGCTACAAGGGACTCTACTCGAGCTTCAACAGCCAGAATTTGTTCGAGATCGCTCACTCCCTCCACCGTCAGTATGGTGGCGACCCCTGGTGCATCTACCGAGGCATGCATCTGCTGAGCTTTGCCGACAACCATGACGTGACGCGCCTGGCGAGCATCCTTGCCAACCCGGCTTGCATTCGTCCGGCGTACGGCGTGCTCTTTGGTATGCCGGGTATTCCGTGCGTGTACTACGGCAGCGAGTGGGGCGCCACGGGCACTAAGGGCGCGCATGATGACTTCGACTTGCGCCCGGCCTTTGAGGTCCCGGTCGACAACGAGCTCTCGGGCTTCGTACGGTCGCTCGTTGCCGTGCGTGGCGGCCATGCCGAGGGCGTGTCTGCCGACGCGGCCGTTCGTGTGGAGCGTGCGCTCTGCTATGGGGCCTACCGCAACGTGGTGATCCAGAATAAGCAGCTGCTCTTCGAGCGGGCGTGTGACGACGCATGCGTGCTCGTTGCCGTGAATGCCGTGGGTGATTCGCTTACGTTCAATGCGGGTGAGCTCAACGGCACCTTCGTCGAGCTCCTTGGGTCTGGTGACGTCCAGGCGGGGGAGTCGGTGGAGCTTGGCGGCTCGCTTGAAATTGCCCCGTATGAGGTGCGCTACCTGCTGCGCACCTAACGGGAATCGAGGCTGAAGGCGGGTGCCGCGTTGATGTCGGTGTCCGCCTTTTTGCATCCGGCGTGCCAGCCGAGCTCGACCACGGCCCTGTACGCGATGCGCGGAAGCGCGCAGCGAGTCGCAATGACGTTCAGCTCCGCAAGCTCGGCGGCCCGTCTACGCTCGTCCGCGAACTTCGCCGACTCGGAGACGGAAAGGCCGGAGCGTACGGCAACGATGAGCCTGTCCATGGCCTCGGAGGTGGCCCTGCGCAGGGCGCCCATCCGGGGCGTGTCGGCAACCTTGGGCAGCATGCCGCCGGCGCCCACGGCAAGCCCACCGCTCCAGGTGGCTCCCGTCGCCTCGCACCAGTTCCTCAGCACCGCAAATGACGTCATGATTTGCTCAGGCTCATAAAACCCGAGGTTGGAGATGGCATAGATGCGGGTGCCTCGTGCGATTGCCTTCGTTGCGCACAGCTGGTCGAGCGTTGCCAGGAGGTTGGACGGCAGGGCGTCCATGTAGAGCGGATAGGCGATGACGATGGCATCGCAGCGGGAGAGCTCCGCTGCGGCCGGCTCCGTCGTGGCTTCTGCCACCATGGGCCTGCCTGCCGTCCCCCGGCCACCGCCGTCTTCTGCGAGCGCGAGCACGCCTGAGGGCAGGCTCCTGAAGCGGACCGTCGCGCGCGGGGCCTTGCTCGCGCCGCCAAGCCGGTCGTAGGCCGCGAGGGCGTCCGAGAAGTCCTCGAGCAGCGCGTGGGTTGCGCTTTGTGCACCTCGGGGACTTCCGTGGATGAGCCCGATGCGCGTGGGGCAATGCGGCTGCCTGCTATGTTGCCGCGCACCCTCCTCGAGCTCAAGGGGAGAGGCCTTGAGTACGTCGCCTGCGCCTCTCCGCCCAGCTCTGAAGGGCATCTCGCTCTCGGTGAGGCAGGCGGGTATGTCGAGGGTGTCTTCGCAGAACCAGACGCCCCTGATGTCCGTGTCTTGGTTGAGCTGGCTTGCGGCGGCTGTTGCGAGGAATCCCTCGCGCTCGGATGGGGTGCTTGGACCGTAGAGGACAATTCGCTCGCGAAGCCTTGTTCCGGTGCCACCGGAGCGCAGCGAGCCGTCATAGCGCATGCGATGGTGGAGCTCCCCGTCAACGATGCGAAAGCAGGGATGTAGGTAGGGAAGCGTCCGGTCAAGCCCGCGCTTCACGAGGGAGCTGAATCCTCCATGGGTGTTGCGGCTTACCACGACGAGCTCGTCCGCCGTACCAAGGAGGCGGCCGAGCTGCTCGAGCCCATCTCGCATGACACAGGTGCCTGGCGAGGTTACCCAGCAGCCGAAGCATCCCCTGCAGGCATGGCCGCGCTCGAGTTCCTCCCTGGCGTATATGACGTCAAATTCAGACGCCACCCCCAATTGCTCGAGGGTGGCGCTATCAAGGTCGCTCAGCAGAGCCCTCATGGTGACTTCCCGATTGGTGTGGTGGCAGAGGTTTCGGTCAGGCTGGCGCACCGGCGATGGTGTGCCAGGTGAGATTTCTGTCAGCTCTGGTGAGCGGGTTGCTAGGACGTGCGAGCGGCGTTGCGCAGGCCTTGGCGAGGCCAATGCTTGCGCTTATGGCTCCTCTGGTCGGCTCCTGCTGGAAGCTACGCGGTCTTGAAGCAGTTGCGGGCGTCGAACTCGGCCTGTACGGTCTTTAGCATGAGCTCGGTGTCGTCGAGGCCCTGGTGCACCTCATTCTCGCTGGCCCGCAGCGTGCCACGGCGGCGCGCCCAGTTTTCGAGCGCGGCCGGGCTGGACTCACGCGGCAAGGTCTTGACCTCGGGGTCGAGCTGACGGCAGATGTCGCGCGAGTCGATGGGCACAATCTTGCCGGCCTTGCGTGCCTCGGCGTAGCCATCGAGGTGCAGGGTGAACCAGCTGTCCTCGAACGCGGCGTTGTGGGCCATGAACGGGTACTTCTTCATGAGCTTGAGAATCTTGGCCTGCAGAGCCTTGTTCTGACGGAAGGGCGTCTTGCCGTCGACGTCCGCCCAGGTGATGTGGTGGATGCGCTCCAGGGGCACGCCCTTCTCGCGGTACATCTCGGGCAGGCCGCAGAAATAGACCTCGGGGTCATAGGGCACGGTGTCCGGGCCGAGGTCCATGAGCTCGAAGCCCACGTTGATGATGTACCCACGGTCTGGGTAACGGTCAGTGGTCTCGATGTCGATGCCGAGGATGGTGCCCTTGATGGGCTTGGTGACGTAGGCAACACCGAGATTGTTGCGGTCGCCGCCAACCTCGCGGATGACCGTGGACTTCTTGCGCTTCTGCAGCGCCGCCACCTGGCCGCAGAGGTCGTCGTCACTCATGCCGCGGGCGAGGCTGGAGTCTCGCACGTTGTTGAGGCGCTCCGTGCCCATCTGGTCCACGAGGTCGCGGTTGCGGTCTGCGAGGTCGCGGATGACGTCATACGTAAACGGGGGATTGTCGTTCTTGGCGAACTCCTCGCGCAGCGTCTGCATGGCCTCCTCGTTCTTCTGGCGCTCGGAGTCCATGGCGCCAAAGCCGCTGCCATAGACGAGCTCGGGGAAGAAGAAGGCGTTCGCATGCTCGAGTGCCTGGGGTACGTTCATCGGGGGCTCCTGTTCTGGGGCGCGTTTGTGCCTGCGTGCCCGGTCGTTGTTCCGCACGGCATGGTATCACGCACGTGCGAACCTGACGAAAGGACACGCAACAAAACGGGAGCCTCGTCCAAATTAAGGGAAAACGAGACTCCCGCTTCGCAGGGGTGATGTGTTTTACCCAGGCCGTGCTACACGTGCTTCTTGCCCGTGACCATGCACATGACCATGCAGGCCATCGCCGCGATGGCCCAAAACTTGTGCTGCTTCATAAGGTATCTCCTCTCGGCTGGTTGTGCCCGTCCCCGCGGGCGCTTGTTACTCGCGGCCGATGCCCATGGCCGCGGCGAGAACGCCCCACGGCTCGGTGTACTCGAGCGGCGCCTCGTCCCAGAGCTTAAGCGTATCCTCCGGCACGAACCGGCGCTCCACTACCACATCTCCGCCATAGAGCCGGTTCCAGTCGGCACTCATGATGAGGTACCCGTCCTTGCAGGATTCCTTTCCCCAGCTGTTCTCCACGCGCCAGGCGCATGCATGGCCGCCCTCGTCAAGCTCCACTCCCTGGAACGTCATGGCGTGCGTGAAGCAGGTCTCGCGAGAGTCGAGCATCTCGGCGCGCGTCATGCCGAGGCTCACGCCAAAGAGCCCCTCGCGGTCCATCGTGTCAAGGGCGAGGGTGCCGGGAAAGTCCTCCAACCTTCGCCCGAACTCCTGCATGACGTCGCACGCCATGTAGCAGGGCACGCCCTCCTTGAGCGACGCCACGGCCGCGGCCTCCACGACCTCGGGTTCCACGTTGAGGAAGCGCATGGGATGGCCTCCGGCGACGGTGTCCATGTGGCGGACGCCGTAGGCGTGGGCAAGCTCGAGCCCGGTGGCCGGCACGTGCACGAGTTCCACATAGTCGTTGGCGTCAAAGCCAACGTAGCGCTCGACGAACTCGCGTGGGGTGACGCCTCGCTCACGCAGGATACGACGAGGCTTCTCGTCGTCTCCGGGCCGGGCGGGAAGCGCGGGCGCGAGCTTGTCCTCGGGCAGCTGCGCCTTGGGGCCAACGGCCATCTCGAGGTCAAAGGTCACGGGCGGCTCGCCCAGGCAGGCGCACAGCACGCGGTGGACGTCGGCGAGCATGGCCTCGCGCGCGGCCGTGATGCCCGTTTCGTCTTCGCCGGATGCCACGAGTCGGCGCAGCTCGACGGCGTCTTTGTGCAGCAGGCGGGCGAGCGTGGCATCCATCTGGGCCGAGTTCTTCGTGCAAGCCGTCTCTGGCATGACGGCCTTGGGCACGGCGCCCCACTTCTCGATGAGGCTTGCCGCGAAGGACCACTCGCCGCCGTCCATGGCAGCCGTGCCGCTCCCGAGCAGGAACGTGACCGTGCGGTCGTCCCAGGGCAGCTCGGCCGTCTCGATGATGTTGTTGAGGAAGGAGTTCGCCTTCTCTAGCTTATCGTAGAACATCCCAAAGGCCTGGGAGAACTCGAAGTCCTCGACGTCGAGCGTCGTCATCGCACGGGCCCGCAGCACGTTAAGCGTGGAGAATAGCCAGCAACGGCCGCTCTGTCGCTGGTTGGTGACGGTCTTGGCGCTCTTGAGGCTCACGCCAAAGGTGTCCGTGTAGGTGCGCATGGTCACGGGGTTGCGCGCCGCCTTGTTGACGTCTGCCGAGGTGACGGCGTTGCGCGCGATGCGGTTGGCACGCTTGGAGCCAAACTCCGCCGTAAGCCCGTTGACGCGGCCTTGCTCAAGCACCGCGCCCGGAATTACCTCTCGAGTCATTGACGCTCCTCTCTTCTCAATCCGCTGCAGCTAGCGGGCGAGCGAGCCCATCGGGTCCCACGGCGCCAGCACGTGGGCCTCCTCGGTCTCGAAGGTCTTGCGTTCGTCCCCGGCGAGGAAGCGCTTGTCAACTACCACCTGGTAGACGTACTGGTCGAACCAGGCGTCCGTGATGGAGTCAAACCCGTCCTTGCCGCGCTCGTCACCCCAGCTGTTCTCGACCTTCCACAGCGTGGGCTTGCCCTCAGCGTCGAGGTTGACGCCCTCGAGCACCATGGCGTGCGTCATGAGGCTCTCGCCGTAGTCGAGACGCTCGGCGCGGCTCATGCAGCCCTCCACGGGGAAGCCGAACAGGCCGTCGACGTCGAGCGCGGCTGTGTCCATGATGCCCTCCTTGGAGATATAGCTCTGGGCAACGTCGCAGCCAAACCACACGGGCAGGCCAGCCTGGAGCTGCGCGATCGCGAGGGACTTGAGGCGATCGATGGGGAGGTTGAGGTAGCGGACGCCGCCGGCCTCGACCACGTTGCCGAGGCGGCTCACCGTGTAGGTGTGGCCGAAGGGCTTGTCAGCCGTGGGCGCGGAGATGATGCTCACGTAGTCCGCAACCGGCATGTCGACGACCTTCTTGAAGAACTCCTGGGGCGTGTAGGTGCCGGTGAGCACGAGGCCATCGTCCTTGTCGCGCACACGCACGTCGAAGCTCTGGGGCGGCTCGCCGAGGCAGGTGATGAGCAGGCTCGTTACCTCGCCCATCATCTCCTTCTTCATGGCGCGCAGGTCGTCGGCGCCAACGCCGGCGGCGTGGCTCTCGCGCAGGCGCTTGGCGGCACCGCGCAGGTAGCGGGTGAGGTAGCGGTCCATCTCCTGGGTGTTGGAGGAGCAGGCCGTCTCGGGCATGGCCTCCTTGGGGCATACGCCGTACTTCTCCACGAGGGCGCGGAACATGTCCCATTGGCCGCCGTCGGAGATGGGGTCGGCGAGCAGGTGGGCCATCAGACGGCCGTCGAGGGGCTCGTCCAGCGTGTCGAGGATGTTCTCAAAGAACCAGTTGCTCTTCTCGACCTTGTCGTAGAACAGGGGGTAGGCCTGGGAGAGCTCGTAGGTCTTGAGGTTATAGCGCTCGATGATGCGCGTGCGCATGGTGTTGAGGCTCGCGAACATCCAGCAGCGGCCGGAGCGCTTCTGGTCGCAGCGCTTGCCCTGGCGGACCTCGACGTCAAACGTGCCGGTATTGGCGGCAACGGCCTCGGGCACGCGCGCCACCTGGCGGATGCCCTGGGCGGTGACGGCGTTCTTCGCCACAACGTTTGCGCGCTCGCTTGCGAATTGCTCTCGGGCCTCTGCAAGGTCGCCGAGGGTGACCGACTTCATCTCATCCATTCGTTCCTCCTTGAAGGCCCTGGAGGGGCCGACTCTCGCGAGGGCCTTACGCCCAAGGCGAGGCTGCGTATGACGTGGAACAGGGTAGCACGCATTTCGGACATCGCTTCGGATGCCGGGCCTGCGCCACGGGGTCTTGTGCGGCTTCCGCCCGGTTGAGTCTGTGCATTCACGTGCCGTCGGGCTGGAACTCTCCGTCGCGGCCTGCCGTGCTGCTTGCAAGGGTCTGGTGGGCGACTCGCGGGTGCTGGCGCGCAACTCGCCTCCATTGCTCACGCTATACTGCGAAGAATCGTATGAGGGAGGGAACCGTGCCCACGCACTGCCAGATTGCCAGACACATTGACCCCACGCTTGCGCCTGCGTATGGGCTTGCGGTGCTCCGCGCGCTCGAGGCGGCCGGTCACGAGGCTTGGTTTGTGGGCGGCTGGGTGCGCGACGCCCTCCGCGGCGAGTCCGCGCACGACGTCGACGTGTGCACGAGCGCCACGTGGCAGCAGACCGAGCGGGCGCTCGAGGCGGCAGGCATCGAGGCCCACGAGACCGGCATCCAGCACGGCACGGTGACCGCCGTGGTGGGCGGCAGGCCGGTCGAGACCACGACGTATCGCATCGACGGTGCCTACACAGACCAGCGACACCCGGATTCTGTGACCTTCGTGACGGACGTTCGCGAGGACCTCGCGCGTCGCGACTTCACGGTGAACGCCATGGCGTGGCATCCGGAGCGAGGGCTCCTCGACCCCTTTGGCGGGCGCGAGGACCTTGAGCTCGGCGTTATTCGTGCGGTGGGGGAGCCCGCCGTGCGCTTTGGCGAGGATGCGCTGCGCGTGCTGCGCGCGGTGCGGTTTGCGTGCCGTCTTGGCTTCGCGATTGAGCCGGGCACGCAGCGCGCGCTCGTGGATGCGGCGCCCGAGCTTGCGCATGTGGCGCGTGAGCGCGTGGGCGCCGAGCTTCGGGGCATCGTGAACTCCGGTCGCTGTGCCTGGGCTCTTAGGAATGAGTTCGAGGTCATGGCCGCCGCCATTCCCGCCATTGGGCGAATGCGGGGCTTCGCGCAGCGCAGCCCCTACCACAGCTATGACGCGCTCGAGCACACGGCTCGCGTGGTTGCCGGGATCGAGTGCTTCGCGGGCGGTGTGGTGAGCGAACGGCTTCGCTGGGCGGCGCTCTTGCACGACATCGGCAAGCCGGCCTGCTTCACGGTTGATGTCAACGGCCAAGGGCACTTCTATGGCCATCCCCACGAGGGGGCCGTCATGAGCGTGCACATCCTTCGCGAGCTGGCAATCCCGCTCGAGCTTTCGAGGCAAATCGTGGCACTCGTCCGCCTACACGACAGGCCCATGAAGGCAAGCGCGCCCTCTGAGCTCAGGCTCGTTGCCGACCTGGCCCGCAGGAGCGGTTTGCGCACGAGGGCCGAGGTGGTGGAGCTCATGCACGAGATGTTCGACCTCAGGCGGTCCGATGCCATCGCCAAGGCTCCCCAGTGCCGTGCCTACGCCACCGAGCTGAACGGGCACGAGCGGCTGTTCAGGCGTATCGTAGCCGAGGGCGGCTGCTGGAGCATGGGGGATTTGGCCGTGAGTGGCGGCGATGTCATGAGCGCCTGCGACATTGCGCCCGGGCCTGCCGTCGGCGATGCGCTGCGCGCCGCCCTCGATGCCGTGATCGCCGGCCACGTCCCCAACAACCGTGAGGCCCTCCTCAGCTTCCTTCGCAAGCTCTTCTAACTTGCATGTGGGGACGGGCCCTTTTGCAAGTTTTCTAACACTGGCTTGCTGCTACATGAGGCCCTCGAGAAGGGCGAAGTAGATGCCCAGGGAGATGAGGTCAGCGGTTCCGCCCGGGCTGAGGTTGCGCCGCGTGAACTCGGCGTCCAGACGCCTCAGCTCTCGCACGAGCTCTGAGTGTCCGAGGTCGAGGTCGCGAACGCGCGTTGCCTGGGCCTGCGCCCAGCTGAGACCCTCGGTGCCGCCTCGGTGCAGCAGGTTCGTGTCCTCCAGGGTGGCCATCAGGCGCACCATCGCGCGAAGGAGCGTGTCCGAGGAGTCACCGTCACTCCTCGTGCGCAGGTAGGGGAGCAGGATGTCGCGCAGGGCCGGATAGCCCGCCGCGGCCTCGCCCCTGATACCCGTCGTTCCCCGCTCGAGAAATAGTGCCTCGCCGTGTGTGAGCGGCTCGCCCGCATCTTTGCGCTCCCTCACGCGCGTAAGGTCCTCGTCGAGCACGGCCTTGCCAATCTGGGAGACGGATTCGAGCACGTGCGCGGAGCGTTCGGGGCCAAACGGGAGCGGCGCGCCCTGCGCGAGCTCCATTCCCGTGGCGGCAAGCATGAGCGAGAGCGAGTAGTTGGCGCCCTTGTGCGTGTTGACGCCGTTCGTGGCGTCGAACATGTCGAGCTCTGCCTCTCGACCAATGCAGCGCAGGTCGCGGACGAACTCGGCGTCGACGGGATTGCCGCCATGCGCCAGGCCCAGCCTCGCGCACGCAACAAAGTGCGGCTTCAAGGCCACGGCGCTCGCGAAAAACGTGGTGACGTCCATGTCCGAATGGGCACCGTTGCTTCGCTCGTCCACGAGGCCCGGCTTGGGCGTAAGCGTGACCTCGCGCACGAGCGCGCAGACGGCGAGTCTGGCCACGGCGTCTGCGGCCTCAAGGGTGTTGAGCATGGTGCTGCCTATCCGTTAGTTTTAAAACTTGCAAGAGGGTCTGTCCCCACGGACATTAGGAGATGCCGAGGGAGCGCATGGCCTTGGTGACGAAGCGGTAGTTGTTGAGGAGGTGCTTCTTGACCTCGTCGGCGATCTTCTCGTCGCCGCCAAAGCGCATGGCTAGGTAGATGTTCCAGTGCTCTTTGAGCGCGATGTCGCGCCTGTCGCTCTGGCGAATCGCGGTGTTGCGGAAGTAGCGCAGGTAGACCGCGATGCTGTCTAAGATGCCCTGGAGGCGCGCCATGTGAGCGTAGCTGAAGACCATCTCGTTGAAGTCGCCGAAGTTGTTCACCACGGCATCGACGTCGGCGCCGGCATTGCTCTGCTCGCCGCTCTCGAGCAAAAGGCGCATCTTCTCGAAGTCTTCGTCGGCCATGTTGTGTGCGGCCTTAACGAACGCCAGCGGCTCGAGGGCATTTCTGATCTCGTACATCTCCTCGGCGTCGCGCAGGCTGATGCCCAGCACCAGCACGCCGGAGCCCGGCACGCGGCGCACGAGGTACTCGCCCGCGAGGCGGTCCAGTGCGATTCGGATGGGCGTGCGGCTGATGTGAAGGGACTTGGAGAGGCGCTCCTCGTTGATCTGCGTGCCCGCGGGAAGCTTGCCGAGCACGACCGTCTGTCGGAAGCAGTCGTACAGCACGTCCTTGAGCGGCTCGTTCCTGTCCAGGTCGAGGTTCTCGCGAATTATCTCGTTCACTCGGTCTGTATCCATGGTGTCCCCTCCGCATAGAAAAACCCGCAGCCAAAGGGATGACTGCGGGTCTCTGGCGTCATAATTATGTGCCCATCTTCGGTTTCGGCAAGTCTCGGAGCGATAAAACGTCCGGAGTGGGGCCCTGCCGAAGCCTACGCGCTCGCTACTGCGCGATGTAAAGCGGCATGTGGCCGGAGAGCACGATCGTGACGCAGAAGATCACGAAGATGCAGCAAGCCCACTTGCCAGCGGTGCGCTGCCACTCGCCCATGTCCAGGCCGGTGAGGCGCAGGAGCAGGTAGATGAAGGCAACGAGCGGGGAGAGCAGGTGGAACGCCTGGCCCATGAGAGAGGCGAGGGCCATCTGCAGCGGCGTGAAGCCGTAGGCGTAACCAGCCTGGGCAAGCGCGGGCATAACGCCGAAGTAGAAGCCGTCGTTGGACAGGAAGAACGTGCCGGGGGCGGAGATGAGGGCAACGATGAGGCCCCAGAAGCCGCCGAGCTGCTTCGGGATGATGGTCACGAGGCTCTGGGCGAGGGCGTCGGCCATGCCGGAACCCTGGAAGAGGCCCATGAAGACGCCGGCCGCGAAGACGAGGACGACGACCTGCACGGCGTCGCCGCCGTTGGCGCCGATGCGGGCGCTCTGGTCCTTGAGGTTCGGGTAGTTCACGAGCAGGGCGATGCAGGTGCCAACGATGAAGAGCATCGTGGAGGGCAGCTCGATGTCGGAGATGAAGGAGCCGGCGACGAGCCAGGCAACCAGGACGATCGTGAGGATCAGGTTGAACCAGAAGAGCTTCGGGCGACGGATGGCCTGGGTATCGGGATCGTCGACGGCGGTGAGCTCGTCAATCTCCTCGGGGGTCATCTCCTTGACACCAAGGCGCTTGCGCTCGGCGCGGCCCATCGTGGGAGCAACGACGCCAATGACGAAGGCGATGGAGATGAGCATGCCCGGAAGCAGGAAGGCGAGGATCTCGGAGCCAACGTTCATGACGGCCATGGCACGAGCGGTGGGGCCGCCCCACGGGAGCAGGTTCATGATCGTGTTCTGGAGGATGACCAGGACGCCGAGGTTCATGATCTTCATATTGAGCTTCTTGTAGATCGGCAGGAAGGCCGTGCAGCAGATCAGCGTCGTGGTGGTGCCGTCACCGTTCAGGGAGACGCACGCGGCAACGATGGCCGTGGCCATGAGGACCTTCATGGGGTCGCCCTTGGCGAAGATGATCATCTTCTTGGTGATGGGGTCGAACATGCCGGCGTCCAGCATGATCGAGAAGTACAGGATGGCGAACAGGAGCATGATGCCCGTGTTGGACGTCGTTTTGATGCCACTCTTGACCCATCCACCGAGCGCGGCGATGGCGCTCAGGGTGCCGCCGTCGCCGTCATCGAACCCGCTTGCGGGGACAACGCCCGCAATAAGGGCGACGATCGCGAAGACGAGCGGGACCATGACCAGCGCCGTCAGCGGCGAGAGCTTTTTGGTCATGATGATGTACATGAACACCGCAATCATGACCCACGCGAGAATGGTGAGAACCACGTTTCCTCCCTTTTCCCTTTCCTACAGTTCCCGTTCAGCCGCGGCTGCTCGCAAAGGCCCCCATGCCTGCTGTGGGCGGGCTCGGCCGGACGGTAGTGCCTGAGCTGCAAATTAGGGCTTCCCACTTCCGTTCAACGAGTTCATTTCAGTCTCTGAACAGTGGAAAAACACAAGACGCTAACAATATTCTTAAAACCCCAGTTAGATGACCAGATGAATTGGGATTAACGGGAGATTACCTACCGTTTGGCATTGATTTCGACCGCTCACTGCTGGATTTCGACCGCTCGCAGGAGTTTGAGCGGTAATTCGAGGTCACCTTTCGTCTCATCGGCATGGTCCCCCTGGCCGCTGTGGTTTCATAAAGTACGAGCTACACGGCCTATTTGTAACGTTGCATGCCATGAGGGGAGCGTGAACACAGGAGGAACACGGAGAGAAACAGAAGCGACCCTAGGATTTAAACGTACAAGGTTATCTGGGCATTTCGCCCCAAACCGAGTCCCGGCGCCCGAGACACACCAATATGCATATGTGTTCGAGGGACGGGCAGAGCAATGAGAGGGAGATGAGACATGGGACTGTTTTCCTGGCTCCGCAGGGGCCGAGGGGACACCGAGCCTGAGGGCACGGCGTCGGCGGTATCGCCTTCGAGCGCCACGCCCAAGCCTGATGACGAGTGGGAGCTCGTGCCGGCGTTTGTCCCGGTCCCGGAGGACGAACGGGCTATTCCGAGCGTCATCGCAACGGCAATCGCGGCCGGTGATCGCCCGGACAGTGAGTTCAAGGTCACGAGCGTCGAGACCGTGAACCCCGAAGCTCGACTCGTCACCGTTATCGCAACAGCCATCGCCGCGGGCGATCGTCCCGAAAGCGAGTTCGTGGTGAGGCGCGTGTATCGTAGGAAGTCTGCATAGGAGGAGACCCATGCTTCGCAAGTTCAAGATCAACGTTGACGGCACCGAGTACAAGGTCGAGATGGAGGAGATCGGCGCTCCCGTTCCCACGCCCGCCGATGCCGTCGCTCCCGTTGCTGCCCCGGCCCCCGTTGCAGCCGTCGCTCCCGCACCTGCCGCCGAAGCTGCCCCGGCCCCCGCTGCCGAGTCTGCCGCCACGCCTGCCGGCGACGGCGCCCAGCTCGCCCCCATGCCGGGCAAGATCCTCGACATCAAGATGGCCGCCGGCCAGGCCGTCAAGGAGGGCGACGTCGTCCTCATCCTCGAGGCCATGAAGATGGAGAACGAGATCGTCGCCGAGAGCAGCGGCACGATTCAGGGCATCCACGTCAACAAGGGCGACATGGTCAACCCGGGCGACCCCCTGTTCACCATCGCCTAGCCAGGCACCCGAAGTGACAAGGGGCCGGAAGGCCCCGAGTGCGCTGGGGAAGAGCGAACCCTCGCGCATCGAAGGAAGGAAAGCAATTGGAAAGCTTGATTCAGGGAGTCATCCAGTGCGGGGCTGAGCCCGGCCGCATCGTGATGATGGTCATCGGTGGCATCCTCATGTACCTTGGCATCAAGAAGGAGTACGAGCCGACGCTGCTCGTTCCCATGGGCCTTGGCGCCATCCTCGTGAACTTCCCGAACACGGGCGTGCTCACCACCGGTGACGCTCCCGGCCCGTTCCAGGTGCTGTTCAACGCCGGTATCGACACCGAGCTGTTCCCGCTCCTGCTCTTCATCGGCATCGGCGCCATGATTGACTTTGGCCCGCTGCTCAAAAAGCCGTTCCTGCTTCTCTTTGGTGCCGCCGCCCAGTTCGGCATCTTCTTCACGATCATCGCGGCCGTGCTGCTCGGCTTCGACCTCGCCGACGCCGCCTCCATCGGCATCATCGGCGCCGCCGACGGCCCCACTGCCATCTTCGTGGCCAACACCCTGAACTCCAAGTACCTCGGTGCCATCATGGTCGCGGCCTACTCCTACATGGCTCTCGTGCCCATCATCCAGCCGCCTGTGATCAAGGCCGTCACCACCAAGCAGGAGCGCAAGATCAAGATGCTCTATCGCGCCGGTGACGTCTCCCAGACCGCCAAGATCATCTTCCCGGTTGTCATCACCGTGATCGCCGGCCTCATCGCCCCGGTCTCCCTGCCGCTCGTCGGCTTCCTGATGTTCGGCAACATCCTGCGCGAGTGCGGCGTGCTTAACTCGCTCTCCGTCTCCGCGCAGAACGAGCTCGTCAACCTCGTCTCCATCGTGCTCGGTCTCGCCGTGTCCGTGAAGATGCAGTACCAGGAGTTCCTGCAGATCGACACCCTCATCGTCATCGCCCTTGGCCTCGTCGCCTTCGTGATGGACACCGCCGGCGGCGTGTTCTTCGCCAAGATCTTGAACATCTTCCGCAAGGACAAGGTCAACCCGATGATTGGCGCCTGCGGCATCTCCGCCTTCCCGATGTCGAGCCGTGTCGTTCAGAAGATCGCCACCGAGGAGGACAAGTCTAACTTCATCCTCATGCAGGCGGCCGGCTCCAACGTCTCCGGCCAGATCGCTTCTGTTATCGCCGGTGGCCTCGTGCTGTCCCTCGTCCAGGGCTTCCTGGGCATGTAAGGAGGATTACCTATGTCTGAAACTCTGACGCAGGCGCTCGAGATCCTCGTCGTGGGCTGGGGCGGCGTGTTCCTGGTGCTCGGCATCATCTACGTTGCCAGCCTTGCCCTCACCAAGATCTTCCCGGCCAAGCCCGGCGACAAGTAAGAACCGCAAGATCCGGCGGGCGTGCGGAGGTCCGTGTGCCTGCCTTCCTTTCACGGCGCAAGAGGGGTGATGACGTGGCCGAGCTTGGGCTGACCGGATTTGCTGCCGAGGTCTTCGATGGGCCCCGGGTGGAGCTTCCCCAGATGCTCGACGCGCGCGAGCATAGGGCTTCCGAGCAGGCGCGTCTCATTGCCGAGGTGCCCGGCGCATCCTCGTTGCTTTGCGTGACGATGGCGATTCCAGGGCCGGTCAAGACCTCCCGAGTTCTCAAGAGGGTGTTCGACCACCTCATGGCCCTGGCCGTCTCGGCCTTTGGGGCCGAGCAGATCGTTGCCCAGTCGACGCTGGGTGGCCCCACGGGCACAGAGGCTCTGCTGCTCACGACCCTCGACGCTCGCAAGCTCAAGCGCCTGATGGTCAAGCTCGAGGAGTCTGACCCCTGTGGGCGCCTCGTCGACCTCGACGTGTTTGACTGCAAGGCTAACGGCCTGCGGCCCCTCACGCGCACCGAGCTGGGCTTTGCCCCCCGTACATGCCTGATTTGCGGGGGAGAGGCCAAGGCCTGCGCCCGGTCGCGCACGCATTCCGTGAAAGAGATGCAAGAGAAGATTGCAATCATCATTCAAGAAGGAGGTTTTGAGGACTGTGGCAAACAAAGTGATGTTCACTGAGACCGTCCTGCGCGATGGCCAGCAGAGCCAGATTGCTACGCGCATGCCCATCGAGGACATGCTGCCCATCCTGGAGACCATGGACCAGGCTGGTTTCCGCGCCCTCGAGATGTGGGGAGGCGCGACGTTCGATTCCTGCCTGCGCTTCCTCAACGAGGACCCCTGGGACCGTCTGCGCACCATCCGCTCGCACATCAAGAATACGAAGCTTCAGATGCTGCTTCGCGGCCAGAACCTGCTTGGCTACCGCAACTACGCCGATGACGTCGTGCGCGCGGTCGTCCGCAAGTCCATCGAGAACGGCATTGACGTCGTGCGCGTATTCGACGCCCTGAACGATGTCCGCAACCTGAAGACCTCGATCGAGGCCTGCAAGGAGGCCGGCGGCGAGTGCCAGTGCGCCATCTCCTACACCACGAGCCCGGTGCACACCGTGCCCTACTTCGTGAAGCTCGCCAAGCAGATGGCCGACTTTGGCGCCGACTCCATCTGCATCAAGGACATGGCCGGCAACCTCACGCCTTCCGATGCCTATGACCTCGTGAGCGGCATCAAGGCCGAGGTCACCGTGCCCCTCGAGGTCCACACCCACGCCACCGCCGGCATTGCCGAGATGACGTACCTCAAGAGCGTCGAGGCCGGTGCCGACATCATCGACACCTGCATCTCCTCGTTCTCCGCCGGCACGAGCCAGCCGGCCACCGAGTCCATGCACATCGCCCTGACGGGCCTTGGCGTGGAGACTGGCCTTGACCTGGACAAGCTCTCCGAGATTGCCGAGCACTTCAATGGCGTTCGCGATAAGTTCCGCGAGAGCGGCGTGCTCAACCCGAAGGTCAAGGACACCTCCCCGAAGGCCCTCGTCTACCAGGTGCCGGGCGGCATGCTCTCCAACCTGCTCTCGCAGCTCACCGAGCAGGGCAATGCCGACAAGTACGAGGAGGTGCTCGCTGAGGTGCCGCGCGTCCGCGCCGACATGGGCTATCCGCCCCTCGTGACGCCGCTCTCCCAGATGGTGGGCACCCAGGCCCTCATGAACGTCATCTCTGGCGAGCGCTACAAGATGATTCCGAAGGAGATCAAGGACTATGTGCGCGGCCAGTATGGCGCCGCCCCCGTGGCCATCTCTGACGAGATTCGCGAGAAGGTCATCGGTGACGAGCAACCCATCACCTGCCGACCTGCCGACCTCATCGAGCCGCAGCTGCCGAAGCTCTGCGAGGAGATTGCCGACTACGCCCGCAGTGAGGAGGACGTGCTTTCCTACGCCCTCTTCCCGCAGCAGGCCCGCGACTTCCTCGGCCGTCGCGAGGATCCGTTCTACGACGTTCCTGAGCAGACCGTGAAGGTCAGCGTGCTCTAGAGTTATGCTACGGGCCTCGTCTTTGGGCGAGGCCCGGTTTTTTGTTTTGCCGTGGGCCTCTCTCGTCCTTTCTCGGGCTTTGTATCCTGAGAGGAGGGTGTAAGAGGGCAACAGACTGAGGAGGACCTCTGAATGGCTTCTGACAAGACCGTGCTCTCCACGCGCGACATCACCTTTACGGCGGTTGGCGTGGCTTTGATCACCGTTGGCGCTTGGGTGTCGGTGCCGCTCGGCCCCATTCCGTTCACCCTGCACACCCTTGCGCTTGCGTTCGTGCTTGTGGGAATGAGCGCCAGGCAGGCGACGCTCTCCGTTGTGCTCTATGTCGCCTTGGGTGGCTTGGGACTCCCGCTCTTTGCTGGCATGAAGGGCGGCTTGGCGTCGCTTGCCGGTCCCACGGGTGGTTTTCTGCTTGGCTTTCTCGTTGCGGCCTTCGTGTCACTGCTCGTTCGTCGTTTGATGGCGGAGGGTCCCGCGAGGGACGTCGTGACCGTGGTGGCGATGCTCGTGTGCTCCTACGGCTTGGGTATGTGGTGGCTGATGACGTCGACCGGCATGGGATTTGCGCCGGCCTTTGCGGCTGCCTGCGCGCCTTTCATCATCCCCGACATCGTGAAGGTTGCTGTGGGCATCACGCTTGCGCGCGCGGTGAAGCATGCGGTTCCGAGCCTGCAGGTCCAGCAGTAGGGGACTTCTTGGCCTGCGGATGTTACTGCCATATTGGCTTTGTTACCTGCGGTTTTGAATTGGACTATCCGGGATCCAAAATCTTTTTCAAAAAAGTTTGGATTTCCGCTTGCACCAAAGGCGGGTCTACCGTATAGTTCTTTCTCGCGCTGAGGCGCACCGAGCAACAAGGCAGCATCACCAATTGGGATGTCGTCTAATGGCAGGACAGCGGATTCTGGTTCCGTCAATGGGGGTTCGACTCCCTCCATCCCAGCCATTTGCTGACTTGCAGCTCACAGCATGGCCCGTTCGTCTAGCGGTTCAGGACGCCGCCCTCTCAAGGCGGAGATCACCAGTTCGAATCTGGTACGGGCTACCATGATAATTCCGGAGCACTCAGGCTCCGTGGGACTTCGGTCCCATACATATGGCCCGTTCGTCTAGCGGTTCAGGACGCCGCCCTCTCAAGGCGGAGATCACCAGTTCGAATCTGGTACGGGCTACCAACTGGATTCCCGGAGGGTTAATTACCTCCGGGTTTTTTTGTTCGAGTTGCGCCGCTTCGACCAAGGTGGCGCTGATTCGGATGCATATTGTTTCCAATTGATGCGTTTTGTTAACTGGTCCATACCTCGGGCTTCTAACAACACATGACTGTCTATTGTTGAGTCGAGCCATACTTCTACAGATGAAAACCGCAGGTAAATGCTACTTAACCAGCTCCCTTGTCCTGCCGCTTTGTTTCGGGTTGTTGTTTCGGCTCTGTCACAGTTGGGTATCAGGCGCTGGATTTCCGCAGGTACTTCCTTATAGTCATCTGTGCACGCAATCGAGAAGGGGACGTACCACATGGCCGACGACAAGAACATGATCGAGATCAAGGGTCTCAACAAGTACTTCGGTGACCTGCACGTTCTGAAGAACGTTGACCTTACGGTCAAGGCGGGCGAGAAGCTCGTCATCATCGGCCCCTCCGGCTCCGGCAAGTCGACGCTTATCCGTTGCGTCAACTACCTCGAGGAGCCCACGAGCGGTACCGTCACCATCGACGGCGTCGAACTCACCAAGAAGAACCACCTGGAGATGGCTCGCAAGTACTCCAGCATGGTCTTCCAGCAGTTCAACCTCTACCCGAACATGACGGTGCTCGGAAACCTCACCCTCGCCCCCATCAAGCTCCAGAAGAAGAGCAAGGAGGAGGCCATCGAGACTGCAATGGCTGCCCTTAAGCGCGTCGGTCTTGAGCGCAAGGCGGGGGAGTATCCGCAGAACCTCTCCGGTGGCCAACAGCAGCGTGTCGCCATCGCCCGCGCCCTCTGCACCAAGCAGCCCATCATCCTGTTCGACGAGCCCACGAGCGCCCTGGACCCCGAGATGGTCCAGGAGGTGCTGAACGTCATGGTCGAACTCGCTCAGGAGAACATCACCATGATGTGCGTCACGCACGAGATGGGCTTCGCTCGCGAGGTTGCCGACCGCGTGATCTTCGTCGACGACGGCCAGATCGTCGAGGAGGGTACGCCGGAGCACTTCTTCGAGAACCCGCAGCACGAGCGTACCAAGGACTTCCTGAGCAAGATTCTGCGCTAGGGTCTCGCCCTCATCGGGCAAGCGTTTAACTTCGCCCCTCTGTGGGGCACCGATCCTGTGTCCTCGCCCGCATTTCGCAGGCAGAACGAACGGCCAGCTTCAGGCGGCCGGATATTGACGTACCAACGAAAGGGGTACCGAAATGAAGAACATGTCCCGTCGCCAGTTCATTGGCACGCTTGGTCTTACCGGGGCTGTCATGGCCCTTGGCCTTGCCGGTTGTGGCTCCAACGGTGGCAACAGCGCGTCCACCGGCTCCTCCGACTCTAAGGTCGAGACGATCAAGAGCCGCGGCAAGCTCAACGCCGGCGTCAAGAAGGATGTTCTGGGCTACGGTTACCTCGACCCCGCCACCAATAAGTATCAGGGCCTGGAGATTGACCTCTGCTACCAGCTCGCCGCCGCAGTCCTCGGTGTCTCCTATGATGAGGCCAAGGAGAAGGACCTCGTGGCCTTCACCGACGTCACGCCCAAGACTCGTGGTCCGCTCATCGACAACGACTCCCTCGATGTCGTCGTTGCCACCTACACCATCACGGACGAGCGCAAGAAGAGCTGGGACTTCTCCACGCCCTACCGCACCGACCACGTAGGCATCCTCGTGAAGAAGTCCTCGGGCTTCCAGACCATGACCGACCTCAATGGCAAGGTCATCGGCGTCTCCCAGGGTTCCACCACCAAGGACCTGGTCACCAAGATGCTCCAGGAGAACAACTTCAACGTCACGCCGACGTTCCAGGAGTTCCCGGACTACCCCTCCATCAAGAGTGCCCTGGACGCCGGCAACGTCGATGCCTTCGCCATGGACCGCTCCACGCTGAAGACCTACACCACCGATGACTGCGAGCTCCTGCAGCCGGACATCGAGTTTGGTGCTCAGGACTACGGCGTGGCCACCAAGAAGGGCTCCGACCTCTCCAAGGTCGTTGACGACAAGGTCAACGAGCTGCTCTCCAATGGTTGGATTGACCAGGAGATCAAGGACTGGGGCCTCCTGTAGGACTTGCTACCTGGGGCCAGCTGCGAAGCCGGCCCCAGGTTCTTCCCGCGGCGGTCGCCTGCGTTGGGCCAATGTCACGGGGTGCCGGTGAATCCGGCGGTTGTAGTTTCAGAAGGGGTGGACTCTTTGTCACGCGTGACGTGACAAAGTGCCTGTCCCTTCTCGTTTGTCGGAAAGGATCCACATGCTAGACGGACTCCTCGATCCCCTGCGATGGCAGGCGACCTTCGCGAACATGGACCAGCTGTGGCAGGGTTTCTCCGTGACCCTGCAGGTGGTTGTGGCTGGTCTCATCCTCTCGCTGGTGCTGGGGACGATTCTTGGCGTGTTCTCGACTACGCGCTCGCGCGTGCTGAGGGCCATAAGCCGCATCTACGTCGAGTTTTACCAGAACACGCCACTGCCGGTGCAGGTCTTCTTCATGTACATGGCGGGACCCAAGATTCTCCAGACGATTACGGGAGCCTCTAGCCCGGTCCGCATCGCTCCGTTCGTGCTCGGTTTCGTGGGGGTTGGCCTCTATCACGCCGCGTACATCTCCGAGGTCATTCGCACGGGCATCGAGGCGGTTCCGCGCGGGCAGATGGAGGCGGCCCAGTCCCAAGGCTTCACGCGTGCACAGTCGTACCTCTACATCATTCTCCCGCAGACGTTCAAGGTGATTCTGCCTCCGCTCTGCAACCAGGCGCTCAACCTCGTGAAGAACTCCTCCGTGCTCGCGCTTGTGGCCGGCGGAGACCTTATGTACAACGCAGACGGCTTCGTTTCTACGTGGGGCTACCTGCAGGGATACATCATGGCGTGTGTGCTGTACTTCATCATCTGCTTCCCGCTCGCCGTTCTCGTGCAGTGGCTCGAGAAGCGCTCCAAGGAGCGTCCGCGTGCCAAGGAGATTCCGGGAATCACCACCGAGCCTGCGAAGGAGGCCTAAGGTATGGAAATCTTCAACGCAGCCAACCTTGGCTTCATCATGCTCGGCTTTGTCAAGACGCTTGAGATCTCGGCCCTTGCCATCGTGCTCTCGATCATCTTTGGCACCGTGCTCGCCCTGGTGAAGACGTACGCGGTCAAGCCGCTGAGCCTGCTCGTGAGCGCCTACATCGAGCTCTTCCGCTGCACGCCAAACCTGCTGTGGATTCTGTTCATCTACTTCACGGTGAAGGGCAATGACGTCTTCATCTCCGTGCTTGCGTTCACGATCTTCACCTCTGCCGTCATGGCCGAGATCATTCGTGGTGGCCTCAACTCGATTCCCAAGAGTCAGTTCGAGGCGGCGCAGTCCCAGGGCTTTGGCTTCTTTGCGACGATGCGTCTCATCATCCTGCCGCAGACGTTTAAGACGATCATCCCGGCGCTCTTCAGCCAGTGCACCACCGTCATCAAGGACTCCTCATACCTTGCCGGTGTCAATGTGGCCGAGTTCATGTACAGCACCAAGGTTGTCATGGCGCAGACCTCTGACCTACAGGGCGTGTTGCTGCTCTATGGGTTCACGTTCCTGCTGTACTTCATCCTGAACTTTGGTATCTCGCTCATCGTGCGTGCCTATCAGCGCCGCCTCATGACGGTATAATCACGACGGCTCGTAACGAGTTTGTAACATTGGGGCCTCGCTCTGCGGGGCCTCTTGCATAAGGAGGGAATCGTGGCTGGCATGAAAAAGAAGAAGGACATTGACCTGTTTGCCAAGGCGCACCAGCGTGTGGCGCCCGTCGTCATCGCCATCGCGCGAGATTACGGCGCGGATGGTCACGAGATTGGCATTCTGCTCTCGCGCCGCCTCGGCATTCCCCTGTATGACAACGAGCTCCTGGTGAGGGCCTCCATGCGTCTCGGGGCCTCCGTCGACCAGGTTGCCATGTACGACGAGCAGGTTGCCGCAGAGATGATGGCCTTCCTGCCAGACCGCTTCGATGCCCGTACTGCCGCCGACAAGCTGTTCGATTCCATGCGCGGCGTCATCCAGGACCTCGGCTTCACCGAGACCTGCATCATCGAGGGGCGCCTCTCCGACTACATCCTCCGCGAGAACCGCAACCTCATCAGCGTCCTCGTGACCGCACCTATGGAGGACCGCGTTAAGCGTGTCATGGCCAAGCGCGGCCTGAGTGAGGACGAGGCCAAGAAACTCGTCAAGAAGATGCAGAAGAACCGAGAGCAGTTCTACAAGCGCTACTCGAACGGTGCTTGGAAGCTGCGCGCGGGCAAGGACCTCGTGGTGAACCGTGGAAAATTCAGTCGCGATGCCTGCTGCGAAATCATCGCTCGTGCCTACGAGGCCAAGTGCGCCGAGATTGGCATGCCCCTGCCCACGCCCGTGGAACCCGCCACCATCCCGATGGCCACCGAGCCGCCCGTTGCCGAGACCGTTGAGGCCAGCCAGGCCGCCGTCATCGCCGGTGAGAACCTCACCAAGTAGCTTGTCATTGGGGATGGGTTTTTGCAGGTTCCCTGAAGCTGATGGCCGTTTGAAACTGGATTTCATTTCGCGATTGGTAGGCAAGGTTCATGAGGGTTTGAGTTAAGAGCGGAATCGGGCTTCGGTCCGATTCCGCTAATTTATCGGCTCGGCAGTTCGGACCTCAGTGTTTGTTGCCGGACAATTCGCTTGGGGATGGACAACTTGCTTGGGGCTGGACAACTCGAATATGCCCGAAATCCCCGTGCCGCCATTACATGGTTACTAGATCGACAAGGGCCTTGACCTGCGGCAGTCCGTCGGCATCCTTTTGCCAAAGTACGTGCATGGTTCTCTGAAGGGGAGATCCGTCCTCGAAGGTGCAGGGCTCCATGAGTCCGTCGAATCCCTCCAGGGCAATTCTGGGCAGGAGCGCCCAGCCCATGCCCAGCTCGACGAGCTTTGCGCAGGCGTGGAGGTTGTCAACTCGAATGTCGTCCTGGTGACGGTCGAGCCCGTGCTCCCTCAGCCATCTTGTGATGAGCTGCTGCTGGGCGGCGTCCGTCTCGTGGTCGATGTATGCGAGCTCTGAGAGCGGGTGGCCCTCGTGCTCGCGCGCCCTTACGACGAAGACGGGCTCCGTGTCGATGAGGCGCCCAGGCCCATCCCAGTTGAACTCGCCTCGAACGATCGCGACATCGAGCGTGTTTGCCCTGAGCCGCTCGACCAGCTCCGTGCTGCGTCCGGTCCGTATTCCCAGACGCACCCGCGGGTAGCTCGACCGATACTGCGCGAGGACGAAGGGTAGCTGCTCGGCCGCGTAGTTGATCGAGAAGCCGGCCGTGAGGCCACCCATGACCTCGTCTCCATAGGCGGAGATGTTCCTGCGCAGGAGCGCCAGCTCGCGTCCGGCGCGCATCGTGTGCGCAAGGGCCATCTCGCCGGCCGGGGTGAAGGTCACCCCACGGCGCGAGCGGACCAAAAGCTCGCAACCAAGCTCCTCTTCCAGCGCCTTGATGCGTTTTGAGAGGGCACTTTGCGTCATGAAGAGCCTCTCGGCGGCGTGGGTGACGTTGCGCGTCTCGTCGAGGGTTCGCAGGAGCATGAAGTCCACTTCGTCCATGGGGATTCCTTGTCTGCAGGGCGCAGCCGAGACGGTCGGCTCTGCTAGAAGCCATTCCTCATACGAATCAAAATCAAGTATAAGCATTCGTTTTACTAAACGCTTAGGGCATCGTATCTTCTCCTTGTCGGCAAGAGATGCCAAAACCACAGGGTAGAGGCCATGTTTGGTGAGGAGTGAGCCATGCAGATCAGTAAGACCGCGTTGGCCGGCACGCTGGAGTCCAGCGACTGTCAGGTCACGGTCGAGCCTGCCGAGACGCTGAGCGTGAACGTGGAGAGCAGCGTGCTCAATCAGTACGGAGACCAGATTTGGGAGTCGGTCGAGGAGGTGCTTGGCGACCTCGGTGTCACGAGCGGTGCCGTGAAGGTCGTCGACAAGGGCGCCCTGGACTGCACGGTCCGTGCTCGCGTGAGCTGCGCGGTCTTCCGCGCGTCCGATGCTTCGATGGAGAACATTCCCTGGGGAGGCGCTGTTCGATGAGCAAGGATATGTCCAAGAGCCCCGCTCCGTATCGCGACGATGCCCGTTCCGCGGCTGACGTGGCCTCCGGCCGCCACCACGTGACGCGCCCCAGGCCCGACAAGAACCGCTTGCGTCGCTCGATGATGTTTATGAACGCCCAGCGTCCCGGCCTTATCAAGGACGCCTACATCTACGGCTGCGACTCGATCATCCTCGACCTTGAGGATGCCGTTGCTGTCAACCAGAAGGACGCCGCGCGATTCAGCCTGTATTACGCCCTCACGAACATCGACTACGGCGACACCGAGGTCATCGTGCGCATCAATGGCCTCGACACGCCGTACTGGCGCGAGGACGTGCGCGTCTGCGTGGCGGGCGGTGCCGACGGCATCCGCATCGCCAAGTGCGAGAACGCCCAGATGGTGCACGACGTCGAGGACGCGGTGCTTGCCGCCGAGCGCGAGTTCGGTGTGGAGGAGGGTCGTACGCTGCTCATGGCTGCGCTCGAGAGCCCGCTCGGCATCATGAACGCCTATGAGATCTGCACGGCGTCCGACCGCATGCTGGGCTGCGCCATCTCGGGCGGCGACTTCCGCAAGTCCATGCGTGTCCAGATCGAGCCGGACGGCGTGGAGATGGCGGCCGCACGCGGAAATATGCTGCTTGCGGCCCGTGCGGCGGGTGTCCAGTGCCTGGACACGATGTACCCGAAGCTCGATGACGAGGAGGGCTTTCGCCGCGAGGTCGACCTCGTGCACCGCATGGGCTTCGACGGCAAGTCGATCATCAACCCCAAGCAGATCGCCTACATCCACGAGGTGTTCCGGCCCACTGACAAGCAGATTGCGGAGTCCGAGCACATCCTGCTCTCCTGCCAGCAGCAGACCGACGCGGGTATCGGCGTATATGTGGTCGACGGCAAGATGGTCGATCCTCCCTTCTATGAGGAGGCCCAGCGCATCATCGACATGGCCAAGAAGTGCGGCGTCTACCACGGCGTCCTGTAGGGAGTGAGACACATGATCAACGCAGTTGGAAGGGATATCCCGGACTACCTGCTCGAGGGTGGCCGCAAGGTCTACCAGGGGAGGTTCGCGAGTGACGGATCCCTCGTCAAGCGCGACGCGCCCACGACGGTCATCCACCAGCGCCCGCAGGAGAGCAAGCTCTGCGCGAGCATCCGTGAGGCCTGCGAGGCGTGCGGTGCGCATGACGGCATGACCATCTCGTTCCACAGCGAGTTCAGAAATGGCGACTACGTGGCGAGCATGGTGTGTCGCGTGCTCGTGGAGGAGCTTGGCATCAAGGACCTGCGCGTGGCGGCCACCTCGCTGGGAGACGCCCACGACTTGCTCGCAGACTACATCGAGGCCGGCATCATCACCCACATCGAGACGAGCGGCGTGCGCGGCCGAATCGGTGAGGCCATCAGTGCGGGCAAGCTGCCCGAGCCTGCCATCATCCGCAGCCACGGCGGACGTCCGCGCGCCCTGCAGGCGGGCGAGCTTCACGTGGACATCGCCTTCCTCGCTGCGGCAACCTCGGACGACTACGGCAACGCCAAGGGCACAGGCGGCAAGAGCAACTGCGGAAGCCTTGGCTTCGCCATCCCCGACTCCCGCTACGCCGACAAGGTGGTCGTCATCACCGACACGCTCGTGGCGTTTCCCAACGTGCCGAGCTCCATCCACTGTGAGGACGTGGACTGCGTGGTGGTCGTGGACGAGATCGGCGACCCGAAGCGCATCTCCTCCAAGGAGGCCCGCTTCACGCAGGACCCGCGTGAGCTCATGATGGCTGCGCATGTGGCCGACGTCATCGCTGCGCTGCCGTACTTCAAGGACGGCTTCTCGTTCCAGACGGGCGTGGGCGGACCCTCCGTGGCGGCCAACCGCTTCCTCGAGGCGCACATGCGTGAGCGTGGCATCAAGATGGGCTTCGCCATCGGCGGCGTGAGCGGTGCCATCTGCGCCCTGCAGGACAAGGGCCTGGTGGGCAAGATCCTCGACACGCAGGACTTTGACCAGACGGCGATTGCGCACCTCGCCAGCTGTCCCAACCACGTGGAGATCAGCCAGAGCGAGTACGCGAACCCCGGCTCCAAGAGCGCCTACGTCAACAAGCTCGACTACGTGGTGCTCTCCGCGCTCGAGATTGACACCAAGTTCAACGTCAACGTCACGACCGGTTCCGACGGCGTGGTGCGCGGCGCGCCCGGCGGACACCCGGATACGGCCGAGGGCTCCAAGTGCTGCATCATCGTGACGCCGCTCACCCGTGGCCGCATGGCCACCGTCTGCGACGACGTCGTGACCGTGACGACCCCCGGCGACTGCGTGGACGTGCTCGTCACCGACTACGGCATTGCCGTGAACCCGGCGCGCCCAGACATCGTCGAGTGCCTCGACTCCGCCGGCATCGAGCACGTGAGCATCGAGTCGCTGCGCGACCGCGCCTATGACATGGTGGGCGTTCCCAAGCAGCTCCAGTGGGAGGACGAGGTCGTCGCCATCGTGGAGGCGCGCGACGGCTCCGTTCTCGATGTGATCCGCAAGATCAAGTAGGCGGCTGGCCCAATCAGGGCGGCGCTTCCCTGAGATTGCCGGTTCATATATGAGCGAGGCCCCGCCCGAGATGTCGGACGGGGCCTCACGTCATTTGTAGCCGGCTGGTGGCTGTGGCCGCTGCTGGCAGCCTTTATTCAATGGCAAGGTCGCGCGGGACGCGGCGCAGGGCCCAAAGCGAGGTGAGCGGCTCGAGAAGGGTGAGGTCCTCGTCGGCGGCAAGGCCACGTTGCGAGAGGCCTACGAGCTCGTCCACGAGCTTGGTGACCGGCCTGCCATAGACGGTTGCCTCCCAGCCCTTGGCCTTGAGCTCCTCCCAGGCGGAGCGCACGTCTTCCTCGCCGATGCCGGGCAGGATGAGGGCCGCGGCCTCATCACCGACTTTGGGATCGTAGAAGAGACCCTTCACGAAGGCGGCGAGGGCGGCGCTCATCCTGGGTTCCATCGAGTCGGTGGTGCGGAGTTCGGCGAAGCCCTTAAGGCGGCATTCCGGGAACACCATCGAGGTCATGTGCTGGAGTTCGTGCTTGGTAAGCAGCCGCTCGGACATGACGTCGGCCTCGGTCTTGTCACCCGTGGATGAGGAGGCACCACCTTCGTTGGTGAACAGGATGGGCTTGACACCACACAGCCAGTCCACATAGCGCTCCGCGCCGAAGTCCTTATCGAAGGTGCCGGGCACGATACCGCAGCGTGTGGGGTCGACGCCCTCCCAGATGCGCGCATGGGCCATGCGCGGGGTGTCCTTGGCCGAAAGCCCGCGCCAATGCGGGGCGTTGTCGGTGAGGAACGAGAGGACGGGTCCCAGGGCCACGGCGAGCTGGTAGGTCTTCACGCCGTTCTTGCCGCAGGCGAGGTCAATCGAAACCTGCGCGGATGTGGTCCCGCGCATCATGTCGCGCGCGTAGCGGCCCGTCTTGGACAGGTAGGCGTCCATGAGGTGATAGCGGTCCTTCTCGATGAGCGGCACCTCGGCGGGGTTGGAGATGGCGGGGTTGAACCCGTAGGGCACCAGCTCCCAGTCGACGCCCATCTCTGCCGTGAGCTCGGAGAACTGGGCGTCGAAGGTCTCGAGTGCACCGAGGAGCGCCCGCACGTGGGCACTGGGGCCCACCGAAGCCTCGAGCTGGCTGCCCGGCTCGAGCGAGATGGAGATGCCCACCTGCTCGCCCCTGACCTCGAAGGAGCCTGCGTAGCCGAACAAGTGCCCATCGATGAAGACCTGCTCGGCGGCCGGGAAGAAGCGCGTCCAGCGCTCAAGCAGGTCGTGGACGCCCGGCTTGTCGGCATAGGCGACGGTGGCACCCGTGGCGCGGTCGATGACGAAGCGCTCCAACTCGAGGCCGACCTCGCGCCCGCCTGCGTTTGCGCAGGCGGGGGAGCGCAGCAGGCCTGCCAGCGCCTCCTTGTTACGGGCGAGGGTGGCCTGTTTGCCCTTGGAGGTCCCAGCCTCGCGCTCAGGTGCCTCTTCGTGGTTCGATGCTTCTCTGCTCACGGCTTCCTCCGCGTACGTGTGCCCCGGCGGCTTGTGTTGCGTGCCGACTCTGGGGCTTGTAATCGATGTCTTTTTATTACCCATAAGGATAGTAGGTTAATACCAAATTTCTCTTGCACAGTAGGGCATGGATGACTAAATCGTGTTCTGGGCATCGCCGTTTTGGAGGCCGATGCTCGAAGCTTCCTCCTACGGGTACTATTGGATGGTAATCGAATTCATGAACGCCTTGCGGGTGCGAGGAGTCACGCGTCTCGTGTGATTCCGAACGCCTGGGGCCGTTTGCTTGGGCCACGAGGAGCCGCATGTCTCAGAGCGCTGACAAGAACGATTCGCCGCGTCCGAGCACAGAGCGGCAAGCGGTCCCGAAGCATAGGCCGAAGGCCCCCAAGCCTCGCATCGCGGGCTCGGCCCCGGTTCGCGTCATCCGCGCGGAGGACGAGAAGGCGGCGGACCCCGACAAGAAGCAGGCCGCGCGAGGTGCCCAGTTCATCGGCCTCGTCTTTGGTGCCTACGTAGCCTTCCTGTTCTTCTCGGGCCAGATCGAGGAGTTCGTGGCGGCGTTCCAGAACCTCGAGCTCTCCTGGCTTATTGGGGCGTTCGCCTGCATCGGCATGTACTTCATCCTTGGCACGGCCGCCTACGTCACGGCCGTCTACCTCGACCACGACTCCCCGGTGGGCTTTCGCGACCTCATGGCCGTAGAGGCGTCCGGCAACTTCTTCGGCAACCTCACGCCCATGCAGATGGGTGCCTTGCCCTCGCAGATCTATCAGCTCACGAAGGCGGGTCTCTCCGTGGGCGCGGCCTCTGCCACGCAGTTCACGCGCTTCATCATGTTCCAGCTTGGCGTCGTGTTGTTTGCCGCGCTCATGCTCTGGGCCAAGCTGGGTTTCTTCATCGACAGCTACGGCGACATCGTCATCCTCAACCTGCTCGTGTTCGCCGGGCATGCGCTCGAGCTCGTGGGCCTTTTTGTGGTGTGCCTCTGCCCCAATTTCGTGCGTCGGGCCGGCGGTGGCCTGCTCAGGTGGGCGAGCGGGCACGGCTGGGTCAAGAACCGCGCCAAGTGGGACGAGATGCTCAACGTCCAGGTGGCTCAGTTCTCGACGGCATTCCGCAGGAGCGCCAAGAACGTGCCGGACATGGTGCTCACGCTCGTCATCACCATGCTGCAGCTTTCGTTCCTGTACATGATCCCGTGGTTCGTGCTGCAGGCCTTTGGGATTGAGACGGACTTCGTGACCTGCCTGGCGGCTGGCTCGATGGTCCAGCTCGTCTCGAGCGCGGTGCCGCTTCCTGGCGGCACGGGTGGTGCCGAGGGCGGCTTCGCCCTGTTCTTTGGTGGTATGTTCGGGAGCTTTGCCACGGCTGGCTTCCTCGTGTGGCGTGTCGTGACCTTCTTCGTGCCCACTTTTATGGCCGTTCCGATGCTGGGACTCAAGAGCTCGCACCGCGAGAGCATCTACCACCGGGTGCACAGGTGGACCCGTGGCGGCAAGGCCGTGAGGGCAAGGGGCGGCCACAAGGTTGGCCGTGGTGGCGTGGCCTACAAGCCGAAGCCTGCGAGCGGGCAGCGGGGTGGCAAGAAGCTGCCATAACCTGACGCTTTGGGTCGCTGGACGGCTTGGACGGGTAGTGCAAGGCGCTGTGCCGATGGGTGGCTTCTTTCTCCGATGAGATTGTTTCCCTCCAGCTAGCTGGTGGCTGTCCCCCAGTGGGCGTTGGCTTTTCGCACCTATGGACTTGCCTTTCAGTTTAAAATTCGGGCCCGCGGCCAGATACTGGCCGCGGGCC
>NZ_CAAKON010000020.1:238760-247230 GCF_901212655.1 Olsenella uli | reverse complement strand
TCGGTGCGGGGCCGCCATATTGCGGCCCCGCACCGAGCCGGCATCCGCTGCAATTCGGTCGGACCTACGCGGACAGTTCGCGATGCCCCGCGTAGGGTCCCGTTACACCTCGGCTCCATCCACATCGCAGCGCGCCGCTCCGCACGGGCCCTGGTGCAGCTCAGTTGATCTCCCGGCGTTACTCCAGCTCAAAGGCGCCGGTGTAGAGCTGGTAGTAGTAGCCCTTCTTGGCGATGAGCTCGTCGTGCGTGCCGCGCTCGATGACGCGGCCGTGGTCCAGGCAGATGATGACATCGGAGTTGCGCACGGTGCTCAGGCGGTGCGCGATCACGAACGTGGTGCGCCCCTGCATGAGCGCATCCATGCCGCGCTGTACGATGGCCTCGGTGCGCGTGTCGATGGAGCTCGTGGCCTCGTCAAGAATCATCGCGGGCGGGTCGGCCACGGCGGCGCGCGCGATGCTCACGAGCTGTCGCTGGCCCTGCGAGAGCTGCGATCCGTTGTCGGTGAGCATCGTCTCGTAGCCCTTGGGCAGGCGGCTGATGAAATCATCGGCGCCGGCAAGCTTGGCGGCGGCGATGCACTCCTCGTCCGTGGCGTCGAGCTTGCCGTAGCGGATGTTGTCCATCACGGTGCCCGTGAACAGGTTCACGTCCTGCAGCACCACACCGAGCGAGCGGCGCAGGTCGCTCTTGCGAATCTTGTTCACGTTGATGCCGTCATAGCGGATCTTGCCGTCGGCGATGTCGTAGAAGCGGTTGATGAGGTTCGTGATCGTGGTCTTGCCCGCGCCCGTGGCGCCCACGAAGGCAACCTTCTGGCCGGGCTTTGCGTACACCGACACGTCGTGCAGCACCGTGTGGCCCGGCACGTAGCCAAAGTCCACGTGCTCCATGCGCACGTCGCCGCGCAGCGGCACGTAGGTGATGGTGCCGTCGGAGCGGTGCGGGTGCTTCCAGCCCCACAGGCCCGTGCGCTTCTCGCTCTCCACGAGTTCGCCATTCTCGACCGCGAGGTTCACGAGCGTCACATAGCCGCTGTCCTGCTCGGGCTCCTCGTCGAGCAGCTCAAAGATGCGCTCGGCGCCGGCAAGGCCCATCACCACAAAGTTGATCTGGTTGGACACCTGCCCGATCTGCCCGGCGAACTGCTTGGTCATGTTGAGGAACGGCACGGCTACAGCCACCGTCAGCGGCAGCCCCGAGAAGCTCAGATTGGGCGCGTGCAGCGAGATCAGCACGCCGGCGGCGATGGCCACGATCACGTACAGCAGGTTGCCCATGTTCATGAGGATGGGCATGAGCGTATTGGCGTAGCTATTGGCGGTGCGCGCGGCGTCCTCCCATTCGCGGTTGATACGGTCGAAGTTCTCCTCGGCCTCCTCCTCGTGGCAGAAGACCTTGATGACCTTCTCGCCGCCCATGGCCTCCTCCACATGGCCCTCGAGCGCGGCCACGGCCTTCTGCTGGCGTAGGAAGTTCTTCGCCGAGCGCCCGCCCAGGAACTTGGTGGCCCAGGCCATGATCGCGGCGCCCAGGATCACCACGGTGGCCATCGGGATGCTGTAGAACAGCATGATCCCCACGACGGACAGCATGATGAGCGAGGTCAGCATTAGCTGCGGCAGGCTCTGCGAGATCATCTGGCGCATGGCGTCGATGTCGTTGGTGTAGTAGCTCATGATGTCGCCGTGCAGGTGCGTGTCGAAGTAGCGAACCGGCAGGTCCTGCATGTGGTCGAACATGGCGGCGCGGAACTTCTTGAGCGAGCCCTGCGTGATGATGGCCATCGCCTGGTTCCAGAAGGCGTTGCACACCACGCCGATCACGTAGAAGATCGCGAGCATGATGACGTTGCTGATGATCGACTGCGCCACCGGATCCCACTCGCCGGTGTTCCAGACCTGCTGCACGATGGCCAACACGCGCTCCATGAAGACGTTGGGCACGGTCTGCACTACGGCGTTGATCACGATGCACACGATCACGGCGGGTAGCAGCGCGGGATAGAAGCCGAACAGCATCTTGAGCACGCGCAGCGCTGTCTTACCCATGTTGCGCTTCTTGGGTCCGGGCGCGGGTGCGCTTGCCGGAGCCTCTTGTGCGCTTGCCGGAGCCTCCTTGGGCATGCCCTCGGGGGCGTTCGAGCCCGAGGCGATGGCCTCGGCGCGCGTCTCGTCGGGCACGGCAGTCTTCTTGCTATCGGCCATTCGCGCTCACCTCCTTCGAGCGGGCGTCCGAGCCGGTGGCGTCGGTCGCCTCGATGTCGATCTGCTTCTCGTCGTGGCTCTGCTTGTTCTGCGAGGTGTAGACCTCACGGTAGATGTCGCTGCAGCGCAGCAGCTCCTCGTGGGTGCCCACGGCGCTGATGCGGCCGCCGTCCATCACGATGATGCGGTCGGCGTCCTCCACCGATCCGGTGCGCTGGGCGATGATGATCTTGGTGGTCTCGGGCAGGTAGCTCTTGAGGCCGGTACGGATCAGCTTGTCGGTCTTGGTGTCCACGGCGCTCGTGGAGTCGTCCAGAATCAGGATCTTGGGGTGCTTGAGCAGCGCTCGGGCGATGCACAGGCGCTGCTTCTGGCCGCCGGAGACGTTGGTGCCGCCCTGCTCGATCATGTGGTCGTAGCCGTCGGCGAAGCCCTGGACGAACTCGTCGGCCTGGGCGAGCTCGGCCGCCTCGCGCACCTCCTCGTCGGTGGCGTCTGCGTTGCCCCAGCGCAGGTTCTCGGCGATGGTGCCCTTGAACAGCACGTTCTTCTGGAGCACCATGGCCACCTCGTTGCGGAGCACCTCCACGTCGTAGTCGCGCACGTCGCGGCCGCCCACGCGGACGGTGCCCTCGGTGGCGTCGTAGAGGCGCGGGACGAGCTGCACCAGGCTGGACTTGGAGGAGCCCGTCGAGCCGATGATGCCGATGGTCTCGCCGCTCTTGATGTGCAGGTCGACGCCGCTCAGCGCCTCGCGCCTGCGGTCGCCGCCGTAGGAGAAGCCCACGCCGTCGAAGTCGATCGAGCCGTCGGCGATCTCGGTGACGGGGTTGTCGGGGTTGGTGATGCCCGAGGTGGCGGTCAGCACCTCGGCGATGCGGTCGGCGCCCTCCTCGGCTATCGTGCACATGGCGAAGACCATGGAGATCATCATGAGGCTCATGAGGATCTGGATGCCGTAGGAAATGAGGCTCGAGAACTGGCCCACGTCGATGAGCTCGCCCCTTGTGGAGATGATGGCGTAGGAGCCCACGCCGATCACGAACGTCATGATGCAGTACATGCAGAAGTTCATGATGGGGCCGTTGAGCGCCAGGATGCGCTCGGCGCGCGTGAAGTCGAGGCGCACCTCCTCGGCGGCGCGCTCGAACTTCTGCTTCTCGTAGTCCTCTCGCACGTAGCTCTTGACCACGCGGATGCCCGAGAGGTTCTCCTCGGCGCTCTCGTTGAGGTGGTCATACTTCTTGAAGATTCGCTTGAAGATGGGGTGCACGACCTTGATGACCGCAAACAGCGCGATGGCGAGGATTGGAATCACGGCCAGGAAGATGAACGACAGCCAGCCGCCCATGATGTAGGCCATGGTGAAGGCGAAGATCAGCATGAGCGGGCAGCGGATGGCCGTGCGGATGAGCTGCATGTAGGCCATCTGGACGTTTTGGACGTCGGTGGTGAGGCGCGTCACGAGACTCGAGTTGGAGAAACGGTCGATCGTGGCGAAGTCGAAGCCCTGGATGGCGTGGAACATGTCCTTGCGGAGGTTGCGCGAGAAGCCCACCGAGGCCTTGGCGCAGGTGAGGCCAGCCGCTGCGCCAAACGCGAGCGAGACGAGCGCCATGAGTGCCAGGATGCCGCCGTAGGTGAGCAGCGTAGGCAGGGGAGCGCCCGCCTTCACCTGGTCGATGAGCGAGGCGGTGCCAAACGGAATCATGACCTCGAACAGCACCTCGCCCGTGACGAGCAGGGGCGTGGCGATGGCGGCTCCCTTGTATTCACGAATGCTCTTGGCAAGCGTTTTAATCATCCAGTGACCTCCAATGCTGGTTGATGCGTACGAGCATGTCCTCGAGCTGGTCGCGCTCGGCGGGGGAGAGGCAGGCGAAGGCCTCCCGGCGGAACTCCTCGCGCGCGCGCTGGTCCTCGTCTGCCTGGCGACTGCCCTCCTCCGTGAGGCTCACGATGAGCTGGCGGCGGTCCTGCGGGTCGCGGGTGCGCTCGATGAGACCGGCCTCCTCGGCCTTCGCGAGTACCTCCGAGAGCGAGCCCGCCTTGAGCTCGAAGCGGCTCGCGAGCTCGCGCTGCGGCATGGCGCCGCCGGCCTTGCGCAGGGTGCAGAGGATGGGCGCGCGCCCGGACCTGCCGCCGCCATGGACGTGCAGGTAGTGCCCGCAGAAGCCGAGCCCGTCCAGGATGTGTGCGTTCTGGCGCTCCTGTGGGTCGGCAAGGTCCATCCACCGCGGACGGCACAGCTCGCGTTCCTTGATGTCTCCCATGGCCCTCCTTTCTGTGGGCGTTGCGCATGGAGGGCAGAGGCGTGCCGATGGCGTGGCCCGTGCTTGGGCGAGCGGGCTGCCGGCGCCCCGCGCGCGTGCAAGTTGCCCGCGTCCCGCGCTTCCATGCTTTCTTGTTGACCGCGAGGATGCTACGCTCCTTGCCAGTGGTAGTCAAGGTACCTAACTGTATGGGACCTAAAGTAATGGGAACCTAACATTTGCTCGAACGAGAGGCGCATCGAACGCGCGCGTTCCTGAGAGTCTTACCGCCGGCCCGCGGGCTTGCGTTCCCGAGAGGTTATCTGCCGGCCCGCAGATGCATGTTCTCGCGAATCTCACATGTAGGGGCTGCGCGCAGCTGCCTTCGGTGCGTCCTTGCATAGGCACCCGTAAAGGGACCCGACGCCAAATGTAAGCGCAACGTAAAGGGGCGTCACGGCGAGGTAAGGGACGGGAAACATCGAATAAAACCCACGTGCCGGCGCATAGCATTCCAAACCGGTTAAGGGACGTCCAGGCCGGCGGAGGCTGGCGCGTGAGCCAGGGTGGCCACGTGGGACAACCGGCGAAGCCGGAGGACACGGACATCCCAGGGATGCAAGAAGAAGGAGAACCATGCGCACCGATATGTCTCGTCGTCAGTTCCTCGGCCTCGCCGGCAGCCTTGCCGCCGTCGCGGGTCTCGGCCTCGTTGGTTGTGGCGGCGGCTCCACCACCTCCTCCACCTCCGCGGCCTCCGGCGCTGCCGAGAAGACCGTCTCTGGTTCCATCAGCTGCTCCGGCGCCACCTCGTTCCAGCCGCTCGTCGAGGACGCCGCCAACGCGTTCATGGACGCCAACCCTGACGTGACCATCTCCATCTCCGCCGGTGGCTCCGGCCAGGGCCTGTCCGACATCAAGGACGGCAAGGTCCAGATCGGCCGCTCCGACGTCTTCGCCGAGTCCAAGCTCGACGCCTCCGACGCGGAGAAGCTCACCGACAATCAGGTGGCCATCGTGGGCATGGGCCCCGTGGTGAACAGCAGCGTCGACGTTGACAACCTCACCACCGAGCAGCTCAAGGGCATCTTCACCGGCGCCATCACGGACTGGAGCCAGGTGGGCGGCACCGCCGGCGCCATCCAGGTCATTAACCGCAAGGCCGGCTCCGGCACCCGCGCCACGTTCGAGGGCGCCGTCCTCGCCGGCGAGAAGGTCCCCGACTCATTTAAGCCGGTTGCCGAGGAGGACTCCTCGGGCACCGTCGTCGAGAAGGTCCAGCAGACGGAGGGCTCCATCTCCTACCTGTCCTTCAACTACTTCGATGACTCCAAGTTCAAGGCCCTGAAGGTCGACGGCGTCGACCCCACCAAGGAGAACGTCGAGACCGGCGACTTCAAGATCTGGTCCTACGAGCACATGTACATCGCCAAGGACGCCGACGAGGCCACCAAGGCGTTCATCGACTACATGCTCTCCGATGAGGTCCAGGGCTCCCTCGTGGAGGAGAAGGGCTTCATTCCTCTGACCGGCATGAAGGTCAAGAAGGACGCCAAGGGCAACATCTCCAACAAGTAGTTCGATCGACCCTCTCTTCTTGCGGGGCGTCCCAACCCGTGTGGGGACGTCCCGCTTTCTGTGCGCAGAAAGGTTTCCTATGGCAAAGCAGATGCTGCCGAAGCGTCAGCTTGAGAACGTTGGCCTAGGCCTAACGGGCGCGTGCGTTGCGTTCGTGGCGATCGTGGTTCTTACCTTGATCGTGATGGTTGCCCAGCAGGGCCTGACGACGTTCATCGGCGACGGCGTCAACTTCTTCGATTTCTTTCTCGGGGCAAACTGGATTCCCACCGACGGCAAGTTCGGCGCGGCGCCGCTCATCGTGGGCTCATTCTCGGTGACGATCCTCTCCACCATCTTCACCCTGCCCATCGCTTTGGGCAGTGCCATCTTCGTGGTCGAGGTCCAGCCGGTCTTTGGCCGCAAGTTTTTCCAGCCGCTCGTCGAGCTGCTCGTGGGCATTCCGTCGGTCGTGTATGGCCTGCTGGGCCTCACGGTGGTCAACGCCGCGATGCGTGCGATCTTTGGTCAGGCAGCCGGCACCGGCGCCGGCATTCTCTCCGGCTCAATCGTGCTCGCGGTCATGATTCTCCCCACGGTCACGACGCTTTCCATCGACGCGCTCGCCGCGGTGCCCAACCAGTATCGCGAGGGTTCCTACGCGCTGGGCTGCACCCGTTGGCAGACCGTTTGGCACGTGGTGCTCAAGAGCGCCCTGCCTTCGCTCATGACGGCCGTCATCCTGGGCATGACCCGCGCCTTTGGCGAGACGCTTGCCGTGCAGATGGTCATCGGCGGCGTTGAGAAGGCCATGCCCACCGGCCTGCTCGATCCGGCTGCCACCCTTACCACGGCGCTCACCTCAGGCCTCGCCAACGCCACCACGGGCTCCATCCAGTACCACGCGCTGTGGTCGCTCGGCATGCTCCTGATGGCGATGTCGCTGCTGTTCATCCTCATCATTCGCATCATCGGCAAGAGGGGGGCGAAGGCTAATGGCTAACGAAGCTTCTGCGGAGAACGGCGTTACCATCATCGGTGGTCAGTCCGTGGACCTCAATGCCCACGCCGCGAGGATCGGCAAGCGGGACAAGCTTGCCACGGTCATCCTCACCGTCATCGTGGGCCTCGTGCTCGCGCTGCTCGCGGCCATCGTGATCTACATCCTCGCGCAGGGCCTCTGGAAGGTGTTCCAGCCCGGGTTCATCACCAACCCCTCCACCAACAAGGAGCTCCCGGGCATTGCCTACCAGCTGTTCGACTCGTTCTACATGCTCGTCATCACGCTGATCATCAGCGTGCCCATCTCGCTGGGCGGCGCCATCTTCCTGGTGGAGTACGCCCCGGACAACTGGGTGACCTCCGCGGCCTCCACGGCCATCGAGACGCTCTCGAGCCTGCCTTCCATCGTCGTTGGCATGTTTGGCTCGCTGTTCTTCGTGGTCTACCTCGGCTGGGGCATCTCAATCATCGCCGGCTGCCTGGCTCTCACGATGTTCAACATCCCCATCCTGGTGCGCGTGATTCAGCAGGCGTTGGCCGACGTGCCGCGCTCGCAGCGCGACGCCGCCCTGGCCATGGGTCTCACGCGCTGGGAGACCACGCTCAACGTGCTGCTTCCGGCCGCCATGCCCGCCATCGTCACCGGCGTCGTGATCAGCGCTGGCCGCGTGTTCGGCGAGGCCGCCGCCCTGATCTTCACGTCCGGCTCCGCGGCAGCCCGCCTCAACTTCGCGAGCACTAACCTGGCGGCGCCCACCAACCCGTGGAACATCTTCCGTCCCGCCGAGACGCTGGCCGTCCACATCTGGAAGCTCAAGATGGAGCCCACCCCCGGCAACGACGAGATCGTGTGGGGCACCGCGGCCATACTGATTATCTGCGTGCTCCTGTTCAACGTGCTTGCCCGCGTTCTGGGTAAGGTACTCGCGAGGAAGCTGACGAGCGAATGAGTGACGAAGTGAACAACACCCAGGTCGCGCCCGGCGTGACGGAGGACGGCTCTGAGAGGCACCTGCTCTCTGCCCGCAAGGTCACCGTCAAGTACGACGGCATCAAGGAGGCCCTCCACGGCACCACGCTGGACTTCGACGCCGGCGTCGTGACGGCCCTGATCGGCCCCTCGGGCTGCGGAAAGTCCACCTTCCTGCGCTGCCTGAACCTCATGAACCGAGAGATTCCCAAGTGCGTGGTGGGAGGCGACATCCTCTACCACGGGCGCAACATCAACACCAAGGACGAGAACCTCTTCGAGCTGCGCAAGTCCATCGGCATGGTCTTCCAGCAGCCCACGCCGTTCCGCAAGTCCATCCGCGAGAACATCCTGTTCGCCCCCAAGCGCCATGGCCGCATCGGGAGCCGTGAGGAGGGCGACGAGCTCGTAGAGACGTCGCTCAAGCAGGCCGCTCTCTGGGATGAGGTCAAGGACAAGCTCGACCAGAGCGGCTTTGGT
>NZ_CAAKON010000020.1:207366-238750 GCF_901212655.1 Olsenella uli | reverse complement strand
CCAGCAGCAGCGCCTCTGCATCGCGCGCACGCTTGCCATGAAGCCCGACGTGATCCTGTTCGACGAGCCGTGCTCGGCCCTCGATCCCATTTCCACGTTTGCGGTGGAGGAGACCATTCGCGCCATCGCCGACTCCGGCATCTGCGTGGCCATCGTGACGCACAACATGGAGCAGGCCACCCGCGTCTCCGACCGTACCGCCTTCTTCTACATGGGCGACATGGTGGAGACCGGCACGACGAAGCAGATTTTCTCGGCACCCAAGGACCAGCGTCTTGCCGATTACCTGAGCGGAAGGTTTGGCTGATATAGATGGAGAAAGAGTTCGACCAGGCGGACCACCGTGTCATCGAGGGCGTGCCTTCGGCGCTGTCCGTGAAGGAATTCAACCTCTGGTACAAAAACGGCGACTTCCAGGCGCTCAAGCACATCGGCCTCGAGATTCCCGAGAAGCGCGCCACCGCGTTCATCGGCCCGTCGGGCTGCGGCAAGTCCACGCTGCTGCGCACCTTCAACCGCATGTGCGACTTCGTCGAGGGCGTCAAGACCGAGGGTCTCATCGCGTTTCGTGGCGAGGACGTGTTCAAGATGGACTCCAACGCCCTGCGCGTGCACGTGGGCATGGTGTTCCAGCATCCCAACCCGTTCCCGATGAGCATTCGCGACAACATCCTCTACGGGCCTTCGCGCATGCGCAAGCTCACCAAGTCCGAGGGTGACGACATCTGCGAGCGCACGCTCACCGAGGCCGCGCTCTGGGACGAGGTCAAGGACAAGCTCGACCACAGCGGCCTGGGCCTCTCCGGCGGCCAGCAGCAGCGCCTCTGCATCGCGCGTGCCCTCGCCACCAACCCCGAGGTGCTGCTCATGGACGAGCCCACGAGCGCCCTCGACCCCATCTCCACGCTCATGGTTGAGCAGCTCATGACGGAGCTCTCCAAGGAGCACACCGTCGTCGTGGTGACCCACAACATGCAGCAGGCCACGCGCGTGGCAGACAAGACCGCCTTCTTCTACCTTGGTGAGCTCATCGAGGCCGGCCCCACGAAGGAGCTGTTCTCGAACCCCAAGGAGGAGCGTACGAAGGAATATCTCTCGGGAAGGTTCAGCTGATATGGCTACTCGCATCGAATTCACCAAGCAGCTCAATGACATGGAGTCCCTCGTCAGGCGCTTCGGCGAGAAGTGCGCGGCGGACGTGCGCGCGGCCGGTCTTGCCGCCACGGGTGACAAGGGCGCCGAGCGTGGCATTCTCGAGGGCCGCAAGGCCGCAGAGCGCCTGCGTAACAACATCGAGAGCAACTGCCTGGACACCATGCTGCTCCAGCAGCCGCTCGTCGGCAGCGACCTGCGCTTCGTCTCCGCAACGTTTCGCCTCGTGTCCGACCTCGCGCAGATTGACTCGATGACGCGCGACATCGCCTTCATCCTCTCCGAGCTGCCCAAGAAGGCCACGACGAAGCTCGCCGACAACTTCATGGCCATGAGCGCCCGCACGGCGGCCATGGTGGAGTCCTCCGTCAACGCCTTCGCCGCCTCCGACGTGGACAAGGCCCATGCCGTCATCGCCGACGACGACGACCTCGACCGCATGTACGCCGAGGCGCAGGACATCGTGGTGGAGCTCATCAAGGCTGGCAAGCCCTCGCCCAGGAGCCTGCCCGAGCTGCTCATGATCGCCAAGTACTTCGAGCGTATGGGCGACCACGCGCAGCGAATTGCCGATTGGGCGGTCTTCCGCGCCACCGGTGAGCGTATCCTCTCTGTTGGGGACCACTCCTACGACGACGTGGACGCCGAGTAGGGGGCCCAGCCATGCAAGCGACGCAGGTGGTCGAGCGCCCGACGGACGAGGTCGCGGCCTCGGCCCAGCAAGGGGCCAAGAACGTGATCTACTACGTCGAGGACGAGAAGAACATCCGGGAGCTCACCATCTACGCGCTCTCCCAGGCAGGCATCGAGGCCAAGGGCCTCTGCAACGACGCCGAGTTCCGGCGCGCCTGCGCCGAGCGCATCCCGGATGCCGTGCTGCTGGACATCATGTTGCCGGACACGGACGGCCTTGCCATACTTCGGCGCATTCGCCAGACGCCGGGCCTCTCCCAGGTGCCGGTGATGATGCTCACCGCCCGCGACGCCGAGCTCGACACCGTGATGGCGCTCGACGCCGGCGCGGACGACTACCTCGTGAAGCCCTTTGGCATGATGGAGATGGTGAGCCGCGTGAGGGCACTGCTGCGTCGCTCGCAGGTGCGTGCCCAGGCGGCGCCGGCTACGAGCGACAAGATCGAGGTTGGCCCGCTTGTGGTCTCCGTCTCCCATCACGAGGCGAGCTGCGACGGCAAGTCCCTCAACCTGACGCTACGCGAGTTTGATTTGCTATCGTTTCTCATGCGCTCGCCGGGCGTCGTCTTCAGCCGAGAGACGCTCCTGCAGCGCGTGTGGGGCTGGGACTTCGACGGCGGCAGCCGAACGGTTGACGTCCACGTCCAGACGCTTCGCCAGAAGCTGGGCGACGAGGCGAGCCTCATCGAGACCGTGCGCGGGGTAGGGTACCGACTGAAGGGCTAGCCATGAGAGAAGAGCGGGTGCGCGAGGGCGAGGACGGCAGCGAGTCTGGCCTGGGGAGCGTGAGCGAGCCCGCCTCCGACGATGCGGCGTTCGGCGACGGGCATGACGCTGTGTCGGGCTCTGCTTGCGCAGAAGACTCCGAAGCCAGCTCTCTTGGTGTGCGAGAGCCCGGCCGCGAGCACCTTCCGTCCCTCGTGCGCCGCATCTTCATCTCACTTTCACTTGCTTCATCTGTGGCGGCCATCGTGGTTCTGATGGTCGCCTCCTTTGTGTTCCAGGGCTCTGCCATAGACGACGCCGGGCGCATGCTCGAGAGCGAGTGCAAGGTCGTGAGGTCCGTGCTGCGCGGCGACGGGTCCGACGGCGACGTCATGCGGCTCGTGAACCTCGACATGGGCGAGATACGCCTCACCTTCATCGACAAGGACGGCTCCGTCCTCTACGACAACCAGGGCAACGTTGACGACATGGGCAACCATGCCGGGCGCCCCGAGGTGCAGGAGGCCACGGACTATGGCGAGGGCTCGGCTGAGCGCGAGAGCGCCACGGAGGGCATGGTGAGCATCTATCGCGCCGTGCGCCTGGATGACGGCCGCATCGTGCGCCTCTCGGTCAATCGTGACTCGGCGATGGCCGCCATCTCGCACGACGTGATGCTCGTGGTCCTCGTGGTCCTCGTGGTCCTCGTTGCGTGCTGGCTGGTTGCGCGCGTCGTGGCCTCCAGGCTTATCAAGCCGGTGCTCGACATAGACCCGGCGCACCCCGGCTCTCCGTACGTGGAGGTCATGCCGCTCGTGGAGCGCATCTCCGAGCAGCAGAGCGCGCTCGAGGCCCAGGTGGCGGAGCTTCGGGGCGCAGACCTCATGCGCCGGGAGTTCACCTCGAACGTGACGCACGAGCTCAAGACGCCGCTCGCGAGCATCTCTGGCGCGGCGGAGCTCATCCGCGACGGCATCGCCCGGCCCGAGGACGTACCGGAGTTCGCGGGGCGCATCTACGACGAGGCCGGCCACATGACCGAGCTCGTGAACGACATCCTCACCCTCTCCAAGCTCGACGAGTCCGAGCGCGCCGGCGACCGCTCCCTCATGGGAACGGAGAGCCCCGTGGACCTGCACCACGTGGCACTCGACGTGGCGAGGCGCCTGGAGACGCAGGCGAGCGCCGCGAAAGTCAAGATCCGCGCGAAGGGCGACCCCGTGGTCATCAAGGGGGTGCCGCGCCTCTTGGACGAGCTTGTCTACAACCTATCCGACAACGCCATACGCTACAACCGCGAGCACGGCAAGGTCGAGATCTGGACGGGCGTCGAGGACGGCAGGCCCGTGCTGCGCGTGTCCGACACCGGCATAGGCATCCCCAAGGCCTCGCGGGCCAAGGTCTTCGAGCGCTTCTACCGCGTGGACAAGGGTCGCTCGCGCGAGACGGGCGGCACGGGCCTTGGCCTCGCCATCGTGAAGCACGCCGTGGCCTATCACGGCGGAGAGGTGACGCTTCAGAGCAAGGAGGGCAAGGGAACCACGTTCACCGTGCGCTTCCCGGCGAGCTCGCTCGCGTAGGCCTTGCTCTCCCGCCCTTTGCCGGCGGGCAAAGAAGTGCGAGAATAGACCGGTTACATCTGGTCGACGAAGGGTTTCCATGACTTCCGAGAGCTCGCTTCAGAATCGCCCGCACTTCCCGGCGCGCGCCGTCGTGACCGCCGGCATGCCGTACGGCAACAAGGACCTGCACTTTGGCCACGTGGGCGGCGTGTTCGTCCCGGCCGACTTCTTCGCCCGGTTCCTCCGCGACCGCATCGGCGCCGAGAACGTGTTGTTCGTCTCCGGCACGGACTGCTACGGCTCGCCCATCATGGAGGGCTACCGCAAGCTCACCGAGGCCGGCAAGTTCAACGGCACCATCACCGACTATGTGCGTGGCCACCACGACAACCAAAAGGCTGCGCTCGACGCCTTCGAGATCTCGCTCGACATCTACGGCGGCTCTGGCCTGGAGCCGGCGAAGGCCTACCACGCCAAGCTCTCCGACGAGTGGATTCGCCGCCTGTACGAGGTGGGCGCCCTCAAGAAGCGCTCCACCCTGCAGTTCTATGACACCGAGGCGGGTACGTTCCTCAATGGCCGCCAGGTCATCGGCCGCTGTCCCGTGCGCGGCTGCAAGAGCGAGAAGGCCTACGCGGACGAGTGCGACCTGGGCCACCAGTTCGACCCCGAGGAGCTCATCAACCCGGTGAGCCAGCTCACGGGCACCAAGCCCGAGCTGCGCCCGTGCGACAACTGGTACTTCGACCTGCCCGCATACCAGAAGGCCCTCGAGGGCCTCATGGACCAGTGGGACGCAGACCCGCAGGTGCGCGACGTGGTCACCAAGACCGTGCGCGAGAGCCTCGTTGCGCCCGTCATCTACATCAAGAACGAGCTGCGCGAGGCCTTCGACGGCGCGGCCGCCAAGCTCCCGGCGCACACGGTGCACGAGGCCGAGGGCAACCAGGCGAGCTTCTCGGTGGAGTTCGCCAACTGGGAGGAGCGCGACGCCGCCCGCGAGGTGCTCGAGGGGGCCAAGATTCGCTTCCGCACGGGCAAGTGCCTGCTGCCCTTCCGCATCACGGGCAACATCGAGTGGGGCGTGCCCGCCCCCGAGCTCGACGGCGTGGGCGCGCTCACCGTCTGGTGCTGGCCCGAGAGCCTCTGGGCGCCGATCAGCTTCGTGCAGACGGCGCTGGGGGAGAGCGAGCCCGGCCGCTACAGCACCACGGACTGGCGCGACTGGTGGTGCGCCGACGACGCGCAGGTGTTCCAGTTCATCGGCCAGGACAACATCTACTTCTACTGCGTTGCCCAGCCGGCCATGTGGGAGGCGATGGGATGGGGCCTCAAGCAGACCACGCCCGTGGCCAACTATCACATCCTGTTCATGAACAAGAAGGCCTCGAGCTCCGGCGCCATCAAGCCGCCGATGGCCGCGGCGCTTCTGGACAACTACACGCCCGAGCAGCTGCGCGCCCACTGGCTGTCGCTCGCGCTCGACGCCAAGGCCGTGAGCTTCTCGCCCAAGCCGTATGACACGAGCGTCTCGCACAAGGACAAGAAGACGGGCGAGGAGGTTCTCGTCAAGGATGACCCGCGCGTGGTAGACCCTGCCCTCAAGGAGAGCGCGTTTCTCACGAACATCTTCAACCGCCTGGCGCGCTCGTGCTTCTACGGCGCCGCGAAGGCGTGCGGGGGCAAGCTGCCCGCGCAGGAGGCCTCGGCCGAGGTGGTGGAGGCGTGCCGGGAGGCCACGCTCGCGTTTGAGCGTACGGTCCACGGGCTGGACTTCCACGGCGCGCTGGCTGCGGTGGAGGAGTTCTGTCGCGCGGCCAACAAGCGCTGGGATGCCGCGAGCAAGGCGGCTGGCGACGATGCGGACGCCTACGTGGCCGCACTTGCCGACGCCTTTGCCGAGCTGCGCACCACGGCCCTGCTCATGCACGCCGCGGTGCCCGCTGGCTGCGAGCTCGTGGCCAAGCACATGGGCTTCTCCGCGCGCGACTTCTTTGGCTGGGAGCACGCGCTGGCCACGCCGCGCGAGCTTGCCGTCGCGGTGGGCGAGGACCCGAACGAGCACGCCATCGTCGAGCTTCCGCCGCGCTTCGACTTCTTCCGCAAGCACGAGAGCCAGTACAAGAAGAAGTAGGGCGCTCGGTCGGATTTGCCCACGTGTGGCTGGGGCGCGAGCCATATGGCCCGTGCCCCCTTTTCGTTCTTCGCCGCCGGACCCCAGGACGCATTAGCGCGCCGCCGAGCTTCAAGGAGGGCTTGCATGTCGTCAATCGAACCTGCGTGTCGCGTCGAGGTGCCCATGGCGGATGGTGCCCGCGTGGTTGCGTTCGTCTACGCGCCAAAGGGCGTGCGGGACGAGCCGGGGACGCCGTTTGCCGTGGCAGGCGAGCCGGCGCCCGTGCTCGTGCTGCACGGCAACGGCGAGGACCACGGGCACATGCTGGGCCTCATCGAGCGCCTGCGTGGCGAGCGGAGCGTCATTGCCATGGACACGCGCGGACATGGCTCCTCCGCGCGTGGGGCGTCTCCGCTCTCCTACGAGCTCGTGGCGGCGGACGCGCTCGAGGTCCTGAGCCGCCTCGGTGTCACGCAGGCGCACGTGCTCGGGTTCTCCGACGGCGGCATCGTTGGCCTGCTGCTGGCGCGCGACGCACCGTACCGCGTGCTCTCGCTCACGGCGCTTGGCGCCAACCTCACCCCTGAGGGGCTTTCGCGCGAGGCGCGACGTGGCATGCGGGTGACCCTTGTGGGGATGGGTGCCGTTGCCGCCGTTGCCGATGGCGTCATGACGGGCCCTCGCACGCGCTACGGCGAGGCCGAGCTTCTGCGCCTCATGCTCGAGCAGCCACACATCCCCGCGGACTCTTTGGCACGCATCTCGTGCCCCACCTGTGTCATGGCGGGCGAGCACGACTTGATTCTGGCGGAGGAGACCACACGTATGGCCGCCGCGATTTCCGGCGCCCGCCTCGTGACGGTGCCGGGTGCCGGGCACGACCTTCCGCTCGAGGCGCCGTATCGCGTTGCGTGCGAGGCTCGCGAGACCATGGCGGCGGGTGAGCCCGCGCACAGGTCCCATCCGCTCGTGACGTTTGGGGCAAATGGGCCAGAGGCCATAGAGCCGACCGGGGGCATCGTGGTGGTTTCCGCCACGGCGGCGGAGGAACCTGGCGTCCTTGCGCTGTACGAGCGCGTGCTCGACGCCTGCGACGAGCCGGGGCGGGAGACCTGCGGGTGGCGCCGTGGCTTCTGGCCGCTGCCGGACGACGTGGGCCGCCGGCTTCGTGCGGGAACGACCTGGATTGCCGTGGCGGCCGCCGATGCCTCGGGCGGCGCGGCAAAGCCTCGCGCCCGCGTGCTGGGGGCCATGTCGCTCGACGGTGACTTCGGTCTCGACGGCTTGGAGCCGGCTTGGGAGCCGCTTGGTTCGGGCGAGGCCCTGACCTGCCATTTATTGGCAACTGACCCGGAGATGCGCGGCCGAGGCGTGGCGAGTGCGCTGCTTGCCGCCTACGCGCGCGAGGGGCTTGCCCGTGGCTGCAAGGCACTCCGCATCAACACGAGTCCACAGAGCCTGTCCAACCGCCTGTACCGGGAGCTCGGGTTTACTCGCTGGCCTGCGCTCTGGTTCCCGTACGAGGGCCTGCCGCTCACGCCATGGACGAATCCCTACGAGCTGCGGCTTGACGAGGCGGCGCGATGACGACGCTTGCCGAGGTCGACTTCCTCGGAGATGAGCGGCTGCGGACGCGTCTCGTCCGGTGGAGCTTCGTTGTCCTTGGCGCTGGTGCGGCGGCGGGCCTTGCGCTCGGGATGCTCTGCTGCTTTGAGCCTCTGGTCGAGTTCTCGCGCTTCGGGGCGTGGGGCGCGGCCGGCTGGCTCTGTCTGCTCGCCGTGATCTCCCTGGGCGTGCTGCCCGTGCACGAGTTCGTCCATGGAGCGCTGTTTAGGCTGCTTGGCGGGCGCGGCACACGCGTGCGCTATGGCTTTCAGTCTGGCATGCTCTACGCGACGTGTCCCGGCCTCGTGCTTGCGCGGGCGCGGTTCCTGGCGGTGCTTGCAGGTCCTGCCGTGGTGCTGAGCGCATGCCTGCTTGGCGCCGGCGCGCGGCTTGGCCTGCCGCTGCTGGGCTACGCGGCCTTCGTGCTCCACCTGTCCGGTTGTTCGGGAGACCTTCTGGCTGTGTGGCTCATCGCTTGTGAGCCGGCCTGCACCCATTGCGAGGACACCGAGGCCGGCGTGCGCCTTCTGGGGTAGGACGCCCCGGCCCCTACTGCTCCGCCTCCGCGAGCGCCTCGACCTTGGCGTGGACGGTCTGGGTCTGGCCCGCGGCCCCGCGGAATACGCCAATCGAGAGCATGCAGTCGCCGTAGTCGCGCCCGTGGCTGATCTTGATGTAGGAGTCATCCACCACCTTGTTGTTGGTGGGGTCGAGTGGGTGCCAGTTGCCGCCCTGGTACACCTCGAACCAGGCGTGCGTTGCCCCCTCGGCATCGTAGAGGCCGGCCACGTACTTGGCCATGAGCCCAAGCCCTCGGCATACGCTGATGGCCACCTGGGCGTAGTCCTGGCACACGCCGGCGCCGCCCGCGAGCGCCTCCTCGGCCACCGTGCGCACGTTCGTGGCGCCGGGCACGTAGGAGAGTCGCTCGTGCACGGCGCCCATCACGTAGCGAGCCTGCTCGAGCGGGGCGGTGGCCCAGCTGTGGCGCGCCAGCTCGCGACGCATCTCGGCCGTGAGGGCCTCCAGCGCCGGTCCCTGCTGCGTAAAGTCGCTCTGGTAGCGGTAGAGGGGCTTGTAGACCTGCCTGCGCGAGAGGCTCTGGTCCACGAACGCCAGGCCTCCCACGTGGTACGAGAAGCTCTCGTGCGGCTCCTCGATGCGCCCCGTCACCACAGGGTTGTAGAACGAGTCGATGCCGTGCGCCTTGGGGCAGTTCGGCGCGAGCGTGAACTCGAGGTCGCAGATGCGCTGCTGCGGCAGGTTGGGCGGCAGGCAGCGAAGCTGGAAGCGATGGTCGCTTACAGGCTCTGCGAACTCGATGGTGGTGGCGTAGTCGAAACGGAGCTTCCTCACGGCAGACCTCTTCTGGGCGTTTTGTGGTGCTGGGGAACAGTTCTATCCCTTGACGCGGGCGATGGCGTCGTCGAGGCGGTTCGTGACGAACTCGCCATAACCGCGCGAGCGCACGGCCTCCTCAAGGCCCACGAGGATGTCTGCGATGCCGAGGCGCTCGGGGCAGCGCACGTAGCCCAGGTAGAAGATGAGCTTGCGCACCGGCCGGTCGAGCTCCTCCTCTGCCACGCCAAAGCGGCTCCACAGCTCGATGCGCTCGACGTACTTGCCAAAGAACAGCAGGGCCTTGGCCTCGCTGGACGCCATGCCGTCCTCCACAGACCCCCAAAAGGCGAGCAGGTCGTCGCGGACGGTGCGGTGCTTGGGCAGGCGCGCAACCGGGTCCTTGGAGCCGCGCAGGTTGATGAGGGCGAGCTCGACGTAGCTCGAGGTTTCGGTGCCCAGCTCCGGGCGCAGCAGGATGGCGTTGCCAAAGGCTGCGCGCATGCTCGAGCACACCGAGACGGGGCTGTCGGGGTTGTAGAGGATCTCGGACATGACGCTCTCGACGCTCGCCTCGGGGTCAAAGGGGATGTCGAGCTCGCGGCAGAACTCGGAGTAGTCCTTGGTCTCGAGGTCGACGTTGGCGTCGTAGGTGGCAAAGAACCGCTTGAGCGTGGTGTAGACGCGCTCGGAGTAGCGGCCCAGCCAGAAGAGCTGGTCGGCCTTGGTGCGGGTGATGGGCATGCTGGCGGGCATTGTGGCTCCGTTCGTGTGGGGCGTGACGAGGTTTAGGGGAGGGCGCCCTGGCTGCTGGAAGAGCAGGGTGGCCGGGGCGAGCGGGCTGGCCAGGGCGAGCGGGCTGGCTGGGACGAGGGCAGCCCGGCTGCGAAGAGAATCGGCTGGCAGGTTGAGGTCGCAGCTCGCTGCGACGAGGGCCGTCCGGCGGGCCGGGGCCAGCTAGTGCGCGAGCACCCAGGTGTCCTTGAATCCACCACCCTGGGAGGAGTTCACCACCATCGATCCCGGCGTGGTGGAGTAGCGCGTGAGACCGCTCGCCCAGACGCGCGTGGTCTCGCCGGTGAGGACGAAGGCACGCAGGTCTGCCATGTGGCGGCAGGGCTTGCCCTTGGCGTCCAAGCTTGGCAGGTCGCGGAAGTGCACGACCTCCTGGGCGATGAAGCGCCTGGGTTCGGCCTTGATGTGCTCGCGCAGCCGCTCGAGCTCCTCGCGGCCGAGCTTGTCGCCAAAGACCACGCCATAGCCTCCGGCCTCGGCCACGTCCTTCACCACGAGCGTCTCCAGGTGGTCCATGACGTAGCGCATGTCCTTGTCATACATCGGCAGGTAGGTGGGGGCGTTTCTCAGAATCGGCTCCTCGCCCAGGTAGTAGCTCACCATGGCGGGCACGAAGTAGTAGATGCCCTTGTCGTCCGCCACGCCGTTGCCCGGGGCGTTCACGATGGCAACGTTGCCCGCGCGGTAGGCGCTGATGAGGTTGGGGACGCCGATGACGGAGTCCGGGTTGAAGCAGAAGGGGTCGAGGAACTCGTCGGAGATGCGCCGGTAGACCACGCCCACCTTGTGGCGCTCGCCGGTGTAGTCCACGTAGAAGAGCTGGTCGGAGTCCACGACGAGGTCCTGCGGGCAGGCGAGGGCCGCGCCGCACATCTCGGCCAGGTAGGAGTGCTCGAAGAACGCGGCATTGTAGCGCCCCGGCGTGAGGATGACCGGGATGCCACCGCAGCTCGAGTAGGCCATGGCGGCCGAGAGGAGGGCCGGGTAGTCGCGGTTGTCGCGCACGCCGTTGGTCTGGTAGACGTCCGGCGCGATGCGACGCGTGATGTTGCGCGCGATGAGCGGGTAGGAGGCGCCCGACGGGATGCGCAGGTTGTCCTCGAGCACCACCCAGGAGCCGTCCGCGTCCTGCACGAGGTCCTCGCCGGCGATGTGGGCGTAGACGCCCGCGGGTGGGGTCACCTCGTTTATCTGCGGCAGGTAGCCCGAGCTCGAGTAGACGAAGTCCTCGGGGATGACCTTGTCGCGGATGATCTGCTTCTCCGAGTAGACGTCGCGAAGAAAGGCGTTGAGCGCGCGGACGCGCTGGGCGAGGCCCTTCGAGAGCCGGTCGAACTCGGCCGACGGTATGACGCGCGGCACCGGGTCATACGGGAAGACCTGCTCGTGGAACTCGCCGTTCTTGTAGAGACCAAAGCGCACGCCATCTCGGGCGAGATCCTCGTTGATGGACTGGCGGCGCTCGATGAGGGGCTCCAGGCCCTCCAGGGCGATGGGGTCTGTGGGAACGCCTGACGTTGGGTTCGTGGACATTGCTTCACCTGCTCGTATGCGTGCTGACGGTGGCCGTATGCTACGGGGCATGCGGTTTCAGGCGGGTTTCGGGAACGGGCGCGTTACACGGGTGAAAACAAGTGTTGACGCGGGCGTGATGGCGGGCGCCTCCGCTGGTGGCGCGGCCGGCCGGGCTTGGCACGGGCTATCTGGCTGGTTTGTGGATGGCCTGGCCGGACCGGGGCTGCCGGCTGGGGTGCGGTGCGGGCGGGTCGGCCCGTTCGCGAGAAGTCCGAGTGCGCCGAGAAGTCCGAGTGCGCCGAGACCTGCCGAGCGGGGTGTGGTCGGCGGGTGTTGACGGGGGAGGGTTCCATGGGAGACGCGGTCGAGCGGGCGAGGATGGCGGGCAGGGAGCCGTTGGCGCTCCACGCCTGCTGCGGGCCCTGCTCCCTCGAGCCGGTGGAGCACCTGCGCGAGGAGGGCTTTGAGCCCGTGGTGCTCTGGGACAACCCCAACATCCAGCCGGCGGCCGAGCACGACCTTCGCCTGGCGACGCTGCTCACCTGGGCGGAGGCCGCGGGGCTTGAGGTCGTTCGCTGCGAGCGCGGGGCGGGTTCGGGCGTGGCGGGCACGCCCACGTCTGGCGAGGCGCGCGCCCTCTGGGAGCGGGGCGTGGCGCCGCACGGGTTCGACCGCGAGGCTCGCTGTCGTGCCTGCTACGCGATTCGCCTCTCGGCTGCCTGTCGCGCGGCGCGCGAGCTGGGGTTCTCGCACATCTCTACCACGCTGGCCGTCTCTCCGTATCAGCTGTTCGACACCTGCACCGAAGTGCTCGAGCGCCTGGCCGAGGCCAACGGCCTCACGGCCGTGGTGCGCGACTGGCGGCAGTTCTACCCGGAGGCCACGCGAGAGAGCCGCGAGCTGGGGATGTATCGGCAGAACTACTGCGGCTGTCGCATCAGCGCCGCCGAGGCCGCCATCGAGCGCCACGAGCGCCGCGACGAGCGCAAGCGCGCCAAGGCCGCCGCAAAGGCCGCCAAGGCCGCTCTCGATGTCGCCAGCGAGTGAGTCGCCCTCGCCATGCCTGCCGTCTACTTTGACTCATAGCGGACGGCAGGCTGACTCAGCCTGAGCCTGTAAGGAACATGAACCAAAGAGGAAACAGATTGATTCACGGAGGCGGGCTGACTCATAACGTCTTGTCAGGAAAATGAGTCAAGGTGGGCGGCGGGCTGACTCAAGAGTCAAGGTGGACGGCAGGCTGACTCATAACGTCTTGTCAGGAAAATGAGTCAAAGTAGACGGCAGGCTGACTCACGGGCGGGCGCTCGTTTGGCGCTTGGGGTGTGGCCGGCGGGCAGGTCCTGCGGTAAGCTACCCGTTTGGACTTGCGAACGCCCGGCTTGCCGGACACAGAACACCAAAGGACCTGCCATGCGCACCGATGACTTTGACTACCCGCTGCCCGACGAGCTGATCGCCCAGGCCCCGGCCGAGCCGCGCGACTCCTGCCGCCTGCTCGTGCTGCACCGCGGCGGAGGGGAGGGCGTCACCGGCAGCGCGGCCCCCATCGCCGACGGCGGCTCCGTAGAGCACCGCCACTTCTACGATATCGCGGACTACCTGGAGCCCGGCGACCTGCTCGTTGCCAACAAGACCCGCGTGATGCCGGCCCGCCTCGTGGGCCACAAGGCCAAGACCGGCGGCGTGGCCGAGACCCTGCTGCTCAAGCGCCGCGAGGACCTGGACGCTCTGGGCCACGTCTGGGAGTGCCTCGTGAACCCGGGCAAGCGCCTCAAGCCGGGCGCGGTCATCGAGTACCGCGCGGGCGGCCTGCATGCGCCGGAGAGCTCGCCGGTGGTGCTCACGGGCGAGGTCACGGACTTTGTGGAAGACTCCAAGGGCGGTCGTCTCGTGCGCTTCGAGCCCCAGGGCGCAGACCCTGCCACCGGCGAGCCTCGCACGCTCGACGCGGCCATTCACGCCGCCGGCCACGTGCCGCTGCCGCCCTACATCACGCAGTACGAGGGCGACCCGGAGAAGTACCAGACCGTCTACGCCATGCGCGAGGAGCATTCTGCGGCGGCGCCAACGGCGGGTCTGCACTTTACGCCCGAGCTCATCGAGCGTCTGCGCGAGCGCGGCGTTGGCTTTACGACGGTTGAGCTCGAGGTGGGCATCGACACCTTCCGCCTCGTGGAGGAGGACGACCCCACGCAGCACGTGATGCACACCGAGCGCTATCACGTGCCTGCCGAGGTGGTCGAGGCCGTGCATGCCACCAAGGCGGCGGGTCACCGTGTGGTGGCTGTGGGCACCACCGCCGTGCGCTCGCTAGAGAGCGCGTTCGACGCCTATGCCCCCGCCGCCGAGCCTCCCATGGTGGCGCGTGGCTTCGAGGGCCGCGCCGATTCCGCCGACACGCTCGGGCGCGGCGACATCGTGGCGCGCGAGAACGCCACCACGCAGCTCTACCTCATGCCGGGTAGCACCTACCACGTGGTGGACGCCCTGATCACGAACTTCCACGTGCCGCGCTCCACGCTCATGATGCTCGTGAGTGCGCTTGCCAGCCGGGAGCAGATCATGGGTGCCTACCAGGCGGCCATTGACGAGCGCTACCGGTTCCTGAGCTTTGGCGACGCGATGCTCATCGAGTAGGTGGCGGGGCTTCTCGGCAGAGAGACGCTCGGCAATGAAAGGCCGGCAGGCGGCGGGCGCATCCCCGCTGCCTGCCGGCCTTTGCGTGCCGCCCCACTCTGTGGGTGAGTCCACCCTGGGCCCTTGCCTGCCCATCGCTTGCCGGCCGGCTCGTGCCCGCGGCGCGCCCATCGGCTGCCGGCTTGCGCCCACGATCGGGCCTGCCCCCTAGGCCCACACGATGACGAGCCACACGATGAGGGCCGCCAGGGCCACTGCCGCCGCGGCGATCTTGAGGAGCGTCTCGCGCGCCTGTTGCGTGCGCTCTCGAACCTCCTCCACCTCCTCGGCGAGTCGTCCTACCAGCTCAACCTGTGAGTCGAGCTCGCCCGAGGCGCTCGTGAGCTTTGCGGCAAGGCTCTCGGTCTGCTGCGGGTTGGCGTGGATGTCCTCTGCCTCCTCGAGGGCCTTCTTGGAGGCCTCGATGCGGGCGTTGGCCTCAACCTGGGCCCGCCTTGCCTCGGAGAGCTGCGTGGTGAACTCCCGAATCCCGTCGGAGAGCCGCTTCTCGGTGGCGTCGGTGTCTGCCTTGAGCTTCTCGTAGCGCTCCCTGCGCTCGCGCTCGGCGGCCTCGGCCTCCTCGAGGTCGCGCTCGGCCTCCTCGAGCGACTTCCTCTGCGTGTAGAGATGCGTCTGCGCCGCCTCGACTGCCTGGGCAGTCTCTGCCTTGATGCGGTTCATTTCCTCGCGCGCGGTCTCGAGCTGGGCGAGGGCGGCGGCCACGCTGCCGCTGAGCTCGCTCGTGCCCGTGAGGCCCGCCTTGGGGTCGCGCTTCTTCTCGGCCAGCTGGTCCTGCAGGCGCTGCAGCTTGCCGGCGGCGACCTCCGCGGCGCGGGTGGAGGAGGCGAGGCGGTTGTCGCGGTTGTTGATGGCGGCGTCTGCCTGGGCCTGCGCGGCCTTGAGCATGCGCTTGGCCTCGGTGTGGGCGCGCTCGGCGTCGGCGAGGGAGGTCTTGGCGCCGTCGGCCTTCTTGCGGAAGGGGGCCATCTTGCGCTCGTTGTCCTCCTTGAGGCGCTTGAGCTCCTCGGCGTGCCGGGCGCGCTTCTGGGTGATGGACGCCTCGAGCTCCTTGGCTCCCTCGAGCCGCTTGGTGGCCTCTTCCTGGGCGGCCGTCTGCTCGGCCGTGATGTCGTCGTAGCGCTCCTCCACGTCGCGCCTGTGGTCGAGGACGGCGCGGCTTTCGGTTACCTCGGCCTCGAGCTCCTCCAGCCGCTCGCGGGCGTCGGCGAGCGCACGCTTGGCACGTGAGACCTCGCGCATGGCGAGCACGCCCTCGTTCACCTGGCGGGCACCGTCCTCCGCGGCCTCGCGGGCGCGCCTCGTGCCGGCCTCCGTGAGCTCGAGCGCCCGCTTGGCGCCGGCCTCGGTGGCCACGCGAGCCTTCTCGGACGCGACGCGGGCGGCCTCGAGCAGCTCCTTGGCCTTGGCGGCCGCTACCTCGGCGGCAGAAGGCCCTTCGGGTTCGGTGGGCGCGCCGCTCGGGGCCTCGTCTGCAGCTGCCGAGGTCTCGGGGGGCTCGGCGTCGGCATCCGTGCTGGCCCCGGCGTCCGCCTCGGTGTCGCCCTCGGCTTCGGTGTCACCGTCGAGGGCGGCCTCTGCCGGCTCCTCCGACGATTCGTCCGAGGGCTCGCCCTCTTCTTGTTGATCGGAGTCCTCGACCGATTTGCCTTTGGGCTCCGTGGGCTCCTCCTCCGGGGAGGCCCCAACCCCCTCAGGCCCCGCTGGCTCGGAGTCATCTTCCTTGCCGACGGCCCCGTCCTCGACCTCGCCGGTTGCCGCGGCGGCGTCCTCCTCCCCGGCGGGATCCTCGGCCTTCTCGGGCTCCGTCGCGGTCTGTCCGTTTTTCTCGTTGGCGTGGTTGGTGAGTTCGTTGTGTGCCATGGTTTCCTCGCCTTCGGTTTTCGTGGCCACCATTGTGGCGTATTGCGGGCCTCGGTGCGCGGCTTCGCACGGGCCTTCACAAGCGTTTCGCCAAGACCCATGCGGGTTTCTGGGCGGTAGGGTTGCGAGCCTATGCCAGCTTCCGGACACGTATTCCGATTCGCCATCGGCCCCTGCGGGCTTGCCCGGATCGGTTCTTTTCGCGGGCTTCGGCGTGGGCTCGCGACCTGCTGTGGCGTCCGGTAGCATGATGGGCCGTGAAAAATGACATCACGGCGGCACCGAACGGGCCGTCGGCATCCGGCGGGGCGCGGCGTGCGCCCCGGCCAACATCGAACACGGACTCAAGGAGACGGCAACATGTGCGAGTGCGCAAACCACAACGCAGGCGCTGACGCATCTGCATGCGAGGGCCCGGACACCCAGGCGTCCGGCACGTCCGTGCAGACGGGGGAGGGCACCCAGGCGGCCAGTTCCTCCTCAAGCAAGCTCTTCGCCTATGACATCGTCGCCGAGGACCCGGGCACTCATGCGCGCGCGGGCGTCTTCCACACCGCCCACGGCGACGTTCCCACCCCCATCTTCATGCCCGTGGGTACGAAGGCCACGGTCAAGGGCCTGATGCCTGCGCAGGTGGCAGACCTGGGCGCCAAGATCATTCTCAACAACACCTACCACCTCTCGCAGCGGCCGGGCGAGGACCTCGTGGCCGAGTTCGGCGGCGTTCACGAGTTCATGCGCTGGGATAGGCCCATCCTCACGGACTCCGGCGGCTTTCAGGTCTTCTCCCACGGCGAGTTCATGAAGCTCACCGACGAGGGCGTTGGCTTCCGCGCCGTGGAGTACGACGGCCGCCATGTCTTCTGGACGCCCGAGGACAACATGGCCATCGCCGAGAAGCTTGGCAGCGACATCTGCATGCAGCTCGACCAGTGCCCGGGATACCCCGCCACGCGCGCCTTCGTGGAGCGCGCCGTGGAGCTCTCCAGCATGTGGGGCGAGCGCTGCTGGCGGGCCCACACCCGCCCCGACCAGGCGCTCTTTGGCATCGTCCAGGGTGGCATGCACCTCGATTTGCGCCTGCGGTCGCTCCGGCACCTCGAGGAGTGCGGCGACTTCCCCGGCTACGGCATCGGCGGCTACTCGGTGGGCGAGGACCACGAGACCATGTTCGAGACGCTTACCCCGCTCGTGTCCGAGCACATGCCCAAGGCCAAGCCCCGCTACCTCATGGGCGTGGGCAACCCCACCACGCTCGTGCGCGCGGTGGCGGCGGGCGTGGACATGTTCGACTGCGTGCTGCCCACCCGCACGGCCCGCATGGGCACGGCCTTCTCGAACGAGGGGCGGCTCAACCTCAAGAACGCCCGCTTTGCGCACGACCACGGCGTGCTGGACGAGGGGTGCGACTGCCCGGCATGTGCGGGCGGCTTCACGCGCGGCTACATCCACCACCTCATCCGCCAGAAGGAGATGCTCGGCGGCCTTCTGCTGTCTCAGCACAACATCCGCTACCTGCTGAGGCTCATGGAGCGCGCCCGCGCGGCCATCATCGCCGGCACATACGCGAGCTTCGTGAGCGAATGGATGGACTCGCCCGCGGCCAACGACTTCTAGCGCCTGGGCTCGGGGCCCTTGGCCTCTGGTGCGTCTCGGCCTTCGTCGCTCCTGCTAGAATTGAAGGGTTAAAACGACGAGGGCCGCCCGCGTGCGGCCGCATGAGGGGGTTCCATGAGCAAGGAAACCAAGAAGCCGACGGGGGCCGGCACCAACGCCACGGCCACGTCCAAGACCGAGAAGAAGGCCAAGGCGGAGGCGAAGGCCGCGAGCAGGCCCAAGCCCAAGGGCCGCATTGCCACCGAGCTGAGCCGCCAGGGTGGCGCCATCGCCTGCACCGTGCTGCTGGTGCTGCTGAGCGCGGTTGCGCTCGCCGTGCCGGGTTGGGGCGTCCCGCTGGGCACGCTGCTCGGCGGCGGCAACCAGGTGACGCTCACCGCCACGAAGTCGGACGGCTCCGAGGTCTCTGCCGATGAACTCGCCTCCGCCCGCGCAAACCTCCAGAAGCGCGCCGACGCGCTCTTTGAGAAGGGCGTCTCCGTGAAGCAGACCGGTGACGACGCCCTTTCCGTGCGCGTCCCCGCCTCCGACGACGCTGCGACCGTGGCCTCGAGCATCGCCGGCGCCGGCAAGGTGGAGCTCGTTCGCGTGGATGCCATCGGCGATGCCGACGCCCTCGCCCAGATCCAGGCGGGCACCACGAACGTCCGGCTGAAGGATGGCACCTACACCGCCTTTGCCTCGAGTGACAACATCACCGACTCCCGCGTCGTCTCCGGCACGAGCAGCGCCAGGTCCAGCTCCATGGTCTATGCCGTGGGCATCACGCTCGACTCGGCCGCCGCCAAGCAGCTCGCTGACATCACCGCCGAGCTCTCCAGCTCCTATGGCCGCATCGCCGTGGTGGTTGACGGCACGGTGGTCACCGCGCCGCAGGTGAGCCAGAAGATCGAGGGAGGCCAGGTCACCTTCTCCGGCGGCTTCACGAGGAGCCAGGCCTACGCCCTCGCCGCCGAGATCTCCGCAGGCCCCATCCGGGTGACGCTCGCCGCCTCCGATCCCGAGCCCCTGTCCTCCGGCCTCTCCGGCCAGGCCCTTCCCGCCGCCATCGCTGCCGCCGTGGTGCTCGCGCTTCTTGCGGGCCTCGTGTGCTCGCGACTCTTTGGCCGCGCGGGCTGGGTGGCCGCGCTCTCCGTCATCGTGACGCTTGTGCTGCAGCTTGGCGCCTTCGCCGTGCTCGCCCAGTTCGGCTACGTCTTCCTCGGCACCTATGAGCTCGCGGCCGTCGTCGTCTGCGAGCTTGTGTCCATCGTCTCGAGCGGCTTCGCGGCCGCCCGCTACGCCTCCGAGCGCCGCGGGGGCTCCTCGGTGCGCAAGGCCCAGCAGGAGGCCTGCGACCACGCCATCGGCCGCATTGCGCTCGTCGAGGCCGTGCTCTGCGTCGTCGCCATCGTCTGCGCCTTTGTGGCGCCGGGCGTCTGGCGTGAGCTCAGCTGGGCCCTCTCTGCGGGCCTGCTCGCAGACCTCGTCTCCATGCCGCTCGTCAAGGCGCCGATGCTCCGCGTCCTCACGGCGGCCGACGCAGAGGCAGGCGTCGCGGCCGCCGGCGTCTCCCTTGACGCCGGCGCCTCCGCAGACGAGGAGTAGCCCTTATGTCCGGTCTTCGCGAGTCCGGGCGCTGGCATGTCCTAACCGGTGACGTCGCCGCCGAGCGCGAGGTGCGCGAGGCGTGCGGCGTCACGCCGCTAGCGGCCCGCGTGATGGTGGCCCGCGGCATCCGGGACGCCGAGAGCGCCCGAACCTTCCTTACGCCGTCTCTCGAACGAGACTGGCTCGACCCCCTCGAGCTCCCCGGCCTTCCCGCCGCGGCGGACCGGGTCGAGCGGGCCGTGCGCTCCGGCGAGGTCATCGCCGTGTTTGGCGACTTCGACGTGGACGGCATGAGCTCCACCTGCCTGCTCACCCTGGCCCTGCGCGAGCTGGGCGCCGAGGTGCACCCCTACATCCCGCGCCGCTTCGGCGAGGGCTACGGCCTGTCCGCCGAGGCGCTCGAGCGCGTGGTGGAGGGCTGTCACCCCAACCTCATCATCACCGTGGACAATGGCATCGCCGCCGCCGAGGAGGTGCGCATCGTGCGCGGCATGGGCATTGACGTCGTGGTGACGGACCACCATGAGCCGGCCGACCTCGTGCCCCAGGACGTTCCCGTCTGCGACCCCAAGCTCGACCACGCCTGTCCCTCCTGCGACCTCGCGGGCGCGGGCGTGGCACTCAAGCTCGTCCACGAGCTCGGCCGCCGCTTTGGCGTGCCTGAGCTCTGGCGTTCCTACACCGACGTGGCGACGCTCGGCACCATCTCTGACATGATGAGCCTCACGCGCGAGAACCGCGCCCTCGTGACCGACGGCATCCGCCGCATGCGTCATACCGAGCGACCCGGCATCGTGGCCCTCGCGGCCGTGGCAAACTGCGACCTCTCCCAGGTCACGGCCGACGGCCTGCCCTTCTCGCTCGTGCCGCGCCTCAACGCCGCGGGCCGCATGGGTGATGTGGACGTGGCCTTCGACCTGCTCATCTCCGATGACCCAGTGGAGGCTGCCAAGCTCGCCGCCGAGCTCGAGACCATCAACCAGAACCGTCGCGACATCGAGCGTGAGCTGGCCGACCAGGCCATGGCCATGATCGAGGAGACCTACCATGGCCAGCGCGTCATCGTGGTGGGCGGCGAGGGCTGGCACGAGGGCGTCAAGGGCATCGTGGCCAGCCGCGTGGTAAACCGCTACCACGTGCCGGCCATCCTCTTCTCCATCTCCGACGGCGTGGCCCACGGCTCCGGCCGCTCGGTGGGATCGGTCAACCTCTTCGAGGCGGTCGAGAAGTGCGCCGACTTGCTCGTGCGCTTCGGCGGCCACGCCGGGGCCGTGGGCGTCACCATCGACGCCGAGAGCATCGACGCCTTCCGCACCCGCCTCGAGTCCGTGCTGGCGGAGCTGCCGCCCGAGCAGTTCGTGGACACGGGCGAGGTCACGGCCATCGTGGGGCTCGAGGAGCTCGACGTGCCCACGATCGAGAGCCTTAAGGTCCTTGCACCCTTTGGCCAGGGCAACAAGGTGCCGCTGCTCGCGGCCACGGGCGTGGTGATGCGCAACAGGAGCCGGGTGGGCCGCTCGGGCGAGCACCTGCGCTTCATTGCCACCGACGGCGTCTGCTCCAGGCCCGCCATCATGTTCCGCGCGCCCGACGTGGAGCGCGCGTGCGACTACGAGGGCGCCGTCGACCTCGTCTTCGAGGCCGTGGCCGAGACCTGGCAGGGACGTACGAACCCCAAGCTCATGGTGCGCGACATCGTCTATCGCACGGCGGAGGGCGAGCCTGCGGCCCCCGCCATCGTGGACGAGCTGTTTGGCCGCGTGCCAGAGATCCTAGCGTCGGACTCGCGCGTCGTGCCGGAGGCTGCCGAGGGAGCCGAGCGCGCGCGGCTCTCCGCGATGGCACCCGACGAGCTCACGCGCGAGCTCGTGCGCCGCATGATCGGCGACCATGAACCGCTGCCGGCTCAGGCGCGCGCCCTCGACGCGCTTGCCGCGGGCACAAGCGCCCTCTGCGTCATGGCCACGGGCCGCGGCAAGTCCCTCATCTTCCACGTTCACGCCGCTCGCGAGGCACTGCTTCGCGGCCGCGCGAGCGTGCTCGTGTTCCCGCTGCGCGCCCTTGTGGCAGACCAGAGCTTCCACCTTGAGGGCGAGCTTGCGGCCATGGGGCTCTCCGGCCGGGTGCTCACGGGCGAGACCCCGCTCGACGAGCGGCACGAGGTCTTCTCGGCGCTTGGGTCCGGTGAGGCAGACGTCATCCTCACCACGCCGGAGTTCCTTGCCATTCACTCGGGTGAGTTTGCCGCTGGCGGGCGCGTCGGCTTCGTCGTCATCGACGAGGCGCACCACGCCGGCACTTCGGCCGGCGGCACGCGCTCGGCCTACCAGGAGCTCCCGCGCGTGCTCGCCGAGCTCGGCCATCCCACGTGCCTGGCCGCGACCGCCACGGCGGCCGACCCCGTGGCGCGCGAGATCTGCCGGCTCTGCTCGGCCGACGAGGTCATCGTGGACGACGCCTGCCGCGAGAACCTCCGCATCGACGACGAGCGCGAGCTGCGTGACCGCGAGGCCGCCCTCGTCTCGCTCGCGAGCACGGGCGAGAAGTGCGTGGCTTACGTGAACTCCCGCGAGCAGTCCGTGGTGCTCGCGCGCACCCTGCGCAAGGCAAATCCCGAGCTTGCCCAGCGCATCGCCTTCTACAACGCCGGCCTTACGCGCTCCGAGCGCACGCGCGTGGAGCGCGCCTTCCGTGCAGGCGAGCTCTCGTGCGTCATCTCCACGAGCGCCTTTGGTGAGGGCGTCAACCTGCCCGACATCCGCCACGTGGTGCTCTACCACATGCCCTTTGGCGCGGTGGAGTTCAACCAGATGAGCGGGCGTGCTGGCAGAGACGGTGCCCCCGCCACGATTCACCTCATGTTTGGCTCGCGCGACGCCCGGGTGAACGAGCGCATCCTTGCCTCCTACGCCCCGGGGCGCGACGACCTCGTGTGCCTGTGGCGGGCGCTCCAGTCGCTGGCCGCGCGCTCGCGCGCCCAGGGCGAGGGTGGCGCCATAGCGCGCACCAACGCCGGGCTGCTCGAGACCTGCGTGCAGGTGGCGCCCGGCTCACGCCTGGAGGAGCGCGCGGTCTCGGCAGGCATCGGCATCTTCCGCGAGCTGGGCTTCCTCACGACGGAGGGGTACGGCTCGCAAAGGAAAATCCTGATGACGGACTCGCCCGAGCGTATGGAACTCGACAGCTCCATACGCTACCTTGAGGGCATGCGCTCGAGCGAGGAGTTTCACGCGTTTTGCCGCTGGGCCCTCACGGCCACGCCGGGAGAGCTGCTCGCGCGCGTCAACAGGCCCATCGTGCCGGGCTTCGGCACGCAGGTCCGCGAGGATGGGAGTGCGTCATGAGCGTCCAGGCAGAGGAGAGGCACGTGGCGGCGCCGCCGGAGGGCACGCCGAAGGTTGGGGCAGACGACTACCCGCTGCTCCGCAAGACCTGCGCGCGCTATCTCGACGCCGAGGAGATGGCCAAGGTCGACGAGGCCTACCGCTTCGCCGCCGAGTTCCACAAGAACCAGCGGCGGCGCTCGGGCGAGGCCTACATCAACCATCCCGTAGAGGTGGCGCTCATCCTCGCGCACGACCTGCGCATGGACGAGGACGTCATCTGTGCCGCGCTGCTGCACGACACCGTTGAGGACACGCCCGCCACCCTGGGCGACCTTAAGGAGCTCTTTGGCGAGACGGTTGCCGAGCTCGTCGACGGCGTCACGAAGCTCACCTCCATTGAGGTTGACTCCATGGACGCCAAGCAGGCGCTCAACCTGCGCAAGATGTTTTTGGCCATGAGCCGCGACATCCGCGTCGTCATCATCAAGCTGGCAGACCGCCTGCACAACATGCGCACGCTTGCGGCCCTGCCGCCCGACCGCCGCATCTTCAAGGCGCACGAGACCATGGACGTCTACGCGCCGCTCGCAGACCGCCTCGGCATCTCCAGCATCAAGTGGGAGCTCGAGGACCTCGCCTTCTTTTACCTGGAGCCCGGCGAGTACCAGCGCATCGCCCGCATGGTGCAGGACTCTCGCGACCAGCGCGAGCGCGACACCGAGGAGGCCATCAAGACCCTCGCCGACGAGCTGCACCGTGTGGGCCTCTCTGACTTCCAGATCACGGGGCGCCCCAAGCACCTGTGGAGCATCTACCTCAAGATGAAGCGCAAGGGCAAGGAGTTCTCGGACATCTACGACCTCATCGCCCTGCGCGTCATCACCCAGACGGTGGGCGACTGCTACTCGGCCCTCGGTGCGGTGCACTCGCTGTGGCACCCGCTGCCCGGCCGCTTCAAGGACTACATCGCCACGCCCAAGCCCAACGGCTACCAGTCGCTGCACACGACGGTGGTGGGCCCCGAGGCCCGTCCCATCGAGATCCAGATTCGCACGCGCGAGATGCACGACCAGGCTGAGTTTGGTATCGCGGCGCACTGGCTCTACAAGCGGGCCGGCAACTCCAAGGGTGCCATGAGCGCCGACGACAAGAGCGTCGACAAGCAGATCTCCTGGATTCGCCGCAGCCTCGACTGGACGGTCGAGGGCGACATGGAGGACCCGCACGAGTTCCTCGAGGACCTGCGCGTGGACCTCTTCGAGGACGAGATCTTCGTCTTCACGCCCAAGGGCGAGGTCATGAACCTGCGCGCCGGCGCCACCCCGCTCGACTTTGCCTACGCGGTGCATACCGAGGTGGGCAACCACTGCGTGGGCGCCAAGGTGAACGGCTCGGTGGTGTCGCTCACCACGCCGCTCGCCACGGGCGACCGCATCGAGATCCTCACGAACAAGAACTCCAAGCCCTCGCGCGACTGGATGAACATCGTCGCCACGCCGAGTGCCCGCGCCAAGATTCGCAAGTACTTCGCGGCCTCCACGAAGTCCGATGACGCCGACGCCGGCCGCTCCGAGTTGGCGCGCGAGCTGCGCAAGCGCGGCTACGGCATCTCCACGCCGCGCTCCGGGAAGGCTATTGGCAAGGTCTGTGAGCAGCTGAGCTTCAAGGGCCCGGACGACATGCTCGCCGCCATCGCCAACGGCAAGCTCACGGCCAAGTCCGTGGCCAACAAGGTGCAGGAGATGCTCGAGCAGGGTTCTCCAGCCGAGATTCTCGCCGCACAGCAGAAGGCCCAGGCCGAGGCCAAGGCAGCCCACGAGCAGTTCTTCACGCAGGGCACCACCAAGGCCATGACGGCACCGCGCCACTCCCCGGGCCGTGGGGCGGGCGCGCCCAAGCGCCGCAGCAGCTGCGGCGTTGTGGCCAAGGGCGACCCGGACCTGCTCGTGCACCTCGCGCACTGCTGCAACCCGGTGGCGGGTGACGAGATCGTGGGCTTCATCACGCGCGGGCGCGGCGTCTCCGTGCACCGCGCCAACTGCCCCAACGTTCGCGGTCTCATGGAGCACCCGGAGCGCATGATTCCGGTGGAGTGGGACACCTCCGGCGCCACGCAGTTCCAGGTCGAGATCATGGTCGAGGCCACGGACCGCATGGGCCTGCTCAAGGACGTCACCATCGCGGTGGGGGAGGCCGGCGGCAACATCCTGTCCGCGGCCACGAGCACGAGCGCGCGGGGCGTGGCGCGCCTGCGGTTCCTCATTGCCATCAGCGACGCGAACCTGCTGGACACGCTGCTCTCGACCGTGGGTCGCGTGCCCTCTGTCTACGATGCCCGCCGCATCATGCCCGGCGAGGGCGCCAACACCATGGCCCGTCGCGCCTAAGTGCATTGGGGCAGGCCCTTTTGTGAGTTTTCTGAAAGGGCTATCAGAAAACTCACAAAAGGGCCTGCCCCCAGCAGCAAACAAGGGAGGAGATGCCGGATGGCATTTTGGAACAGGGGCGCCATGGCGCTCGACGATGTGCCCGCCATCGCCGCGGGAAAGCTCGAGGTTCGCCAGTTCGTGGTGGGCGCCATCTCCACCAACGTCTACGGCGTCGTGAGCGAGGGGGCGGCCATGGTGGTCGACCCCGCGGGCGAGGGCGACCGCATCGCCAAGGCGCTCGCCGACGTGCGCGTGGAGCTCGTCGTGGCCACGCATGGCCATGCCGACCACGTGGGCGGCTGCCAGGCGCTCGTTGACGCCACAGGTGCCAAGTTCGCCATGGCAGAGGCGGACGTCGACCTCGCGAGGCATGCTCGCCGAAACCACGCGTTTGGCATCCAGTACGACGCCGACGCCCCGGAACCCGATCGCATCCTCGCGGCGGGAGACGAGGTCTCTGTGGGGGCGGCCAGGTTCCGCGTGCTGGCGGCTCCTGGGCACACGCCCGGCGGCATCGTGTTTCTGGGAGAGGGTGACGCCGAGGGCATAGCCTTCGTGGGCGACACCATCTTTGCCGGCTCGGCGGGCCGTACGGACCTTCCCGGCGGCAATGCCTCCGAGCTCATGGCCACCCTTGCTCGGCTTGGCCAGGAGGTTCCACCCAAGACGCACGTGCTCTGCGGTCATGGCGACGACACTACCATGGCCTGGGAACTCGAGCACAATCCCTTCCTGCGTCGGTAGCAGGCCGGGGACAGACCCTTTTGCAGGTTTTCTGAATAGTCTTTCTGGAGACTTGCAAAAGGGTCTGTCCCCAAACATGGCAAAAGAAAGACCCCGTGAAGCGTAGCTTCGCGGGGCCTTGTCTGTCTATTTGGTGCCCGAGGCGAGGGTCGAACTCGCACGAGGTTTCCCCCAGGGGTTTTTGAGACCCCCGTGTCTGCCATTCCACCACTCGGGCACAGGTGCGCGGTTGCGCCTTGGTTAGTATACCGAAAGTGTCGCGTCTCGGCATCACCTCTTGCGCGGATGGGGCTGCCTGCGCTTTGCCGTATTCCTACCTTTACACCACACTTATAGATTTACCTGCGGTTATACAAAACCGAGGTGCTATTCTGTATGTATCTGGCTGCGGCCGGCTGTCCGCGCAGGGGGTGAGCGGGCCTTCTTCGGAGGTTTTGACATTGTTTAGCGTGGGCGAGCGCGTCATGCATCCTGGCCAGGGTCTTTGCACGATTGTCGGCTTTCGCGACACTCCGTCGCCCGCGCTGATTCTCGAGGCCGGCAGCGGCAGAAACGCAACCCGCCTGCTCTATCCGGCAGACCAGGCCGAGGCCCACCTTCATCCGCCGGTTTCCCGTGCCGAGGCGCTCGATGTCATCGAGAACTATGACTCGATTGCCTGTGACACGCACACCGACAGGAATTCCGGACAGGAAGAGGCCTACTTCAAGGCCCTCCTCAAGCGCGGCGTTCCCGATTCCGTCCGCGTGGTGAAGACGATGCGCACCCGCATCGCCCAGTGCGAGCGTAGCGCCCGCAAGCCCAGCGCCTACATCGCCCGCGTGCTCAAGGAGGCGCGCCTCCGCTCGCTCGAGGAGCTTGCCTGCGCGCTCGACACGACGCCCGACGTGGTGGAGCAGATGTTCCGCGACCGCGGCGCGGGCATCGCCGACGATTCGGCCCAATAGCGCAGGGTGTGCCTGTTCACGCCGCCTTGACGTGAGCGCGAGTCGAGGTCGAGGCTACGCGCGGTTGCCCTCGGCACGCTCCGGTTCTATCCGCGCTTTCTGATGCGGCAGACGAAGAAGCCCTCGTAGAGCTCCGTGGGGCACACGGTCACGGCGCCGTCGAGCCGGCAGGGGAGCGTCGGCAGTGCGAGCGGGCCCTCCGAGACCCCACTGGGAAGCCCGACGTCAACGAGCTCGCAGTCCCCGTGCCTTGCGAGCGCCCATGCCACGACGTCCTCGTTTTCCCGCGCGATGATCGAGCAGGTTGAGTAGACGAGCACGCCGCCCGGCTTGAGCACCTCGAGCGCCTTGTCGACGAGGGCGCGCTGCGAGCGTTCCACGCCGTCGGCGAGCTTTGGCGTGAGGTGGCGCGCGGCGCGCGCGTCGTGGGCGCGCACCGTGCCCGACCCCGTGCACGGGGCGTCGAGGAGCACCTGGTCGAAGGAGAACCAGCTGTCGAGCTTGCGGGCGTCGGTTCGCATGACCTGCACGTTGTCGGCGCCGAGGAGGTGCAGGTTGTGCTCGAGGCGCTCGGCACGAGGCATCGAGAGCTCGCATGCCGTGACATGGGCGGCTCGACCCCCAAGCACGCTCGCCAGGGCCGCGATCTGGGTCGTCTTGCCGCCGGGCGCGGCGCACATGTCGAGGATGTCGGCGCCCGCGCGCGGGGCGAGCGAGAGTGGCGGCAGCATGGACGAGAGGCTCTGCAGGTAGAGCCTGCCCTCCTTGTAGGCGTCAAGCTCCCATACATCGCGCTCGGCCGTGCCCGGTGCGAGGACGAAGGCGTCCGGATACCACGGCACGCCCTCCCAGCCGATGTTCGCGGCGTCAAGCGCGGACGCCACCTCGTCGCGTCCGCCGCGAAGGGCGTTTGCCCGGAGCGTCACGCGCCGCCCTGCTCCCCAGCCCTCGAGGATGCGCTCCACGTCGCCTGCGTCATACTGCGTCCGCACCGCCTCGAGCAAGTGGAGCGGGAGGCCGGTTGCCTCGTCCAGCTCCTGCGGCTTCTCGGCGGGTCGCTTTTGGCGCCGAGCGCTGGAGCTCGAGGCGCGATCACGCCTCTTGCCCCCGTGCGCGGAGCGTCGGTTTCCGCGTCCCTTGCCCGTCTGCTCGCTGCCCTGTGCGGCCCCTCGATTGTGTACGCCCTGAGACATTCTGTTTATCCTTGCATCGCGGTTGTTCCCATGGCATACTACTCGTCCGTGTGGCCGCGAGGCCACAAGGAAGTGGGCCTGAGCATAAGGCCCCACCTGAACGGCGCCCCAGGGCAGCTGTCTGGTCAGACAAGGGAACACGCCATCCGTCTTTGCGGATACGCAAACCTGTATCTTACCGGAGCTGTGCCAAAAGCGCAGCTCCGGTTTTTGCGTTACGGGGCGTCCAACCGGGCGTCTCGCGTGCGGCGAGGCACCAGGGGTGCGCCGCAAGGAAGGGAAGGTGTGTAAGATAGCCAAGTCCGAAGGTCCCCGCATCAATGGGGAGATCACCGCTCGCACGTGCCGCCTGATTGGCGTTGACGGCTCCCAGCTCGGCCTGTTTGGCGTCCGCGACGCCCTGCGCATTGCAGACCAGCAGAACCTCGACCTCGTCGAGATCGCTCCGAACGCCGAGCCACCCGTCTGCAAGGTCATGGACTACGGCAAGTTCAAGTACGAGCAGGCGATCAAGGCCAAGCAGGCTCGTAAGAACCAAGCCAAGGTCGAGATCAAGGAGATGAAGTTCCGTCCCAAGATCGACACCGGCGACTACGAGACCAAGAAGGGCCACGTCATGCGCTTCCTCAAGAAGGGCGCGCGCGTCAAGGTGACCATCATGTTCCGTGGTCGTGAGATGGCCCACCCTGAGCAGGGTCTCAACGTCTTGGAGCGCCTGGCAGACGACCTCAAGCCCTACGCTACGGTAGAGAGCCAGCCCAAGATGGAGGGTCGCAACATGCACATGCTCGTCGCGCCGATCAAGGGTGCCTTTGATGAGAAGGCAGAGCCCGCCGACGAGAAGGATACGAAGGAGAACTAGCATGCCTAAGATGAAGACGCACAAGGGTACGGCCAAGCGCTTCCGCCGCACCGGCACCGGCAAGATCATGCGTGCCAAGGCTTTCAAGAGCCACATCCTGACCAAGAAGTCCCAGAAGCGCATCCGTGGCTTCCGCAAGGAGACCGAGCTCGCTCCCGCCGACGTCAAGGTCGTCTCCGCTCGCATGGGCAAGTAGCTCGAGCGTTTCCTTTCTTCTTTCTGTTTCACTTATAGGAGTTGATTTCACATGGCACGAGTCAAGCGCGCCGTCGCCGGTCGTAAGAAGCGTCAGACCCTGAAGAAGCTCTCCAAGGGCTACTACGGCACTTCCTCCCGCACCTTCCGTGGTATGAAGGAGCAGGTCCAGCACTCCCTGCAGTACCAGTACCGTGATCGTCGCAACAAGAAGCGCGATGTGCGCGCTCTCTGGATCCAGCGCATCAACGCCGCCGCTCGCCTCAATGACCTGAGCTACTCTCAGTTCATGCACGGCCTGAAGCTCGCCGGCGTCGAGCTGGACCGCAAGGTTCTCTCGCAGCTCGCCTATGAGGACGAGGCTGCCTTCGCCGCTCTCGCCGAGGTTGCCAAGAAGGCCCTCGCCGAGTAAGCGCGAGCTGGTTCGTCGAAGCCCCGCTTGCCACTAGGCAAGCGGGGCTTTTTCTGTTTATTGGGCTCGTGGGCATGGGGCTTTTGCGACGCGGCCTTGCACCATAGAGCCACTCATGCGGTCGGCTCGCTTGCAGCTGCGGCAGGTCTGCTCGGTCCTTGTGCGCGTCGTATCAAAGCAGGTCGCCGACGGGTGCTGCGGCGCGACCATGACCTGATCGGTTCTTGGGCGCGGCGCATCAAAACAGCCGTACACGCTCGAGTGACGAGCGTGTAACAAAACAGAAACGCAACTTTGGCATGCTCTTCTGAAGTTTTATTGCAAGCCATCATGGCCCAGTTGCCAAAGGAGACGGTATGTCCAAGTCTATGTCTCGTCGTTCGTTCCTCGCCCTCATGGGCGGTTCTGCCGCTGTTCTCGGCCTCGGTCTCGTTGGCTGCGGCTCCAACTCCGGTAGCTCCGCGTCCACCGGCTCTGCCTCCACGGGTGACTCCGGCAGCAAGAAGTACGTCATCGCCACCGACACCACCTTCGCCCCGTTTGAGTACACGGACGAGAGCGGCAAGTTCGTGGGCGTCGACGTCGACCTGCTCGCCGCCATTGCGTCCGAGATGGGCTTCGAGTATGACCTGCAGTCCCTTGGCTTCGACGCAGCCGTGGCCGCCCTCGAGTCCAACCAGGCCGACGCCGTCATCGCCGGCATGTCCATCACGGATGCCCGCAAGCAGAAGTACGACTTCACCGATCCCTATTACGAGTCCTACGTCTGCGCTGCCGCCAAGGCCGACGGCGACGTCAAGAGCCTCGACGACCTCAAGGGCAAGACCGTTGCCTGCAAGACCGGTACGCAGAGTGCCGATTGGGCCGAGTCCATCAAGGACCGGTACGGCTTCACCATCACGTACTTCGATCAGTCCGACATGATGTACCAGGACGTCCAGACCGGCAACACCGCCGCCTGCTTCGAGGACTACCCGGTCATGGCCTACGGCGTCAAGCAGGGCAACGGCCTCGCGGTCATCGGCAAGGACGATGGCACCTATGCCACGCCGACCGCGCTTGCCGTCATGAAGGGCAAGAACTCCGAGCTCATTGAGAAGTTCAACAAGGGCCTCAAGAGCCTCAAGGACTCCGGCAAGTACGACGAGATTATCAACAAGTACATGAAGGCCTAGCCTCCTCGTACAGCGCAGTAAGCCAAGGGCCACGCGGGAAACCCCGCGCGGCCCTATCGTATGTTAGGTAGACCATGAACTCAGACCTTTTCGCCGTGCTACAGCAGGCCTGGCCTCTGCTTGCCGCGGGCTTCCAGATGACGATCTTCGTCACGGTCATCTCCCTTGTCATCGCCATGTTCCTCGGCATCCTCACGTGCCTCATGAACCTCTCAAAGGTTCCCGTGCTGAGGGGCGTCGCGAAGTTCTACATCTGGCTCATTCGCGGCACGCCAATGCTGGTGCAGGGCTTCTACCTGTATCTCGCCGTCCCCCAGATCGTGCAGGCCACAATCAACCCCGACTTCCGCCTGGATATCGTCACCGCGTCCGTCATCACGCTGACACTCAACGCAGGTGCCTACCTGGCCGAAATCTTCCGCGGCGCCATTCAGTCCGTTGACAAGGGTCAGATGGAGGCCGCCCGCTCCCTCGGCGTCTCCCAGGCTAAGTCCATGCAACAGATCATCCTGCCCCAGGCCGTGCGCATCTGCCTGCCAAGCCTCGTGAACCAGTGCATCATCACCCTCAAGGACTCCACGATCATGTATGCCCTGGGCCTGCCCGAGGTCATGAACCAGGCGAAGGTCTACGTTGGTCGCACGTTCAACTCGTTTGCCACCTACACCTGGGTTGCCCTGATGTTCCTCGTCATCACGAGCGTGCTCATGATTGTCTCCTCCCGGCTTGAGAAAAGGATGCGTAAGTAAATGGCAGAACCGAAGATTAGGGTCACCGGCCTCAAGAAGGACTTCGGCGACAACCACGTCCTACGCGGCATCGACATCGACATCAAGCAGGGAGAGGTGGTCTG
>NZ_CAAKON010000020.1:187731-207356 GCF_901212655.1 Olsenella uli | reverse complement strand
ATCGGCCCCTCCGGCTCCGGCAAGTCCACGTTCCTGCGCTGCCTGAACCGCCTCGAGGAGGCCACCTCCGGCGAGATTCTCGTCGACGGCGAGTCCATCACTGACCCCAAGGCCGACGTCGACCGCATCCGTCGCCACATGGGCATGGTGTTCCAGCAGTTCAACCTCTTCCCGCATAAGACGGTGAAGGAGAACCTGATGTGGGCGCCGGTCGAGCTCAAGCTCAAAACCAAGGAGGAGGCCGAGAAGAAGGCCCTCGAGCTGCTTTCTCGCGTTGGGCTTGCGGACAAGGTCGACGCGATGCCCAAGTCGCTCTCCGGCGGTCAGCAGCAGCGTGTGGCCATTGCCCGCGCCCTGTGCATGGACCCGGATATCATGCTCTTCGATGAGCCTACGAGCGCCTTGGACCCCGAGATGGTCTGCGAGGTCCTCGACGTCATGCGCGAGCTTGCCAACGAGGGCATGACGATGGTCTGTGTCACGCACGAGATGGGTTTTGCCCACGACGTGGCCGACCGCGTGGTCTTCGTTGACCAGGGTGTCATCCAGGAGCAGGGCACGCCCCAGGAGGTCATCGACCACCCGAGGAACGAGCGCACCAAGAGCTTCCTGTCCAAGGTGCTCTAGACCGCTGCGACCTGTTCCCATTGCGTATCTAGTGTGCGGCCCCGGTGATGGAACCGGGGCCGTTTTACAAAACAAGTTGGATGTATTCCCTGAGACAACTGTTCGCAAGAAACAACTCGAAGTGCGAATCGATTCCTTGCCATCACCATGTCAAGAGTATCTGAGCCCCGATGGCACGCGGGTGAATAAGAGCACACAGATGGTTATTGAAGGTGCGCGGGCGAATTGCCGGGAATTGGGGGCGTTGTAGACTTGCGGGGTCTCTTCAAACGACCGGAAGATTATGTCTGGGGGATTGTCTGAGAAACATGTGCCTGAATTTGTTGTCTATCTCCGGATGTGGTTATAACAAAGAAATTTAAAAATGTATAACTGCAGCTATATTAAGTGACAATATGCCGTCGAACTTGTGTCTAACCTGCGTTCCAAAACTAGACAACAAATATGGCGAAAGGTTCCCTTGGTTCTGCGTGCTACTCGGTCTTATCGTCATCCTCGTGACCGAGCAGGGCATCGACTACCTGCTCGCGGCGCTTCTCCGCCTTACGCTCGGCCTTCTGCTCCTCGACGGCAAAGGCGGGGTCCGTGGGGTCCACGAGTTCGTCCTCGCCGCTCTTGGGGTTGTAGTGATGGCGCAAGACCGGCTCGAACAGCTTGAGGTGCGCGGCGAAGGCAAACGACACGCCAATGAGCACGCAGAAGATGAGGATACGCGGCATGGTCTCCACCTGCGTCATGAGTACGGCGCCGGCGCACAGCATGGTGGTCCAGGCATAGATGAACAGCACTGCCTGACGCTGGTTGTAGCCGTCGGAGATGAGCCTGTGGTGGATGTGGCCCTTGTCGGCGTGGCCCACGCTCACGTGTGCGCGCTTGCGGCGGATGATGGCCGAGAGTGTGTCGACGATAGGCACAAAGGAAATCACGAGCGGAAGAATCATCGTGGTGAGGCCTGCCATGCGCGTGACGTTGAGCAGCGAAATGGTGCCAAGTGAGAAACCCAGCAGCAGCGAGCCCGAGTCACCGAGGAAGATTGAGGCGGGGTTGAAGTTGTAGCGAAGGAACCCGAGCGTGGCGCCCGCAGCCGAGATGGCCAGGGCTGCGGCGTCGAGCCTGCCGGACATGGTGGCCATGAGGAACATCGTCATGCAGGAGATGAACGTGATGCCCGAGGCGAGCCCGTCGAGCCCGTCGATGAGGTTGATGATGTTCACGTAGGCAACGAGGTAGATCACCGTGATGGGGTAGGCGGCCCATCCGAGTGAGAACTCGCCCCCAAGCGGGTTCACGATGATGCCAACCGTAAGGCCTCCGGCAACGGCGATGCCCGCGGCGAGCACCTGGCCCGCGAGCTTCGCCAGCGGCTTCAGCTGGAAGACGTCGTCAATGGCGCCCGTGAGGAAGATGACGAGGAACGAGGCGGCGAGCATGTAGTAGTTGACCGTCATGAAGCGCCCGGGGAGCAGCACCACGGGCCATCCCAGCTGCGTGGTACCAACGTATTGAACGGCCACCGCCGCGATGAGCGCGACGAAGATGGCGACGCCGCCCATGCGAGGCGTGGCCTTCTTGTTGATGCGGCGCTTGCTCGGGCGGTCCACCGCCCCGAGCTTCCAGGCGAGCTTGCCCGCGAGCGGCGTGAGCGCGAGGGTCACGACAAGGGTCGTGACGAACAGGCACACGTAGGGTATCCACCACTCGACCAAAACGGGCAACCTCCCGAAGCCACACGACCGGGCCCTCGCCTGGGAGGCGCTCGTCATCGTGGAACTGACAAATCTTTAACATGATACCAGCCGGGGCAGAATCAGTTTCTCCGGGGGTTGGGGCGTGGCGGGTGGAAGGAGCTCGGGTCGAACGACATGGCTTGCCAGCCACTCTCCCTGAAAGTGAAAATGTGTCGTATCGCGCCGTTTAGCTGCATCTTATTGGTGTCAAGGGCAAACAACACTACGTAAGGCGCATGTCAAGACTGGAAACGACGAATGGCATCCGTATAGTGAGTGATGTCAGTCCCCCGCAGGGCAAACTGGGTGAACCGACAAGCGTTTCCTGGGAGCCCACATGCCGATCCCAGTACAGGCATCCTCCGCTGGTGAGGAAGCTGGAACAGACGGTGAGGGCACCCACCTTTTGAGAGGTGGGTTCATTATCGCACCTGCGGGGGGCGACGTTGTTTTGGCGGCGTCGCCCTTTTTCTTTCCTGATGTTGCGGCCATAAGCTATTTCGTGATGCTCCCTGGGCTTCGTGGCTTGGGGTGCGGTTCATGACCTCGCGGCCTTCGATCGGGCTTTACGGCTTGCGCGGGAACACTACGCCCCACAATTCTCAACGGTGCTTTGTGCCCCGTGGAGAAGAGCCTTCCTGATTCGCGATGGGGAAGCTTCCGCGGTCCAAGATTGAAAAATTTCGTTTGACTCTCTGGGAACTCACGGTATACTAGCCCTTGCGCAAACGCGCCTGGGGACGTAGCTCAGCTGGGAGAGCGCTGCCGTCGCATGGCAGAGGCCGAGGGTTCGATTCCCTTCGTCTCCACCAGTGATTATGAGAGCGGGCCACATTGTGGTCCGCTCTTTTTGTATGTGTATGGAGGGCCACGTTCATGGGCGATAGTACCGACAAGGGCACTGAGGTGGCGGGCGGAGTCGCCGGGACGGCTGTCGCGGGCGGCGGCATTGGTGCCGGCATTGGCGTCGGGAATACGGGCGGAGTCGCCGGAACGGCTGGCGCGGGCGGCGGCATCGGTGCCGGCTCTGCCGAGGCGGCTGGCACTGTGGGGTTGGCGGGGCCAGCCGTCTCGGCTGGCCCCACTGCCTACGCGCACTGCACGCTCTGCCCGCGCGCGTGCGGTGCGGCCCGCAGCGCCGGTGCCCGCGGTGCCTGCGGCGCCAACGCCACCTTGCGTATCGCCCGCGCGGCCCTTCACTTCTGGGAGGAGCCGCCCATCTCGGGCGAGACGGGCTCGGGCGCCATCTTCTTCTCGGGTTGCCCCCTCAAGTGCGTCTTCTGCCAGAACCGCGAGATCAGCGCCGGCAACTTCGGCCACGAGGTCACGGTGGCGCGCCTTGCCGAGATCATGCTCGAGCTCGAGGCCCAGGGGGCGCTCAACATCAATCTCGTGACGCCCCTGCACTTTGCGCCCCAGGTGCGCGAGGCCGTGCTCACGGCGCGCGACGCCGGCATGAGCTTGCCCACTGTCTGCAACACCTCGGGCTATGAGACGGTCGAGACGCTTCGGCTCATGGCAGACGTCATCGACGTGTGGCTCACCGACTTCAAGTACGCGGACGGCGGCCTCGCCCGCAGGCTCTCGGCGGCGGGCGACTACCCCGAGGTGGCCTCGGCTGGCCTCGCGGAGATGCTCGCGCAGGTGCGCGCCGCCGGCGGGCGGGCGCTTGACGAGGACGGCCGGATGCTTCGCGGCATCATCGTGCGTCACCTCGTGCTGCCCGGCCACACGGATGACTCCATGGCCGTGCTCGACCGAGTGTGGGAGCTTGCCGGCAACGACGTGGACATCTCCGTCATGAACCAGTACACGCCCAACGAGGCCTGCCGCCGGCGTGGGGGAGACCTGGGCCGCGCCTTGGGGGACGACGAGTATGACATCGTCCTCGACTATGCCGATGACCTCGGCTTCGAGCACATGTGGTGGCAGCAGGGCGGTACCGTCTCTGAGAGCTTCGTCCCCGCGTTTGACGCCACGGGCGTGGACGGGCCGGAACTTGATGCCTGAGGGCACTGCTGGTCCTTAGCAAATCGCGATGAGCTGCAGATTTCACCCCGAGCATGCAAAAGGGATAGACTTATTCAATACGCCTGCGGGACGCCTGGCGATGTGCCCGCCCCGCACCATATGAGAAATCGGCGCGCCGGTGCCAGCACCTCGGCGCGCGTTACCTAAGGAGCCTTGATGGCAGATAGCAACACGCCGCTCAGCGACGCCGAGCGCGCCGAGCTGGAGCGTCTGCGGGCCGAGAAGGCCCAGCGCGACCGCTCGCGGGCCGATGCCCAGCGTCGCGCCGAGCTCGAGCGCCTGCGCCGCGATCAGGCCGACGCCGACGCCGAGCGCCGCGATGCCCAGCGCCGCGAGCGCGCCCGCGAGTACATGGAGCCCGACGAGGACCTCAAGATGCCGCTCGCCCAGAAGCTCGTGCTTCTCGTGGTGGCCATCATCATCGCGTGGTTCGTGGTCTTCGTCGTCGGCGGCGGGATGATCAACAACTAGCCGGCCTTGGGGACAGCCGCAGATGGTCCCATTGCCGCTGCTGGCGGCACACAGGGCGGCCCGGCCGCCACGAAGGGGGAGAGCATGTCGCTCACCGACATCACAAGGCCCACGGACGTGTCCCTCAACACAGACCTCTACGAGCTCACGATGGCCCAGGGCTTCTGGGAGTCTGGGCTCACGGAAGCCCAGGCCTGCTTCACCGTCTTCTTCCGCGACAACCCCTTCAGGGGCGGTTACGCGGTGGCGTGCGGCACGGGCCAGATTGCCGACCTCGTTGAGAACTTCCGCTATACCGAGGAAGACGTCGCCTACCTCGCGAGCGTGGAGGCTCCCGGTGGCGGAGCCATGTTCAAGTCGGAGTTCCTCGACTGGCTGCGCACCTTCAGGATGGACGTCGACGTGTGGGCGGCGCGCGAGGGCGAGGTCGTGTTCCCCCGCGAGCCCATCGTGCGCGTGCAAGGCCCCGTGATTGCCTGCCAGCTCATCGAGACGGCCCTGCTGAACCTTGTGAACTTCCAGACGCTCGTGGCCACCAAGGCGGCTCGCGTGGTGCAGGCGGCAGAGGGGCATGCCGTGTCCGACTTTGGCCTCCGCCGCGCCCAGGGCCCGGATGGCGGCCTGGCGGTGGCGCGCGCCTCCTTCGTGGGTGGCGCCAGCTCCACCTCCAACTGTCTCGCCGGCAAGATCTACGGCATCCCCGTGTTTGGCACGCACGCACACTCCTGGGTCATGGCGTTTCCCTCCGAGCTCGACGCCTTCCGGGCCTTTGCGCGCTCCATGCCCAAGAACTGCTGCCTGCTCGTGGACACCTACGACGTGCGCCAGGGCCTCGCCAACGCCGTGACGGTGGCCAAGGAGATGGAGGCTGTCGGCGAGCGGCTCTCCGCCGTGCGCATCGACTCGGGCGACCTTGCGAAGCTCTCCAAGCTCGCGCGCGAGATGTTCGACGAGGCGGGCCTGCCCTACGTGAAGGTCTCGGCCTCCAACGACCTGGACGAGTACACCATCCAGAGCCTCTTTGCCCAGGGCGCTCCCATCGACTCCTTTGGCGTGGGCACCAAGCTCGCCACCTGCGACCCACAGCCCTCGCTCGGCGGCGTCTACAAGCTCGCGGCCGTCCGCAAGGCGGGCGAGGGTGCCTGGCGCCCGGTCATGAAGCTTTCCGAGATGGCCTACAAGCGCACCATCCCCGGCGTCCAGCACGTGGTCCGCTTCGTGGACGAGGCGGGCTGCCCCGTGGGCGACGTGATCGTGGACGACGCGGTTGCCACGGGCGAGCCCGGCCTCGCCGTGGACGTGCTCGACTCCGAGCGCGCCTATGACTTCACGGCCTTCGAGGCCCATGAGCTGCTCGTGCAGGTGGTGGCGGGCGGGAAGTCCACAGGTGCCGCGGGGACCCTCGGCGAGGCCAAGCGCCGCTGCCGCGACGCCCTCATGCACCTCGACCCGGCCGTGCGCCGCTTCCTCAACCCGCAGATCTATCCGGTGGGCATCGAGCGGGGCCTTGCGGACCTGCGCCTGAGGCTTGCCCGCGAGGAGCGCGCGGGCGCCGGGCAGGCGAGCCTGCTCTAGCGCACGCTCGCCCCTACCGCCGCGGCGCTGTCGTTCCGGCTGGCCCGGAGGCGTGCTCGCCCTTTGCCTAAGGCGAGCGGTCCCGGGCACTTTTGCTACACTCAACCAGCCGCATCGCGGCAAGACCTGCAACTTCGCGGCCCCTCGGGGCCGCTTGCGTACATGAGAGGGGACCCCTGTGGTCGAGACGATCGAGAATCTGGTTCGTGAGGCCATCGCCTGTGCCCAGAAGGCCGGCGACCTGCCCGAGTTCGAGGTGAGCGACCTCGGCCTCGAGCGCCCGGCAGATTCCGCCAACGGCGACTGGTCGAGCACCGTGGCGCTCAGGAGCGCCAAGCTCGCCCACAAGGCGCCGCGTGCCATCGCCGAGGCCATCGTGGCCCACCTGCCCAAGACCGACGAGGTGGAGCGCGTTGAGGTTGCCGGCCCCGGCTTCATCAACCTCTACCTCTCCAAGGCTGCCGGCAACGCCGTCTTCCGCACCGTGCGCGAGCAGGGCGCCAACTACGGCCGCTCCAACCTCGGCGAGGGCACCTCGGTGCAGGTTGAGTTCGTCTCCGCGAACCCTGTGGGCCCGCTCCACATCGGTCACGGCCGCTGGGCGGCCCTCGGCGACTCGCTCTGCCGTGTCCTCGAGCATGCCGGCTACGACGTGGAGCGCGAGTACTACGTCAACGACCACGGCAACCAGATGAACACCTTTGGCAACTCGGTCTCCGAGCGCTACCTGCAGATTGCTGACATCATGGCTTCCAAGGGCCTCGACGCCCATGCCGCCCACGAGGCGCTCATCGCCGACTGGCAGGCCTTCGTCGACGACGAGGCCGACGAGCACCCCGAGAGCCACCCCTACATGGACGCCTTCCGCAACAAGCTGGGCGCCGACTCCTACGGCGGCGACTACATCATCGACCTGGCCGCGCACTTCATGGAGGAGGACGGCACCAACTGGGTGGAGGCCGACGCGCAGGAGCGCATGCTTTCCTTCCGCGAGCGCGGCTACAAGCTCATGCTCGAGGACATTCGCCACACCTGTGAGGACATGCGCACCGAGTTTGAGGTGTGGTTCTCCGAGCGCTCGCTCTACGAGAAGGGCGCCGACGGCCAGAGCGCCGTCGACCGCGCCTTTGCCGCGCTCCGCGAGAAGGGCTACCTGTTCGAGAAGGACGGGGCCCTGTGGTTCCGCTCCACGGACTTTGGCGACGACAAGGACCGCGTGCTCGTGAAGGCCGACGGTGCCTACACCTACTTCGCCTCCGATGTGGCCTACCACTGGAACAAGTACGAGCGCGTCGACCACGTCATCGACGTGTGGGGCGCCGACCACCACGGCTACATCGCCCGAGTGCGCGCCGCCACCGACGCCCTGGGCTACGAGGGCAAGTTCGAGGTGCTGCTCGGTCAGCTCGTGAACCTGCTGCGCAACGGCCAGCCCGTCAAGATGAGCAAGCGCAAGGGCACGATGGTGCCGCTGCGCGAGCTTCTGGACGAGGTGGGCGCTGACGCCACGCGCTTCACCCTGGTGTCCAAGAGCTCCAACCAGATGATCGACTTCGACATCGAGGCCGTAAAGCGCCAGGACAACACCAACCCGGTCTACTACGTGCAGTATGCGCACGCCCGCATCTGCTCCATCCTGCGCCGCGCCGCGGGCGTCACAGACGCCGAGGCGGCCGAGCTGGGCATGGACGCCGTGGCCGAGCGCGCCTGCTCCCTGGACTGCGACCTATCTGTGCTCACCGACCCCACCGAGGCGGCGCTCGCCCGCAAGCTGGGCGAGTTCCCGGGCCTTGTCGAGGGCTGCGCCCGCGACCGCGCCCCGTTCCGCCTGACGCACTACGCGCAGGAGCTTGCCGGTGCCTTCCATGCCTTCTACACCGTGTGCCAGGTGTTGCCGAGCGAGGGCCGTCCCGTCGATGCGTCGCTCTCGCATGCACGTCTCGCCGCCTGCGACGCAGTTCGTCGCGTGCTCGCCCTCACGCTGACCCTCGTTGGCGTGTCTGCTCCCGAGAGGATGTAAGGACCTTCCCTTCTCACGTCAAAGGAAGCCGTTGCACCCGTCCGAGCGCCCTGCGCCGGGCGGGTGCTCCTTTTGCGCGAGCGCGACGGCCGGAGGATGGTCGCAACGACGAAGAGGCTGGCACGACCTCGGAAGTCCTGCCGGGGCCTTCGTGGGGCCCTTGGCGATGTGGGCGCCCATATCCCAGAGAAAACGACCTCACCGTCGACGCTCATGAAATCCTCAATCGCATGCTCATGTATGCCGAGGTCACAAAAGCGTTTTCCCGAGTTTGCAACAAGAGCGTACGAGAGTCCCCCCATCTCGCCCTCGAGTAAATGTCGCCCTCGAGTCCCTCCGACGAGCGTATGCTATCGATGTCAAAAAAGGGGGTTATTTCGATGAACGTGAGAGAGTATCTGTCCGTTCGCCGGGCGTATGCGCTGGTTCGTCAGGGCATGCCTTATGCCGATCGCTTGACCTTCGAGGAGCTGGCCATACTGTGCCATCTCTCAAACGCCTCCAGCCCGCTCCGTACCTCGGAGGTTGCCGAGTACCAGGGCGTGTTGAGGCCGACGATGACCCATCGAACGAGTCATCTTGCCCGTCTTGGCCTTATCGAGCGCACGAGCGGCGAGCGCGACCGCCGAAGCGTGTGCTGCGCGCTCTCGCAGGAGGGGCGGCTTCGTCTCGATTCGGCGCTTCTCGACATGTGCGCCTCAATCAAGCCCGGCATGCCGCTCTCTCGCTGCACCCCCGACCGCATGCGCCGCGTCGTGGATACCATGGGTTCCGTGACGCTTTCCTCTGCCGACCTCGTTCTGCTCGGGCTGGCAACGTATGGGGAGGGCGAGGGGCTTGCCGTATGCGAGCTTGTCGACAAGCTCGGGCTTCTTCAGCCAACGGTCTCCATGGCCGTCGCGTCGCTGTGCGACTCCGGTCTTGCGCTTCGTGCCTCGGCTGGCAACGCCGCTGGCCGCGGTCCTCTGGTTGCCGCGACCGAGAAGGGCTCCGTTCGTATCTCGGAGGCTTCCGAGCACATCAACTCCCTTCATGTTCACACGCCGCGCAAGCGGAGGGACGACTAGGGTCATCTTGGGTTTCCTTCGATTCTCGGACCTTCGTCATGTAAGTCGCGGAATCGTCGCAGTGAGGGACGACGAGGACCATCTTGGGTTTTCTTCGATTCCCGGGCATGTGTTATAGTTGCTCAAACGGCATTTTGCCGTTCATGCCGCGCGTAGCGGCTCATTCCCAAAGACATCCCGCCAAGCACCCAGGCTGCCTCTCGCATGCCGTCCTTGCTCTCAATTCAGGCGGGGCGACCCTAGGTCGTATCGAATCGAAGGAACATCTCAGTGACAGACGAAAAGCCCGAGGCCACTCAGCCCCAGAAGCGTCGTCGTGGCCGCCCGCGCAAGGCTGCGGCCGAGGAGGGCATGGCCCCGCAGGCCCCGCGTCAGGAGGCCGTGCGTGATACGGGCGACGATGCGGGCGACGCGCAGCGACGTCGGCGCCCGAGGCCCAAGAAGGCCCAGGCCGGCGACGAGGCTCAGGGGCAGCGCGAGGGTGCGCAGGTGCCTCAGCGCCCCTCTCGCCAGGACGCCCAACGCCAGCAGGCGCGTCCCGGCAGGGGCCAGCAGCAGGGCGGGTATCGCGATCGTGCCCAGCAGTTCCAGGGCAACAACCGTCGCCGTGGGCGCCACGGCAACAATGGCCCCTCCCAGTCTCTGAACGAACCCAGGCTCTCTCGCGAGGACCTTGCGGCCATGAGGGTTGCCGAGGTGCGCAGCCAGGCTGCCAACCTCGGCATCGAGTACGTGGGCGTCAAGCGGGCGGAGCTCATCGAGGCCGTCTACATCGCGGCTGCCCGCGCCGAGGGCTTCCGCTCCGCGGCGGGTATTCTCGACATCACGGGCGAGGGGTACGGCTTCGTTCGAACCGGCAACTACATGCCTGGCGATGACGACGCCTTCGTGCCCCAGCAGCTCATCAAGCACCTTGGCCTCAGGAGGGGAGACCTTGTCGAGGGAACGGTGCGTCCGAGCCGACCCAACGACAAGTATCCGGCCCTGCAGCGCGTTTCCAAGGTGAACGGCCTTGCTCCCGATTCCATTCGCACGCGCCCTCGCTTCCGAGACCTCACGCCCGTCTATCCGAGCGAGCGCCTCGTCATGGAGCACGGCAAGGACTCGATCACCGGCAGGGCCATCGACCTCGTCGCTCCCATCGGCAAGGGCCAACGTGGCCTCATCGTGAGTCCTCCCAAGGCTGGCAAGACCACGGTCCTCAAGCGCATCTGCGAGTCCATCGCCGCCAACAACCCCGAGGTCTACCTCATCTGCCTTTTGGTGGACGAGCGCCCCGAGGAGGTCACGGACATGCAGCGCTCCATCAAGGGCGATGTGGTGGCCTCGACGTTTGACATGCCCGCCGAGAACCACACGAGCGTGTCTGAGCTCGTGATTGAGCGCGCCAAGCGCCTCGTGGAGATGGGCCGCGACGTCGTGGTGGTGCTCGACTCCATCACGCGTCTTGCGCGCGCGTATAACCTGGCTGCTCCCGCCTCCGGCCGCATCCTCTCCGGTGGCGTTGACTCCGCGGCGCTGTACCCGCCCAAGCGCTTCCTCGGCGCCGCGAGGAACATCGAGAATGGCGGCTCGCTCACCATCCTCGCCTCCGCGCTCGTTGACACCGGCTCCAAGATGGACGAGGTCATCTTCGAGGAGTTCAAGGGCACCGGCAACATGGAGCTCAAGCTCGATCGCGAGCTGGCCGACAAGCGCATCTATCCGGCCATCGACCCGATTGCCTCCGGCACGCGCAACGAGGAGCTGCTCGTGGACCCAGAGCTTCAGCCGTTCGTCTGGGGCATCCGTCGCATCCTTGCCAACATGAACAACACGGAACGTGCGGAGAGCTCGCTGATCAAGGGCCTGCGCGCCACGCAGAATAACCAGGAGTTCCTCATTCGCTCGGCAAAGAAGGCGCAGCTGAGCGAGTACGCGGACGCGCTGTAGCGTAGGCGGACGAACTGTCTTGTGCGATTGTGCCTGGTTGCCAGGCCGGCTTATACGGTAGGCCTGGCGAATGACCCGACACGCGCGTCGTCGCCTGGCGAACATGTTCCTCCGTGCCTGACGGGGAGGACCAGCCTGCGGATGGTTGGTCCTCCCCATCTTTTTACCTGGTCTTTTTGATTGATGGGATGTATAGTTTTGCAAGCTCGTGCTCACGTGCGAGCCCTTCAGATATGTTCGAGCGACGGCACACGCAGACTAAACCCACTCCACCGTTGCCCGATTGGTCGCGAGCCTTGTGCCCGCACGCCCGTCGTCGCAAGAGAGACTGCGTGTTCGTCGCCCTTTAGGGGAGGCATCTCATGACGAGCGGGAAGAGAAATCCTGCCATCTATGCTGGTCTGGCTGGTGCGGCTGCATGGGCATGTCCCGTGTCCGCCTCTGCCCTGACGCTCGCAGGCCACGAGTTCTCCGTGACCGGCGCTGCCATTCCCTTTGTTGCCGGCTGTGCCGTGGGTGCCCTCGTGGCCACAGGCACGACGCTTGCCATCACGCGCTCGCAGGAGGCGCGCAGCCAGGCTGCCCAGGCCCAGCGCGTGCTTGACGAGCACGCGCGTGCGATGGGTCCCGCCTGGCAGACGGCCCCAGACGCCGACGCCACGAGTGCCGTTGCGGCTGACGTGACACATTCCATGCCGCGTGCCGCCGGTGCGCACGCGTCCTCTTTCGCAAACGTTCCCCCCGTCATGCCCAAGCATCCTGTGGCTGGGTTCGCTCCGAATACCTTCGCGGCGGACGAGGATGGTACGTACGCGTCTGCCGCGGTCGAGAACGTGGACGCCAAGCCTGCTTCAGGCGAAAACGCCTCCGGAGGCTTCGACGTCTTCCAGAGCGCCTTCGAGCACATCGCCGCCGCCCACGAGGCCGAGCGGGCAAATCCCGCCGTTGCCGCGCGCATTCCCCGCATCGATGTGGAGCCCTCCGCAAAGCCAGTCGAGCCCCGTGGCTTTGTTCAGGACAGCGATCCCAATGACTACGCCGCCGTGGCACAGGCCTACGTGCGCAAGCGGACGCTCGCAGACCGCATGGTGTCCCGTGCCAAGGGCGTCGCCCGTGTGCTTGGCGAGCGCCTTGAGGCCTCGCACATGGACGGCCTGCCCGTGATTACACGCGCCGACGGCACCGTGGGTGACGTGGGTGAGCTGTGGTGGGACGACGCCCTTGGCGACTCCCAGGTCACTGGCGTGAGCCAGACCACCTTTGCCGGAACCCCCGGCGTGAACGAGAGCCTTGCCGACAACAGCGCGGTGCTCTTTACCGCCCAGACGGTCGATGAGGCGCGTGCGGCCTATGACACCTGGCGTCAGGCAAGTGCCCCTGTGGCCACGTCTGCCGCCCAGGCGCCCGAGGCTGCCGCCCAGGCTTCTGCTGCCCCCTCGGATCCGGCGCAGCCGACGGCGCGGGCGGTCCCTGCCTTCCAGACGCCCGAGCAGGCGAGCCAGCCAACGTGGAGCCCTGCCATTCGCGAGGAGATTCATGCCGTGCCGCAGGTGGAGCTCGATCAGGAGGAGCGCTGGAGCGACAAGCAGCAGGACCTTTGGGCCGTGGCGCTCGCGGCGCTCGACGAGCGTTTCGACGAGCAGGTTGCGATGGGTCCCGAGGAGGGTCCCGTCTTCTCCGGGTCCGCCTTTGACGAGGACGGGGGCGATTCCCTCGACGAGCCCGAGGGCCTCGAGCCGAGCACCGAGTTCCTGTCGTTCCGGCCGCAGGCGGGTCACCCTGAGGTCAACAACACGGACAGCTATGTGAACCTGCTCGTAGACCAGGAGTTCAACCGTTCCAAGAGCAAGGCCGTTCGCAAGAGCTATCGCGACTACCTGCGTCTCATTGATGGTGGCACCTCCGAGCTCCCGCGTACCGCCCACATGAAGGATTCCGCCACGCGCATGGCGAAGAACGACTCCACCTCGCGTCTGATCAACGTGGACGCAACCTCGAAGCTTCGCCGCGCCCGTCACCTCGCGGCCGTGAGGGCCTAGCGTGGCGAGAGGTTCGAGGTCGGGACGCGTGCCGTCGTGGGCGCGTTGGGCGCTCGTCGCTGCGTGGGTGGCCTTCATCTGGAGCAGATCACTGTTTGCTGGGCCTGAGTCAACGGAGCAGAGCGACTTCGTTGTGGGCCTGCTACGCCCGCTCCTCGAGGGCGCGGGCGTCACCGACGTCTCCATGATGTCGTTCATCGTGCGCAAGGTAGCGCACTTCTCCGAGTACCTGGTGCTTGGAGTCCTGCTGTCGTCGACGCGTGACGGGGGCGTGCCCTGGCAGCAGCTCTTTCTTGGGCTCGCGGTCCCCGTGGCTGATGAGACTATCCAGATGCTCATCCCCGGCCGCAGCAGCCAGCTCACAGACGTTCTCATCGACTTCTCGGGGATGCTCGCAGGCCTGCTGCTAGGTGCGCTCGTGCGCTCTATAAAAAAGCGCCGGTAGGCACCTTCTAAAAGAAATTGGCGGCCCGTTCAGGCGGCTACTCCTCGACAAGCGAGCTTCTGCGCTAGCTCTGGGGTGCCCGACCCAAGACTAGACCGGGCCGCCGCCCATTCAGGTGGTTACCTCAGGCGGCTATTCTTCGACAACCGCGCCCTCGAAGCTCGCCGCCATCGTGCGCACCCAGAGGCCCTCGACGCCCACAGCTTGCGCGGCGTCGGCGACGTGCTGTGCCGCCTCGTCACCGTCGCAGATGGCGAGCATGGTGGAACCGGAGCCGCTGATGACGAAGGCGGCCGCTCCCGCCGCAAGCGATGCCTCGCGCAGTGCGTCGTAGTCGCGGATGAGGCGCTTGCGATAGGGCTCGTGGAGCCTGTCGTCGCAGGCCTCGGCAAGCAGGCTGAGCTCACCCGTCTCGAGCGCACGGACGCTGGCCACGGCACGGCCCACCTGCCAGACGCAGGTCTCGAGCGAAACCTCCTTCGGCAGCACCTGGCGCGCGTCTGCCGTGCGAACCTCATAGGGTGGGGCCATCGTCACAAAGCGCACGTTGGCAGCAACGTCCATACGCGTGGAGAAGGTCTCCGCGCCGCGCACGAAGGAGCTCGTGAGGCCGCCCAGGACCGCAGGTGCCACGTTGTCGGGGTGACCCTCCGCCTTGGTGGCAAGGTCGAGGGCGAGCTCGGTGTCCCAGCCCTTGTCGGCACGGTCGAGCGCGGCCACAACGCCGGCCACCACGCAGGTGGAGCTCGAGCCGAGGCCGCCGGAGAGCGGGATGGGCGACTGGATGTCGATGGCGAGCGGGCGCGGGCTCACGCCAAGCGTGGCGCAGGTGTCCAGGTAGGTGGTCCAGACGAGGTTGTCGCGTCCGCGGAACCGCTCCTCGCAGCCCGTGACCACGAGCTCGTTGGCCTCCTTCATCGAAAACGTTGCCCTGAGGTCCAGGGCAACGCCCAGGCAGTCGAAGCCCACGCCGAGGTTTGCCGAGGTCGCCGGCACCGTTACCCGCGTCATGCGAAGAGCCTCGCGCAGGCGTCCTCCACAAAGGAGGTCATGCCCCCGACGCTCACGACGTCAGAGAAGCGCTCCTCGGCGTTGCGCAGGGATGAGAGCTGGGCGGGCGGCTCCATGCCGGTGAGCTCGGAGAGCCTGTCCATGCAGGCAAAGCCGTCGAGGCCCTCGGTTGCGTGGCCAAGCGCGGCCAGGACGTCCGCGGAGAACTTGTAGGGGTTTGCCGTGGAGAGGCACACGCGCTCCACGCCGTCACGGGCGTGGCCGTCAAGAACGTGCTTGGCCACCGCGGTGTGCGGGTCGAGCAGCACGTGCTCATCCTCCCAGGCGGCACGGATAGTCTCGCGCGTCTCGGCGTCATCCGCCTTGCCGCAGGCGAAGCTCTCGTGGAGCTTCTCCAACAACTCGGAGGGCACCTGGTAGTGGCCCTCGTCCGCAAGCTGGCCCATGAGCGCGGCCACGAGCTCGCAGTCGCCATCGGACAGGTAGAAGAGCAGGCGCTCGAGGTTGGAGGAGACCAGGATGTCCATGGAGGGCGAGATGGTCTTGTGGAACGGGCGTCTGCGGTCGTAGGTGCCCGTCTCGATGAACTCGGTGAGCACGTCGTTGGCGTTGGACGCCACAACGAGCGTGCGAACGGGCAGGCCCATGAGCTTGGCGAAGTAGCCGGCGAGGACGTCGCCGAAGTTGCCCGTGGGGACGCAGAAGTCAAGCTTGTCGCCCTTGGTGATGGTGCCTGCGGCCACGAGCTGGGCGTAGGCGTCGAAGTAGTAGGTCACCTGAGGCACGAGACGGCCGACGTTGATGGAGTTGGCGCTGGAGAGCACGACGTTGCGCTCGGCGAGACGTGCCGCGAGCTCGCGGTCGGCAAAGATGCGCTTCACCTGGGACTGCGCGTCGTCGAAGTTGCCCTCGATGGCGCCCACGGCCACGTTGGCGCCGCGCTGGGTGGCCATCTGGAGGCGCTGGATGTCAGACACCTTGCCGTTGGGGTAGAACACGGAGACGCCCGTGCCCTCGACGTCGGCGAAGCCCTCGAGCGCGGCCTTGCCGGTGTCGCCGCTCGTGGCGGTGAGAATCATGATGCGGCGTCCGTCGCCGGCGCGGGAGACGCGCATGAGCTGGGGAAGCATCTGGAGCGCGACGTCCTTGAACGCGCTCGTGGGGCCATGCCAGAGCTCGAGCAGCCAATCGGCGCCCACGGGTGTGACGGGCGTGACGGCGGGGGAGTCGAAGTTGGGGCCGTAGGCGGCCTTCACGCAACCGGCGATCTCGTCTGCCGTGAAGTCGTCCAGGAGGTGCCCGAGGACGAGGCGCGCGCGGTCCTGGAAGGTGCCGGCGAGCAGGTCGTCGAGGGCGGGGGCGCCCAGGGCCACGTCGTCGCGGACGAACAGGCCGCCATCGGCGGCAATTCCCTCGAGAATGGCCTGCTTGCTTGTTACAGATTCGTTTCGGGAGCGCGTGCTGTGGTAGAACGTACTCACTGCTCTTCTCCTCGCGTCGTGAGTTGGCACAATCGCGCGCCAATCCCCGGGTTTTGCCGGGCCTGGCGCCTGTGTGAGACATCATAGCGTGGGAGGCGCGGCTGGGCACCTGCGGGGGCCAGCCGTGACCTCGCGGAAACGTTGGGAGGGGCGGGGCGCCCGGAACCTAGCGACGGCACAAGGAGCCACATGATCAAGATTACCAAGTTCGGAGGCTCGAGCGTCGCTGACGCCGGGCAGTTCAAGAAGGTAAAGCGCATCATCGAGTCCGATGACGCCCGCCGCTTCGTGGTCGTCTCGGCCGCGGGCAAGCGCAACTCCGGTGACAACAAGATAACCGACCTGCTGTATCTCGTTGACGCTCACCGCACCTACCATGTGGACTGCACGCCGCTGCTCGATGACATCAAGCAGCGCTTTGTCGACATCGCCACCGAGCTCAAGCTGAGCTATCCCATGGCCGAGAAGTTCGACGAGTTCGCGGCCGGCATCCAGACGCACTCCACCGAGTACATCGTGAGCCGCGGCGAGTACTTCACCGCACAGCTCATGAGCGAGTACCTCGGCTTCCCGTTTGCCGACGCCGCAGACTACGTGCGCTTCCACCACGACGGCACGCTCGACATGGAGCGTAGCTGCGAGCGCATCCACGACCTCGTGGTCCGTGAGGGCTGCTTCGTGCTTCCGGGCTTCTACGGCGCCACCTCCGAGGGCGACGTGAAGCTCTTCAGTCGCGGCGGCGGCGACATCTCGGGCTCCATCGTGGCGCGCGCCCTCAATGCGGACCTCTACGAGAACTGGACGGACGTCTCCGGCTTCCTTACCGCAGACCCGCGCATCGTTCCGCGCCCCCGCGCCATTCGTCGCATCACCTTCGACGAGATGCACGAGCTCTCCTACATGGGTGCGAGCGTCCTTCACGAGGAGGCCATCTTCCCCGTGCGGGAGGCAAACATCCCCATCGCGATCCTCAACACGAACCACCCCGAGGAGCGTGGCACCATCATCCAGGAGCGCGTCGAGCCGGAGGAGGGCGACCCCGTCATCACGGGCATCGCCGGCAAGAAGGACTTCCTCACGGTGCATGTCTCCAAGACGAAGATGTCCAACTCGGTGGGTGTGCTGTCTGCGGCGCTCAACATCTTCGAGCGCTACGGCGTCTCCGTCGAGCACGTGCCCACGGGCATCGACTCGTTCGGCATCGTGGTGAACGGCGCCGATGTCAAGGACAAGATCTACGCGATCGTGGCCGACATCCAGCACGAGATCAAGCCCGACGAGGTCAAGGTCATCGACGAGCTGGCGCTCATCAGCGTGGTGGGCCGCAACATGTCCAACCGTCCCGGCACCTCCGGCCGCCTCTTCGACGAGCTTGGCAAGAAGGGGGTCAACATCCGCCTCATCACGCAGAGCTCGCAGGAGATCAACATCATCTTTGGCGTGAACAATGCGGACTTCGAGCGCACCATCCGCGTGGTCTACGACGCCTTCCTGGACGAGACGGAGTAGCGATGGCGGGCGCGCGGCGGGCGTTGTAAGCTCAGACTTCCGCACATGTGCCTGAAGCATGAGGGAGGGCGAGGGCTGCCTCCCGGGGTCTCGGATGATCCTCTCTGGGCGTGGGGAAGTCCTCGCCCGGGCGCTACAGATACGGTTAATGGACCCGCGGACGTGAGTTCGCGGGTCTCTTCCTACCAGAAGGGATTACCCATGTCAGATACGAAGAACGTCGCGATCCTGGGTGCCACTGGCGCCGTGGGAACCCAGATGCTGCAGTGCCTCGAGGAGCGCAACTTCCCGGTGGGCGAGCTTCGCCTGCTGGCGAGCGCGCGCTCGGCAGGCAAGATGGTTGCCTGGAACGGCCGCGAGGTCGAGATTCAGGAGGCTCGCCCCGAGGCCTTCGAGGGCATGGACATCGTGCTTGGTGCGGCGGATGACGCCATCGCCAAGGAGCTCCTGCCCGAGGCCGTGAAGCGCGGGGCCACCGTCGTGGACAACTCGCACGCCTTCCGCCTGGATGCCGACGTGCCCCTCGTGGTGCCCGAGATCAACGGCGATGACGTGAAGTGGCACAAGGGCCTCATCGCAAATCCCAATTGCGCAACGATCATCGGCCTCGTGCCCACGTGGCCGCTTCACCAGCTCGGCGGCGTCTCCCGCATGATCGTGAGCACCTACCAGGCCGCGAGTGGCGCCGGCGCACCCGGCATGGCCGAGCTCGAGAGCGAGATCTCCGCGATGGGCTCGGGCTCGGCGATGCCCGAGCCGAAGGCCTTCGTGGACCAGCTCGCGAGCAACCTCATCCCGCAGATTGGCGGCGAGAAGTTCGAGGGCTATACCTCCGAGGAGATGAAGCTGCAGAACGAGGGTCGCAAGATCATGCACCTGCCGGAGCTTCGCGTGAACTGCACCTGCGTGCGCGTGCCGGTGCTGCGCAGCCACTCCGAGAGCATCACGCTCGAGTTCGAGCGCCCGGTTTCGCTCGAGGCCGCCCGCGAGGCCCTCGCTGCCGCCCCTGGCGTGAAGCTCGTTGACGACCTTGGCGCCGAGACTGCGCGCGACCGCTACCCGATGCCGCTCTACACGAGCGACCAGGACCTCATTTGGGTCGGTCGTATCCGTCGCGACATCTCAAACCCGGAGGAGGGGCGTGGCATTACCTTCTGGTGCTGCGGCGACCAGATTCGTAAGGGTGCCGCCACCAACGCCGTCCAGATCGCGGAGCTGCTGCTGAAGTAAGGACGGGCGTGGTGCTTCTGCGTTGCGTGGGGCGCCCCAATGGGGGCGTCCCTATTTTGTACGCGTGAGTTGCCTCGTGCGTGCGGGTTTGTGTGCGAGCATGTGGCTTGCGCCCATTGCCACCAGCTTACACATTGGTTTTGCCGAACTGTTATCAGTGGGTGCCGAGCATGCGCCCACTGAGCCTCGAGGACTGAGGCGTCCCGCAACCTTCTTGCGAGCTCGCAAGGTATTCCGTGGCGAGCAGTGCGTGATGCTGGGGTGATCGGGGGAGAGGGGAGTGCTGTGTCGTGTTTGAAGGTAAGATAGAAAAGGCCGGAGATCGAAATCTCCGGCCCCAACTTTAGATGGTGGATCGTCAGGGATTCGAACCCTGGACCTTGGGATTAAGAGTCCCCTGCTCTACCAGCTGAGCTAACGATCCATATACAGTAGCTACGTAAACGTAGCGAAAGAAGCA
>NZ_CAAKON010000020.1:41962-187721 GCF_901212655.1 Olsenella uli | reverse complement strand
CCTGCTCTACCAGCTGAGCTAACGATCCATGTTGTTTCGATAGTAGCAAGATGGGGTGGGTGAAGGGGCTCGAACCCTCGACCTACGGAGCCACGGTCCGTCGCTCTGCCAACTGAGCTACACCCACCATCTGTTTGCCACTGCTCGAAGCAGCTCGTTTATTATGCACAGACGCCAGCGGCCGCGCAAGGGGGAATTTTATAAATTTTTTCGGGTGCCCTTGCGCTAGAATTCTCGCCGAACGTACGCGCCCTTAGCTCAGCTGGATAGAGCACCGGACTTCTAATCCGACGGTCGAGCGTTCGAATCGCTCAGGGCGCACCATCGAGTTCGAGGCCGGGTGGCAAACGCCATCTGGCTTTTTTGTTTGCGTATCGAGAAGGGCCTGCAGGGGAGGTTCAACTTCAGCTCATTTCTACGATGCCGAGACCATGGGCTTCGGCAAGGGCTTCAACGCCTACAACGACGCGGCCGTGCGGAGGGTCATCGGGACCAGGTGGACCGGCGGGCAGTCCTACTCCGGGCGCATCTGGGGGAGCGCCGGCAGGCCCGCGGGGCACAACGGCAAGGTCTACCTCATTCTCCCCGGCAAGCGAGAGGGAGCCTTTGCCAGGTTGGTAGAATGGCTCCAGATGTCGAAGGAACTCACGTCCGACAGCAGGGAGGCCGAGGACATGGCCCGTCGGGCCTTCCTCGATGAGAACGTCAGAAAGAGGTGGATGCAATGCGTGGAGATAAGAGCGGGGTCAAGGTAACGGTTGCTGACGCCACGGGTGACGCTGCGTGGGGCGTTGATGACCGGCACTGGGAAGACCCCGACCGCAGACCGGTGCCGGACGAGCTGATGGAGAAGCTTCGAGCAAAAATGGCCCGACGGGACAAGGTCAGCGCTTGAGCTGGCAATGAGAGACTTTGAAAAGAGGTGCGGGATAACATGGCGAAGGCTGATGTGAGGACGGTCGAGGTGGACCTGTCCAAGTCGTTCGACGTCCCAGCCGACGTCAGGTATTCTGACCTTCACGGCAAGGACCTCGACAAAGCCATCGAACTCTCACTTGAGCGAGCAAAGTCGCTCAAGTCATGGGCCGATGCCGAGGTCCTGAGCTATGAATTTAGCTAAATGTGCGTCAACATCGTGGTTCTGCTTGGGGCCATCCATCCGGGTGGCCCTTTCTCTTAGGGAGGCGGCGTGGGGCGCTCATGGCACGTGGACGGTTCCATCTTGATCGCCGTAGGCCCTTCTGCCGCGCGCCCCGCTCACTTGTTCTCAAATCGCTAGTCATTTGGGAGAATAAACTTGCAGGTAGTGCCTAGTAAATGTTTGCGAAGCGCGCACGGGGCGAGTACTATGAAACCGATGTGTACAGACGAGGCCTCGGCGCATGCCGGGTCGAGAGAGGGAGTAGCCATGGCCATTCTCGAAGCTTCCCACGTTTTCCTTGACAACCCTGCCACCACTCGTGACGAGGCCCTTGAGTTCCTAGCCTCCAAGGCCGTTGAGCTTGGCGCGAGCGATGACGCCGCTGCTCTCGTCGAGGGTCTCAAGAAGCGCGAGGCCGAGGGCTCCACTGGCATGATGAGCGGCTTTGCCATTCCGCACTGCAAGTCCGCTTCCGTCAAGGAGGCCTGCGTCGTCGTCACCCGCTTCGCCAACCCGGTCGAGTGGGAGACGATGGACAAGAACCCCGTCACCGTCGCCATTGCCCTGCTCATCCCAGACGGAGACCTCGGCACCAAGCAGCTTCGCATCCTCTCCAAGATCGCCGTCATGCTCATGCACGACGACTTCTGCGAGAAGGTCCAGAAGAGCGAGGACGCAGACGCTATCGTGGCCGCCATCAACGAGGGTCTCGAGCAGTAGGCGTTTTGCATATATAGAGACATTGACACGTGGGCTCGACGGTTGGCCACCGTCGGGCCCAAGTTGTATGGCAGGAGCTATACATTTGCAGGTAGATGGCCAAATTGCCATACAGAATCATTACCTGGCGCACCGATTTACGACATTTCAAGGTGCGTCCTGAGTCATACTGGAACCTGGTTCAAATCGCGTGAAAGGGGCGTTTCAGTTGATTTATACCGTCACGTTTAACCCTGCAGTCGATTACGTCATGCACCCCCTCACCCTCGACATGGGCTTCACGAACCGCTCGTCGAGCGAGGAGGTCCGCTGTGGTGGCAACGGAATCAACGTCTCGAGTATCCTCAACGAGCTCAACGTCGATACCATCTGCCTGGGCATCATCGCGGGCTTCACGGGTGACTACATCCTCGATACGCTTCAGCAGGCCGGCGTCACCTGCAACTTTGTTCGTCTCGACAAGGGTTTCACGCGCATCAACGTCAAGCTCAACGGCATCGTGATGACCATCATCAACGGCATGGGCCCCAAGATTCCCAACGAGAAGGTCGACGAGCTCTTCGGTCGTCTTGACCGCATCAAGGCGGGCGACACGCTCGTCCTCACGGGCTCCATTCCCAAGTGCCTGCCGGATGACATGTACGACATCATCATGACGCGCCTCGCTGGCCGTGGCATCCGCTTCGTGGTCGACGCCCCGGGCACGCTGCTACTTCAGTCCCTCGCCGCCAAGCCGTTCATGATCAAGCCGAACAACCATGAGCTTGGAAAGCTCTTTGACGTGAATCCCGAGACGCCGGAGGAGTGCCTGCCCTACGCGCGCCTGCTGCACGAGCGCGGCGCCCAGAATGTCGTCGTTTCTTGCGGCGGCTACGGTTCGGCCCTCATCGCCGCAGACGGCAACGAGTACACCACGAAGTGCCCGCCGTGCCGTCTCGTGAACGCCACCGGTGCCGGCGACTCCATGGTGGCGGGCTTCCTGGCGAGTCTCGATGCTGGCATGGGCTATCAGGACGCTCTCAACTTCGCCTCCGCCTGCGGCTCTGCCACGGCTGCGAGCAAGGGCCTCGCGCACCGCTCTACGATCGATAAGTTCTACGACTCCCTAAAGAAGGTCATGGCTGCCGACGCTTGCCAGAGGGAGCTGGAGACTGCTAAGGCAGAGAAGTCCGAGAAGGCCAAGGCCTAGCGTCTCTCGTGCCGTCTTCACATCTCGCTTCGTTCGTTCTTATGGCGTAGGTGCGGTTTTGTGCGAACGGTTTCAAGGCGTCCGTGAACGGCAGGAGCCTTCGCACCGCCGGCAGGTTGCCGACGCACTCCCTACGCTGGCCCGCATTTGCCATTGCGTGGGGATTCAGGGACGGATTGTCTGCTAGACTGCGCTTCGGTTACATCAGGAGGACCGGCTGCGGGTTATGAAAGTCGCAACCTGCCGTCCTGCACGGGGAAAGGGCCCTGATAGGGCCAAAGAGAACAAGGAGTTCAGCATGGTTTCCGAGAAGGTTACGCTCATCAACCCGCAGGGTCTCCACATGCGTCCGGCTGGCACGTTTGCCTCCGCCATGGGCAAGTTCGCCAGCACGGTGACGATCGTCGCCAACGGCAAGGAGACCAACGGCAAGTCGCCGATGGCCCTCATGGCCGCCGGTCTCTCCTGTGGTACTGAGGTCGAGGTCAAGTGCGACGGCGCCGACGAGGCTGACGCCCTCGCCGCTGCCGTCGAGCTCATCAAGAGCGGTATCGGCGAGTAGCATCGCTCCTGGCCTCTCGGGGGCCTTGCGCGCTCATGCATGCGCATGGAGGGGGCGACGCCTGGCGTCTGCCCCCTTTTTTGTTATATGGCAGCTTGTTCGCCATAACTAACTCAATCAGGGGGTTTCCATGTACAAGGGTGTAAACGCTTCCGATGGCATCGGTATCGGCGTCGCTCGCGTCGCCGTCGAGCCCGACCTCTCTTACGTCCCCGCGACGCACCAGGACACCGACGAGGAGGAGAAGGCTCGCTACCAGGCGGCCCTCGATGCCTTCTGCGCCAAGACGCAGGCCCAGGCCGACCGCATGAAGGTCACGGTGGGCGAGAAGGAGGCCGAGATCATGGTGGGTCACATCACCATGGCCAACGACCCCTTCATGCTCGACGAGGTTAACAACCGCATCACCGAGGGCAAGTGTGCCGAGCAGGCCATCGACGAGGTTTGCGACATGTTCTACGCGATGTTCGACGCCTCAGACGAGCAGCTCATTCGCGAGCGCTGCGCCGACGTGCAGGACATCCGCACTGGCATCCTCGCCCAGCTGCTTGGCAAGGAGCTTGTTGACCTTTCCGTCCTGCCGAAGGACTCCATCGTCGTCGTGCACGACCTTACCCCGTCCATGACGGCGACCATCGACAAGGAGAACGTTGCTGCCGTGGTCACCGAGGTTGGCGGTCGCACCTCCCACTCCGCCATCATCTGCCGTGCCCTCGAGATGCCGGCGGTGCTCTCGCTCGAGAACGCCTGCACGCTCATCAAGAACGGCGACACCGTGGTCGTGAACGGCTCCACGGGCGAGGTTGACGTCTCGCCGACGCAGGACGAGCTCGCCGAGTTCCGCACACTGGCCGAAAAGGCCGCTGCCGAGAAGGCCGCCCTCGAGGCGTACCGCGGCGTTCCCACCAAGACGGCCGACGGCATCGAGAAGCTCCTCGTGGCCAACATCGGCAACCCCGATGACGCCAACGTCGCCGCCGAGCGCGATGCCGAGGGCGTGGGCCTGTTCCGCTCCGAGTTCCTGTTCATGGATGCCAAGGAGCTCCCGAGCGAGGATGAGCAGTTCGCCGCGTACCAGAAGGTTGCCCTGCGCATGAAGGGCCAGCCGGTCATCATCCGTACGCTCGACGTGGGTGGCGACAAGGAGATCCCGTACCTACACCTCACGCAGGACGACAACCCCTTCATGGGCTACCGCGCCATCCGCTACTGCCTGGCCAACCCGGACCAGTACAAGGTCCAGATTCGAGCCCTGCTTCGCGCCAGCGCCTTTGGTGATATCAAGATCATGCTGCCGCTCGTGACCGACATCGACGAGGTTCGCGATGCCAAGGCGCTCGTTGAGGCTTGCAAGCACGAGCTGGACAACGAGGGCGTCGAGTACAACAAGGACATCGAGGTCGGTACCATGATGGAGACGCCGTCCGCGTCGCTCATCGCCGACATCCTTGCCTCCGAGTGCGACTTCTTCTCCATCGGTACGAATGACCTCATTGGCTACACGATGTGCGCCGACCGCGGCAACGACGCCGTGCGCTACCTCTACACCGTGTACCAGCCGAGCGTCCTGCGCTCCATCAAGCGCATCTGCGAGGAGGGCAACAAGTCCGGCATCATGGTGGGCATGTGCGGCGAGGCTGCGGCTGACCCGCTGCTTATTCCGCTGCTGATTTCCTTCGGCCTGGGTGAGTTCTCCGTGAGCGCCCCGTCCATCCTGCGCACGCGCAAGATCATCTCCCAGTGGACCAAGGCCGAGGCAGACGCGCTTGCCGAGAAGGTCCTCGCGCTCAAGACCAAGGAAGAGGTCAGAGCCGCGCTCGAGGCCGCCGCGAAGTAGGTTTGGCTTAAATCTACGTATCCGAGGAGCTCGATTGCGAGCTTTTCGGAGGCTGTTTTAGGACCCGGGGCTGGTTTCAGAGAAACCAGCCCCGGGTTCGACGTTTTCTTGCTCGGAAGGGGCTAAGGACTCGTGGCTGTTTCCCAGCAATACATATGGGCCGTTGGCGGACTGGTTGAAATGAGGGTTGCCCGTCATGAGAAGCCGACCTTGGAGCTGCCGCCGGCGGCGAATTATCCCTGCCGGGTGGGAGTGATGACCTCGAGAGCTCGGTGAGCGCAGGTGATCTTGAAGTGGGCGCCCACGAGCCGCTCGCCGTCGGCCTGGCAGGGAGGTTCGCCTTCGAAGTCGATCGAAATCGACTTTGCTTTAAGGAAGCCCAGGTACGGCGAGTGGGTATGCAGCCCGATTCGTGCGCGTGCAAAGGTTGCGAGGGCCGTGGCAGTGCTGGGGTCGCCGTGCGAGTAACAGACGTCAAGCAGGCCGTCGGTGCTGTCCGCGTCCGGGCAGATGCGGAAGCCGCCGCCGTAAGTGGGCCCCACCTGCACGGCAAAGACGATTGAGCTCCCCGTCACCTGCTCTCCGTCAAAGGCGGCCGTGAATGGCCACGAACTAATCTGATGACGAATGATGTCGAGGCCCGAGCCCATGAAAAGGCGCGTCCCGTGCGCGCCGTGGGCCTTGCGGCGCCTCATCGTGTCGAGCGCGATGGCCGCATCCACGCCAAACGAAAGCGTCTCATCAAAGTAGGTACCGTTCACAAGCCCAAGGTCCACGCGACGGCAGACGCCGCGAAGAATCTGTCCGAGGGCGACCTCGGGGGCGTTCTTTGCCATGCCGAGGGTGCGAGCGTAGTCGTTTCCGGAGCCTAGGGGGATGATTCCGAGTCTCGGCCTCCGCGAGGCGTCGATGTGCATGAGGCCATTGACGACCTCGTGGATGACGCCATCACCGCCGAGCGCGAGTACCGTCTCGAAGCCAGTTGCCGCCCGTGCCATCTGCGTGGCGTTGCCGGGCCCAGTGGTGAGCCTAAGGTCGAATCCGTCCGTAGCGGAGGAAAAGGCCTCGAGCGTGCGGCGAACGAACTCCGCGCCCTGTGCACCGGCGCCGCTCTGGGCTGCGGGGTTTGCGATGACGAGGGTGCGGCCGAGCCTGAGTCCCAATGCAACCTCCCTGGCCCGTCGCCTGGTCACGGCGTTTGTAGCCATACAAAAGCAGCCCAGGCCACCGAGCGGACCTGGGCTGCTGCGCTCCCGAGTGGAGCGGGTGACGGGAGTCGAACCCGCGTCATCAGCTTGGAAGGCTGAGGTTCTACCGTTGAACCACACCCGCATGTTGGTCGGGGCGACTGGATTCGAACCAGCGACCCTCTGCTCCCAAAGCAGATGCGCTACCAAACTGCGCCACGCCCCGGGACCGCCGGATTAGTATAGGCGAGCGCCGGGGCTACGGCAACGGTCATGTTCGAATCCAGATGTGAAAGCTATCTTCACGCCCGGACCTCGCCGGAGACATTGGTACTTCTTGCGGACGGGTATCCGCTCGTGGAGCTTTCTGATACCGTTCGCCGGCCGATGGGGCGGATGCGGGTGTAGGGGCGGTGCCCGGCGGTACACTGCATTACGCTAAAGTGGTTATTACCACTTGTCCAGCCTGACGTGACGAATTGCTCGTGTTCAGGCAAGATGTTCATCGTTTGATGGTGTCCCGTCTTCGGCCACCGGCCGAGGCAGGCCGTTCCTTCGCGCCTTTGCGCGAGAGAGGGGAGACGCATGTCCTATTCCCAGAGGGTGCTCGCGGAGCTTCGCGAGCGGTACGCGGACCAGCCCGAGTTCATCCAGGCCGCCGACGAAGTTCTCGAGAGCATCGCCCCGGCCGTTGACGCAAACCCCGCGTACGAGGAGGCTGGCCTGCTCGAGCGCCTCGTCGAGCCCGAGCGCGTCATCATGTTCCGCGTCCCGTGGGTGGACGACGAGGGCAAGGTACAGGTCAACCGTGGCTACCGCGTCGAGTTCAACTCCGCGCTCGGCCCCTACAAGGGTGGCCTGCGCTTCAACCCGACGGTCACCCTCGGCATGCTGAAGTTCCTCGGCTTCGAGCAGATTCTCAAGAACAGCCTCACCACGCTGCCGATGGGCGGCGGCAAGGGCGGCTCGGACTTCGACCCCAAGGGCAAGTCCAACCGCGAGGTCATGGCCTTCTGCCAGTCCTTCATGACCGAGCTGTGCCGCCACATCGGCCCCAATACCGACGTCCCCGCCGGAGACCTGGGCGTCGGCGGCCGTGAGATCGGCTATATGTTCGGCCAGTACAAGCGCATCCGCGACGAGTGGAGCGGCGTGCTGACGGGCAAGGGCCTCTCCTTCGGCGGCTCCCTCGCGCGCACCGAGGCCACCGGCTACGGCCTCGTCTACTTCGTGGACGAGCTGCTCAAGAGCGCCGGCGACTCCTTCGAGGGCAAGACCGTCGTTGTGCACGGCTCCGGCAACGTCGCCATCTACGCCATTCAGAAGGTCGCCCAGCTCGGCGGCAAGACCATCGCCGCCTCCGACACCAAGGGCTGGGTCGAGGACCCCGAAGGTATTGACTACAAGGTGCTCGAGGATATCTACAACGCCAAGCGCTCCGGCCACGACAAGGGCGTGAGCCTCGCCATGTACGTCGAGAAGCGCCCGGGTGCCACCTGGCATGCCGAGGACGGCCGCGGCGTCTGGGCCCTGCCCTGCGACGTCGCACTTCCGTGCGCCCGCGAGAACACCCTGCTTCTCGAGGATGCCGAGAAGCTCGCCGCCAACGGCTGCAAGGTTGTCGGCGAGGGCGCGAACATGCCCACGACCACCGAGGCCACGAACTACCTCATCGAGCACGGCGTCGCCTTCTGCCCGGGCAAGGCCGCGAACGCCGGCGGCGTGCTGGTCTCCGGTCTCGAGATGAGCCAGAACGCCGAGCACCTGTCCTGGACCTTCGAGGAGGTCGACGGCAAGCTCGAGCAGCTCATGCGCGGCATCTACCACAACTGCGCCGAGACGGCCAAGCAGTACGGCCATGAAGGCAACTTCGTGGTTGGCGCGAACATCGCCGGCTTCAAGAAGGTCGCCGATGCCATGATGGCGCAGGGCATCGTGTAGCCTTGCGGGGCATATGACCGTCCGGGAGGCCCCGGCGTTCATCGGCTTTGACGCGGTGCCAGGCATCGTGGCAAGGTCGGTGGCCGCCGGGGCTTTTTGTGACGGTCGGCGGGGTGGGGGAGGCGTATGCTATCCCTCAAGCTTGCTTTCAGACCGGAAGGCAGTTTGACGAGGGGTAACGGACGTGTCGTGCGGCTGCACCTTCGGCCTGCGTCGCGACTACGTCCATGACGAGTGAGGAGACGCGTATGGCAGGCAATGGTTCTGGGGCTCCGGTTCCGCCTCAGGGGGTGGGCGCGCCCGCGCCTCCGCCGGGGGCACCCGTACCCCCTCAGGGAGCGGCCCCGCAGCCGCCCGCGCCCGGCAAGCCCGCGCGCAAGAAGAAGCCCGGTCGCACCCTGCCCATCGCCCTCGCGGCGGTGCTTGTCCTCGTCCTCGTTGGCGTGGGCCTGTTCACCTTCGGCCCCCTGCGCACCCCGCACGGCTCGGCAGACGTCGCGGCGATGAACTCCGACGTCTACTCCGACAACCTGAGCCCCGACAAGTACGACCTGCAGCCCCCGCAGCGCAATCTCGAGGCTGACCACGAGTTCGACTTCGACCTCGACGACGGCGTCGACCTCGGCCTCGAGAACATCGGCGACGAGGCCACCGGCGACTACTCGGTCGCCGACGCCACCGGCGCGGCGCGCGTCTTCGTCGACGGCGCGCTCACCCAGGAGATCCCCGTCGACGTCTCGCAGACCAACGACGGCGAGACGAACCGGCTCCAGGTCGAGCCCGCCCACGTCGTGTGCTGGGACACCTCGAAGGGCTACGACTACGAGGGCGACGACGTCTTCCATGCCGACACGCTCAAGGGCGCCTGGGGCCGCTGGTACGGCTTCGGCGGCTACTACCTTGTGCTCTACACCGGCTCTGACGGCAAGCCCCTCGACAAGCCCCAGGTGACCTACTTCACCGTGAAGGACGACGTCACCGACGCCGACAACCAGATTGCCGCCCCGCAGAACGTGCAGTTTGCCGTGCAGGACGACGGCGGCCTTGGCATCTCGTGGGACAAGGTGGACGGCGCCAAGGAGTACAAGGTCTACATGAAGACCATCGACCCGACGCTCAAGGACCCGTCCGAGTCGGTCACGCTGTCGCTTCTCGCCACGACCTCCGACACCTCGATCAACACCCTCGACTTCGACCCGGTGACCGAGAGCAGGCAGCAGCGCGCGGTCGACGACGCCGAGAAGTGGGGCGACGCGGGCGCCTCGAACTACACCCAGAACTCCCAGTTCGAGGATCTCGTGATTGGCGACGACGAGGACCGGGTCTACTACAACCGTGAGCAGACCAAGGAAGGCGCCCAGGGCCTCGAGGTCACCTACGCCCCGACGAAGGACAAGGTCAAGGCGACCTCGATCACCGTCGTGGCGGTGGGCGACAAGTCCGACGACCAGCAGTCGCCATTCCAGTTCCAGAGCATCAACAACGTGTTGGGGCAGATTCCCGTGGAGACGGCCTTCAACGTCAACAGCGACTGGGTGCAGCAGACCCCTGACGACCCCAAGGCCGGTTTGGGACATCGCCTCATCACCTACGTGACGATGGCCGACGGCACCGCGGCGTCAATCGTCAACGACATCGACGTCTCCAAGATGACGAGCACGCAGGGCACGATGACCGAGGGCTCGGACGAGAACGACCCGTCGACGTGGACCAAGCGCTCCTACACGCGCCTCGAGATTCCCTACACGGTGAGAAACACCCTGCTCTCCGGCACGTTCGTCCTCGACGGCACGAACTGGCCGGGCGGCGCCGACGAGATCAGCCGGGCGGCGACCGACCAGCTCCAGGCGATGGCCAAGGCCAACCCCGCCGTCGGCACGCCGCAGCGCGTGAGCTCCTCCGACGACGTGGACTGGGAGTCCATCCAGAACGCCCAGAAGCCCGCGACCGACATGGCCGACGTGCCCTACCCGGTTTCCGGCAGCTCGGACTACGTCAAGTTCGTCGCGAGCAACATCATGGCCGGCAACATGTACCTTGACATCACGAAGTATGCCAACGAAATCGGCGCGCCGAGCATCTACGACGTCGTGGGAGAGGCCTGCGCCCAGAACCCGATGACGATGGTGTGGCCGGGCGGCATGAAGGTGAACGAGCGCACCGAGGGCGACAAGGTCACGGTGGCGCTCTACATCAACGGCCTGAACGCCGAGGGCGAGGACAACGACATCCCCGCGCTCAACAAGAAGCGCGAGGAGACCTACAAGGTGATCAAGCAGATCGTGGCCGACGCCGTGCAGGACGGCATGTCCGATGCGGAGAAAGTCAAGGCGCTCGACGCCGCCCTCTCGAACCGCCTGTCCTACGACTGGGACAGCTACTACCTGAACACTGGCCAAGGCGACAAGGCCGACGTCGACCCGATGGACGTCTGGAAGCACCGCGGCTACGCCGCCTACGAGCTGCTCGACGACAACCGCGTGGTGTGCTCGGGCTATGCCGCGATCTTCAAGGCCTGCGCCGACGAGGCGGGGATCAAGAGCCTCTACGTGACGGGCACCGTGCCGCCGCAGCCGGGCTCCGACAACAACGGCCACGCCTGGAACCTCGTGAACGTCGACGGCTCCTGGAAGGTCGTGGACGTGACCTGGGACGACACGGACCGGGGCGACAGCCAGTCCAACGGCACGTACCTGCTGCTCGACCAGAAGGACCCGAAGCTGGACGGCCGCGTGTACGACTCCGACAGCCTGTTGGACTCCGTGGTGGAGGACTACGTGGACCCGAGCCGCCTGGCGGCGTAACCGCGACTGCGGCACGCGGCGCCCGCCCGCACGGCGGGTGCCGCGCGCGGGGGAGGCGGGCGTCCATCGCCTCCGTCCCGCGCACGCACGTCCCGTGCGCTACCACCGCGGCAGCGCACGAAAAGAGGCCGGGGCCACAAGGGCTCCGGCCTCGCCTGTTCGTGGTGCGGGCGACAGGAATCGAACCTGCACGAAGTTTCCCCCACTGGAACCTAAATCCAGCGCGTCTACCATTTCCGCCACGCCCGCTCGTGACCTCAGCATAATACCCTAAGTTTGCGGGGAGTTGTGTTGTCATGTGGCAACCATGGCGCAAGTGCCGCACTCTGCTAAGATAGGCCTGTTTTGTGCATGCGGGCGAGCCGTGAGGCCAGCCCGCCGAGAGCGCACGGGCTCCGCCCGCACGCAGGAAAGACCCATCAGGAGGAACGTTGAACATCACCGTCACTGCCGCCGAGCCCAAGGACAGCAAGCTCGAGGCCCAGCTCACCATCTCCGCCGCCGATGTCGACGCGGCCATCAAGAAGGCCTACAAGGACATCGCGAACAAGTATCGCTTCCAGGGCTTCCGCAAGGGCAAGGCCCCGCGTCCGGTGATCGACAACCTCGTTGGCAAGAACGCCGTCCTCGCCGACGCCTCCGAGGCCCTGCTCAACGCCGCCACGCCGCTGATGCTCGACCAGCTCGACGTCGTGCCCGTGGGTCAGCCCACCTTTGGCGAGGAGCCCAAGCTCGCCGAGGAGCACAAGGACTACGAGCTCGTTGCCACCATCAACCTGCGCCCGGACGTGGAGCTCGACTCCTACGACGCGCCCGAGATCAACATGCCGCCGGCGGAGGTCACCGACGCCGAGGTTGACGAGCAGGTTGAGGCGCTGCTTAACTACCACGCCAAGTTCGAGGACGCCGGCGAGGACTACGCCGCCGCCGCTAACGACATGCTCACGATTGACGTCGAGAACGTCGAGAACGGCGAGAACCTCGCCGGCAACGACCGTCCGTTCATGATTGGCTCCAGCGTTGCCCCGGCCGAGCTCGACGAGGGCATCAAGGGCATGAAGGTTGGCGAGACCAAGGAGATCTCCTGGCACGTCGAGGGCGAGGAGCACACCCACGCCGACGGCGAGGTCCACAAGACCGAGGACAAGGACGTCAAGATCAAGGTCACGCTGAAGAGCGCCAAGCAGCACGTCGTGCCCGAGCTCAATGACGAGCTCGCCAAGAAGGCCTTCGGCTTCGACACCGTCGATGAGTTCAAGAACGCCGTCAAGGACGAGGTCGCCGAGGACAAGAAGGCCCAGTTGCCCTCCCTCAAGGAGACTCGCGTCATCGAGGCCGTCACCAAGCACCTCACGCTCGAGGAGGCTCCCGAGGACTACACCAAGCAGGTCTTCGACGAGATTGCCCAGGACTTCCTCGGCCAGCTTCAGCGCCAGGGCCTGACGCTGGACCAGTGGCTGCAGTCCCGCCACATCCAGGTCAACGACTTCCTGGCCGACCTCAACGCCCAGGCTGCCGAGCGTGCCAAGCAGTCCCTCGCGCTTGACGCCCTCGCCAATCACCTCGAGCTCGAGGCCACCGAGGGCGACGTTCGCTCCGAGTTCGAGAAGGCCGGCGTCAAGGACGTCGACGCCTCCATCAAGGAGTTCACCGAGGCCGGTCGCATGCCTGCCGTGCGCGAGACTATCAAGCGCACCAAGGCCGTCGAGTGGCTCGTCGAGAACGTCAAGGTCACCGAGGTCGACGAGGTTGCCGAGCGTCGCGCCAAGAAGGACGCCGAGTAACCGATCCCGGAGGCACCCGGCCCACCGGGTTTGACCGCCGTCATTAGGGGTATACGGGCCGGGCGGGGTTTTCCCCGTCCGGCTTTTTCTCACAACGGGCACGCCGCAGGGCGGCCCGCTCCCTGGAACGAAGGAGGACCTCATGGTCAACCCAGTTCGCAACATCCCGCTGATTCCGTACGTCGTGGAGCAGACGCCCCGTGGCGAGCGCAGCTATGACATCTACTCGCGCCTGCTCAACGACCGCATCGTGTTCCTGGGCGAGGAGGTTACGCGCGACTCCGCTAACCTCGTCATCGCGCAGCTGCTGCATCTCGAGAGCCAGGACCCCGACAAGGACATCGTGCTCTACGTTGACTCCCCGGGCGGCGACGTCTACGCCGGCCTTGGCATCGTTGACACGATGAACTACATCAAGCCCGACGTCTCCACCGTGTGCGTGGGCATGGCCGCCTCCATGGGCGCCGTCATCCTCGCGAGCGGCACGAAGGGCAAGCGCCTCGCGCTGCCGAACTCCATGGTGCTCATCCACCAGCCGAGCTCGGGCGTCCAGGGTCAGCAGACCGACATCCAGATCGTGGCCGACGAGACCAAGTGGATTCGCCAGCACCTGAACCAGATCCTGGCCGACGCCACGGGCCAGCCCGTCGAGAAGATTCAGGCCGACACCGAGCGCGACAACTACCTGCGCGCGAGCGAGGCCTGCGCCTACGGCCTCGTGGACAAGGTCATCACGTCTCGCAAGGACGCAGACAACGACGTCAAGGGAGCGTAAGTCGATGCCCTCGTACCAGGACCCTCAGAATCCCTCGGGCATGCGCTGCTCCTTCTGCGGCAAGACCCGCGACCAGGCCCACAAGCTCGTGCAGGGTCTCAACGGCGTCTGCATCTGCGACGAGTGCGTGAGCGCGTGCTCCGACATCATCCACGACGCAGAGGGTATGGGCACGGTGGCCCCCGGCGAGGCCGCCTCGCTCTCGGACTACGCAGATGACGAGCCGCCGATCCTCCCGATTGCCGAGCTGCCCACGCCTCACGAGATCTACGACGAGCTGTCCCAATACGTGATGGGCCAGGAGGACGCGAAGCGCGCGATGAGCGTGGCCGTCTACAACCACTACCGCCGCGTGCTCTATGGCCTCGAGGACTCCCAGGCCGAGGACGACTACGAGCGCCTGGAGCTTGCCGCTCGCAACGCCGGCGCCACCGACGTGATGCCGCGCGAGCGCGTGGAGCTCGCGAAGAGCAACATCTTGCTGCTGGGCCCCACGGGCACAGGCAAGACGCTGCTCGCCCAGACCCTGGCGCGCTTCCTCGAGGTGCCCTTCGCCATCGCCGACGCAACCACCCTCACCGAGGCCGGCTACGTGGGCGAGGACGTGGAGAACATCCTGCTCAAGCTCATCACGGCCGCCGACGGTGACGTGGAGCGTGCGCAGGTGGGCATCGTCTACATCGACGAGATCGACAAGATCGCTCGCAAGGCCGAGAACCTCTCGATCACGCGCGACGTGTCAGGCGAGGGCGTGCAGCAGTCGCTGCTCAAGATCCTCGAGGGCACGGTGGCGAGCGTGCCACCCCAGGGTGGCCGCAAGCACCCGCAACAGGAGCTCATCAAGATCGACACGACGAACATCCTGTTCATCTGCGGCGGCGCCTTCGTGGGCCTCGACAAGATCGTGGCCGACCGCATCGGCAAACGCGGCGTGGGCTTCAACTCCGAGCTCGCCACCAAGGTCACGGACTCCGAGAACGAGCTCATGAGCGTAGTCACGCCTCAGGACCTGCACAAGTTCGGCATGATTCCCGAGTTCGTGGGCCGTATCCCGGTCATCACCTCGACGCGTCAGCTGGGCGAGGACGACCTCGTGCGCATCCTCACGGAGCCGCGCAACGCCATCGTCAAGCAGTACACGCGCATGTTCGAGATCGAGGGCGTCGAGCTCGAGTTCGAGCCCGAGGCTCTGCGCGAGATGGCGCACCTGGCCCTTGAGCGCAAGACCGGTGCGCGCGGGCTGCGGGCCATCTGCGAGCAGACGCTCCAGCAGACGATGTTTGACGTGCCGAGCGACCTGTCCGTCTCCAAGGTCGTCGTCTCCAAGGGGGCGGTTGACGGGGAGGAGCAGCCCCGTCTCGTGCGCACGCACAAGGCCGGCCACCGCGAGTAGCCTTGGTGACCGTACCTGCCCAGGGGGCGGCGCTCGCCGTCCCCTGGGGCATCGACTATGCGTCAGTCGTGGTGGGCGTCCTGGTGGGCGCCCTCCTTGGTTGCCGCGGCAAGTTCGACGTCGTGGGCACCACGGTGCTCGGGTTTCTCACCGGCTATGCCGGCGGCATCATCCGAGACCTGCTCATGGGGGCCAACGACGTCTACTTCATGCAACACCCGGAGCTTGTCTGGGTGTCTCTGGCCATTTGCCTTCTCACGTTCTACTTCAGGGGGCCCTTCCTGGGGCTTCATCGCTCGATGATCGCGGCCGACGCCCTCTCCGTGGGGCTCTTTGCCCTCGCGGGGGCCAACAAGGCCTACGCCTACGGGCTCGACCCGCTCTACGTCATCCTTATGGGAACGATCACCGCCGTGGGCGGCGGCGCCGTGAGGGACTCGTTTGTCGGCGTGACGCCGGCGATCTTCAGGCAGTCCAACTACTACGCGCTCGCGTGCCTGGGAGGCTCCGCCTCGTTCGCCGTGCTCGCGTACGCCGGGGCACCCCTCGAGGTCGCGGGCGTTGCCTGCGTGCTCGTGGTGCTGCTGCTGCGCTACCTTTCCCTGCGCTTCGATTGGCAGACGCGCAGCGAGGCGGACCTCGCGCCCAAGGCAAAGGCCGTCGTGCGCAACATGCGCCGGCGGATGCGGACCAGGCGCCGAGGGCGCGGACGCCCGGACCGGCGCTAGCCAACCCGAAGAGGGGAGACCAATGTCTACGGTCCTCGACATCATCGGCCCGGTCATGATCGGACCCTCGAGCTCGCACACGGCCGGCGCCGCGCGCCTCGGGCTCGTTGCCCGGAAGCTGCTGGGCGAGGACGCCACCCGCGCCCGGGTGACGCTCTACGGCTCGTTTGCGAAGACCTATCACGGCCATGGGACGGATCGCGCCCTTGCCGCTGGCATCATGGGCATGGCCACGGATGACGTGCGCCTGCGCGACGCGCTCGACATCGCGCGCGAGCGCGGCATCGACATCGCATTCGTCCCGAGCGAGGACGAGGCGGGCCACCCGAACACTGCCAAGCTCGAGCTCGCTGGCACCTCGGGCGCGACGCTCGAGCTCATTGGCAGCTCGGTTGGTGGCGGAGCGATTCGCGTGACGGAGATTGACGGCATGAAGGTCAACATCACCGGCCAGCGCGAGACGTTCATCGTGCTGCACCGCGACGTGCCGGGCCTCATCGCCGCCGTGACCGACGTGCTTGCCGAGGGTGGCGCGAATATCTGCGACTTTACGCTCTCGCGCGTCTCGCGTGGCGGCGACGCCGTCATGTCCATCGAGGTGGAGGGCCACGTGGACCCGCTCACCAACAAGCGCATCCGTCGTCTTCGCGACGTCACGGCCTCAATCGTGCTGCAGCCCGTCTAGGGGAGGACCATGAGCTACGACTTTTCTTTCGACTCGCTCGCCGAGGTGGTCTCGGCTGCCGAGCGCGACGGCGTGCGCATCTCCGACGTCGTCCTTGCCCAGCAGGCGGAGGCCATGGAACTTGCCCCCGAGGACCTGTTCGACAAGATGGCGGAACGCCTCAGGGTCATGGACGAGTGCATCGAGCCGGGCTGCGCGGCAGACCTGCGCTCCACAAGCGGGCTCACGGGCGGCGACGCCCGCCGCATGCGCGAGGCCTCGCGCACGGGGCGGGCGCTGCTCGGGCACGTCATGGACGGCGCGCTCTACCGGGCGCTCGCCGTCTCCGAGCTCAACGCCGCCATGGGCCGCATCGTGGCCGCCCCCACGGCCGGCTCCTGCGGCATCCTGCCCGCGGCGCTGCTCACGATGCGCGACGAGCTTGGCTGCGAAGAGCGCGCGGTGGTGATGAGCATGTTCACGGCCGCGGCCGTGGGGCTCGTTATCGAGAAGCGCGCATCCGTCGCGGGCGCCGAGGGCGGCTGCCAGGCGGAGACGGGCTCGGCCGCCGCGATGGCAGCGGCGGCGATCGTTGAGCTTGCGGGCGGCACGCCGGCGCAGGCGTCTTGCGCCGTGGCGTCGGCAATCCAGAACCTGCTCGGGCTCGTCTGCGATCCGGTTGCGGGGCTCGTCGAGGTGCCGTGCGTGAAGCGCAACGCCTCGGCCGTTGCCGTGGCCTTCGTCTCGGCCGAGCTCGCGCTCGCGGGTTGTTCGACCGTCATCCCGGCCGACGAGAGCATCCAGGCGATGCGGCTCGTGGGCAACGCGATGCCGGCATCCCTGCGGGAGACGGCCGAGGGCGGGCTTGCCGTGACGCCGACCGCCCTCGAGCTTGCGGCCGAGGTCTTTGGCGGCGCAGCCGACGCAGGGCAGTCCGCGGGATGCGGTCAGGGAGGCTGCGCGGCCTGCGGCGACTATGGCTGACGCCGACGCTGTCCCAGGTACGTGAGTCTTCATAACGTAAGAGCACAGCCGCGCCGCTTGTCTCGGCGCTCATTGAGAGGAGTTCTCTTGTCGGAATCCCGAAATGCCACGATCGCGCCCACTGGTTCTGCCGGCTCGCTCAGCCCCAGGCAGAGCCTGCTCGTGGGCGTGACCCTGTTCTCGATGTTCTTTGGGGCGGGCAACCTCATCCTGCCGCCCCTTCTGGGCCTCAAGGCCGGCGCGGCGGTCGTGCCGGCCATGGCCGGCTTCCTCGTGGCCGGCATCGGCCTGCCGGTGCTCGGCATCATCGCCGTGGCGCTCTCGGGCACGATCCGCGACCTTGCGGCGCGCGTGCACCCCGCCTTCTCGGCGGTGTTCGTGGCGGCCATCTACCTGTCCATTGGCCCCTGCCTCGCGATTCCGCGCACATCCTCGACCTCGTTCGAGATGCTGGCGCCGCTGCTGCCCGCGGGTCTTGACCTTGGCGTGGCGCGGCTCGCCTTCTCCATTGCCTTCTTTGTTGTGGCCTACCTGCTGGCCATGCATCCGGGCGAGCTCACGAAGTTCCTCGGGCGCGTCACGGGCCCCGCGCTCGTGATCTTGATCGTGATCGTGAGCGTGGCCTCGATCGTGGCGCCCACGGGCGCGGCCGGCGTGGCCCAGGCTCCCTATGACGGCGCCGCCCTCGCGCAGGGCTTCCTTACGGGCTACCAGACGATGGACCTCTTGGCTTCGCTCACCTTTGGCATCGTCATCGCGGAGAACATCCGTGGGCTTGGCGTCACAGACGACGCGGGCCTCACGCGCGAGATCTCCAAGGCCGGCGTGTTCATGGCGGTGCTCATGGGTCTCATCTACTGTGGGTTTGCCTACGTGGGCGTCACCATGGGCGCGGTGCTGCCAAACGCCACGAACGGCGCCGCGGTGCTCACGGCCTCTGCCACGGTGCACTTTGGCGTCGTGGGCACGGTCGTGGTGGCGGCGATCTTTCTGCTCGCGTGCCTGAACGTGTGCGTGGGCCTCATCAGCTGCTGTGGCACCTACTTCTCCGAGCAGCTGCCCCGCGTTTCGTATCGTGTGATGGCCGGGGCGTTTGCCCTGTTCAGCTGCGTGGTGTCCAACTTTGGCCTCGACGCCATCCTGGCATTCTCGGTGCCTCTGCTCTCGGCGCTCTACCCGGTTGCCATCGTGCTCGTGGCGATGGGCCTTGCGCGCGGGGCGCTCGAGGGGCGTCGCGCGGTGTGGGCGTGCGCCGTGGTGCCCACGGCCGTGGTGAGCGTCTGCGAGGCCGTGCGCACCGCGGCAGCCCCCTTCGCCTGGCTTCCAAGCGACGCGTTGCCCCTTGCGGCCTTTGGCCTGTCGTGGGTGGTGCCGGCGCTGGCTGGCCTCGTCGTGGGCTTCGTCTGGGCTCGATTCGCGCGCAGCGCCTAGCGGGCGTGCTATTCTGAGCAGTTAGTTTGTACGCAAGGGGAGGGCGGCGCCCTCCCCGTATCCTTGCGAGAGGATGGACCTGCCTGTGAGCGATTCCACGAACGCCGCCAACCCGGCCGAGTTCGACATGCCCAAGACCTATGACCCGGCAACCGCCGAGCCCGACCTCATCGACCAGTGGATCGATGCCGGCTGCTACCAGCGCAGCAAGGGCGTGGGTGACTGCACCGTCGTCATTCCGCCGCCCAACGTCACGGGCGTGCTGCACATGGGCCATGCCATGGATGACACCATCCAGGACTCCATCATCCGCTACAACCGCATGCGCGGCCGCTCCACGCGCTGGATCGTGGGCACGGACCACGCCGGCATCGCCACGCAGACCAAGGTGGACAAGAAGCTCAAGAGCGAGGGCATCAGCCGCCTCGAGATCGGCCGCGAGAAGTTCATCGACGCGTGCTGGGACTGGCGCCGCGAGTACGGCGGAACCATCATCAAGCAGATTCGCCGCATGGGCTGCTCCGTCGACTTCGACAACGAGCGCTTCACCATGGACCCGGAGTACGCCAAGGCCGTGCGCAAGGTCTTCTGCGACTGGTACCACGATGGCCTCATCTACCGCGGCAAGCGCATCGTGAACTGGTGCCCGGACTGCACCACGGCCATCTCCGACGACGAGGCCGAGTACAAGGACGAGAAGGGCCACCTTTGGCCCCTTCGCTATCCGCTCAGCGAGCCGGTCGACGGCGTGGAGTACATCGTCGTGGCCACCACGCGTCCCGAGACCATGCTCGGGGACACGGGTGTGGCCGTGAGCCCCTCCGACCCGGACAAGGCTAAGTTCGTGGGCAAGACGGTCAAGCTACCGATCGTCGACCGCGAGATTCCCATCTTCTCCGACTGGCACGTCGATGCCGGCTTCGGCTCCGGCTTCGTGAAGGTCACGCCCGCGCACGACCCCAACGACTACGCCATGGGCCAGGCCCACGACCTTCCGCAGATCAACATCTTCGACGAGCACGCCGTCGTGGTGCCGGGCTACGGCGAGTTTTCCGGCATGACGCGTGACGAGTGCCGCGAGGCCATCGTCAAGTGGTTCGACGAGCACGGCCTGCTCGACCACGTCGAGGACCATGAGCACTCCGTCATGCACTGCTACCGTTGCGGCGCCGCTCTGGAGCCGTGGCTGTCCGAGCAGTGGTTCGTGGCCGTCGACAAGCTCAAGGGTCCCGCGCTTGAGGCTGTGACCTCGGGCGACATCAAGTTCCACCCGGCCCGCTGGACGGACACCTACACCACCTGGATGGAGAACCTCAAGGACTGGTGCATCAGCCGTCAGCTGTGGTGGGGCCACCGCATCCCGGTCTTCTACTGCGCCGACTGCGGCTGGGAGGACGCGTGCATGGATGACGTGCACGAGTGCCCCAAGTGCCACGGCCACCACGTGCACCAGGACGAGAATGTGCTCGACACCTGGTTCAGCTCGCAGCTGTGGACCTTCGCCACGCAGGGCTGGCCGGACCACCCCGAGCAGATGCAGGGGCACCACCCCACAACGGCGCTCGTCACCGCGCGCGACATCATCGCGCTGTGGGTCGCCCGCATGATCATGAGCTCGCTGTACTTCACGCACGAGATTCCGTTCAAGGACGTGGTCATCTACGCCACGATCCTCGCCAAGGACGGCAGCCGCATGTCCAAGTCCAAGGGCAACGGCGTGAACCCGATGGACCTCATCGGCAAGTACGGCGCGGACGCCATGCGCTTCAACCTGCTGACGCTCGTGACGAACAACCAGGACGTCAAGTTCGACGCGGACATCGACAAGAAGACGCACGAGCTTCTGGGATCGCCGCGCACCGAGCAGGCTCGTGGCTTCGTGACCAAGATCTGGAACGCGAGCCGCTTCGTGCTCATGAACATGGACGGCTACACGCCGGGCCCGGCGGTGGCCGCGACGCCCGAGGACGCGTGGATGCTCAGCCGCCTCGCGAAGATGGTCAAGGCGACGACGGAGCGCCTCGAGGCCTATGAGATGGGCGACTACGCCCGTGACCTTCAGAGCTTCTTCTGGGGTGAGGTCTGCGACTGGTATATCGAGCTGTGCAAGAGCCGTCTGCTCGACGGCACCGGCGCCGAGCGCCTGCAGGTGCAGCGCAACCTCGTCTACGTGCTCGACGCCTCCCTGCGCATGCTGCACCCGGTGATGCCGTTCGTCACCGAGCGCGTGTGGGACGCCATGCCGGCGAGCGAGCTCGACGCCGACGGCGAGGGCGGCTACGAGCCGCACGTCGGGCGCTTCCTCATGATGGCGCCGTGGCCCGCGCCCGAGGCGCTCGCCTCCTTCGTCGACGACGAGGCGGAGTCCACGTTCGACATCGCGCGCAGGCTCGTCGCCGGCGTCCGCTCCAGCCGTGCCCGCTACAAGCTCTCGCCGAAGACCGAGCTCGAGGTTGTCGTGCGTGCCGCCGGCGACGCCGTCGCCAAGCTCGAGAGCCAGGCGGAGTTCGTCAAGAGTGTGGGACGCGTCAGCGCGCTGACGGTCGCCGAGGACGCCGCCAAACCGGCAGCGTCCGTGAGCTTCGTCGAGCCCGACTTCGAGGCGTTCGTCGTGATGGGCGACCTCGTGAACTTCGCCGCCGAGGGCAAGAAGCTCGAGAAGGACCTCGCAAAGGCGGAGAAGGAATTGGCCGGCACCGAGAAGACGCTGGGCAACCCGGGCTTCCTCGCCAAGGCCGCGCCCGAGGTGGTCGCGACGAAGCGCGAGCGCGTGGCCGAGCTCGCCGCTACGGTCGAGCGCATCAAGGCCCAGCTCTCGGATCTCGCCTAAGGCGTCTTGTGGCTACCGCGCCACTCGATAAGAAACGGCTGAGGACCCAGCTCCTGGCACTTCGCCGGGGGCTTGGTCCTCGCGTTCGTGCCGACGTTGACGCGCGGATCGCGACTGCCGTGGCAGCGACCGAGCAGTGGCGTGAGGCCCCGGTGGTCCTCGCATACCTCTCCGTGGGGGATGAGGTCGATACGCGCGAGCTCGTGCGCCTTGCCTGGGATGCCGGCAAGATGGTGGCGGCGCCGCGCGTGACGGGCCCCCGATCTCTCGCGTGGTATCGCGTCGAGGCGGGTGACGAGCTCCACGTAAACGCGATGGGTATCGAAGAGCCGGCGGCGCGCGGGGAGCGGCGCGTCGAGCCCGCTCGCCTTGATGGGCGCGCGGCTGCGCTCGTGCCGGGCCTCGCCTTTGACGAGGCGGGCTATCGCCTTGGTTATGGCGGTGGCTTCTACGACGCGTTCCTCAATCGATTCAGGGGCGTTTCCATCGGGCTTTGCCGGGATGCGGCGTTGGTGCCGTCCCTCGCCGACATGGGCGCCCTCGAGGCGCATGACCGCGCCGTCGGCATCGTCGTTACCGAGAGCCGCCTGCTTCGCAAGCGCTCGTGGCCCGGATCCGCAAATCGTGGGTCGGGCGTTGGCCAGGGCTGAGGCGCCCTCACGCCAGCATGCGCTCCATATGGCGCTTGGCGCGCGAGAGCGCCTCTTTGATGAGCGTCTGCTTCTCGTCGGTGAGACGGTAGGAGGGCGTCGTGACCGACAGGCCGTACTGGATAGTGCCATGGCTGTGTATGCCAATGGCGATGCACTGGACGGCCTCCGTCGCCTCTTCCCGGTCATAGGCAAAGCCCTCGTGCCGTACCACGGCAAGGTTGGCGATGAACTCGTCGACGGTTCGCACCGTGGCCTCGGTGGGTCGCTCGAGCGGCTCATGGAGCATTGCACGCACGCTTGCCTCGTCCATCTCGCTTACGAGCACTTTGCCGATTGCCGTGTAGTGGACAGGCAGCGTCTTGCCGATGCTCGAGGTGAGGCGCACGGGCTGGGGCGAGTCAACCTTGGCGATGTAGAGCACGCGGCCATGGTCGAGAACGCCGAGTTGGCAGGTCTCTCCGCATGCGCTCGTTATATCTCGCATCGCGGCCATGAACAGGCTCATCAAGGTGCTCTCGCAATCGAATGACTTGCCGAGCAGATACGTCCTGAGGCCGATGGAGTAGCGCTTCGTCGTGTCGTCAAACGCGATGTAGCCGGCATCTGCCATCGTATGCAGGATGGGAGAGAGGCTTCCCTTGGGCGCGTTCACATCACGGCAGATCTCTGCCATCGTGAGCCCTCCGGAAGCGTTCGCGAGCGTTTCGAGGGTGTCGAGAACGCGCTTTGTCGAGCGATGCTGGGGTTTGTCCTCAACTGTAGTCATTACTCCTGGGCTCCCTTGGGGAAATAGTCAGGCCCAAAGGCCATGTGCGCGGCCGCGACGTCTCGTGTTCTCAAGTACTCTTAGCACTGTTTCTTAGGGTTCGCAAATACGAACGCCGTTCGTAGAATAATAACAACCGTTCACGGACGCTGCGCATGTCCCGTTCCCGTGCGTGGCGCGAGAGAATTATTCTGCAATTGGAATTTGGGGATGGTGTTGTATATCCGAACAAGCGGGGTCCAAGCAGCGCAAGTGGGCGCCAAGCGCCTGCGCTTGGTCTCCTTAGATTACGAACCGTCCCAGACAGAGGGAGGACCCTTCATGAGAAACGGCGTCATCATCGACGAAAACGACAACGTCGTTGTTGCCATTCACGAGCTTGAGGCTGGTACTGACGTCGCCTATCCGCTGCCCGGCGGAGGCGAGGGCCATGTCGTGACTCGCGAGCACATTCCACTGTTCCACAAGATTGCTCGCACGGATATCAAGCGTGGCGAGAAGGTCATGAAGTACGGTGAGTACATCGGCGTCGCCACCGCCGATATCGCGGCGGGCGAGCATGTGCACACGCACAACTGTGCCAGCTCCGATGAGCTCAAGGACACGGACGCCAACGATGTGGCCTCCGCCGCCTCCGATGTCATTTCCCCCGCGGCCGCGCCTGAGTCCACCCGCACCTTCCGCGGCTACCGTCGTGCGGACGGCCAGGTGGGCATCCGCAACCACGTGCTCGTCCTTCCCACGAGCATCTGCGCCTCCGACACCACGGAGCGCATCGCCCGCGCCGTCACCGGCTGCGTGACGTTCCACAACCAGAATGGCTGCAGCCAGGTCAACGTCGACCAACAGCTGACGATCGACACGCTCGCCGGCCTTGCCGCCAACCCCAACGTCTACGCGGTGCTGGCCGTGTCTCTTGGCTGCGAGGGCTGCCAGAACGACCTGGTCGTCGATGCCATTCGCAAGCGCACCAACAAGCCCATTCGCTCGCTGATCATTCAGGAGGTCGGCGGCTCCATCAAGGCCGTTGACGAGGGCACGCGCATCGCCCGCGAGCTCGTCCGCGAGGCAAGCCTGTGCGAACGCGAGGACGTGCCGGTCTCCGAGCTCATCTTCGGCACCAACTGCGGCGGCTCTGACACCTCCAGCGGCCTGGGGTCCAACCCGCTGATCGGCGAGGTCTCCGACTGGCTGGTCGCCCAGGGGGCCACGACGGTGCTGTGCGAGACCCCGGAGCTCTTCGGCGGCGAGCACATCCTGGCCCGTCGAGCCGCCACGCCCGAGGTGGGCGAGCAGATTCTCAAGATCGTGCGCGACTACGAGAAGTACGTGCAGTCCTTTGGCGCCGAGATGCGCGAGGGTAACCCAGCCCCGGCAACATGGCGGGCGGTCTCACGACCCTCGAGGAGAAGTCCCTCGGCTGCATCCACAAGGCGGGTCACAGCCCCATCAACGCCGTCTATCCCTATGCGGCGAAGCTCAAGAGCCACGAGGGCCTCGTTATCATGGACACGCCGGGCAACGATCCCTCCAGCGTGGGCGGCATCATCGCCGGCGGCTGCCAGCTCGTCATCTTCTCCACCGGCCTGGGCACGCCCACGGGCAACGCCATCGCGCCGGTGCTGCGCATCACGGCCAACGGTCGCACGGCCCAGACCATGGCCGACAACATCGACGCCGATGTTCAGGCGACGATCTATGGCCCCGAGACAATGGAGCAGCTGCGCGACAAGCTGATCGACCATATCATCCGCGTCTGCAACGGCGAGCCCACATGTGCCGAGGCGCTCGGCTACACCGAGACGGCCCTTCCGCACCTATGCAACTACATGTAGCGGACGCTCTCCAAGGCCCTGGGATTCACGGCGTCCCACATGGGACGGGTCTCGGGCGAGGGCTCTGAAGCCTGGCATTCGGCGTCAGGCGCAAGGAATCACCGCGGAGCAATCCGCGTGATGGATACGGCGCGAGTCACAATCGCGCTATCGGCAAACCCCGGGGCGAGACACCCGGGACAGGAAAAGGAGTACATCATGGATCTGCATCTCGAGGGTAAGGTTGTCTTCGTCACCGGCGGTTTTAAGGGCATCGGCAAGGGCATCGCTCTGCAGCTCGCTCGCGAGGGCGCTGTTCCTGTGGTCCTGAACCGCAAGGATGGCGTCGAGGACGAGTTCCGCGCCGAGATCTCTGAGATCACCAAGACGTTTGAGATGTACTACATCGACCTTAACGACACCGACGCCATCGCGCCGATCGTCGAGGAGGTCTACAAGAAGTACGGTCACATCGACGGCGTGGTCAACAACGCCGGTCGCAACGACAACCTGGAGCTCGAGACCCTCGAGTGGCGCGACTTCGAGAAGTCCCTCCATGGCAACCTCACGCACTACTTCGAGCTCGTTCACTGCTGCTGCCCCTATCTCAAGGAGAGCAAGGGTTCGATCGTGAACATCGCCTCCAAGGTCGCCCTCACCGGCCAGGGCAAGACGACCGCCTACGCTGCCGCCAAGGGTGCCATCCTCGGCCTTACCCGTGAGTGGGCCGCCGCTCTCGTCCATGACTCCGTGCGTGTCAACGCCATCGTCGTCGCCGAGGCCTGGACGCCGCTGTACGCCAACTGGATCAAGACCTTCGGTGACGAGGAGGCCCAGCAGAAGCGTCTGTCCCTCATCACGGACCGCATCCCGCTGGAGCACCGCATGACCTCCACCGAGGAGATTGCCGACACCACGTGCTTCCTGCTCTCCGACCGCTCCAGCCACACCACCGGCCAGTGGTGCAACGTCGACGGCGGCTACGTCAACCTCGACCGCGCGCTTGACTAGTCCGCGGTTTGAAAGAGGGCTTTTGAATGTCTGATCCCACCAAGAAGGCGAGCTCGAAGGGTTCTGCGGCAACCGTCGCCATCGTTCTCGTTACCTCACTGTTCTTCGTCTGGGGCCTGACCATGAACCTGGTCAGCTCGCTGAACGCCCCGATCGCGAACTACCTTGAGCTGACGACGACCCAGACGTCGCTCATGCAGGTCGCTTACTATGGCGCCTATTTCGTTATGGCCATTCCGGCCGGCGCAATCGCCAAGAAGTACGGCTATAAGGGTGGCGTCATCGCCGGCCTCGCCCTGTTCGTGATCGGCTCCATCATCACGGTGCCCGCCACCAACGCCGCCTCGTTCGGCCTGTTCCTCGTCTCCACGTTCGTCGTCGCCGCTGGTGCCACCACGCTCGAGGCGAACTGCAACCCCTACATCACCAAGCTTGGTGATGAGAAGCACGAGTCCATGCGACTCAACCTCGCCCAGTCCTTCAACGGCGTCGGTTCCATCGTGGGCCCGCTTATCATGGCCCAGATCCTGAGCACTACCGTTGCGGCCGGCCAGCCTGGCTTCGCCGAGGCCAAGACCGCCTTCCTTGGCAGCACCCGTGGCATCTACATCGTCATCGCCATCGCGCTTGCCATCATGCTTGCCGTCTTCGTGTTCGTGAAGCTCCCCACACCGCCGAGCGACGTCGAGGAGGCAGGTTCCGAGAAGGCCGCAAAGGGCGGCGCCCTCAAGAAGCCCTACTTCAAGCTTGGCGTCGTTGCCGAGTTCTTCTACGTGGGCATTCAGACGGTTGGCTTCTCTCTGTTCGCCACGTATGCCACCAAGGTCGCTGGACTTGAGATGAGCCTCGCCACGGGCCTCGTGAGCGCCCTGTCGCTGCTGTTCACCATCGGCCGTTTTGGTTCCACGCCGCTTCTGGCCAAGAAGGACCCGGGCAAGCTGCTCGGTGTGTACATGACCGGTGCTGCCATCTGCTTCTTCCTCGTCTTCCTTGACCTGGGTGTCGTCTCCGTCGCCGCGTTCGTCATTGCCTATCTCTTCATGTCCATCGGCTACCCGACGATTTTCTCGCTGTCGCTGCGTGGCATGAGTGGCAATGAGACCAAGACCGGCTCCTCCATCATCACGATGTCTATCGTGGGCGGCGCCATCATCCCGGTCGTCGTCAGTGCCATCGGCGACGCCTGCGGCCTGCCTATCGCCATGCTCGTCGCCGTTCCCTGCCTGGCCTACTGCGCCTGGTTCGGCTTCGTAGGCTCCAAGATCGGTTTTGAGAGGGAGTAAGCACCATGTCTGATCTCAAGGTTGTCGATTCCCACTTCCATGTCTGGAACCTCGATACACAGGAGCTCCCGTGGCTTGACGGTACCGACGGCACCATCACGAACACCTACACGGTGCCCGACCTCGAGGCCGAGTATGCCCGTCAGGCCGGCGTGGAGTTCGTTGGTGGCGTGTATGTCGAGGTGGACTGCGCCGACCACGAGGCCGAGGACAAGATTGCCTACGATCTCAAGGCCGCCCACCCCAAGATGCTCGCCTGCATGCTTCGCAGCGACGTCTCTCCGTGGATGCGTGTCCCCGCGTTTGCCGCCGGCATTCGTGAGCCGCTCCACATCGACTCCGAGCCCCGTGGCCGTTGCCTCGAGCCTAGCTTCATCGAGGGCCTGCACACGCTGGCCGCCAAGGGCCTGCCGTTCGAGTCTTGCAACCGAGTGAACGAGCTCGAGGACGCCTTCGAGGCATTCGCCCAGGCACCCGAGGAGACCGTCATTCTGAACCACCTCGGCAACGTCGAGGCGCTCACGCCGGAGTGGTGCGCGGTCATGAAAAAGTTCGCCAATCTGCCGAACCTCTACGTGAAGGTCTCTGGCTTCGCCACGGCCGACAAGCAGTTCGTCTCCGAGCTGCTCAAGTTCACGCGCGACACGTTCGACCCCAAGAAGCTCCTGTACGCGTCCAACTGGCCCGTCGTCAAGCTCTACAGCTCCTTCGACGAGCACTTCCAGACGCTGCGCGACGCCTTTGGCGATGACGAGGACTTCTTCATGAACAACGCCGTGCGTGCGTACGGCCTCAAGCTCTAGCGCCATCTTTTGACCCGCGCGTCTGTCAGGCGCGCGGGCCTTTCCATCCATCCGTTTTAAAGAGGGAGCACATCATGCTTAAGGGTATTTCTCCGGTCCTGCCGCCAGAGCTTCTCTCGATTCTGTGCGAGATGGGACATGGTGACACGCTCGTGATTGCCGACGGCAACTTCCCGGCGGCCTCTATCGCCAAGGACTGCAAGCTCGTTCGCTGTGACGGACACGGCGTGCCTGAGGTGCTCAAGGCCATTCTCAAGCTCGTCCCGCTTGACCAGTACGTCGAGAAGCCCGTTACGCTCATGGACGTCGTGCCGGGCGATGACTGCGAGACCCCGATTTGGGATACGTACAAGGAACTCGTCTCTCAGGTCGACGACCGCGGCGCCGATGTCATTGGTACCATCGATCGCTTCCCGTTCTACGACGAGGCCAAGAAGGCCTATGTCGTGATCGCCACGAGCGAGCGTGCCCAGTATGCTAACGTCATCCTGCAGAAGGGCGTCGTTTACGAGAACGAGAAGATTGACTAGCTTACCTGGTCAGAGCTGGTAAATGCCTGTGGGACCGGCGCCTCGTGTGTCCGGTCCCCGCTGCTGTTTTGGATATAAAGGTAGGGATAGCGGAGATTGCGTCCGTCCCTAGAAAAGGAAGGGTAGTGACATGTTCGAGGGCATTTTCTGTCCGTCCATCACCATCACTGATGATGAGGGCAACATCGACTTCGATCTGTGGGGCAAGCACCTTGATCACCTTGCCGACGCCGGTCTCAACGGTGTTCTGCTCTTTGGCAGCATTGGCGAGTTCTACAGCGTCTCGCTCGAGGACAAGAAGGCCGCTTGCGACTTTGCCGTGAAGCGCGTGGGCGATCGCATGAAGGTCTTCATTGGTGTTGGCGACACGAACTACGCGAACGTTCTGGAGCTCACCCGCTATGCCGAGAAGGCTGGCGCTGACGCGCTGCTCGCGGTGTCCCCGTACTACTTTGGCCCGAGCGCGCCTACCGCCGAGCACTACTTCGGCGGCATCGCCGAGGCCACGAAGCTCCCGGTCATTCTCTACAACTTCCCGGCGCGCACCGGCACCGACCTCACGCCCGAGCTTGTTGCCTCCCTCGCTGCCAAGCACGCCAACATCTGCGGTATCAAGGACACCGTGGACACGATCAGCCACACGCGCAAGGTCATTCGCGCCGCGCGTGCCGTGAACCCCGAGTTCACCGTGTTCTCCGGCTTTGACGAGTACTACCTGGTCAACCGCGTGAGCGGCGGCAACGGCGTGCTGTGCGGCCTCACGAACGTGGAGCCCGAGACGTTCGCCAAGATGCACGCCGCCTACCAGGCCGGCGACTATGCAACGACCATCTCGTGCGCCGAGCGCATCTCCAAGCTCATGGCCGTCTATGACGTGTGCGACCTGTTCGTCTCCGCCATCAAGGCTGCCGTGAAGGTCAAGGGCCTGCCCATCTCCACGAAGATCTTCGACCCGGCTGTCCAGGCCACCGAGGCCGACGAGGCCGCCATCGCGGAGCTGCTCGCGGAGTAGCGACGTCGCCATCGAAACGCGAAATGGCTAGTTTTGACCAAGGGCCCGCCTCCGGATTAGGCTTCGGAGTCGGGCCCTTCTTCTGGCGCGCCGTATGGCATTTTGATTTTGAATCTTGAGGTCGCCGAGAAGTTTCATGACGGGGCAGCGAGCGATGGCCGGAATTGAATGCCATGGCGTTGCGAGGGCCTGCTGACCTTCGATGCTCTAGAGCTCTGTGAGTACGGCTTCCCAATCTTGTGGCGTGGCTACTGAGTCGAAAGCCTCGACGAGGGGGGCTTGGTAGAATTCGTGCTTTTGCCCCTGCTTGGCAAGCCAGTGCCGGCAGAAGGAGCGGGCTTCCTCCGGCGAGACGCCCCCTTCCTCGTAGTTCTCGGAGAACTCCTTCGAGAACTCGGCCCAGACTGCTGGGTCGGCAGAGAGACGGTCCTTCCAGACGAAGGGGTCGGCGTCCTCCACAAGGGTCTTCAGGCCTGGGTCAGTGTACTCATCTGTCGCCGCCTCAAGTGCGTAGTACATCGCCATGAAGGCGTCATGAGCTGCGACTTCCATGTCAGTTCCTCCTCTTCCTTCGGAACGGGTTCCTGTTGAAGCCCGTCTCGTCGTTCCATTCCCGGGGCATGTCGTTCTTTCCCGCGTCCGAAAGGGTGCTGCCCCAGACGCTTGCCCACAGTTGGGAGCCGTCGGGCTGAATCTTCGAGTACCAACTCTTACCGTTTCCATCGATTCCGACTCTGTTGGCAGGGTCATTGATTAGTTCGACGATGGTCTGCCGGTTGCGGGGCGTGTCGGGCAGGTGTCCGGGTCTGTCGGCGAAGATGTGCGCCATCTGCGCCTTGTTGGAAGGCATCCGGTTTCCCGTCTGGCCCCCGAAGCCTCCCATGCCTCCCTTCTCACACATGGGCAACACGCGCGTGGGCCTGCGCCGCCTTTCCCCTGAAGAAGTAGAGCGGGATTTCGCAGTCCCTTGCGTAATCGAAGACTCCGTACGAGTCGCCTCCGACGACCACGATCCCCGTAGGCTCGAGCTCCTGAACCGCTCTGACGATGCCGCCTTCGAAGCGGTTGCGGTCGTATCGGTTCTTGACGCAGCCTACTTCGCCGACGCATATGAGGCTGTGCCGGGGCACGCCTGCCAGAAAGTAGTCGTGGCCGAAGACGGGGCAGCGAACGTTGCACAGCGCTGCTATCCCGAGGGACTGCATCCAGGCTCCGGTCAGTTGATTTCGATAGACGTTGTATCGCCTGACGGGGTCTGGCATACTCGGCCCGGTACTGTAGTCGGTCGCCACGACGCCCGCGAAGCGGCTGAGCCTCTCGAGGTAGCGCCAGGGGTTGTTCCAGAACCTTTCTATCACGTCGTCGTTCTCGAAGAAGTGGACGTGGCAGGAGTAGTCAGGGTTCTTTTGGCCCATGGCTACGCTGAACGGTACCATTCCGGTCGGGACGTTCGACTCGGGCCACATGACGGGCATGCCGTTTGTCTGGTCGATGATCACCCCCTTTGTCATGTAGGCGTGGGCCACATCGCGGTTTGACCCGCGCTGTCTGCGGCTCTCGGGCGGAATGCCCGGCAGCGTCCCCTGGCAGCAATGAGTTTTTTGGCGCAAATCGGTTGACATGGTTCTCGACCAGTCCCCTTCTGCCGATTCTCGGCAATCTGATGACAAGAAAGGGCTGGCGTGAGATACTGCTCTTTGCTACAGGGTGTGCATCCGCACGCCAGCCGATGGCCGTTGGAGTTGGCGCTCCAGCGGCTTTTTTTATCTAAGGCCGTCCAATGAGACCACCTCCCCTCCACGTCGCATTCTCGATGAGCCACTTCTCATGGGGCCTCCAGGCACCGCCCTCTCTGAGCCGGCTTTGTGCCTGGTCGTACGCGAAGTCTGCGCACGGTTGGCTGATGCCGAACCTGTCGGCGATCGATGCCCCCTTTGGCATGGTGAGGATGAGCGGGTGGGGTGCGAGGAGATATCCGGCGTAGTAGTCGGCCTCCGTCTCACGGTTCGGCGTGTCCTCCGTGTGCTCCAGATGGATGTGGCCGACCTCGTGCGCGCCAGAGAACCTCGATCGGTTGTAGTAGGACCCGGTCATGTCGTTGACGACTATCTTCGCAATCGTAAAGTCGGCGTTGTGTATGCCGAATGCGTCCCCGGACGCGGCGAGAGCCAGCCTTCTCTCCCTCTCATCGAGGGAGGAATACGGAACGATGTCGATGCCCAGTGCCTCTGCGACCTTGCCGATGCTCATCGGGTACATCGCGCGACCGTAGTCCTTGAGCATCTCGACGATCTCGACTTCAATCTCGATTTGGCGTGCGCGTGAAACCAAGCGTCCCCCTAGTCCTGGACCAAGGCGGCGATGAGCTCCGCCTTCTGCTCTTTGGTGAGTGCGTGGGCGTTGCGGGCGATGAGCTTGATAGCCTCGTCCGTCTCCCTTTCGACCTCGTCGCCGGTGATATCCGCCGGCGTGACGCCAAGTGCCTTCGCCATTGCGGCAATCGTTATCGCGCGCGGCTCCCGCGCTCCGCTGACGTACCTGCTCACTGCGGCTGGCGTGAGGTTCGTCGCCTCGGCGAGCTGCTTCTGGCTCATCCCGCGCTCGGAAAGCAGGGCCGCCAGCCTCCTTCCCACGATTGAACTCATATCTGCTCTCTCTCCTTCAATCCCTGCATGGTAACGATTACCAACTAACGGTAATTCTAGACAACGTTGCGTACGATGGTCAAGTGCGATTCGAGTCGTGTTTTTGTCCGCTGTGCCCATAAAATGGAGGCATCTGCGCACTGGCAAAGGAGACAACGCATGAAGTCCGTCTACGACGCGCTCGACCCCATAGTCAACGGGAGCCTTACCGAGAAGGAGAAGGGCACCAAGTACGAGGCTGCCTGCGTCTGGTATCTGTGCAACGATTCGTTCTGGGCCGGCTACTTCTCTCGCGTGGGAACGCTCGAGCAGGCTCTCGGCTGGAGCGATTGCCCCATCCATGACGCCCAGGACACGGGCATTGACCTCGTCGCGCAGACGGTGACCGGCGGCTTCTGGTGTGCCATCCAGTGCAAGTGCTATGACGCGTCCAAGGACCTCCCCAAGGGTGTTTGCGACTCGTTTTTCGCCCGCGCGGCCTATGACGATGACATCGCAGAGCTCATGATCATGACCTCTGCGGCGAGAGCCGGCAAGCACCTCGAACAGCAACTCGAGAAGTCGGGCGCCATCTTTGTGGACACCCAGAAGATGGCCGTCTCCAACCTCGACTGGACGCCGTTCATCGATGGTGCCCCCGCATCCGAGCGCGTGACGTATGATCTGCGCCCGCACCAGGAGGAGGCGGTCGCCAAGATCGAGGAGGCCTTCGAGAGCAACGACCGCTGCAAGGCGGTCATGGCCTGCGGCACGGGCAAGACCCTCATGTCGCTGCGCCTGGCCGAAGAGTACCTGGATCCCGAGGGGCTCGGGACCAAGACGGTGCTGTTCTGTGCGCCCTCCATCGCCCTCGTGGGTCAGTCCATGCGAGAGTGGATGGCTCAGAGCAGGGTGAGGATGTCGCCGCTCGTCGTATGCTCTGACTCGAGGGCCTCGCGCCTCGAGGACTCCGTCCCCATGACGCTCATGGACTTCGAGTACCCGGCCACCACAAGTGCCGAGAGCCTCGCGAACGCCTACGCTGCGTGCTCTGCCTCCAACGACGATGGCCTCATCGTCGTGTTTTCCACCTACCAGTCCATAGATGTCATCCACAAGGCCCAGCAGCTCGGCATTCCCGAGTTCGACCTCGTTATCTGCGACGAGGCACACCGCACTACGGGCAACACCCTGCCCGGCGTCTCCAAGGCCGAGGCCTCCGCCTTCATGAAGGTGCATTACGACGAGAACGTCGCCGCCAAAATGCGCCTCTACATGACGGCCACTCCACGCATCTATGGCGAGACGGCAAAACGTAAGGGCGCCGAGGAGGACTACACCATCGCCTCCATGGACGACGAATCCATTTATGGTCCCACCGCGTACCAAATCAAGTTTGGCGAGGCGGTCGAGAGGGGGCTGCTCACCGACTATAAGGTCGTCGTTCTTACGGTTATGGAGGACGCCATAGGTGAGCGCATTGCCGCTTATGACGATGAGGGCGTCGATGCCGTCAGTCTCGACCCGGAGGACATTGGTAAGATCATCGGCTGCTGGAAGGGCCTCGTCGACCACGGCGAGGCAGCGCCGGAGGATGCTACGGGCCTGGGCGACATGCTCGTAGTCGACGACATGGACGTGCTTGCCGCCCATGCCAAGCCGTTGCGCCGAGCTGTGGGTTTCTGCTCCACAATCAACGCTTCCAAGACCATCTGTGAGACGTTCAACAAGATCGTTGAAGGCTACGCCGAAGATGCCGCGGAGGAGGGCTACGGGCTCGAGTGCGAGCTCAAGCACGTCGATGGCAACATGAGAGCAGACGTTCGCACCAAGAACATCGCCTGGTTGGGGGAGGACGTTCCGGAGGGCAAGTGCCGCATCCTCACGAACGCCCGTTGCCTGGCGGAGGGCATCGACGTGCCTAACCTGGACGCCGTCATCTTCTTCAACGCCAAGAACTCCACGGTGGACGTGGTCCAGGCTGTGGGCCGCGTCATGCGCCGTGCGGAGGGCAAGGATTACGGCTACATCATCCTGCCCATCTTCGTGCCGGCAGGCATGAGTCCGGAGGAGGCCCTTGACGACTCCAAGGTCTTCGCGAACGTCTGGAGCATCCTGCAGGCACTGCGCTCTCACGACGAGCGTATCGAGGCTCGCGTCAACGAGCTCAATCTTCTCCAGGAGGCAAACAAGAACAAGCTTGCTGACTCGGGTAAGAACCACGAGGGTTGGGACGGCAATGGTCCCTCGGCGAAGGAGAGGGAGGACGCCAAGGCGGCTGAGATCGCCTCGGGCGTCCAGATGAAGCTATCACTCTTCCCGGTTGAGCGCTGGGAGAAAGCCGTCAAGACGCAACTCGTTAAGAAGTGCGGTACGCGCATCTACTGGGACGAGTGGGCTGACGACGTGGCGCGTATCGCGAAGAGGCACATCGAGCGAATCGGCGAGCTTGTGAGGGGAGACGATGACGTCCGCACCCACTTCGATGTCTTCCTCAAGGGCCTTCAAGACTCGCTTAACCCGCACGTGACGGCAGACGACGCCATCGAGATGGTGGCACAACACATCATTACGGTGCCGGTGTTCGATGCACTGTTCTCAGACTTCAAGTTCGCGGACTCCAACCCCGTCTCCATAGCGATCAACAGGTTCCTCTCCTCGCTCGAGGGACACAACATCGGCGAGGCGTCCGATGCCGACGTGCTCGAAGGGGTCTACGCAAGCGTACGCCGCCGTGCCTCCGTCATCCAGTCCGACGCTGCCCGCCAGCAACTCATCCGCGACCTCTACGAGCGCTTCTTCAAGGTTGCATTCAAGGGGGCGTCGGACAAGATGGGCGTGGTCTACACCCCCATGGAGATCATTGACTACATCCTGCGTGAGACCGATCGCGTACTGCGCCGTGAGTTTGGCAAGTCGCTCGCAGACGACGGCGTGCACATCCTCGATCCCTTTGCGGGCACGGGTGCTTTCATGGCTCACCTCATCGAGAGCGATCTCATTCCAGACGAGAAGCTCCGCCGCAAGTACACCAGGGAAATCCACTCCAACGAGATCCTGCTGCTGGCGTACTACATCATGTCGGTGAACATCGAGCAGGCCTACCACGCCCGCATGGGTGGGGACTACGTGCCCTTCGACGGTGCAGTGCTTACCGACACCTTCCAGATGACCGAAGAGAGCAACACGCTCGACGACGAGGTCTTCTATGACAACACGGACCGTGTACGCATCCAGAACGCCCTGCCCATCCGCGTCATCGTGGGTAACCCTCCGTACTCGTCCGGTCAGAAAAATGCGGATGACGCTAACGCCAACGACTCCTACCCAACGCTGGACTTGAGGCTTGAACAGACCTATGTCCAAGCGTCTGACGCGAGCAATAAGCGCCAGATGTACGACTCTTACATTCGCGCATTCCGCTGGGCGACCGACCGAATCGGTGAACAGGGCATCGTCTGTTTCGTCTCGAACGCCGGATGGCTCAGAGGTCAGGCAATGGCTGGCATCCGCCGATGCTTCCGGAAGGAGGTCGATGACATTTACGTGTTCGACCTCAGGGGTAACCAGAGAACGATGGGCGAGGAATCCCGTAAGGAGGGCGGCAAAGTCTTCGGGCAGGGCTCGAGGACGCCCGTTGCCGTCACGATGCTCATCAAAAAGAAGAACGGCGATCGGGCTGGCAGGATTCACTATCACGACGTGGGTGACTACAAGTCTCGAGACGAGAAGCTCTCAATCATTGGGGACACGGCGATTGATGGTGACGTCAGCTGGACTACTATCGAGCCAGATGAGCATGGGGACTGGTTTGACAAGAGGGAGAAGTCCTTTGACCTCTTCGCTCCGGTTGCATTGGGAAAGTTGAAGGCTCCCGCCGGCGTCTTCCAGACCTACTCTCTCGGCATAGCCACAGGCCGCGACTCGTGGGCATGGAACTACTCCGCCTCCAGGGTTGAGGGCAACATGGCAGGTCTGATCGGCAGACTCAACTACGAGGTTGATCGTTATACCGCGGAAGGGGATGGAACAAAGCCCGAGGACTTTGTGACGTATGACCCGACTGTTATCAGCTGGAACAGGAACCAGCTTGACGATGTGAAGCGCGGCAGACATGCGACATATGATGAATCTCATGTTGTGATGGGCATGTACAGACCATTCTGCAAGCAGGCTGTCTACTTCTGCAAACAACTGACCGCAAGGACCTACCAACAAACCCGCCTTTTCCCGCTCGCCGAAGGCGAGCGGGCGCAAGGACCTACCAACAAACCCATACCTTCCTCAATGGCTGCTCTTACGGCGACGGGAGGGGTGAAGGGAAAAGGCGGCGCAATGACCTACCAACAAATACCTGGTCATTGTCTTGAGAACCTTGTTATCTGCTTTTCCCAGACGACGAGGAGAGATTTTTCTTGTTTCGTGACCTCGCTTCTTCCGGACCTTCACATGGATCCGGATGGCGCTCAGTGTCTTCCCCTCTTCTGGTACGAGGAGTTCGAGGCTGGCGCGGCCCTGTTCGATACAAATGACTATGCGGCTTTCGGTGCTCAGACGTCATTGTTCGGCAATGGTGCTTCGAATAAGGAGAAGGGCATTACCCGTCACGACGCCATCACCGACCAGGCGCTCGAGGTCTTCCGCAAGGCGTACCCGCACGCGTTTGTCGGCAGGTTCAAGAAGGACGGCGGAGAGGAGCTCACCAAGTTCGACATCTTCTTCTACGTCTACGGTATTCTGCATTCGCCGGAGTACCGTAGCCGCTTTGCCGCCAACCTCAAGAAGGAGCTGCCGCGCATCCCGCTGGCGGCGGACTTCAGAGCCTTCTCGGAAGCTGGCCGCAGGCTCGCAGAGCTACACGTGAATTACGAGTCCGTGGAGCCCTGGGCCTCAATCGAGGAGGACGGCGATTCCGTCGACCCTGGCCGCACCGAGAAGATGGCTTTCGGCAAGTGCAAGAAAGATGACGACCACCCCAAGGGCCAGGACATGACCGTGCTGCATGTTGCCGAGCGCATGACGCTGCGTGGCATTCCCGAGAGGGCATACGAGTACGTTGTCAACGGCCGTTCCGCCATTGGCTGGCTCATGGACCGCTACCAGGTTCGCAAGGACAAGGCCTCCGGTATCGCGAACGACCCCAACGACTACTCGGATGACCCGCGCTACATCGTGGATCTTGTGGAGCGCGTCGTGACGGTCTCGATGGAGACTCTCGATATCGTGACCCAGCTCCCAGCCTTGAACGAGCGAGAGCAGCCCGCTGACTGGCCCGTTGAGTGGAAGGTGATGTAAATGCACGACAAGGGCTATATCTTTTGGGATAGCGAAACTGCCAATCCTCAACAGAGAATCTGCCAGGCTGCCTACATCCTGACTGACTTCGAGGGGGAATCGTATCGGCGATCCTGTTTGCCAGACGATTAACCCCGAGAGCGAAATAGCGCCATGGAACAGGCACCACCTTCACATTGATTGGGACTCTCTTGAGGATATGCCTACGTTTCCTCAGTTTTGCGAAGAAGCTGGGCTGCTGGATATCTTGAGCGATTACATCCTCGTTGCTCATAATGCTAATGGTGCTGATATCCATCACATCAGGAAGAGCTTGGCTGCGTACGGCATCGAGATGCCTGTAATCGAGGCGGCTGATACGATGCGGATTGCCCAACAGCACGGACTTCCCAGTTCACTTGTGGGGCTCTGCAATCGTTATGGTGTCGAGCTCGGAGAGCATCATGACGCGCTTTGTGATGCAAATGCCTGCATGGGCGTATATCTCAAGATGTCTGCCGAGTTTGGGAGCTTGGAATCTGCGGTCTGGACGCCTCGGCGCGATTCTTATCACGGACATAAGCATGTCTTCTCCGACCTTGGAACAGTTAACAATTCAACTGAAAGAGTCGAGCAGGTCCTAGAAAAGGCAGAGAAAATGGGACTCAGGGGCTATCCGAGTGATATCGAAAACCCAGTCGGGCTGAAGGTGAAGGTGTCGGGCGAAACCCAAGGTTACAACCGCGGCGAGATCATTGAAGCTCTCCGATCTTGTGGAATGGATGCGAGCGATGGAAAGCCGGCCAAGAAGACGCAGTTCTTGGCCATTGGCGACAATGATGGACGGACCAAGCTCGACGTCGTCTTTGGCGGGGGGGCACTCAGGCAAAGATCATTACCACGGGAGAGATTTTGGAGGTCATGAATCGCTTCGCCGAGGTGAAATAAGGCCGCATGATTTTGTCTGCGTTTCATGGCCTGCTGTTCTTGATAATACTGGCGTCAATGGTGGGAGGTCTCGTCGCTGCCTCACTCCTCACTCCCGCTCGTGGAGGCGCAGGGCGATGTCGCAGGCGAGGCGCACGTCGGGGTCGTCCAGGTCGAGGCCGCTTATCTCGACGATCTGCTCCAGGTGCCTGATGCAGGTGCTTCTCGTGAGGAACAGGTCGCGCGCGGTGCGCGTCACGTTGCGGTCGCGGTCGAGGTAGCCGCGCAAAAGGCGCGTGAGGTCCGTTCCGTTCGCGCGGTCGTGCTCCATGAGGCGCAGGAGTCCCGGCGGGGTCAGCGCCGCGGGAATCTGGCGCACGCGCACACGCCGCAGCATGTCCGCGAGCAGGAAGTCCGTGTAGCGCCAACAGGCGCTCTCCGGCCGCCTCCTGATGCCCAGGAGCGCTGCCGCCAGCGCCTGGTTGTAGTAGTAGAACGTGTTCTTGAGGTCACCGTACGCCTCGCTCGCGCCCACGGCGAGCAGACCCGGGACGAACACGCCGGCAAGGCGTCGCAGCATGCCTTCCTCGTCTGTGCCAGCGCGCGTGAGGTTGCAGACGACGAGGTGCTCGCCATGCATGACGCAGGCGAGCTCGCCGATCCTTCCGGAGAGCGAGCGCGCCGTGGACTCCAGGCGCTCCTGGCTCTGGCCGCGCTGCACGGATGCGATCGAGACGCACAGGTAGCGGTCGAACACATCCCAGCCGAGAAGCCCCGCGCCTGCCTCGATGCGCCGCTCGTCAAGCAGCTGGTGGGCGAGAAGGCCCTCGAGCACGAGCCCGAGCTCCCGCGGCTGTCCGGCCTCCTCGATCTGCCCGCGCATCGAGCGCTCCCACTCCTCGTGGCGCGCGAAGGACCTCGTTACGCGCGCGAGCAGCGCCCTCACGTCGATCGCACCCTCCTCGGTCCAGAGGATGTCGAGGTCTCCGTGGCGCCAGGAGGCGGTCGGCTGGCCCACGCAGATGACGGACGCGATGCCGCTCGTGCTGGGATGCGCGGGCAGCTCGCTTGCCTCCGTGACGTAGACGGGCCCCTCCTCGAGGGGCTCTCCGGGCACGAGGGGGAGGGCGTAGGTGCACGTACGCGTTGCCGCCCCGGGGGCAAGGTGGCTCGAGAACTCGAGCGGGGCGAGCTCGTCTCGGAGAATCTGGAGGTTCAGCCGCATGGGGTCTCCATCGTTGCATGGTACAAAGTGTTTCATCATCTTAGTGGTGTTGCCGCGCTCTGGTTGAGACGTGCGTGCGCGAGGTTCATAGAATTAAACGCGTTGAGATAAACGGGTTTGTTTTGCCTTTCCCACACGACATCGGCCGCATGTGCCCTCGCTCTCAAGAGATGCAAAGTGTCTCAGTCGCGGGGGCTTCTCGAGTTTGGTCGGCGAGGCGTCTGATAATGGTGGCGCAGCAGACCCCTCGAGCGAATGGAGCTCCCATGGCACTGACGGATATCGAAATCGCACAGCAGGCCGAGGTCTGGCCCATCAGCAAGGTCGCCGAGGGTCTCGGCCTGACCGATGACGAGCTCATCCCCTACGGCCACCACATGGCCAAGGTCGACGTCACGAAGCTCCGCGACAAGGAGCGCCGCGCCAAGCTCATTCTCGTGACCGCCATCAACCCCACGCCTGCGGGTGAGGGCAAGACCACGACGTCCGTGGGCCTCGCTGACGCCCTCCAGCGTCTTGGCAAGAAGGCCGTACTTGCGCTTCGCGAGCCGTCCCTTGGTCCGGTCTTCGGCGTCAAGGGTGGTGCCGCTGGCGGCGGCTATGCCCAGGTCGTTCCCATGGAGAACATCAACCTCCACTTCACCGGCGACTTCCACGCCATCGGCGCGGCGAACAACCTGCTTGCCGCCATGCTCGACAACCACATCAAGCAGGGCAACGCCCTCGGCATCGACCCGCGCCGCATCACCTGGAAGCGCGTCGTCGACATGAACGACCGCCAGCTGCGCAACATCGTCTGCGGCCTCGGCGGCGTCGCCAACGGCATGCCCCGCGAGGACGGCTTCGACATCACCGTCGCCTCCGAGGTCATGGCCTGCTTCTGCCTGGCTACCTCCATCATGGACCTCAAGGCCCGTCTTGGCCGCATTGTCGTCGGTTACACCTTCGACCGCACGCCCGTCACCGCGCACGACCTCCACGCCGAGGGTGCCATGACGGCGCTGCTCAAGGACGCCATCTCGCCCAACCTCGTCCAGACGCTCGAGCACACGCCCGCGTTCGTCCACGGCGGTCCCTTCGCGAACATCGCCCACGGCTGCAACTCCGTCATGGCGACCGACGTCGCGATGAAGCTCGGCGACTACGTCGTCACCGAGGCGGGCTTCGGCGCGGACCTCGGCGCGGAGAAGTTCTGCGACATCAAGTGCCGCATGGCCGGACTCACCCCGAGCGTCTGCGTGGTCGTCGCCACCGTGCGCGCCCTCAAGCACAACGGCGGCGTGCCCAAGACGGCGCTCTCCGAGGAGAACCTCGAGGCCCTCGAGGCCGGCATGCCCAACCTCCTGCGCCACGTCACCAACATGCGCGAGGTCTTCGGCCTGCCCGTCGTCGTCGCCATCAACGCGTTCCCCACGGACACGAAGGCCGAGCTTGACCTCGTCGAGGCCAAGTGCCACGAGCTAGGCGTGAACGTTGCCCTGTCCGAGGTCTGGGCGAAGGGCGGCGAGGGTGGCCTGGCCCTCGCCGAGGAGGTCGTGCGCCTGTGCGACGAGCCCAGCGAGTTCACGCAGGCCTACGAGCTTGGCGGCATTCGCGAGAGTATCGACGCCATCGCCCGCCGCGTCTACCACGCTGACGGCGTTGACTTCACGCCCGCCGCTGCCAAGCAGGTTGCCCAGCTCGAGGAGCAGGGCTTCACGAACATGCCCGTCTGCATGGCCAAGACCCAGTACTCCTTCTCCGACGATGCCAAGAAGCTGGGTGCCCCCGAGGGCTTCCGCATCACGGTTCGCTCGGTGAAGGTCGCCGCCGGCGCCGGCTTCGTCGTTGCCCTCACGGGTGACATCATGACGATGCCGGGCCTGCCCAAGCGCCCCGCCGCGGAGAACATCGACGTCGACGAGGACGGCCGCATCACCGGCCTTTTCTAGGGAGTAACCCAGTTCATGAGTGTTTCTATGACCGAGAGGACCTGTGCGGAGTTCTCCGATCGCCTGGCCGCCCGGGAGCCCGTTCCGGGCGGCGGCGGAGCCTCCGCCTACGTGGGGGCGCTGGGTCCGGGCGGCGGCGGGGCCTCTGCCTACGTGGGGGCGCTGGGAACGGCGCTCTGCACGATGGTCTGCCGCTTCATCGAGGGCAGGCCCGCATGCGCCGCGCACGATCCCGCCTGCTCGCGGGCTGAGCTCATGTCCTCCATCTCTGCCGCCAGCGAGGACCCGGCGGTCCACGGCATCCTTGTGTTTCGCCCGCTGCCCGCCTCGCTCGACGTGGCGGTCGCATGCGAGGCCATCGCTCCCGAGAAGGACGTCGACGTGGGCATCACCTGGGACGACGACGCCGGCAGGCTCGTGGGCGACGTCAACTTTGACATCGTTGAGCCCGTCGCTGGTGCCATAACGCCTCTGCCTGGCGGGGTGGGGTCGCTCACCACGGCCGTTCTCATGCAGCATGTCGTACAGGCGGCGGAGCGTGCCGCGACCCGCTCGGAAGGTGAGTAGCATGACCGAAGACCATCGAGCCCGGGTCGCCGCGTTTCCGGACCCCGGTGCCCTCACGCCCCAGAAGATTGAGGCGAAAGCCGTGGAGGCGGGGTCTGCCAAAGCCGGCATGAGCCCTGCGAGGGCCTTCGTCCTCGCCGTGATGGCGGGCTTCTTCATCGGATTGGGCGCCATGTTCATGACGCTCGTGAAGTCCGACGCGACGCTGTCCCCCGCGGCCTCGTCGCTTCTCGGCGGGCTGTCCTTCTCGCTGGGCCTCTTCCTCGTCCTCGTGGCGGGAGCCGAGCTCTTCACGGGCAACGCGCTTATGGTCATCGGTCGCATGCACGGTAGCTATTCGTGGGTTGCCCTCGCCCGGAGTTGGCTCGTCGTCTATGCGGGCAACCTCGTGGGTGCGCTTCTGCTCGCCGCACTGCTCGTCGGGGCGGGTTTCGCCGACATGGCGGGAGGTGCCGTGGGCGAGACCATGGTGGCGGTTGCCGCAGGTAAGGCCGGGCTTTCCTGGAGGGTCGCCTTCTTCCGCGGCGTCCTGTGCAACGTGCTCGTGTGCCTTGCCGTGTGGATGGGGTTCGCTGGCAAGACCGTCGTGGACAAGCTCGCCGCCGCACTTTTGCCCGTGACGTGCTTCGTCGCGTGCGGGTTCGAGCACTGCGTCGCAAACATGTTCTTCCTGCCCATGGGCCTCGTGGCCAACGCCCTGGGCTATGCCGCCCACGGCGTTGACGTCTCTGCCCTCACGGCCACGGGCGCCCTCGCCAACATTTCGGCCCTGACGCTGGGTAACATAGTGGGCGGCGCCATGTTTGTGGCGCTGGGCTACTAGTTCGTCTGCGGGCGCGGCGTGAGGACGTCGTCTGCTGACGACGAGGCGTCGATTCCGGTTTGAGGAGATTCATGGCTATGTACCAGATTCCGTTCGAGATTCCCCCCTACACTTTCGAGGAGGCGGTGGAGAGGCTTCACAGCTCCAAGAAGTTCGGTATCCAGCCCCTGCTCGAGACCGTCGAGGACATGCTCACGGAGCTCGGCAATCCGGATGACTACTTCGAGAGCGTCCAGATCGCGGGCACCAACGGCAAGACCTCGACCTCGCGTTATACCGCCGCGATCCTCATGGGGGAGGGCAAGCGCACCGCTCTCTACACCTCGCCGGAGCTCGTGTGCCTTACGGAGCGCATGGAGCTCATGGGCCGGCCCGTGAGTAAGGAGCGCTTTGCGCGTGGCCTGGCCGCTGCCGTCACCGCGGGCGAGCGCGTGAACGAGCGCCGCAGCGCCGCGGGGCAGAGGCCCTATGACGTCACGGAGTTCGACCTTCTCACCGTGGCCGCCCTCGTCGTCTTCGCCGAGGCGGGCGTTGACGTCGCCGTGCTCGAGTGCGGCATGGGCGGTCGCTGGGACGCGACGAGCGCTGCGCGCACCATCAAGTCCGTCGCCGTCACGGGCATCGGCCTCGACCACATGAGGATCCTCGGTGACACGCTCGAGCAGATCGCGGGCGAGAAGGCTGCCATCATCAAGCCCGGGAGGACCTGCGTCCTGGGCGTCGGTACGGGCACGCCCCCGAGCGTCGAGGACGTGCTGCTGAGCCGCTGTATCGAGGCGGGCGTCGAGCCCACGCTCGTTCGACCGCGCGTCGCCTCCGATGCCCCCGGCGAGCTTGAGCACGGCGAGATGCGCTCACATCCCGAGCTTGCGCAGGCCACCTATCACGTCACGCGCCACCCCGAGCGCATCGGCGGCGGGCTTGTCCTCGACGTAACGACTCCGCGCGCAAGCTACGAGGGACTGTGCGCGGCGCGCCCTGCCTACCAGGCGGCCAATATCGCCTGCGCCGTCGCGCTCGCCGAGGCCTTCCTCGGCCGGCCGCTCGACCAGTATCGCCTGTCCGACCGCGTGGGGGAGTGCCCGACGCCCGGGCGCTTCAACGTCGTGTCGGGCTCGCCCCTGCACCTTGTCGACGCTGCGCACAACCCGCAGTCGATTCGTGCCTTCCTCGCTTCGCTCGCCGAGGTGGCGCCCGACGTCGGGAGCCGTCCCATGCTCCTTTGCGCGGTGCTTGCCGACAAGGACGTTCACGGCATCGTGGGCCTGCTTGCCGACCAGTTCCCCCGCATCGCCGTCTGCGCCACGAGCAGTGACCGCGCCCTTCCCGCCTGTGAGCTCGCCGACGAGTTCGCCTCCTGTGGCCATGTGCCCGAGGAGGTCTTCGAGACGGCCGCCGAGGCCCTCGACGCGCTCGCGGGCGACAGGTACGTGGCCGTCGGCTCGATCACGCTCGCGGGCGAGGCCGTGGCCTGGCACCGCGGGCGCGCCGGTGACTAGCCCCCCTCGTCGCCGGTCTGTGTCGTTTTGCCGATGCACCCTGCAGCGGCAGGGCCCCCGCGCTCATTTGCTACAATTCCTAAAACCATGCCCGGGCACTGAGAGTTCAGGCGAGAGCGCGCTGCCAAACGCCGTGCCGGGCATGTGCGGCAACATTCGACCAGGAGGAGTCTTCGCCCCTATGCAGGATATTCTTGACCAGCTCATCACGCCCGAGGTCCGCATGGTGCTCTATCTCATGCTCGCCTGCGTCGTCATGCTCTACGTGCTCTCCATCGTCTACGTGATTCGTGACGCCCAGCGCCGCGGCGCCGAGCCGTGGTGGCTGTGGGCCATCATCTCCGTTATCCCCATCGTCGGCCTGCTCGCCTACGTGATCCTCCGTCCGAGCTCGTATCTGGTCGACCGCGAGGAGCAGGACCTCGACATCGCCCTGCGCGAGCACCAGCTGTCGCACTACGGCATCTGCCCCAAGTGCGGCACGCCGATCGACAAGGACTTCATCGTCTGCCCGATCTGCAACACGCAGGTGCGCAACGTCTGCCCGACGTGCCACCGACCGCTCAACGCGGACTGGAAGGTCTGCCCGTACTGCCGCACGCGCATCCAGTAGCGCGGGTTCGGCGGGGGAGCGAGCCCCGAGGCATCGACGAAGTGTGGCCCGTCACGAATGTGGCGGGCTTTTTTGTACATCGCCTGCGGGACGCTATGCCCCCTCGAACGGCCCAACGTCCCTTTGGGCCGCTATCCGCCCGAGGCCCCGTGACGAGCCCGTGCCCCGCACGCCGGCGCCGGCATTTTGTGGTAAACCTATGCAAGCAATATTCCGCGAAAGGTCGGGTCCATGTTCCAAGCGCGCGCACGTCTCGTATCGGCAGGCATCGTCTCGTCACCTACGGCCACGCGAACCCAGACTATCTAGGCGTCTGCCCGCCGCGTCTCGCGCGGCCCTGACAGGCGCCTTTTCCGTGGGCGTCGCACGCGGCGCGCCCCGGCGGCCCCGCCGTCACCCCTTCGGTTCGAACGCGCGCCCTGGCGCGCATATCCTAGAGAGAGGTTCCCATGAAGGTTCTCTACAACGATGGCCACGTGGCCGAGTGCCCCGCCGACGAGGAGCTCCACGTCATCCGCCACTCCGCCGCCCACATCATGGCACAGGCCATCAAGCGCCTCTACCCCGAGGCCGACTTCGCCTACGGTCCGGCCACGGACAACGGCTTCTACTATGACATCGACCTCGGCGACAAGAAGATCAGCGAGGAGGACTTCCCCGCGATCGAGGCCGAGATGAAGAAGATTTGCAAGGAGAACCTCAAGTTCACGACGTTCGAGCTCTCCCGTGACGAGGCCAAGAAGCTCATGGCCGAACGCAACGAGAAGTACAAGCTCGAGCACATCGACGACCTGCCTGCCGACGCTCGCATCACCTTCTACCAGCAGGGCGAGTACATCGACATGTGCGTGGGCCCGCACCTCACCTACACCAAGGCGCTCAAGGCCTTCAAGCTCACCGGCGTGTCCGGCGCCTACTGGAAGGGCGACAAGGACAACAAGATGCTCACCCGCATCAACGGCATCGCCTTCGGCTCGAAGGAGGCGCTCGAGGAGCACCTCAAGATGCTCGAGGAGGCCGCCCGCCGCGACCACCGCAAGATCGGCCGCGAGATGGAGCTCTTCATGATGAACGACGCCGGCCCGGGCTTCCCGTTTTGGCTGCCCAACGGCATGGTCGTGCGCAACTCCCTTATGCAGTACTGGCACGAGATGCAGGCCAAGTTCGGCTACGAGGAGGTGCAGACGCCCGTCATCCTGTCGCGCACCCTCTGGGAGACCTCCGGTCACTGGGACCACTACAAGGCCAACATGTACACGACGAAGATCGACGAGGAAGACTACGCGATCAAGCCGATGAACTGCCCGGGCGCCTGCCTCATTTACAAGAACAAGCCTCGCAGCTATCGCGACCTGCCGCTCAAGCTCGCCGAGGCCGGCCTTGACCACCGCCACGAGCTCAAGGGCGCGCTGCACGGCCTGTTCCGCGTGCGCGAGTTCACGCAGGACGACGCGCACCTGTTCATACGCCCGGACCAGATCACCGAGCAGGTCACGGACGTCGCGCACCTCATCACGGCCTACTACGCGCAGTTCGGCTTTCCCTACAAGGTGGAGCTGTCGACGCGCCCGGACGACTCGATGGGCTCGGACGAGGACTGGGCCAACGCCGAGGAGGGCCTGCGTCGCGCTCTCGAGACGATGGGCGTGGAGTACACGATCAACGAGGGCGACGGCGCCTTCTATGGCCCGAAGATCGACTTCCACCTGCAGGATTGCCTCGGCCGCACCTGGCAGTGCGGCACGATCCAGCTCGACTTCCAGCTGCCGCACAACTTCCAGCTCGAGTACACCGACGCGGACGGCTCCAAGAAGCAGCCGATTATGATCCACCGTGCGGGCTTCGGCAGCTTCGAGCGCTTCATTGGCATGCTGACGGAGGAGTACGCGGGCAAGTTCCCGACGTGGCTCTCGCCGCTGCAGGTCAAGGTGCTGCCGGTGTCCGAGAAGACCCGCGACTACGCCCACTCGGTGGCCGACACCCTGCGCGACGCCGGCGTGCGCGTGAAGGTGGACGACCGCGACGAGAAGATCGGCTACAAGATTCGCGAGGCGCGCAGCCTCGACCGCGTGCCGTACATGCTGATCATCGGCGAGAAGGAGGCCGAGGCGGGCAACATCAGCGTGCGCGACCGCTCGAACGAGACGGTCCAGCGCGACCTCGCCGACTTCGTGGCCGACGTGACGGCCGAGATTGCCGAGCGTCGCTAAGTCGGGCGTTTTGAGGTGATGTGCGGGGTTCCGGTTCTTCCGGGGCCCCGCCTTTTCGTTTCCTTGCAATTCGCATTCGATGAGGAGGCTCCTGTGGCCGACTACGACGAGCACGAAGCCGATGGGCCTGAGGGCCGCTCCTATCCGAAGTTGCGTGAGCTGAAGGCCCTGTCTGAGACCATGGGACAGGCCGGATGGTCCGCCTCGTCCGATACGGCCCAGGTTGTCGCGAATTACCTGTGCTGCCACCCGGCCGTTGCCGAGGTGCGCTATGCGGGCCTTCGCGAGGACCCTCTGTTTGCCGAGGCGTCCTGTACCCTCGAGAGAGGCTTCGGTCCGCTGGTCGGCTTTCGTCCCGTTTCGGGCGGATGGCGTCTGCTCGATTGTTCTGGAGCTCGCGACGCGAGGGCGTTCGTGCTTTCGCTTGAGGCGGAGCTTGCTCGCTAGGCGGGTTTGCTCCAGAGGTGCGGGCCCATCGGGGGAGGGTCTCTCTGGCCTGCACTGACGTTCTGAATGGGCATGCGTCGCATCTTGTACTCAGCCGCTCGCCTTGCCGAATTGACCGTTCGCCGTTTCGACCTCGGAAATACCTCTCATATGCACGGATTCGGCCATGAGACACAGATTCATGCACATATTCGCGAATGCTATGCACACTTCGTTTCATATGCACAGTCAAATGTGGTCATTTGTGGGCCAAGTTGACCGCTCTTTGACCATGTTTGGATAGACAACTGCTGGTTAATGGGCTGGCGAAGGTGTTTGCGCCGCAGATATGCCCGGAGCCGGCCGGCTAGTATGTATTCCAGTTCTTAGCGTGTTTTATGCACGTATCTGCAATCGTGGTTAACCTGGGCGCGTCCCGCGGGACGTCCCACAGAATCTGGAGGTAGCTATGGCGGAAAAGGTCATCGACAGCCTCGACGCACTGACCTCGCGGCTCAACAGCATGCGCAAGGCGCAGGCCGAGTTTGCGACGTTCTCTCAGGAGCAGGTCGACAAGATTTTCCACGCTGCGGCCATCGCGGCCAACAAGGCCCGAATCCCCCTGGCAAAGGATGCGGTTGCCGAGACCGGCATGGGCATCGTCGAGGACAAGGTCATCAAGAACCACTACGCGGCCGAGTACATCTACAACAAGTACAAGAACATGAAGACCTGCGGCGTCGTCGAGGACGACCCGGAGTTCGGCTACAAGCGCATCGCCGAGCCCTACGGCATCGTCGCTGCCGTCATCCCGACCACCAACCCGACGTCCACGGCGATCTTCAAGTGCCTCATCTGCCTGAAGACCCGCAACGCCATCATGATCAGCCCACACCCTCGCGCCAAGAAGTGCACGATCGACGCGGCCCGCATCGTCCGCGACGCCGCCGTCGCCGCCGGCGCCCCCGAGGGCATCATCGACTGGATCGGCGCACCGTCCCTCGAGCTCACCAACGAGCTCATGCGGTCGGCCGACATCATCCTCGCCACCGGTGGCCCGGGCATGGTCAAGGCCGCGTACTCCTCCGGCAAGCCCGCCCTGGGCGTCGGAGCCGGCAACACGCCCGCCATCATCGACTCCACGGCCGACATCAAGCTCGCCGTCAACTCGATCATCCACTCCAAGACCTTCGATAACGGCATGATCTGCGCCTCCGAGCAGTCCGTGACCGTGCTCGCCGACATCTACGACGAGGTCAAGGCTGAGTTCAAGGCCCGCGGCTGCTACTTCCTCAAGGGCGCCGAGCTCGATCGCGTCCGCAAGACCGTCATCATCAACGGCTCCGTGAACGCCAAGATCGTCGGCCAGAGCGCCTACACGATTGCCAAGATCGCGGGCGTCGAGGTTCCCGAGAAGACCAAGATCCTCATCGGCGAGGTCACGAGCACCGACCCGTCCGAGGAGATGGCCCACGAGAAGCTCTCGCCGGTGCTGGCCATGTACAAGGCCAAGACCTTTGACGAGGCCATCGACAAGGCCGAGCACCTCGTGATGGACGGCGGCCCCGGCCACACCTCCTCCCTCTACATCGCCACGACGGAGAAGGAGAAGATGGCCAAGCACGCCGACGCCATGAAGACCTGTCGCATCCTCGTGAACACCCCGAGCTCCCAGGGCGGCATTGGCGACCTCTACAACTTCAAGATGGCCCCGTCGCTGACGCTGGGCTGCGGCTCTTGGGGCGGCAACTCCGTCTCCGAGAACGTGGGTCCCAAGCACCTGCTCAACTATAAGACGGTCGCTGAGAGGCGGGAGAACATGCTCTGGTTCCGTGCACCCGAGAAGGTCTACTTCAAGAGGGGCTGCCAGCCGGTGGCGCTCGACGAGCTGGGCTCTGTCATGCACAAGAAGCGCGCCTTTATCGTCACCGACCAGTTCCTGTTCAAGAACGGCTACATCAAGCCGATCGAGCAGAAGCTCGACGAGCTCGGCATCGAGCACGCCTGCTTCTGGGACGTTGCGCCCGACCCCACGCTGCAGTGCGCGCGTGAGGGCGCGAAGATCCTCACGAGCTTCGAGCCCGACGTGATCATCGCCTTCGGCGGTGGCTCCGCCATGGACGCCGGCAAGATCATGTGGGTTCTCTACGAGCACCCCGAGGCCAACTTCGAGGACATGGCCATGGACTTCATGGACATCCGCAAGAGGGTCTTCACCTACCCGGAGATGGGCTCCAAGGCCTACTTCGTGGCCATCCCGACCTCCTCGGGCACCGGCTCCGAGTGCACGCCGTTCTCCGTCATCACCGACGCCGAGACGGGCATCAAGTGGCCGCTCGCCGACTACGCGCTGCTGCCGAACATGGCCATCGTCGACGCCAACAACATGGACTCCCAGCCCAAGGGCCTCACCTCGGCCTCCGGCCTCGACGTCCTCACGCACGCCCTCGAGGCCTACGTGTCCGTCATGGCGAGCGACTGGTCTGACTCCATGGCGCTCAAGGCCATGAAGCTCGTCTTCGAGTACCTGCCGCGCGCCTACGACAAGGGCGCCGCCGACCCCGAGGCCCGCGAGCGCATGGCCAACGCCTCCTGCCTCGCCGGCATGGCCTTCGCCAACGCCTTCCTCGGCCTTAACCACTCCATGGCCCACAAGCTCGGCGCCTACCACCACATCCCGCACGGCCTGGCCAACGCCGTCATCCTCACCCGCGTCATGCGCTACAACGCGGCCGAGAAGCCCACGAAGATGGGCACCTTCCCGCAGTACGCCTACCCCCACACCCTGGCCCGCTACGCCGAGGCCGCCCGCTTCTGCGGCGTCACCGGCAAGAACGACCAGGAGGTCTTCGAGAAGTTCGTGGACAAGATCGAGGAGCTCAAGGCCCACTGCGGCGCCAAGGCGACGATCGCCGAGTACGGCGTTGACGAGAAGTACTTCCTCGACACGCTCGACGAGATGACCGAGAACGCGTTCAACGACCAGTGCACGCCGGCGAACCCGCGCTATCCGCTCATGAGCGAGATCAAGGAGCTCTACCTCGACGCCTACTACGGCCGCGAGCCCAAGAGCTACGAGGACTAACCCGTAGTGACCGCCGGCATCCGTTGCCGCGGGTGCCGGCGCCTTCTGGCGCGCCGTCTGCCGAGCGCTGCCGTCCCTTGGTCTGCATGGGGCCGGCGGCGGACTCATCTGGCGGCGGGCAGGGGATATAGTTTGGGAAATCAAACCCGAAGGAGGGTTACCCATGGAGCTTCCCGAGAACAAGACCGTCCTGGTGAGCCGCGGCAACAAGGTCGTCTATGACTGCGGCGACCGCATCGTTAAGGTGTTCAACGCCTCCAAGCCCGAGAGCGACGTCTTCAATGAGGGCCTCAACCTCGCGCGCATTCAGGAGACGGGCATTCGCGTCCCGCACATCCTCGAGGTCTCCAAGAGCGACGAGGGCTGGGCGCTTGCCACCGAGAAGGTCCCGGGCAACACGCTCGCCGAGCGCATCAAGGCCGACAAGAAGAACGTCGACATGTACCTCGAGCAGTTCGTGCGCCTGCAGCTGGAGATCAACGGCCACACCGCGCCTCTGCTCAACCGCCAGCGCGACAAGTACGCCCGCATGATCAACTCGCTCACCGAGATTGACGCCACGACGCGCTACGAGCTGCTCATCCGCCTGGACGGCATGAAGGTGGAGTCGAAGGTCTGCCACGGCGACTTCAACCCCACGAATGTCATCGTGGGCGACGACGGCCTGCTCTACGTCTGCGACTGGGCGCACGCCACCCAGGGCTCGCCTGCCGCCGACGCCGCCATGACCTACCTGCTCTTTGCGCTTGAGGACCTGGACCTGGCCGACAAGTACCTCATCATGTTCTGCAAGATGGCCGACATGCCGATGCAGGTCGTGCGTCGCTGGATGTCCATCGTCGCCGCCTCCGAGCTTGCGCGCCACCGCGAGGCCAAGGAGGAGGAGTTCCTCCGCAGCTGGATCGACGTGGCCGAGTACCAGTAGGCTTGAGCCGGATCAACCTGACCGCCGAGGCCAGGCATACCCCTGTGCTGAGGGACTTTTCGCGTCGCGAATAGTCCCTCAGCCCTGCGCTTCGGGGTATGCCTGGCCTCGGCTCTGTTGACGCGGACGCGGGGTGCCTCCACCTTGTTGGGAGGGAGGGTGACGTCGTTGGGCGCGCGGCTGATTGCCGGTGCCTCCATCTTGTCGAGAGAGCTTGGAGGGTGACGCAGCTCGGAGCTCTCGACTCGTTTTCGGTAGGATGGTTTGGTTGTCGAAAGAGGGGAGAGGGATGGCTGAGGTCACGGATACGACGGTTCGGGGGTATCTGGACGCGGTGGCGTCAACCGAGCCGGTGCCTGGCGGGGGTGGCGCGGCTGCGCTGGCAGGCTCGCTCGCCTGCGCGCTGGGCTGCATGGTCGCGGGTCTCACGATGGGCAAGCGCGCCTATGCGGACTTCGAGCAGGGTGCTCGCTCGGCGCTCGAGAGCTGCGAGCGCCTGAGGGCCCGCATGCTCGAGCTCTCGAACTCCGACGCCGAGGGATTTCGGCCCGTCACGGTGGCGCTGAAGCTGCCGCGCTCCACGCCGGAGGAGGTGGCCGCGCGCGCGGAGGCGCTCGATGGCGCGCTCGCATCTGCCTGTGAGGCCCCCTTCGAGGTCCTCGAGAGCGCCCTGGAATCCCTTGGCGCCCTCCACGAGCTCGCTGAGCACGGATCGAAGATCGCGGTCGTGGACGTTGGCGTTGCCGCGAGCCTCGCCCGCACCGCAGCGGACGGCGCGGCGCTCACGGTCCACGCCAACGCGCGCATGATGTCCGACGACGCCCGGGCGGCGGCGCTGTGCGAGCGGGCCGACCAGCTCATGGGCCTCACCGAGGTGCGGTCGCGCGAGGTGTACTTTGCGGCGAAGCTGAGGTTCTCGTGACGGCCCGCGAGTTGCGTGGCGCCCCCGTCGCCGCCGCCATCTGCGAGGACCTGGCGCCTCGCGTGGATGCACTGAAGGGTCGTGGCGTCGAGCCGCGTCTGGCCATCGTGCGGGTGGGCGAGGAGCCGGGAGACCTCGCCTACGAGCGTGGCGCACGCTCGAGGATGGGCAAGGTGGGTATCGCCTGCGACGTGTCGGCCCTGCCTGGCGACGTCTCTCAGGACGAGCTCGAGGCTGTGCTCACGAGCCTGGCCGGCGACCCCGCCACGCACGGCATCCTTCTGCTGCGCCCGCTCGCCCCGGGTCTCGACGAGCGCTCGGCCATCGCCTGCGTGGGCGCCGCGAAGGACGTGGATGGCATGACGCCGGCTTCGCTTGCCGCCACCTTCACGGGTGCGGGCGAGGGCTATGCCCCCTGCACGGCCGAAGCCGTGGTGCGCCTGCTCGAGCACTACGAGGTGCAGCTCGACGGCGCGCGTGCCGTGGTGCTCGGCAGGAGCCTCGTCGTGGGCAGGCCGCTCGCGCAGCTGCTGCTCGCACGCGGCGCCACGGTCACCCTCTGCCACTCGCACACCCGCGACCTCGCCTCGGAGTGCCGCCGCGGCGAGGTGCTCGTGAGCTGCATGGGCCGCGCCGGTGCGGTGGGGGCCAGCATGGTCTCTGCGGGCTCCATCGTCGTCGATGTGGGTACAAACGATGACGGTGCCGGCGGCATCACGGGAGACGTGGACTATGCCTCCGTCTCAGGGGTGGCCGCCGGCGTGACGCCCGTGCCCCGCGGCGTAGGGTCCGTCACCACCTCGGTGCTCGCCGCCCACGTGGTGGAGGCTGCGGAGCGCCTGTCGTCTGGGCGCTAGGCGCCGGCTGGTCCGGCAGAAGGGAAGGTTGGCCATGAAGGTCCTGCTTATCAATGGAAGCCGCCGCGCGAAGGGTTGCACGTACACGGCGCTGGGCGTCATCGGCGACGAGCTCGCGGCGCGGGGTGTCGACTCCGAGATGGTGCACGTCACCGACGAGGGGGCCGAGGACCTCGCTCTCGACCTGCTCAACACCTGCGACGCCATGGTGATCGGTTCGCCGGTCTACTATGCGAGCCCATCCGGCGAGGTCGAGCTCTTCCTCGACCACCTGTTTGGGAGGGCCTCCTACGCGCAGCTCGCGCACAAGCCTTGCGCCGTGGTTGCCTCCGCGCGGCGTGCCGGCACGACGGCGACGCTCGACGCGCTTGCCAAGTACCCCACCATTGCCGAGATGCCGCTCGTGAGCTCGAGCTACTGGTGCGAGGTGCACGGCAACACGCCGGAGGAGGTCCTTCGCGACGAGGAGGGCGTCTCCACGATGAGGCGTCTCGGCCAGAACATGGCGTGGATGCTCGAGTGCATCGAGGCCGGCAAGGCGGCCGGCGTCGAGGCTCCGGAGCAGGAGAAGAAGGCTCGCACTAACTTCATCCGCTAGAGCCAAAGGTAATTCGTTTGACCCCCGCAATATGCGACGGTGGTCAAGTTTTATGCATGCGAGGGAAAGACGCCGCGCGTATCCGCTTGTGCCAAAATGACCATCAACCGCTGAGCAACTTGGCCATCTAGCAGCATATTTTCGCAAAAAGCTAACGCGCGTGGGGGTAAGTTCCCCGCAAGCGTGGCTATAATGCGAATCGGTTAGTGTCACCGTCACGTTATGGAGGTACGTTATGCTCGTCAACGCAGCCACTATGCTCCAGCACGCCGAGAAGGGCCACTACGGCATCGGTGCGTTCAACACCAACAACCTCGAGTGGGCCACGGCCATTCTCCAGGCCGCCGAGGAGACCCAGAGCCCGATGATCATCCAGTGCACCTCTGGCGCCGCCAAGTGGCAGACCAGCTTCAAGGTCGTCTCCCAGCTCGTGCACCAGCTTGTCGAGGACATGAACATCACCGTCCCCGTCGCCCTGCACCTCGATCACGGCTCCTACGAGGCCTGCTTCCAGTGCATCGAGGCCGGCTTCACCTCCATCATGTATGACGGCTCCCACGAGGCCGACTTCCAGACGAACCTCGACCGCACGGCCGAGCTCGTCAAGCTCGCCCATTCCAAGGGCATCTCCATCGAGGCCGAGGTTGGTGGCATTGGTGGCACCGAGGACGGCGTGACCTCCGCCGGCGAGCTGGCCGACCCCGAGCAGTGCAAGCAGATCGCCGACCTCGGCGTCGACTTCCTCGCCTGCGGCATCGGCAACATCCACGGCGTCTATCCCGCCGACTGGCAGGGTCTCTCCTTCGAGCGCCTCGGTGAGATCAAGGCCCTCACGGGCGACCTGCCGCTCGTCCTCCACGGCGGCTCCGGCATTCCCCTGGAGCAGGTCCAGAAGGCCATCAAGCTCGGCGTCTCCAAGATCAACGTCAACACCGACCTTCAGATTGTCTTCGCCGAGGCTACGCGCAAGTACATCGAGGAGGGCAAGGACCAGCAGGGCAAGGGCTTTGACCCGCGCAAGCTCATGGCCCCGGGCAAGCAGGCCATCGTCGATCACACCAAGAAGCTCATCTGCGACTTCGGCTCTGACGGCAAGGCCTGGAACTAACTTTTCGCCTTGGCATTCGGCCTTTTCGGGGCACCCCTTGGGGTGTCCCGTTTTTTGTGCGACTCTTTGGGAGACGAACGGGGCCATGTTTGTGGTCCTTGCTTTTGATGCCGGAGACGAGACATGCTCGCCGTGGGACCCTGCGGGCGGTCTTGCGGGCGTCAGGCTTTTTGGGTTTGAGCGGGACGAACTGCTGAGCTGCAGCGTTCACTGCGGCTTCACATAAGCTTGGAACAGGTGCTAGGAAACACTATGATTAATAACCAATGGCAGCGTAAGCTGCCATTTCTGTAAGCAACCGAAGGGAATTCCGTTCGATGACTTGCAAGACCAGGATTGCTCGTTTTGCCATTGGTGCCGCCCTTGGCGTTTCCGTTCTCACAGGCCTGCCCACGCTGTCCGTGGCCGATACCTCCTCGGAGCTCCAGTCCCAGCTCGACGAGGCCAGCTCCCACCTGAACGACCTCTACTCCCAGGCCTCCGACCTTGGCCAGGATCTTCTGCAGACGCAGGAGGACCTCGACAGTACGAATGCCGAGATTGCCCAGAAGCAGACGGAGCTCTCCCAGGCCCAGGACACGTTGGCCGGTCGCGTCTCGACCAACTACAAGACGGGCGGCGTCTCGCTCGCGTCCATCATCTTCGAGTCCAACAGCTTCGATGACCTGGTGAACCGCATCTATTACGCCTCCAAGGTGAGCGAGAGCGACGCCCAGACCATCCAGCAGGTCAAGGACATTCAGAACGAGCTCGACCAGAAGAAGTCCGAGCAGCAGCAGCTCCTTGCAGACCAGCAATCCCAGAAGGACGACTTGGATGCCAAGACGTCTGAGGCCGAGACGTACGTGAGCTCCCTCGACCAGCAGGTCCAGGACAAGCTGGCCGAGGAGCAGGCCGCCTACGAGGCGCAGCAGAAGGCCGCCCAGGAGGCTGCGCAGCAGCAGGCCCGGCAGGATGGCGGCTACGTAACCGAGCAGGACGTCGCAGGAGGCTCTGCGGAGTCGGGCACTGCCAACAACGGTGGCAACGAGTCCAACGGCGGCGCTGGAAACCAGGGCTCCGCCAACACCGATACCACCGACAACGCTGGTTCGCAGGAGACGCCCACCTCTCCCTCCAAGCCCTCCAAGCCCTCCAAGCCGAGCAACAACGGCAGCTCCAACGGCAATTCCGGCTCCTCGAGCGGGCTCACGCAGTCCCAGCGTGACGCCATCGTCTCGGCCGCGTGGAGCAAGGTTGGCGGCCCCTACGTCTATGGTGGCACGGGTCCCGTGGGCTACGACTGCTCCGGCTTCGTGCGGTACTGCTATGCCCAGGCGGGCATCTCGCTGCCTCGTACCTCCGAGTCACAGGGTGGCTGGGGCAAGTCGACCTCGAATCCCCAGAAGGGTGATATCGTCTGCTGGGGTGGCCATGTGGGCATCTACATGGGTGGCGGCATGATGATTGACGCCGGAAACGAGCGCGTCGGCATCTCGTATCGCGCGGTCTACGGCTCTCCCTGGTACCGCACGAAGGCATAGCTTGCGCTAACAAGCTGGGAGTTGGCCCCGGCCGGCCCTGGAACATGGCAACGTCCTCGAGGGGACCAGGCAATTGCCTGGCCCCCTCTGTGGATTGTTTCCTTAGTTCTAGGGCTGGGCGGGGCCGTTTCGTTGTTGCGGTGCCGCGCTTACGCTTGTCGGCCTCTTCGCAACATGTTCCCATAGTCTCTGGGTCGGGCGGGCCGGCTTCGCTGTTGGGCGTCTATGAACGGTGCAACAAGAAAAAGGCGGCCCCGTCTTGCGATGGGGCCGCGCGTTTGCCGGCTGAGCTTGGGCGAGCTCGATGGGTCTGTGGGGTTGGGGTCCCTTTATTTGCAGAGCCCCTCAATGCCGGAGAGGGCGGTGTCGGTGTCCTCAGGCTGGGTCATGTTGGCGGTGATGTCCGAGAGGTGCTTGCTGTCGAGGTAGCCGCTGATGAGGGCTCCGAGCTCCTGCCAGACCGGCAGGGTGGGGCAGTGACTCGACCGCGGGCAGAGCGTGCCGCTCGAGCAGTCGAGGCAGGCCGCGGGCGCAAGCGAGCTGCCCTCGGCCGAACGGATGATCTCGCCGAGCGTGTAGTTGGCCGGGTCGCGCTTGAGGCGGTAGCCGCCCCCCTTGCCGCGCTGGCTTGTGACGAAACCCGCCCGGTGCAGGGAGGCCATGACCTGCTCGAGGTATTTCCTCGAGATACCCTGCCTACGTGATACGTCACCGAGGGACACCCAGTCGTTCTCGCCCTGGGAGACCGCGAGGTCTGCCATGACACGCAGGGCGTAGCGACCCTTTGTGGAGATGCCTGAGGCCATGGCTAGGCCCTCTCTCCCATGCCGTGTCCGTCGGTTGCGCAGTCGACGACGGTCTTGCCCGCGAGCGGGTTTCCGCTCTCGTCCGTGCCGTCCTCCGTGGAGGTGGGGGAGGTGCGCTCGGAGGTCTTCGGGTGGGCGAGCATCTCGTCGAGCGTGCGCCAGGCAAGCTCAGCGCACTTCACACGTGCGGGCATGTGCGATATGGACTCGAGGCAGCTTGCCTCGTCAAGCTCGTCCAGCTTGCTCTCGTCCTTCTCCTCGCCGCGGATCATCTTGCCAAAGAGGTGGCAGAGGGCACGGGCGTTCTCGGGGGTCTCGCCCACCATGAGGTCGCTCATCATGTCCGCGGAGCCCTGGGAGACGGCACAGCCATGTCCCGTCCAGCTCACCTCGGCGATCTTGCCGTCATCGCCGAGGCGCACGTCGAGCACGAGGTCGTCGCCGCAGCTGGGGTTGATACCCTCGTGGGAGAGGGTGGGGTCGTCCATCTTGTACTTGTAGTCCGGGTTGCTCACGTGGTCCATGAGCGCGCGACTGTAGACGTTCTCGTTAGCCATGGAAGACTCCCCATACGAACTTGAGGCCATCGACGAGCTGGTCGATGTCGTGGCGGTCATTGTAGAAGGCCACGCTGGCGCGGCAGCAGCTCTCGATGCCCATCCAGGTAAGCAGGGGCTGTGCGCAGTGGTGGCCGGCGCGGATGGCGACGTCCTTGGTGTCGAGTAGGCTCGAGACGTCGTGCGGGTGGATGCCGTCCACGTTGAAGGAGACGGCACCGATGTGGGCCTTCGGGTCGCTCGGGCCCACGATGGTCACGAAGTCGAGCGCCTGGAGCTGCTCGCAGAGGTGGGCGGCCAGCTCGCGCTCGCGCGCCTCAAGCTCGTCGCGGCCGTGCTCCACCACGTAGTCGATGGCGGCGCCGGTGGCGTAGATGCCCGCGGCATCCTGGGTTCCGGCCTCGAACTTCTCGGGAATGGGTGCCCAGACGGCGTCGGTCTCGGTCACGGAGTCAATCATCTCGCCGCCAGTGAGGAAGGGCGGGAGGCTCTCGAGCAGCTCGCGCTTGCCCCAGAGCCCGCCGATGCCCATCGGGCCGCCGAGCTTGTGGGCTGAGAAGGCAAAGGCGTCAACGCCGAGCTCTCGCACGTCGACGTGGACGTGGGGGAGCGACTGGGCGCCGTCGGCGATGACCGTGGCACCCTGGGCGTGGGCGGCATCCGCAATCATGCGGACGGGGTTCTCGACGCCAAACACGTTGGAGACGTGGGTGACGGAGACGATCTTCGTGCGCGGGCCAATCTTTGCCGCAACCTCCTCCGGCGTGATCCGGCCCTCCTCGTTGGGGCGCAGGTAGACGAGATCGGCGCCCGTCGCGCGGCAGACCTGCTGCCACGGGATGAGGTTGGAGTGGTGCTCCATGATGGAGATGCACACCTCGTCACCCTCGCCGAGTGCCTGGGGCCCGAGCGTCTTGGCGATGATGTTGAGCGCCTCGCTGGCGTTTCTCGTGAAGACGACCTCGTCGCGGTCGGTGGCGCCGAGGAAGGCGGCAACCTTGCCGCGCGCCTCCTCGATGGCCTGCGTGGCGTCAACGGAGAGCTTGTAGAGGCCGCGCAGCGGGTTGGCGTTCATCGTCTCGTAGAAGCGGCGCTGGGCGTCAAGCACGGTGGCCGGACGCTGGGCGGTGGCGGCGCTGTCGAGGAAGGAGAGCCCCGGGTTCTGCGCAATCAGGGGGAAGTCGGCCTTGTAGGGGTTGGCTGTGATGTCGATGGCTTCGGCCATGTGCCTTATGCCTCGCTTTCGTCGTTCGTGCGCGCGAGCGCATGGTCGCCGAGCTCGAGCGCGTCGGCAATCTCCTCGGCGGCCTCGGCTCCCAGGGCCGTGCGGGCCCAGCAGACCACGGCCGCGGGCGCCGCGCCCGGCAGGGTGTTGGCGGCGTCGTCCACGATGGCGCGGCTGAAGAGCTCGAGTGCCTCTCGCTCGGTGAGGCCGCGGTCGGAGAGGTAGCCGAGCTGCTCGGCGCTCACCGTGCCGATGGCGGCGCCGTGGGCGCCCTCGACGTCGTCCTCGTCGCAGAGGATGACCGGCAGCGTCTTGTTGCGTACGTCGTCGCCGGCCACCAGGACGGTCTCCTGCTCGGAGCCCTTGGCACCCTTGCAGCCGTGCTTGAGGTCGATCGTGGCGCGCAGGGACTTCTGGGCGTCATCGGTGAGCACGCCGGTCATGTCGAGGTTGGCGCGGCTCTTCTTGCCCAGCATCGGCACCGAGTAGCCAAGGTCGAGCTTATCGCCCGCGCCGGCCAGGTAGCGCAGCGTGAGGTCGAGACGGCTGCGGTCGCCGTTGAGCTCGACGTTGGTGCCGAGCGCCGTGGCGCCGGCGCCGATGACGTACTGGTGGACGGTGACCTCGGCGCGGTCGTCTGCGATGACGCCGAGGCTGTCGAGGTACTGCTCGTTCGTGCCGGCGGCCACGAGCAGGGTCACGTGGACGACGCTTGCCGCCTCGGCGTGGATGCGCAGGGCGTGGCCGCTCGTGACGGCGGCGTCTCCCTTGATGTGCGGAAGGTCGGCCTTGCGGGCAACCTCCTCGTTGGCCTCGGCGTGGGCACGTTCGTCGCGCTCCTTGGGCGCGGCGCCCAGGCCCTCGGCCACGACGACGTTCACGCTCACTTCGGAGTGGGGGCGGCAGAAGACGTTCGTTTGGGCCACGGCGCCGAGCGAGGCATCGAGCTCGACCGTCACGGTCTGTGCGGTTGCGCCGGCGGGCACGACAACGGTGCGGCGGGAGGTTGCCGCGGCGTCGAGCCACTGGGTGGCCTCCGCACCGGCGCCGCAGGTGATGCGGCGGGCGGCGGCGGGCACGTCGGCCGCGGGGTCTGCAGCGGGGGGCTCGGGCACCGTGAGCTTCGTGTCGTTGATCTTGAGCCAGTTCCAGGTCTGGGAGGGCGCCACGTCAACGCCGGAGAGCGTGACGGTGCCCGTGGCGGCGGTCTTCGCTGCCTGGTCTAGGGTCGCGGCCATCTAACCGATCGCCCCTTCCATCTCGAGCTTGATGAGGTTGTTCATCTCGACGGCGTACTCAAGCGGCAGCTCCTTCGAGACCGGGTCCGCGAAGCCGTTGACCACCATGGTCTTGGCCTCCTGCTCGGAGCAGCCGCGACTCATGAGGTAGAGCACCGTGTCGTCCGAGATGCGGCCGATGGTGGCCTCGTGGCCCACGCTCGCGGTGGCGTTGCGAACGTCCATCGCCGGGATGGTGTCGGAGCGACTGATGTCGTCGAGCATGAGCGAGGAGCAGCTCACGGAGGCCTTGGCGTTCTGTGCGGCCTTCGTCACTACGACGGAGCTGCGGAACGTGGAGATGCCGCCGCCCTTGGAGAGCGACTTGGTGTCCACGCTCGCGCGCGTGTCGGGCGCGGCGAGGGTCACCTTGCAGCCCGTGTCGAGGTTCTGCGTGGCACCGGCGAAGGTGATGCCGGTGAACTCGCAGCTCGCGCGCTTGCCCACGAGCACGGAGCTCGGGTAGAGGTAGGAGATGTGGCTGCCGAATGAGCCGGAGACCCACTCGATCTTGCCGTCCTCCTCGACCTTGGCACGCTTGGTGTTGAGGTTGTACATGTTCTTCGACCAGTTCTCGATGGTCGAGTAGCGCAGGCGCGCGCCCTTCTTGACGAAGAGCTCCACGGCGCCCGCGTGGAGGTTGGCCACGTTGTACTTGGGTGCCGAGCAACCCTCAATAAAGTGCAGGTCGGCGCCCGGCTCCACGATGATGAGGGTGTGCTCGAACTGGCCCGCGCCCGCCGCGTTCAGACGGAAGTAGCTCTGCAGCGGAAAGTCCAGGTGCACGCCGGCCGGCACGTAGACGAACGAGCCGCCGCTCCAGACCGCGTAGTGCAGGGCCGCGAACTTGTGGTCGCTCATGGGGATGAGCGTGCCGAAGTACTCGCGCACCATGTCCTCGTAGCCTGTGTGCAGCGCGTCCTCGACGGTGGTGTAGACGACGCCCTGCTTGGCCACCTCGTCCTTCATGTTGTGGTAGACGATCTCGGAGTCGTATTGGGCGCCCACGCCGGCCAGGCTCGCGCGCTCGGCCTCGGGAATGCCCAGGCGCTCGAAGGTGTCCTTGATGTCATCGGGCACCTCGCTCCAGTCCTTGGCCTGCTTGGAGCCACTCGCCACGTACGTGGAGATCGTGCCCATGTCCAGGCCACCGATGGAGGGACCCCAGTTGGCGGGCATCTCCATGCGTTCGTAGAGGTCGAGGGCACGGAGACGCATCTCGAGCATCCAGGCGGGCTCGTCCTTCTTGCGGCTAATCTCCTCGACGACGTCGCCGGAGAGGCCGTCGGCGAAGCGCTCGTAACCGGCCTCGGGCTTCACGAAGTCGTACATGCTGCGGTCGACGTCGGCCACCTCGGCGCGCTTGCGCTCGGGCTCGGCGCCCGGCACGTTGGCGCCGTGCTCGACGTCCACGGTTGCGCTCTGCGTCGGCTGGGCGTCTGCCTTTGCCTTGGCGGCGAGGGCGGCTGCCTGCTCGGCGATCTTGCTCAGGTCTGCCATCGCTTACGCCTCGGCCTTCTCGTTGGCCTCGATGTGCTCGAAGCGCTCGAAGCCCTCGCGGTCGATCTCGCCGATGAGCTCGGGGCCCTCGTTGGCCACGAGGTGGCCCTTGACCATCACGTGCGTGCGGTCGACGTCCACGCGCTCGAGGATGCGGGTGTTGTGCGTGATGATGAGGAGCGCCCCGCCGCACTGCTCGCGATAGGCCGTGATGCCGCGCGAGACCACGGAGAGCGCGTCGACGTCAAGGCCGGAGTCGGTCTCGTCGAGGATGGCGAGCTTCGGCTGGAGGAGCAGGAGCTGCAGCATCTCGACCTTCTTCTTCTCGCCGCCGGAGAAGCCCACGTTGAGCTCGCGAGTGAGGTAGGAGGAGTCCATGTCGAGCTCGTCGCAGAGCTCGCCCACGCGGCGGCGGAACTGGCGGGCGGTCATCTTGAGCTCGGGGCGCTTCTGGCAGATGGTGCGCAGGAAGCTGTAGAGGGGCACGCCCGGGATCTCGACGGGGGCCTGGTAGGAGAGGAAGATGCCGGCGAGCGAGCGCTTGTCGGCGGCGTCGTCGGTCATGTCCTGGCCGGCGAACTCGATCTTGCCGCCCGTGACGCGGTAGGTTGGGTCGCCCATGATGACGTGTCCGAGCGTGGACTTGCCGGCGCCGTTGGGCCCCATGAGGACGTGGCACTCGTCCGCGTCCAGGGAGAGGTCGATGCCGTGGAGGATGGGCTTCTCGTCGACACTCGCCGAGACGCCGCTAACGTTGAGGAGGTGTTCCATCGTGTGTCCTTACCCTTGCTGGCCGTCCGTTTCGCACGCGTTACCATGGCGTGTGCGGGCTGGGCCTGCCTTGCCTGTTGGTTGAGCCTTGGTGATAATACCCCAGTGGCAGTGGGATTATTTTCGCCTTGGCGATAATACCCCAAACGCTTAGGGATTTTGTTTCGAAAACGACGATTGGCCATGCGGCCTGTGTCTTTGCTGTCTGGAGGACGTGGGCCTGCGCCATCTTTGGGCCTGGAGGTTGCCTTCCCTATGGAGAATTGGACGAGGTTGGGACGGGTGCTTGGCTCCCACATGATGTTCATCGCGCCCACATGCGTCATCTTGGGCGTGCTGTTCCCGGGCGTCTTCGGCCTGCTGCGTCCAATCGTCCCGGTGCTCTTCGCCTTCATGACGTTCCAGGGCTCGCTCAACAACAACGTCCGACATGTCGTCGAGGTGTTCAGGCACCCCAAGAACATGCTCGCCATCCTCGTCGTCTCAATGGTTGTGATGCCCGTGGCGTCCCGCGTGCTCTCGGGGCTGCTCTTTGCCAACGACCCCAACCTCGTGGTGGGAGCCACGCTCGAGTACTGCGTGCCGGTGGCAGTGGTCTGCTTCATGTGGTGCGACATGTACGACGGGGACCTCTCGCTCGCCCTCGCGACCATTCTGGTCTCCACGGTGCTCGCGCCGTTTACGATCCCGGTCTCCCTCAAGCTGCTTTTGGGCGCCACCGTGCAGGTTGACGTTGCGAGCATGATGACCCAGATGGTGTTCATGATCGCCTTGCCGGCGCTTGCGGGCATGTTGGTGAACGACCTCACGAAGGGCTGGGGCCACAAGGTGCTGTCCCCGGCGATCTCGCCGGCGGCGCGCATCCTGATCATGTTCATCATGGCGGCCAACTCCACGCAGATGAGCGACTACATGCGCCACATTACGCCCGAGCTGTTTGGCATGATGGCCTACATTCTTTTTTTCGCCACGTGCGGCTTCCTTCTGGGCATGGGGCTCGCGCGCCTCATGCGCGTCGACCAGGCCAGGTTCGTGACCATGACCTTCGGCGTGGGCATGCGCAACATCTCTGCCGGCGCCGTCATCGCGGCCCAGTTCTTCCCAGGCGAGGTGGTGTTCCCGGTGATGATGGGCACGCTCTTCCAGCAGATGCTCGCCGGCGTGTTCGCTACCGTCATGCCCCGGCTCGCCGGACGCGGCGCTCCCGAGACATCGACGGAGTAGCCGTCGCGTCCCTTCGGCTCCTCAACGAGGCGGCAACTGTGCCTTCGGCTCCGCAACGAGGCGGCAGCTGTGCCTTCGGCTCCTCTCTTCTTCATCGAGAGTAGTCATTACGCACATTTGGAACCGTTTCAGCGAAGAAAAACATGCGTAATGACTACTTTCGGCGGCTGGCCTGCGACCGTTGGGCTGAACGGCCTGCCGCCTGTTGTCTCCACGATTCTCGGCGCCACTGACGTGCGCCTCTCCTGCTCACTGCCCCGGGTCTAGCACCGGCCTGCACTTTCCTCAGCTTCTGGCCTGTGCCCCCAGCTCCAGCCCGTGCCATCACCAGAATTCGCTCCTGCCGCCCAGCCCCTCTTCCACGGCTTCTCTGTTGGGGCCCGCATGAGTCCGTCTCTCTGGCCTCGTGCGGCGTCATCTAGAGTCTAGTGTTACTGCCGGTAGAGGGCGAGCTTTATGAGGAGCGAGAGCGAGTCGCACGACGCCGTGCCCTCGCATGCGCTGTCCCTCACCTCGTGCAAGCAGAGAAGCGCGAGCTCATGCGACCCAATGATTCGGAGGAGCTCCTGGTCTATGCGCGCGTCGCCCAGGGCGGATGCCTCGAGCGTCTCGACGACGGCCTCGATGACGGCCTCGATGAGGTCGTTCTCACCGCGTTTCGCATCGTCCCCCTCGCGCGGCCGTCGCGGGCTTGTGTCTCCAAGCCAGCTTCCCCGGAACTCCGAGAGCATGCCGACGAGACGGGCCGCGAACGGGAAGGAGCCAGGCGTAGTGCCGGCCCCGAGCCCCCTCTCGAGACAAGGCGGCGCCCACGTGCGGGGACACGTGGGCGCCTTGGGAAGAGAGGGCGCCGTGCGGGGACACGAGCTGCCCTGTGGACACATCGCGCGGGGACGCGTGTGCCCTTGGGTTTTAGTTCGCGGGGGAGAGGACCCGCGAACATCGGATAAAGCAATGGTGCGTGGAGAGACGCCGGGAGCGACAACGTGATGCCAGCTCGGCCAACGGACCCAATCGGCCCTTTGGAAAGCGGTTCCGAACCTACTGGCCAAGCCGCCTTCCAAAGGGCCACCGCAGGGCGAGTCGAACCTGCGGTGGCCGTGCGTCCCGGAATGCTTACTTCAGGAAGCGGAACGGGCTCATGCCGGCGTAGACGGCGGCGTCGCCCAGCTCGTCCTCGATGCGGAGGAGCTGGTTGTACTTGGCGACGCGGTCCGTGCGGCACGGGGCGCCCGTCTTGATCTGACCGGCGTTGGTGGCAACGACGATGTCGGCGATCGTGGTGTCCTCGGTCTCACCGGAGCGGTGGGAGACGACCTGGGCGTAGCCGTAGCGCTCGGCGGTGGCCATGGCCTCGAAGGACTCGGTGAGCGAGCCGATCTGGTTGACCTTCATGAGCAGGGCGTTGGCAGCTCCAAGCTTGATGCCCTTCTCGAGGCGGGTCTTGTTGGTGACGAACAGGTCGTCGCCCACGAGCTGGACCTTGGTGCCGATGGCCTTGGTGAGGTTCACCCAGCCGTCCCAGTCCTCCTCGGCGAGGCCGTCCTCGATGGAGATGATCGGGAACTTGGCGATGAGCTGCTCCCAGTACTCGATCATGTCGTCGGACGAGAGCGTGCGGCCCTCGCCCTTGAGCTCGTACATGCCGGTCTCCTTGTTGTAGCACTCGGAGGTAGCCGGATCCATGGCGTACATGAAGTCCTCGCCCGGCTTGAAGCCCGCCTTCTCGACGGCGCGCTCAATCCACTCGAACGGCTCGGCGTTGGTCTTGAGGTCGGGAGCGAAGCCGCCCTCGTCGCCGACGCCGGTGGTGTGGCCGGACTCGGCCAGGACGGACTTCAGGGTGTGGTAGACCTCGGTGCACCAGCGAAGCGCCTCGGAGAAGGTGGGGGCGCCGACCGGCATGATCATGAACTCCTGGAAGTCAACGTTGTTCGTGGCGTGAACGCCGCCGTTGAGGATGTTCATCATCGGGGTGGGCAGCACGTGGGCGTTGGGGCCACCGAGGTACTTGTAGAGCGGCAGGCCCACGGACTCGGCGGCGGCGCGGGCGGCGGCCATGGAGACGCCGAGGATGGCGTTGGCGCCGAGCTTGCCCTTGTTGGGCGTACCGTCGGCGGCGATGAGGGCGGCGTCGAGGTCGCGCTGGTCGGTAGCGTCCATGCCGAGGACGGCGTCGGCGCACTCGTTGTTCACGTGGTCGACGGCCTTGAGCGTGCCCTTGCCGCCGTAGACGGACTTGTCGCCGTCGCGCAGCTCGACAGCCTCGAACTCGCCGGTGGAGGCGCCGGAGGGGACGATGGCTCGACCGAAGGAGCCGTCGTCGAGGGTGACCTCGACCTCAACGGTGGGATTGCCGCGGGAATCGAGCACCTGACGGCCGTACACGTCGATGATCTCGCTCATGCTTTCTCCTTGCTGCCCTAAGGGCTTCGTGACGGGCTCGGACGCCTTTCCCCGGGCGACCGGTGGCTCGCCGTTTGCTTGCCCATATATACCACTTGTAAACCGGGGTTTACTTCAAGAATTGGTAAAAGTCCGGTAAAAGCGAAAATCGTCGTATCGACAAGGAGGTATACCAGCGGGAACGCCGCAGGTGAGGGCAGGTTGCCCAGAAAATCTTAGTCATTTGCTCGGGCATGTTCGAGAGCCTGCCTGATATCCCGAGGTTTTTTGCGTGCGTGACTAATTTGCGGGCGTGACTAACTTGCGTGCGTGCCTAACTCGCGTGCCTGTCTAACTTGCGCGCGTGTCCAACGAGGCCAACCTGAAACCAATCGCGTTGCGGCGCGCGATCTGTTACCGTCCGTTCACATTTGCGCCGCCCGTTCGTGCGGGGCGTCTGCGTGCCGTAAGATAGCTATCGTTTGTGAACTCTGACCCGGTGGCCGTAAGGCCCCGGGCCGCATGACCTGTGCAGGAGGCCCCATGGCACTCAGCGAGAACGACGTGCGGGGCATCGCGGACTACGCTCACATCGGGCTCACGCCCGAGGAGCTCACCGAGATGACCACGTACATGAACGACGCCATCGGCATGCTCGAGCCGGTGCTGCAGTACGGCGACGCGGACGTGCCGCCGACGTTCCACCCGATCGGGGACCTCTCCAACGTGATGGGGACCGACGCCGAGCGCCCGGGCCTGCCCGTGGACGTGGCGCTCTCCGACGCCGCCTCCACGCGCGAGCGCTACTTCCGTGTGCCCTCCATCCTCGGGGACGGGGGTGAGGCATAAATGGCCACCCTCGACGCCCTCTCCGCCTCCGCCATCCGCGAGGGCATCGTCTCGGGCGAGTTCTCTGCCACCGAGGTCGCGCGCGCCGCGCTTGATGCCGTGCAGAGCCGAGATGATGCCGTCCAGGCTTTCCTCCAGGTCTCGCCCGAGCTTGCGCTCGACGCCGCCAAGCGCATTGACGACGCGCGCGCCGCCGGCGAGGAGCTCGGCCCGCTTGCCGGCGTGCCGCTCGCCGTCAAGGACAACATGAACCTCGTGGGCACGCGCACCACCTGCGCCTCCAAGATGCTCCACAACTACGAGAGCGTCTACACGGCCACCTGCGTCCAGCGCATGCTCGACGCCGGCTGCCTGCCCATCGGCAAGGCCAACATGGACGAGTTCGCCTTTGGCTCCTCTACCGAGAGCTCCGCGTTCCACCGCACCAACAACCCCTGGGACCTCGAGCGCGTCCCGGGCGGCTCCTCGGGCGGAAGCGCGGCGGCCGTGGCCGCGGGCGAGGTCACGCTCGCGCTCGGCTCCGACACGGGCGGCTCGATCCGTCAGCCGGCGGCGCTCTGCGGCGTCGTGGGCATGAAGCCCACCTACGGCGCGGTCTCCCGCTACGGCGTGGTGGCCTTCGGCTCCTCGCTCGACCAGGTGGGACCCTTCGGCCGCAGCGTTCGCGACGTGGCGCTCGCCATGAACGCCCTCGTTGCCGGAGGGCATGACAAGATGGACTCCACCAGCCAGGACTGCCCGGTGGACTTCCTCGAGCACCTTGAGGACGGCGTTGCCGGCCGCCGCGTGGGCATCGTGCCGAGGCTCATGGAGGCGGAGGGCCTCACGGGCGAGGTGAAGGCTGCCGTGAGCGCCGCGGCCGAGTCCCTCAAGGCCCAGGGCGCCGAGCTCGTCGAGGTCGACCTGCCGAACCTCGACGCCGCCATCGCCGCCTACTACGTCCTCGGCCCGTGCGAGGCGTTCTCCAACCTCGCCCGCTTCGACGGCGTCCGCTACGGCTACCAGGAGCCCAACTGCGCCACGCTCACCGAGCAGAGCGAGCTCTCGCGCGCCCATGGCTTTGGCGCAGAGGCGAAGCGCCGCCAGATGCTGGGCGCCTGGCTGCTCTCGAGCGGCGTCTACGAGCGGTACTACCTGGCGGCGCAGAAGGCCCGCACCCTCATTACGCGCGACTATGCCGCCGCCTACGAGAAGGCCGACGTCATCCTCATGCCGGCGTGCCCGCGCACCGCGTTCAGGTTCGGCGAGCTCTCCGACCCCACGCAGATGTACCTCTCTGACCTCTACACCATCAGCATCAACATCGCCGGCAACGGCGGCGTGTCCGTGCCGCTTGGCCTTGGGACGGACTCCGGCCTGCCCACCAGCGCGCAGCTCGTGGGCCCGGCCTTCAAGGACCGCCAGCTCCTCACGTTCGCCCGCGCCGTCGAGCGCGGTGCCGCCGAGGCGGTCGGCAAGGACGCCGCCGCGGGCCAGACCGCGCTTTGCGTGGCGCCCGACTTTGCCGGGAAGGGGGGTGAGCTCTAGATGAAGAAGCTCGCCGAGGTCCTCCAGGACTGGGAGGCCGTCATCGGCCTCGAGATTCACACCGAGCTCACCACGCTCGACACCAAGATGTTCTGCAACTGCCGCCTCTCCCATGACGACGAGCCCAACGCCAACGTGTGCCCGGTGTGCCTAGGCCTGCCGGGCGCCCTTCCGGTGCCCAACCGCAGGGCGATTGAGTCCATCGTGAAGGCCGGCCTCGCCACGAATTGCCAGATCATGCGGCACAGCATGTTCTACCGCAAGCACTACTTCTATCCCGACATGGCCAAGAACTTCCAGACCACGCAGGGTCCGGTGGCCTTCTGCATGCATGGTCACCTGGACCTCGAGGTCTCCGGCCGCGGCGCCCAGGAGCGACCGGACTGCGCGTTTGGCGAGGCAGAGGCCCAGAGCCTCGCGAGTGCCTCCGCCAACGCGGTGGGGCTCTCCACGTCCATGAGCGAGCACATGCCGGAGGGCGGCGCCGCGGTGGCGCGCCCCAAGGCGTCCAGCCAAGGGACCTATGACACGGCGAACCTCGCCGTGCCGGTGCGTGCCGACGACGGCTCCTATACCGTGCCCATCCGCATCCTGCGCATCCATATGGAGGAGGATGCCGCCAAGATGGTCCACGTGGGCGGCGAGGAGGGCCGCATCACCGCGGCCACCGAGAGCCTCATCGACTACAACCGCTGCGGCACGCCGCTCATCGAGCTTGTGACCGAGCCCGACCTCCGCACACCGGAGGAGGCGCGCCTGTTCATGGAGAAGCTGCGTCGCGTGTTCCTGACGCTCGGCATCTCCGACTGCTCGATGGAGAAGGGCTCCATGCGCTGCGACGGCAACGTGAGCCTGCGCCGCCGCGGCGAGACGCGCCTGGGCACCAAGACCGAGCTCAAGAACCTCAACTCCTTCAAGAGCCTGCATGACGGCCTTGAGTACGAGATCTGCCGCCAGGCGGAGGTGCTGGAGGAGGGTGGCGTCATCTACCAGGAGACGCGCCACTGGGAGCCGAGCCGCAAGCGCACCGTGGTGATGCGCGTGAAGGAGACGGCAGACGACTACCGCCTCTTCCCGGACCCGGACCTGGCACCCTTCGACCTCACGGACGACTTCATCGACGGCTGCCGCGCCGAGATTCCGGAGCTGCCGGACGCCAAGCGCGACCGCTACGTGGCGGCGGGCGTGAAGCGCGCCGACGCCGAGCAGATTGCCGGCGACCCGGAGACGGCGGCGTTCTTTGAGGCAGCGGTCGCAGGCCTCGACGCCAAGGCAGCCCAGACGGTGGCGAACCTCGTGGTGAACGAGCTCGTTGCCTACCTCAAGGCCGCGGGCACGACGCTTGCGGATTCCGGCCTGGCCCCGGCGCAGCTGGCCTCGCTCGCCAAGCTGCTCGCCGCCGACGCCATCAGCTCCAACCAGGCGCACGAGGTGTTTGGCGCCATGGCCGAGACGGGCGACGACCCCGAGAAGATCGTGGACGCGCGTGGCATGCGCCAGGTGAGCGACACCGGGGCGCTTGAGCCGGTCGTCGATGCCGTGTTGGCGCGCTGCACCGACCAGGTGGAGCAGTTCCGAGGCGGCAACCGCAAGGTGGTCGGCTTCCTCGTGGGACAGTGCATGAAGGAGAGCCGAGGGAAGGGTAACCCGAAGCTCTTCAACCAGCTCTTGACCTCGAAACTCGAGGCGATGTAGGCGACGGGGCCGCGACTGAGCGTCGCGGCCCTTTTTTCCCGCCGGCGCAGGTCTGGCGGCATTGGAAGCCAATGACAGGGGAGGATGCATGAGGGTAGCGTTGCTGGAGCCGCTCGGCGTGCCAGAGTCGAGGATTCGCGAGCTTGCCGAGCCCATCGAGCGTGCGGGCCACGAGTTCGTCTACTTTGGCGACAAGACGGCAGACGTAGGCGAGCTTGCCCGGCGCTCCGAAGGCGCCGACGTGGTGATGATTGCCAACAACCCGTATCCGGCCGAAGTGGTGCGTAGTGCGGGCGCGCTCAAGATGGTTGCCGTCGCCTTCACGGGCATCGACCATGTGGGGCTCGATGCCTGCCGCGAGCGGGGCGTCTGCGTGTGCAACTGTGCCGGGTACTCAGACGTGAGCGTGGCGGAGCTCACGGTGGGACTCACGATCGACGTGCTGCGCAAGGTTGTTCCTGCCGACGCCGCCGTGCGCGCGGGCGCAACCTCCGCCGGCCTCATGGGCAGGGAGGTCTGTGGCAAGACGGTCGGCATCGTGGGGACGGGCCACATCGGCTGTGCGGCGGGCCGGCTCTTTGGGGCCTTTGGCGCGCGCGTGCTTGGCTATGCGCGCCACGAGAGCGGGGCAGCTCGCGAGGCGGGAATCGAGCAGGTGCCACTCGATGAGCTGCTCGGCGAGTCCGACATCGTGAGCTTGCACCTGCCCCTGAACGACACCACGCGCGGCTGGTTCGGCGCGGACAAGATCGCCCGAATGAGGCGCGGCGCCGTCTTCGTGAACTGTGCCCGCGGCGCCATCGTGGACAACGACGCCCTGGCAGATGCCCTGAATTCCGGCAAGCTCTCCGGCGCCGGCATCGACGTGTTTGACATGGAGCCGCCGCTGCCCTCGGGCTATGCACTTGCGAGTGCCAAGAACTGCGTGCTCACGCCGCATGTGGCCTTTCTCACGGAGGAGGCCATGGAGCGCCGGGCGAAGATCGAGTTTGACAACGTCGTCTCCTGGCTCGGGGGAACGCCGAAGAACGTCTGCGCGCTGTAGACGACGGGCGTGGCCTCGGGGCTCCTCGTCGCGTCGCTTCTTGGCGGCGTGGCGGGGGCCCTTTTTTGTCCGCGCCCGGTGGCGAGCGGCGAGAGGCCTCGATGACCGTAGGCTTCGAGACTGTCAGGGGCGGTGCCTCCTCAGGGAAGGGCGGTCTCCGATTTGTGATTGCCAGACCCACCCCCTGGGGGAGGGGTATACTGCGTCATGTAGCAAATCACCTGGGGTCGCGCTCGCGGGCCTGCGCTCGGGTCGGCGATGGGATCGGAGCCTGGGCTAGCGCTCAATCGAAGCGGTCCCGTTGGCTATGGGAGGGTGCCATGGCGCACGAGAAGTTTGACGTTGGGGGCATGAGTTGCGCTGCCTGCCAGGCCCATGTCCAGAAGGCCGTCGAGGGGATCGACGGTGTGAGCGAGGTTGCCGTGAACCTGCTCTCGGCCTCCATGGCGGTCGACTTCGACGAGGCGAGGGTCTCCGAGGATGACATCTGCCGCGCGGTTGACCGGGCTGGTTACTCGGCGTCTCCCCAGTGCGGTGGCTCCGCGGCTTCCCAGGGGGCCGGGTCTGCCGCCTTTGCCGGTGCCGCCATGGCCAACCCCACACAGAGGCTCGAGGCCACGGCCAATGCCATGCGCCGTCGCCTCGTCATTTCCGTCGTGTTTTTGGTCCCACTCTTCTATATCGGGATGGGGCACATGTTTGGCTGGCCTCTGCCGGAAGTCCTGGCAGACCACATGCACTCGATGACGCTCGCCCTCACCGAGCTGCTGCTTCTGCTGCCCATCCTCTACGAGAACCGCTCGTACTTCACCAACGGTTTCAAGAGTCTCGCACACCGCGCCCCCACGATGGACGCGCTGATTGCCATTGGCGCCACGGCAAGCGTCGCCTGGTCCGTCTACGCGATGTATCTCATGGCCGATCAGTACGCCATGGGCGACCCGATGATGGCCGGCATGACGGCGATGGACAACCTTTACCTCGAAAGCGCCGGTACGATTCTCGCGCTCGTGACGGTGGGCAAGTACCTTGAGACGCGCTCCAAGGCCAAGACGGGTGGAGCCCTCGAGAAACTCATTGACCTGGCTCCCAAGACGGCGCATGTGGTCGATGCCGAGGGCGGGGAACGCGAGGTTCCGGCAGCCTCGCTAGCCGTGGGTGACACGATCCGCGTGCGCCCCGGCGAGTCCCTGCCTGTGGACGGCGTCGTGCTCGAGGGCGTGAGCTCGGTGGACGAGAGCGCGCTTACCGGCGAGTCCATCCCCGTCGAGAAGCGGGCGGGCGACGCGGTGAGTGCGGCCACCATCAACCGTACCGGCACGTTCACCCTCCGTGCCACGCGCGTGGGCGCCGACACGAGCCTCGCCAAGATTGTCCAGCTCGTGGAAGACGCCAACGCCACGAAGGCCCCCATCGCCCGCCTTGCGGACAAGGTTGCCGGCGTATTCGTACCCGTCGTCATCGGCGTCGCGGTCGTGACCTTTGCGGCGTGGCTCACGATGACGGGTTCCGCCAGCGAGGCCATCACCTCTGCCGTTGCCGTGCTCGTCATCAGCTGCCCCTGTGCCCTCGGGCTTGCCACCCCGGTTGCCATCATGGTGGGTACCGGCCGCGGCGCGGAGATGGGCGTGCTGTTCAAGAGCGCCGAGGCCCTCGAGACGCTGCGTGGCGTCGACATCGCGGTGCTCGACAAGACGGGTACCATCACGCAGGGCAAGCCGGCCGTCACCGATGTCGTTCCTGCCGAGGGTGTGAGCGAGAAGGCCCTGCTCAAGCTTGCCGCCACCCTCGAGGCAAACTCCGAGCACCCGCTTGCCGAGGCCATCATGACGCGCGCGGCGGAGCTTGGGATCGTGCCGCGCGAGGCCGCCGACTTTGCGGCCGTGCCCGGCAGGGGCGTCACGGCCAGGGAGGGTGCTAACGAGGTTGCCGCGGGCAACGCATGGCTCATGGACGAGCTGGGGGTTCCCGTTGACGTCGAGGTGCTCGCCTCGTTTGCGCGCGACGGCAAGACGCCGCTCATGTTCGCGAAGAACGGCAATCTCGTGGGTACCATTGCGGTGGCGGACCAGGTGAAGTCGACGAGTGCGGAGGCCATCTCGGCCCTGCGCGCCCTTGGCGTCGGCGCTGTGATGCTGACGGGAGACAACCGCGCCACGGCCGAGGCCATTGGTCGTACGGTTGGGCTCTCCGGGGACTCCGTCATCGCCGACGTGCTGCCCGCCGACAAGGAGCGCCACGTTCGCGAGCTCCAAGGTGCCGGCCACAAGGTGGCCATGGTGGGCGATGGCATCAATGACTCGCCCGCGCTCGCCCGCGCGGACGTAGGCCTCGCGATCGGTGCTGGTGCCGATATCGCCAAGGAGGGGGCGGATGTCATCCTGATGCACTCCGACCTCATGGACGTGGTTCGCGCCGTCGAGCTCTCGCGCGCCGTGATTCGAAACATCAAGCAGGACCTCTTCTGGGCGCTGTTCTACAACGCGATTGGCATCCCCCTGGCAGCCGGCGTGTTCTACCCGCTGCTGGGCTGGCAGCTCTCGCCGATGTTCGGCGCTGCCGCCATGAGCCTCTCGAGCGTCTGCGTCGTCACGAACGCGCTGCGCCTGAGGACGTTCAGGCCCAAGGCGTCTGCGCGCTAGGGGAGCGTCCTGTTCGCATGAGCCGGGCCTATGGCCCGGTGCAGGGTCGAGCCCGGTTGTGGCGTATGGGTCGCATTCAGGTTCTGTGTGGATTGGCCGTTGGCATGGGCCGGCGGCGTTAGAAGGGAAGTAGCCATGAAGTACGTCATCAAGACCAAGGGACTTATGTGCGGGCATTGCGAGGCCACCGTCGAGGCTGCCTTGCTCAAGGTTTCCGGGGTGACGGATGCCGAGGCCGACCACGACACGAACACCGTGGAGGTCGAGTGCTCGGACGCGGTGACCCCCGAGCAGCTCTCCGCCGCCGTCGAAGGCGCCGGGGATGCCTACAAGGCCCTCGAGGTCGTGGTTGCCTAGGCCAAGTCTGCGTGGAGCTGCCGGCAGTGCCGCATGTGCGGCCCTGCCGGGAGGCTGCTCTTCGGGCGGGGAACCGGAGGGCGGAGATGAGAGGAGACCGCCCATGATGGCCGACCACAAGACCGTGCTGAACCTGCTCAAGACGGCGCGCGGCCAGCTCGATGCCGTGATTCGCATGGTCGAGGAGGACCGATACTGCATCGACATCTCGAACCAGCTCATGGCAACGGAGAGCCTGATTGCCAAGACGAATGCCACGGTGCTCAAGGCCCATGTGGGAGGCTGCGTGCGCTCGGCCTGCGATTGCGGAAGCGACGAGGAGCGGAACAAGAAGCTTCGTGAGATCGAGAATGTCATCGACAAGCTCTCGAAATAGGTTCAAGTCATATCGACCTCAAGTAGAGCTTGAGGTGCCAAAGAATAACCCTCAGCTTTAGTTCGAGGGAGGTTCTTTCTATCTGGCACCCGGAATGCCTGCTCAAGCGTCATACTTACGTGACGTCGAAAGGAAGTTAGCCATGTATGACAAGGGTCCGGTTCCCGGCCGCAATGACGCCTGCTGGTGCGGGAGCGGCAAGAAGTACAAGAAGTGCCATGCCAACGAGGACGAGCGCCTGCAGGAGCTCTACAACGACGGCAAGGAGGTGCTCGTCCGCAGTTTGCTGAAGACGCCGAAGGACATTGACGGCATCAAGTACAGCGCCGAGGTCAACATCGGCGTGCTGGACTACGTGGGCGAGCGCATCGGCCCAGGCGTGAGCACCGCCCAGATTGACAAGTGGGTCTACGAGTACACCATCGCCCACGACGCCATTCCCGCGCCCCTCAACTACGAGGGCTTCCCGAAGAGCGTCTGCACGTCCGTAAACGACGTCGTGTGCCACGGAATTCCGAGCGAGGATGAGGTCCTCAAGGACGGCGACATCGTCAACGTTGACTGCTCGACGATTCGTAACGGATACTTCTCGGACTCCTCGCGCATGTTTTTGATCGGTGACGTCTCTTCGGAGCGCAAAAAGCTCGTGGACGTTACTCACGAGGCCATCCAGCGCGGGCTTGCCGCGGTGAAGCCCTGGGGCTACCTAGGCGACATGGCCCATGCCGTTCAGTCCTACGTGGAGGAGAACGGCTTCTCCGTCGTGCGCGAGTTTGGCGGCCATGGAATCGGGCTCGAGTTCCACGAGGACCCCTTCGTCGGGTTCGTGGGCGAGCCGGGCGAGGGCGTCGTCTTGGCTCCGGGCATGTGCTTCACGATCGAGCCGATGGTCAACGCCGGCGACTACGAGATTGACATGAACGACCCCAACGGTTGGACCGTTCGTACGGCCGATGGCAGCGACTCTGCCCAGTGGGAGGTCCAGCTGGTCGTCACCGACACGGGTTACGAGCTGCTGAGCTGGTAGGGCTGCTGCCCCGGAGACGTCCGGCCGAGGGACCGCGTCCCGCGAGATTCCGCACGAGCTGGAGGCTTACGCACTCGCCGGGACGCGCGTCCGATGCCGGAGCCGCGTCCGAACCCACGAGATTTCGCACCGGCAGCTATTGGAACAAGCTAGAGGCTTATACGCTCGACAAGGTGTGCCCCCGAGTGCGTACTGCATCGACCTGAAAAGCGCCGGGAGGCGCATCCGAACCCACGAGATTCCGCACGAGCCGAAGGTGACTCACTGTCACCTTCGTGCGAGCAGGACTGACCGAGTGGGGCTCGGATGCGCCTCCCGGCGCGGCCTTCCAGGTTAGATGCTAGTACGTCATCCCCATGGCCTCGCGCACCTCGGCGAGGGTGGCCTCGGCAATCTCGTTGGCCTTCCGGTTGCCCTCGGCAAGCACGTCTTTCACGTAGTCGAGGTCGCCCTCGTACTGGTGACGGCGCTCGCGAATCGGCTCGAAGTAGCTGTTCACGGCCTCGGTAACGTACTTCTTGAGCGCGCCGGCGCCGCCCATGCCAATCTCGTCGGCAATCTCGGCGGCGTCGCGTCCCGTGCAGATGGCGGCGGTGGACAAGAGACCCGAGACCTCGGGGCGGTTTTCGGGGTCGAAGGTGATGTTTCGCTCGGAGTCGGTCTTGCTCTTCTTGATGAGCTTGGCGGTCTCCTCCGGCGTCATGGAAATGGAGATGGCGTTGCCGTAGCTCTTCGACATCTTGCGGCCGTCGAGGCCCGGGAGCAGCGGCGTGTCGGAGAGCAGGGCGTCAACCTCGGGGAAGACCTTGCCGTAACGGTTGTTGAAGCGGCGCGCGATCTGACGGGTGATCTCGATGTGGGGCAGCTGGTCGCGGCCGACCGGCACCACGTTGCCCTTGCAGAACAGGATGTCGCAGGCCTGGTGCACCGGATAGGTGAGCAGAAGCCCGGTGAGCTCGTGGCCGGAAGCCTCCATCTCGGCCTTGACGGTGGGGTTCCTCTGGAGCTCCGCCTCCGAGACGAGCGAGAGGAACGGCAGCATGAGCTGGTTGCAGGCGGGAACCGCGGAATGCGCGTAAATCATGGTCTTGTCCGGGTCGATGCCGCAGGCAAGGTAGTCCATGACCATGTTGTAGACGTTGTCCTGGATGTGCTCGGTGGTGTCGCGGTCTGTGATGACCTGGTAGTCGGCGATGAGCACGTTGGTGCGGACGCCCATGTTCTGCAGCTCGACGCGACCCTTGAGCGTGCCGAAGTAGTGGCCGAGGTGGAGGCGGCCGGTGGGGCGGTCTCCGGTGAGCATGGTGTACTTCTCGGGGTGGTTGGTGAGCTCGGCGCGGATGGTGTTGCTGCGCCCGAGCGCGACCTCGTAGCTTCCCTCGTTGGGCATTGGGTATCCTCCTGTGACGCGTGACGGGTCGGAGCCTTGTCCGTCCCCGCCTCTGCAAACTCTCTTATAGTAGCGCACGGTCCAGTCGTGGAGTCCCTGTGATGTTGTGTGCGGGCCGTGGGCGCAGGCGTGATGCGGAGCTTCGGAGAGGTACCTGGTGCCTACCTTTTCGAGACGGCCGCTAGCAGCGGTGACACTAGATATTGTGTCTAGTTGTGCAGATACCCCATGCAGGTTGTATTGCCACACACAAACCTTCGGTAAGTCAAGACTGTATTTGGCAGCCGGTTCGCTTACCATCGACAGGGCGATGGCGGAGCCTGGCCGAAAGGCGCTCGACGCCTGGGGCCGCCCGGAGCCCCGTCCATATCGCCACCTTGAATCTTCCGCGGCATCGGCCGCTTCTGTCACATGAGACACGTCCTTGGAGGAACCGACATGAAGATCGTGAAGCGCAACGGGTCTGAGGTCACCTTCGACGTCAACAAGATCGTCGCCGCCATCGAGCGTGCCAACATAACCGTGCCGGGCGAGCAGCGCCTCACGCACCAGCAGGTCGTGGACGCGGCCGATGTCGTCGAGGCGGAGGCGCAGGCCTGCGGCCACACGGTCACGGTCGAGGAGGTGCAGGACATGGTCGAGGACCAGATCATGGCCAAGGGCGCCTTCTCCGTGGCGCGCAACTACATCACCTACCGCTACATCCAGGGCCTCAAGCGCCAGTCCAACACCACCGACGACAAGATCCTGTCCCTCATCGAGTGCAACAACGAGGAGGTCAAGCAGGAGAACTCCAACAAGAACCCGACGGTCAACTCCGTGCAGCGTGACTACATGGCCGGCGAGGTCTCCAAGGACCTGACGATGCGCATGCTGCTTCCCGAGGACGTGGTGGAGGCGCACAACGAGGGCATCATCCACTTCCACGACTCGGACTACTACGCCCAGCACATGCACAACTGCGACCTCGTGAACCTCGATGACATGCTCCAGAACGGCACCGTCATCTCGGGGACCCTTATCGAGAAGCCGCACAGCTTCTCCACGGCGTGCAACATCGCCACGCAGATCATCGCCCAGGTTGCCTCCTCCCAGTACGGCGGCCAGTCCATCTCGCTCACGCACCTCGCGCCCTTCGTGGAGGTCAGCCGCCAGAAGATTCGCCGCGAGGTGACGCGCGAGCTGGCCGAGCTCGGCATTGACGCCACGAGCGAGAAGATCTCCGAGGTCGTCGAGAACCGCCTGCTCGAGGAGATACGCCGTGGCGTGCAGACCATCCAGTACCAGGTCGTGACCCTCATGACTACGAATGGCCAGGCGCCGTTCGTGACTGTCTTCATGTACCTCAACGAGGCGCGCAGCGCCCAGGAGAAGCACGACCTTGCGCTGGTCATCCAGGAGACCCTGCGTCAGCGCTACGAGGGCGTCAAGAACGAGGCCGGCGTCTGGATCACGCCCGCGTTCCCCAAGCTCATCTACGTGCTCGAGGACGACAACATCGAGCCGGGCCAGAAGTACTACCACCTCACGCAGCTCGCGGCCAAGTGCACGGCCAAGCGCATGGTGCCCGACTACATCTCCGAGAAGAAGATGAAGGAGCTCAAGCTCTCTCGTGGCGAGAAGCCTGGCGAGGGCGATTGCTTCACCTGTATGGGCTGCCGCAGCTTCCTCACGCCGGACCGCTCGGGCAACGGGTTCGACAACGTCGCCAACGCCAAGAACTACGAGCCGGGCAAGCCCAAGTACTACGGTCGCTTCAACCAGGGCGTCGTCACGATCAACCTGCCGGATGTGGCACTGTCCTCCGGCGGCGACATGGACGAGTTCTGGAAGATCTTCAACGAGCGCCTCGAGCTCTGCCACAAGGCCCTGCGCTGTCGTCACGACCGCCTCAGGGGCACGCTCTCCGATGCCGCGCCGATACTCTGGCAGTACGGCGCTCTCGCGCGCCTGCCCAAGGGCGCGCCCATCGACCCGCTGCTGTATGGCGGCTATTCCACGATCTCGCTTGGCTACGCCGGTCTTTACGAGTGCGTGAAGTACATGACCGGTCACTCCCACACCGAGCCGGACGCCACGCCGTTTGCGATTGCCGTCATGCAGCACATGAACGACAAGTGCAACGAGTGGAAGGCAGCTGAGGACATCGACTACTCGATCTACGGCACGCCCCTCGAGTCCACAACGTACAAGTTCGCGAAGTGCCTCCAGCGTCGCTTTGGCATCGTCCCCGGCATCACGGACCATGGCTACATCACCAACAGCTACCACGTAAACGTCCGCGAGGAGATCGACGCCTTCGACAAGCTCAAGTTCGAGAGCCAGTTCCAGCCGCTCTCGCCGGGTGGCGCCATTTCCTACGTTGAGGTGCCCAACATGCAGGACAACCTCGAGGCCGTCATGGCGGTGCTGCGCTACATCTACGACAACATCATGTATGCCGAGCTCAACACCAAGAGCGACTACTGCCAGGTATGCGGCTACGACGGCGAGATCAAGATCGTGGAGGACGATGGCAAGCTCGTCTGGGAGTGCCCGCACTGCGGCAACCGCGACCAGAGCAAGCTCAATGTGGCGCGTCGTACCTGCGGCTACATTGGCACGCAGTTCTGGAACCAAGGCCGCACGGAGGAGATTCGCGACCGCGTGATGCACCTGTAATGAACTACGGCAACATCAAGTTCTTCGACATTGCAAATGGCATAGGCGTGCGAACGAGCCTGTTCGTATCGGGGTGCCGACTCCATTGTCCGGGCTGCTTCAACGGCGAGGCTCAGGACTTTGGTTTCGGCGCCCCCTACACGCGCGAGATTGAGGACCGCATTGTCGAGAGCCTGCGACCCGACTACATCAAGGGACTGTCCCTGCTTGGTGGCGACCCCATGGAGCCCGAGAACCAGCGTGTGCTTGCCGGGCTGGTCGAGCGCGTGACGCGCGACCTTCCCGAGAAGGACATCTGGTGCTATACCGGCTACGTCTACGACCGAGACCTCGTGCCCGGCGGGCGCAAGTGGCTCGAGGGTGTTACGAACCGGCTGCTCGATGGCGTCGACGTGTTAGTGGACGGTCCATTCGTGGAGGCCAAGAAGGATATCACGCTGCGGTTCCGCGGGTCTTCCAATCAGCGGCTCATTGACCTTGCCGCCACGCGGGCGACGGCAGGGAAGCCAGGTGCCCCCGCAGGTGGAACTATCATCTTCTGGGACGATGGCCCCATTTTCTCTACGCATGCCATGGACTAGGGGCATCGATGCCCACCTATGCGTGTCAGGCCGTCACCTTGGACACCTTTAGATGGATTGCCCCTCTCTCAAGATCATTATTAGGCTGCGCGGCCCTGCCTCAATCCCTTTTTCAAAATCTTAATTGGGCTGCGCGGTCCTGCCTCGATTTGAGGCTCGACCTTACATTCCCAGGTGCTTTGCCAGGTCGTTGATGGCCTTTCGGTAGCCCTCGATGCCCAGGCCAGTGATGGTCTCGAAGCAGGCCTGGCGCACATAGGAGACTTGGCGGAAGTCCTCGCGGTCCTCGACCTTGGAGATGTGAACCTCGATGCAGGGGATCTGCACGGCCTTGAGGGCGTCCAGAATGGCCACCGAGGTGTGCGTGTAGGCAGCGGGGTTGATGACGATGCCGTCAAAGGTGTCGAGCGCGGCCTGAATCTCGTCGACGATGGCCCCTTCGTGGTTGCTCTGGAAGCACTTGATGTCCGAGAAGCCCGCCTTGCGCGCGGCATCCTTGCAGGTGCGCAGGAGGGCCGCGTAGTCCTGCTTGCCGTAGATGTCGGGCTCGCGCCTGCCAAGCATGTTGATGTTGGGGCCGTTGATGACGAGGACGGAGCGACCAATGGCGGGCGTGGCCTCGCGGGCATGCGAGGCCTTCTTTCCCTTCAGCTCGCCTGCCTCCTCGCTCAGGAAGTCCTTGAGTGCCTCGATGTCGTCCTTGCTCAGGCGCTCCTCGTCGATCGCCGCCTGCTGCTGGGCTCGATAGGAGCGCATGCGCCCTGCCGGAATTTGGATGCGAACGGCGTTGGGGCTGCTTGCGAGGGACTTGGGCACCAGGGGCTTGCTTTCCTCCTTCGCCTCGGAGGCGCTCGCACGCATGCGGGCGAGCGGGTTGGCGCAGGACGTGGTGCCGCTGCTGAGCGCAAGGTCGGTCTGGAGGGCGAAGGCGCGCGACACCCCTTCGATGGCCGTAGGGCCAAACACCACCTCAAGGCTGTCCGAGCCCCTGGAGGCAACGCCCAGCACACCCCTGAGCTTCTTGAGCGCGTCGAGGTCAACGGCGGTGACATCAGCGATCGAGAGACGCAGGCGCGTCAGGCAGGTGCTGGCGCTTGTGACGTTGCCCTCGCCACCGAGCGCATCGATGATGCCAGCCGCGACGCTTTCGTAGTCCATGTCACAAACCTCCCTGCACCAGGATCTTCGCCAGGCGAGTCCTGCCATGTGCTCGTTCACGGAGGAAGTCCTCCAAATAAGTCCCTTAATCACCTTAGCATGCCACGCTTTTCAAACTTCGAAGGCAGCTGTTGGGGAGCGAGCGAAAAACGTCCCTTAGTGGCTCTAGAGGCCAAGCAGCCGACGAATCTCCTCGGCATCTCCACGGGCCGATCCCGTGCAGCCAACGATGACGTCTGCCCATGAGCGGTACAGCGGCATGCGCTCCTCGGCCAACGCCTTGACGCCGCGCGCCCTCGAGAGCGGCCGGCCCTTGCTGGAGAGTTGGTCGATGGGCCTGTCGAGCATGACGACGGTGCCGTTCTGGCGCATGAGGTCGAGGTTCTCGGGCCTGGTCACCACCCCGCCTCCGCACGAGAGGATGAGGCCGCTCCTCTTGCCATAGTCGGCGAGGACCTTCGTCTCCATGCGTCGGAATGCCTCCTCGCCCTCGCGTTCGATGACCTCGCCGGCACCTGCCCCGAACCGCTCGGCGAAGGCCTGGTCGAGGTCGATGGCCGTCCGTCCGGTGAGCTCCGCCAGGCAATGACCGCAGCTCGTCTTGCCGCTCCCGGGCATGCCGATGAGGATGACGTTTCTCGTGAGGGTGCGCAGCTCGCGCTCGATCGACTCGACGAGCTCGAGGGGCAGGTCCGTGCCCTGCCACAGCTCGCTCGAGCGCCAGGCCTGACCCACGAGCATGGCAAGGCCGCTTTCCGAGGGAAGCCCGAGATGCTCCGCCGCAAGGCAGATGCCCGTGCGCTCGGGGTTGTAGACGGCATCGAGGACGCCGCGCAGCAAGGGGAGTGCCGCGAGCGTGGCCTCGTCCACGGGGGACGCGGGGCAGGAGGGGTACATGCCCACCGGCGTCGCGTTCACCACGAGGACTGCGCCCGCGTGGCGCTCGGTGATCGAGGCATAGTCGTCCTCGCCCGTCCGGGAGATGACGACGGGCTTGGAGCCTGCGTTCTCGAGGGCGCCCACCACGGCTCGGCTGGCGCCGCCCGACCCCAGCACGAGGCAGGTTCGGCCGGCGATGGCCTCAAGGTCTCCCATGTGGCGCTCGCAGAAGCGACGCAGGAGCCAGGCAAAGCCGTAGAGGTCCGTGTTGTCGCCGCGGACGCGGCCGTCCTCCGTGCGGATGAGCGTGTTGACGGCCCCGAGCCTCTGTGCGGCAGCCGAGAGCTCGTCGCACAGCGGCATCACGTCGCGCTTGTAGGGGATGGTGACGTTAAGCCCCTCCCAATGGCCTTCGCGCACGTAGTCTGCCAGCTCGTTGGGCTCGAGCTCCACGAGCTCGTAGGGCGCCGAACCGAGCCGCTGGTGGATCTGCGGGCTCCAGCTGTGGCCAAGGGTGCGCCCGAGGAGGCCATAGCGCACGGGCGTGCGGTTCCCCTTGGTCTTGCCGTCGCCTGCGGCTGCCAGGCGAATCTCGCTCTCCTGCGCGTTCGTTGTCGTCATCAAACCAGCTCCGAATAGCTGCCGAGGTAACGGTACTCCTCGCACGTGTCCCCGAGCGAGCCTACGATGGAGGGGAACTCTGGGTCCGCGGCGGGGGCGTCCAGGTCGAAGTAGAACATGAACTCGAAGTCTGACTTGGGAAGCGGTCGACTCTCGAGCTTCACGATGTTGATGTCAAGCGCGTAGAGGCGGGCGAGGACCTTGTAGAGGCTGCCGGGCTCGTTGCCGGTGACCACCATGAGCGAGGTGCGGTTGGCTCCCGGGTAGATCTCGAGGTCCTTGGAGATGCAGGCAAAGCGCGTGAAGTTGGCGTCGCTGTCCTGGACGTTTCTGGCGAGCGGCTCGAGGTCGTAGAGGGTGGCGCAGGCGCGGCTCGAGAGCGCCGCCACGTCGGCACGTCCGCTCTTTGCCACGAGCTTGGCCGCCATCGCGGTGTTCTCGCAGACGTGGACGGAGGCATTCGGCAGGGTGCGCAGGAACTCGCGGCACTGGTCGATGGCCTGCTGGTGGCTGTAGATGTCGCGGATGTCCTCGATTCGGGCGCCCGGAAGCGCGAGGAGGTTGTGATCGACCTTGAGGCGGACGGAGCGCACGATTGAGAACTGGTGGCGGCGCATGAGGTCGTAGACCTGGTTTACGCTGCCGGCTGTGGAGTTCTCGACGGGGAGCACGCCATAGCGGCAGAAACCCTCGTCGACCGCGCGGAAGACGCCCTCGAAGGTCTCGAAGTAGCTGATGGCAGGCCTTCGAAAGAGCCGGTCTGCGGCAAGCTGGGAGTAGGCCCCCTCTACGCCCTGGCAGGCGACGGTGGCCGTGGTGGGGAAGACGGGCACCGTGTCGAGCTCGGCCTGGCGAATCTGCCGCTCGAGCTTTGAGTCCACGTCGAGCTCGCGGCCCTGCTGGGCGCGGCTGACGGCCATGAGCAGGTCGAAGAGGACCTGGGTGTAGCTGCGCAGGTCTTCGGGCACCTTCTCGGCCACGGCGGCGAGCTTCTTGCGCTCGCGCCCACGGTCGAGGACGGGCATGCCCTTGGCGCGCTTATACTCCGCAACCTCGCGCGCGCAGGCCATGCGCTCGCAGAAGAGCTTGCAAATCTGGTCGTCAATCCCGTCGATGCGGGTCCTGATCTCAGAGAGGTCCTCCATGGGTTCCTTCTTGCCTCATGCCCGCCCCTTGCGGGCGCACGTTACTTCTGGTCGGTTGCTGCGGGCGCCTTAGACGCGGCACTGCCTTTCGCCTGCGGCGCGGGCGCAGGCAGGGGAAGCGCCCCCTCGGCCACGAGCGCATCGAGCAGCGCGAGCGCGCAGGCGGCCTCGGCCACCGGCACCGCCCTCGGCACGATGCAGGGGTCGTGCCTGCCGTGCACGACGAGCTCGGCGTCGGTGCCCTCGGCGAGGTCGACGCTCCTCTGACGCATGCCGATCGAGGCCGTGGGCTTCACGGCGCACGACCACACCACGGGGGCTCCGGTGGTGATGCCGCCGAGGATGCCGCCCGCGCGGTTCGTCTCGGGCCTCACCCGGCCGTCCCGAATGCGCCAGGGGTCGTTGTCATCGCTTCCGAGCATCCGTGCCGCTCCAAAGCCCGCGCCAAACTGCACGCCCTTGACGGCGGGGATGCCAAAGGCGATGCGCGCGATGCGGTTCTCGATCCCGTCGAACATCGGGTCGCCGATGCCGGCGGGCATGCCGTAGGCGACGCACTCGATGATGCCGCCCACGGAGTCCGCCCCGTCCTTGGCGTCGAGGATAACCTCGCGCATGGCGAGAGCAGCCTCGCGGCTCACGCACGGCAACGGGTTGGCGAGTATGGCCTCAGCCTGCTCGGGGTGCCACTCGAGGGCGTCGAGCGGCAGGTCGACGACACCCGAGGGGCCGAGCGAGGAGATGTGGGCCACGACGCGGATGCCGAGGGCACGCTCGAGGACCTGGAGGGCGATGCCGCCCGCGATGCAGAGCGGGGCCGTGAGCCTGCCGGAGAAGTGGCCGCCGCCGGCGACGTCGTGATAGTTGCGGTAGCGGACGAGCGCCGGATAGTCGGCGTGCCCCGGCCTCGGCACGCGCCTCAGCCCCGCGTAGTCCTGCGAGCGGGTGTTGGTGTTCTCGATGACGGCCGAGAGGGGCGCCCCGCAGGTGTGACCGTCGACGAGGCCGGAGAGGATGCGCGGGCGGTCCTCCTCGCGCCTGGGGGTCGACGTGTCGCTGTGGCCGGGCGCCCTGCGCGAGAGGAAGCCCTGGAGTCGTTCGAGGTCGATGTCGAAGCCAGCCGGCAGGCCGTCCACGACGCACCCGATGGCCTCGGAGTGGGACTGGCCGAATATCGAGACGTGGACGGCCTCTCCGTAGCTAGAGGACATGGGCTCCCTCGCTCTCGCTCACAAGGCCGCCCAGGGCCTCGTAGTCACGGAAGAAGATCGGATAGGACTTCTGGACGCACCCGGCGCCGCGAATGGTCACGGCGCCCTCGCAGCGAATGGCCGCGATGGCCGCCATCATGGCGATGCGGTGGTCCCCGCTGGCATCAACCGTACCGCCTCGCAGGCTCCCTTGGCCGTTGATGACGATGTCGTCGCCGGCGCTTTGGATGTCGGCTCCAAGGGCCGCAAGGCCACCGCATACGGTCTCGATGCGGTCGGATTCCTTGAGGCGGAGCCTCCCGCAGTTCGTGAGGCGGGTCGAGCCCGGCGCGAGGGCCGCTACGGCGGCGAGCGGGGGCACGAGGTCAGGGAAGTCGGAGACGTCCAGCTCTGTGCCCGCGGGGGAGCCGGGCGAGACGCGCGCGCAGCCCGGGCCGCGCGTCACGCGGGCGCCGAGCTTGGCGAGGGCCGCCAGGATGGAGCGGTCGCCCTGGCGGCTCGCGAGGTCGAGGTCCGAGACGCCGACCTCGCCCGCAAGCGCTCCCGCCGCGAGCCAGAAGGCCGCGTTGGACCAGTCGCCCTCGACGGTGACATGCCCTGGCGACTGGTAGGGGGTCGAGGGGCTCACGGCAAAGCACGTGCAGGGCATGCCGTCGACGACCTCATGGGTCTCGTTGACGGTGACGCCGAAGGTCGAAAGGGCCGAGATGGTGAGGTTGACGTAGGGGCGGCTCTCGACGGGCTCGGTGACGCGCACCTCCGAGGGGCCGCCCAAAAGCGGCGCCGCGAGCAGAAGTCCGCTGATGTACTGCGAGCTCACGTTGCCCGGCAGCTCGAACCGGCCGGCCCTGAGGCGGCCCGAGACCTCGAGCGGGAAGGCGCCGGCCGGCGAGAGCTCGGCCCCGGAGCGAGCGAGCTCCTCGTAGAGCGGGGAGAGGGGGCGCTCGGCGAGCCTGCCGTGCCCCACGAGCGAGGCATGGCTCCCGAGGGCGCAGACCACCGGCAGGATGAAGCGAAGGGTCGAGCCCGACTCGCCGCAGTCGAGGACGGCGCCCTCGCGTCCCACGCGAAGGTTGTCCGAGGCGGGGGTGCCGGCGAGCGGAGTCACCTCGAGACAGTCACCCGTGCGCTCGACCTCGGCCCCCAGGGCCTCGAGACACTCGATGGTGGCCTCGATGTCGCGGGAGCTCGTGGCGCAACGGATGGTGGTGGGTCCCGGGCAGAGGGCGGCGCAGATGAGGAGCCTGTGCGCCATGGACTTGCTCGCGATGGCCCCGATGGTGCCCCCAAGCGCCTTGGGGGTGATGGTGACGTTCATCTTCCTACCTCTCCTGGCCGCGGGCCGCGCCTCCGCAGCCCAGGTCGACGAGACGTGCGAACTCGTCCATGCTCACGCGCCTCACGCCTACCGATCCGATGGCCTCGGGCATCACGACGTTGACGCCGTCGCCGTGGCGCTTCTTGTCACTTCTCGCGAGGCGTACGATCGTGGCGTGGTCGAGGTCGGTGTCCGTGGGAAGCCCGTGGGCGGCGCAGACGCGCTCGATGCGGGCGGGCACCTCGGGGGCGCAGGCGCCGATGGCCGCCGCGGCGCGGGCGATGCAGCACAGGCCGATGGCCACGCAGGTGCCGTGGCCGAGGGAAAACCCGCTCGCCGCCTCGATGGCGTGGCCAATCGTGTGGCCGAGGTTGAGGGTCTGACGCAGCCCGCGCTCGTGCTCGTCGGCGTCCACGACGTCGCGCTTGATCTCGATGTTCCTGGCGATCACGGCCGCAAGGGCGTCCTCGTCGTAGCCGGCCGCGTTTATGGGGGAGCGCTCAAGTTCGTCGAAGAGGCCGGGGTCTGCCAGAACGCCGTGCTTGATGACCTCCCCGCAGGAGTCCGTGAGCAGCTCGTGCGAGATGGTGGCGAGGCAGCGCGGGTCGGCGACGACCACGCTCGGCTGCCAGAAGGCCCCGGCGAGGTTCTTGCCGGCCTCGAGGTCGATGGCGGTCTTGCCACCCACCGAGGAGTCGACCATGGCGAGCAGGCTCGTGGGAACCTGCGCAACCTGGCAGCCACGCATGTAGCTCGCGCCCGCAAAGCCGGCAAGGTCTCCCACGACGCCGCCGCCGAGCGCCACGACCACGTCGTCACGCGTGAGGCCGGCGCGCGCGATGGCCTCCATGCAGAGCCCCCACGTGGCCGCCCGCTTGGAGGTCTCGCCGGCCTGGAACACGAAGCTCTCGGGCGCCGGGTAGCCCGCCCGCTCGAGCGAGGCGCAGACGCGCCCGAGGTAGAGCGGGGCAACGTTGGTGTCGGAGACCACGAAGGCGCGGGAGCCGCCCGCGGCCCCGCGTATGAGCTCGCCCGCCTCGTCAAGCACGCCCGGCGTCACGTGGACGTCATAGGCCCTCGAGCCCGTCTTGACGTGCACGACCCTCTCGCTACCCATCAGGCCTCGGCCTCCCCCTCGTCCTCGCGCTTGAGCGCGTCGCCCGCGGCGAGCAGCGCGGTGAGCCTGTCCGCGTCGCGCGCCTCGAGCGCGTCTTTGTACTTGTTGAGCTCGTCTACGAGCGTCGAGATCTCGCGGGCGAGGTTGTCTGCGTCGTCGAGGAACAGCTCGCACCACATCTGGGGGTTGAGCCTCGCCACGCGGGTGAGGTCTCGGTAGGAGCCTGCCGAGAAGCCCTGACGGAGCTTGAGCGTGGGGCTCTTGACGTAGGCGTTGGAGACCACGTGCGCGAGCTGCGAGGTGTAGGCGATGACCTCGTCATGGCGCTCGGGCGTGGTGACGGTGAACTTCTCGAAGCCGCAGGGGGCCAAAAGCCCCTCGAGCCGGTCGACGAGCTCGAGGCAGGCGACGCCGCGAACCTCCGGCGGAGGGCAGACGACCATGGGCGCCCCCTGGAACATGTCTGCGCGCGAGTGCGCGTAGCCCGAGAACTGGGTGCCCGCCATGGGATGGCACCCCACGAAGGTGATGTGCGCCCTGCGCGCCGCGGCAAAGCCGCGCTCGCAGATGGCGCGCTTCACGCCTCCCGTGTCGATGACGATGGCGTCGGGCGATATGAGCCCGGCGTGGGCCTCAAGCCAGTCGACGCAGGCCTGGGGGTAGCAGGCGAGCACGATGAGCTCCACCGTGGGCAGCAGCTCGTCGGTGAGGGCGCCCGCCGTGGTGTCGATAGCGGCGAAGCGCTCGATGTCGTCGTTGGGGTCGAAGGCGTAGACCTCGCGGCCGCCGTGGGAGAGGGCACGCGCGAACGAGCCCCCTATGAGGCCAAGGCCCACGATCGCGCAGCGGCCGGGCACGACGTGCGCACCCTCCCGCTGCGCCGCCGCGAGCGCGGCCTGCTCCGCCTGGCCAGCCTGTCGCTCAAGCTGCGCCGCCATGGCCTACTCGACCTCCATCGTGACGGCCTCGCGCACCTTGGCGATGCGGGCCATGGCGTCCTTGAACTGGGCCGGCGTGAGTGCCTGGGCGCCGTCGGACCAGGCGTGGCTCGGGTCGTCGTGGACCTCGATCTCGAGGCAGTCGGCGCCGGCGGCCGTGGCGGCGAGGGCCATGGGGGTCACGTAGCGGGTGTAGCCGGTGGCGTGGCTCGGGTCGGCGCAGACGGGCAGGTGGGTGAGGCCGTGCAGCACCGGCACGGCATTCAGGTCGAAGGTGTTCCTCGTGCGGCGCTCGAAGCTGCGGATGCCGCGCTCGCAGACGATGACGTTGGGGTTGCCCTCCCTCATCACGTACTCGGCGGCCATGAGCAGCTCGTCGATGGTGCCGGCGATGCCTCGCTTGAGCAGGATGGGCACCTGGGTCTTGCCGACCTCCTTGAGCAGGGGGAAGTTCTGGGAGTTGCGGGCGCCGATCTGCCAGACCTCGATGTTGCGGTCGAGGAACTTCTGGACGTCCCTGGGGTCCATGATCTCGGTGACGATGGGCATGTCGAGCTCGTCGCCCGCCTCGCGCAGGAGGTCGAGCCCCTCCTCGCCCATGCCCTGGTAGCTGTAGGGGCTCGTGCGCGGCTTGTAGGCCCCGCCCCTCAGCATCGTGGCGCCCGCGGCCTTGACCTCGCGCGCGATGCGCAGGAGGTTCTCGCCCTCGACGGAGCAGGGGCCGGCGATGACCTGGAAGTGGCCGCCGCCCACGAGCACGCCGTGCCCGCAGTCGATGACCGTGTCGAGCGGGTGGAACTTGCGGTTGGCCTTCTTGAAGGGCTCCGAGACCCGCTGCACCCGGTCGATGATGTCCATGCTCTCGACGAGGAACGGGTCTATCTGGGTGGTGTCGCCCACGAGGCCGATGATGGTCTCGCCGGCTCCCCTCGAGATGTCGGCCGAGAGGCCCTTGGACTCGATCCAATCCACGAAGTGCGCTACCTGCTCCTTCGTGGCACTGTCCTTGACGACTGCGATCATGCGCTTCCCCCTTACGCCCCGGGCGCCTTAGTGTTGGTCATGCGATGGTACTACACGAGCCGAAAGCGCCTCGGCTCCCCGAGCGTATGAAAAAGGGTCCCTCGCGGGACCCCCATACGAAAACGGCCCCATATTCGGGGCCGGCTCAGGCGTTGGTGCTCTCTGTGGGATTCGAACCCGCGACCTTTCGCTCCGGAGGCGAACGCTCTATCCAGCTGAGCTAAGAGAGCAGCAAAATGAGAGTATAGGGCATGCGGGTAGCCTGCAGGCCGAGAATCTGGGTCACCCGTTGCGTACAATGGCGCGAGCACAGGCACGCTGGAGGGAAGGAAGGCCACATGGACACGGACCAGGTCGTTGCGCCCGAGGTAGTTGGGCTCTCCGCCGACGAGGTGGGCTCGCGTCTGGCGGACGGGCGCGCCAACACCCAGGCGGGACCCAAGACGAAGCCCGTGGGCCGGATCGTCGCCGAGCACACGCTCACGCTGTTCAACGGTGTGAACCTCGTGCTTGCCGGCCTCGTCGCGCTTACGGGCTCGTGGCGAAACCTCGCCTTCATCTGCGTGGTGCTGCTGAACCTTGGCATCGGTATCGTCCAGGAGGTGCGCGCCAAGCGAACGATCGACCGGCTCACGATCCTGGCCGAGCGCCCCGTCACCGTCAGGCGTGGCGGCACCGACATCGAGATTGCGCACGAGGGCGTTGTCGCCGACGACATCCTCGTACTCAGGCGCGGCGACCAGGTGCCGGCCGACGCCCGCGTGGTGTGGGGTGTGGCGGGCGTCAACGAGAGCCTGCTCACGGGGGAGAGCGAGCCCATAACCAAGTCGAAGGGCTCCGAGCTCATGAGCGGGAGCTTCCTCGACTCCGGCTGCGTGCTCGCCCGGGTGACGCGCGTGGGCGCGGACTCCTACGCCGCCCGCATCAACGCCGAGGCGAGGCACGCCAAGCGTGCGGTCTCCGAGATTATGCTCACGCTCTCCATGATCATCCGCTGGGCGACGTGGCTGCTCGCCCCCGTGGGAATCCTGCTATTCCTGAGGACTTTGGGAGACGGCCAGGGCAGCGCCCAGGCCATCCTCACCACGGTGGCGGCCCTCGTGGGCATGATTCCCCAGGGACTCGTGCTGCTCACCTCCACCGTGCTCGTCATATCCACCGCAAGGCTTGCGCGGCACCAGGTTTTGGTCCAGCAGTTCTACTGCATAGAGATGCTGGCCCGCGTGGACGTGCTGTGCCTGGACAAGACGGGCACCATCACCTCGGGCGCCATGGACTTCTCCGGTGCCCGCGCCCTCGCCGGCCATACCGAGGACGAGGTCGCGCTCGCCGCCGTGTCCGTCGCGGCGGCGAGCTCGGAGGACGCCAACGAGACCGCCTCTGCCATCCTCTCGTATGCGAGGGCGCGAGCAATCGTGCCGGCGCCGAGCGCGCGGGCCGTGCCGTTCTCGTCTGCGCGCAAGTATTCCGGATGCGTCACGCGTGACGGTCGCTCGCTCGTGCTGGGTGCCTCGCAGTTCGTACTGGGCGAGGGCGCGGCGGGCCTCGAGGGGATGCGTGCGGGCTTTGGGCCCCGTGCTCGCGTCCTCGTGGTTGCCGAGGCCGACGGCTTCGACGAGCAGGGGGCGATCGTGGGCGGCGTGCGGCCGCTCGGGCTGGTGTCGCTCTCGGACCATATCCGCTCCACGGCGCCGGAGACGATCGGCTTCTTCTGCGAGCAGGGAGTCACGGTCAACGTCATCTCCGGAGACGACGCGCGCACGGTCTCTGCCATAGCGAGGGAGGCGGGGGTGCCCGGGGCCGAGCGCTACGTAGACGCCACGACGCTCACGACGCCCGAGGCGCTGGAGCGCGCCGCGGGGGAGTATCACGTGTTCGGCCGCGTGACGCCCCAGCAGAAGCGCGAGCTCGTGCGCGCGCTCAAGGGCCGCGGCCACACCGTGGCCATGACGGGCGACGGCGTCAATGACGTCCTCGCCCTGCGCGAGGCGGACTGCTCGGTGGCCATGGCCTCTGGGTCGGACGCCGCGCGCAACGTCTCCGAGGTCGTGCTCGTGGACAACGACTTTTCGCGCATGCCCGAGGTGGTGGCCGAGGGCAGGCGCTCGATCAACAACCTGCAGCGCTCCGCCTCGCTCTTCCTCGTGAAGACGGTCTTCTCCGTCGTCCTCGCCATCCTGTGCGCCCTCGTGCCGCCCTATCCCTTCCAGCCCGTCCAGATGTCGCTCGTCTCCACGGCCATCATCGGGGTCCCCTCGTTCGTGCTGGCGCTCGAGCCCAACCGCGAGCGAGTCTCGGGGAGCTTCCTTGCCAACGTGCTCGCGCGCTCCCTGCCGGCCTCCGCCTCCATCGTGGTTGCGGTGGGGCTCGCGAGCCTTCTTCTCGAGCGTGCCGGCCTCGCGCGCATGGAGATATCCACCCTGTGCGTGCTGCTCACGAGTCTCGTGGGCTTCAACCTCATTCTGAGGATATCCACGCCCCTGACGCCGCTCAGGGCCGCCCTTGCCCTCGTGGTACTTGGCATCGTGGCATTTGGGTGCACGATTGCGGGGCCCTTCTTCGAGATCGCGCCCATGACGGGCCCCATGTGGGCATTCCTCGCGCTTTTTGGCGCGGGCGCGCTGCTGGTGTTTAATCTTCTCTACGACAGATTCGTGGGCGCCGCTCAGCACGACGGCCCCTTCCTCCGCCTGCTCGAGCGCGCGGAGGAGCATAACGGGAGGCGATCGGAAGTATGACGACGTTTGCGGGCGATTGGGGCCGGCTGTGAGGTGCCCCGTCTGCGGCACGCTCGTGGCAGACGGCCTCACGGTGTGCCCCGCGTGTCACGCCGACCTTTCGGCCACGCGCGTGATGCCCAGGCTCAAGGGCACGTGGTGCCCCTCGTGCGGAGCGCTCTGCCCGCCGGGCTCCGCGAGCTGCCCCAAATGCGGCATGCCCCTTGCCGCCGAGGCTGCCGAGCCCGAGGAGCGCAAGGCGCCGCTCCATGAGGACGCCGAGGAGCTGAGGCTCGAGCGCGAGCGCACCACGACGCTGCCGCGCATCGAGAGCGCCATTCCGTCCGAGCCGGACCCCTCGGTCGAGGGGCCCTACGGGCGCGAGCGGCTGCCCCATACGCGCGTGTTCGTCGTGGCTGCCGTGGCGTCGCTGCTCATCGTGGGTGGCGCCACCCTCGCCATCACCCACCCGTGGGACCCCTCGCTGCTGGACCCGCGGGCAACCACGCCGGCGGACACCTCGCAGGCGGGTTTTCCCGGCACGGTGTCGAGGCTCCAGGGCCAGGACTCCGGCGACGTGGACGCGAGCTCGGTGGCCTCGGCCGACGAGCTGACCTTCAACGCGATGACGGACGCCTATGACCAGCTCGCCAAGATCTCCGAGCACGCAGATTCCAGCGCCGAGAAGCTCTCGGACGTGGGCACCTCCGGCACGGCCGATGAGCGCAAGAGCGGCTACGAGGACGCCAAGCAGCTCGCGCTCGACGCCAGCAACCTCGTGAGGGCGATCGACGCCATCGACGTCTCGACCACCGGAACCTATACGGACCAGCGAGACCACCTGAACGTTCTGGCGAACTGGCTCAGGAATCGCAGCGACGCCATCAGCAAGGCCTGGAGCCTGTCTGCCGGCAGCTCCGACCCCGAGCGCGACGCGAGCAAGATCGTGGCGCCCCTCAAGGGCCAGAGCGTCAATGACACCGAGTCCTACGCGGCCCTTTTCGCCAAGAACTACGACGCGTGGAGGCCCCAGCAGCGTTGATGGGGCCTCCACGGCGGCCCATACGAATGCCGAATGTGTGAAAGGTTGCCTGTGCTGCTAGAATTGCACGGATAGATTGATTAAGCCCTGCGGCCGCGTGCGGCCCGGGACAGCCGATGGAGGTTACATGCCTGGATTCCTCGATCCCCTCTACACGCCCGAGTACACCCCCGCCGGTGACGAGGTTGCCGTCATCGAGACGCCCAAGGGCGTCATTCGCGTGCGCCTCGACGCCGAGGGCGCTCCCATCCACGTTGCCAACTTCTGCGAGCTGGCTGGCTCGGGCTTCTACGACGGCCTGAAGTTTCATCGCTTCGTCCCCGGCTTCGTGATCCAGGGCGGGTGCCCCAACACGCGCGACATGACGTCTGACGAGGTGGCCGCCGGCCGCCCCGGGCCCGACGGCATGCCTGGTACTGGCGGCCCCGGCTACCGCATCAAGCACGAGTACGACGTGAACCCCAACAACAGCCACGAGGACGGCGCCCTCGCCATGGCGCGCTCGCAGCACCCGGATTCTGCCGGCTCGCAGTTCTACCTCTGCCTTGGATCGCAGCACGGCCTCGACCGCGACTACACGGTCTTCGGGCAGACCATCGAGGGCAAAGACGTCATCGGCAAGCTCCGCGCCGGCGACGAGATCGTCTCCATCCGCATCGAGCACGAGGCCCGCTAGGCACCTCGCGGCAGGGAGGAATCATCGTGAACACTCAAGCGTTCTCCACCGCGCGTGCCGCTTACCAGCGCGGCGACTGGGCTGGTGCCGTCTCGGCCCTCAACCAGGCCAAGGCCCCTGGCGAGCTGTGGGGCGAGGTTGACCACCTGCGCGGCAACGCGCTCATGAAGCTCGGCCTGTATGCCGATGCCGCCGAGGCCTATGGGCTGGCGCTCTCCGACGCCGGCTACGCCCAGACCCACCTGGGCGCACTCAACTGCAACCGCGGCCGCGCCCTCGTGGCGGCCGGCAGCCTCGACGCGGCCGTGGGCTGCTTCGAGGCTGCGGTGGCAGACGCCACCTACCCCACGCCCTACAAGGCCTACCTCGCGCTCGGCAACCTCTACTCCCGCCGCGGCATGGCACGCGAGGCCGGCGTCGCCTGGCGCAACGCCGCGATCGACGAGGCAAACCCGGACCCGTCCTCGGCCCTCGTTAAGTTGGGCGGCTGCTTCATGCAGCTCGGTCGTCCCGTCGACGCCGTAGAGGCCTACCGCACCGCGCTCGACTTCTCGACCGATGGCTCCCAGGACCCTATCTACGGCGAGCTCGGTCAGGCCTACATGGCGTCCAACCGCGTCTCCGAGGCCGTCGACGCCTTCACGAAGGCCACTGCCGATGGCACGTATACGCTGACGCCCGAGCAGTCGGCCTCCCTCGTCGCGGCCCAGAAGGCCATGGCGGCCCTCTCCGCGGGTGGACCCTCCGAGACTGACCAGCTCCTTGCGGGCGCCGGCTACGGCGACGGCGCCGCCCAGCAGCCTCAGGCTCCGGCGGCTCCCGAGTCGTCCTCGGCCCTGGACCCGCTCGACCCGATGGGCAAGACGGGCGACTTCATGCCCTCCCCGGAGGACACGGGCTTCTTCTCCGTCACGGAGGAGGACCTCATGAAGGCCGACAAGCACGACCGCAAGATGCGTCGCAAGCACTCGGGCAAGGGCAAGAAGTTCCTGGTCTTCATTCTCCTCCTGCTCGTGATCGTCGCCGGTGTGGGCGGCTTCGCCTACTACAAGGGGTATGGCTGGCCCACCCAGGAGGCTGTCGTGAGCGACATGTTCTCTGCTGGCGCCGCTGGCAACGACGTGTCCTCGTTCCTTGCGGGCGGTGTGGATGACGACACGAAGTCCCAGATCCAGGCAATCATGCCGAAGGGTGCCTCCGTCACCGTCTCTGGCGTGGACCGCACCACCGCGTCCTCCGAGGCCCTCGTCTCCGCGAGGCTTGCCTCCGGCGGCACGCAGGACTACAAGGTCGCCCTCGTGCGCGACGGTGTGGGCTGGAAGGTCACGAGCGTGGAGCTGAGCTTCGCTTCCCAGGGCGGCTCGGGCTCCAGCACCACGACGACCACCGGCACCGCCTTCACGGGCTCCGCCGCCACCACCGCGGCCGCAACCAAGTAGCCTCGCGGTCTGCACTATCTGATTTAGGTTTGAGCTATCGAGGCGCGGGGTACGATCCCGTGCCATGAGGAACGGATGCCATGTCGATTTTCGACTCCATATTCGGTGAGTACGGCGGCGACCTTGCCATCGACCTCGGCACGGCCAACACGCTCGTGTCCGTGCGCGGCGAGGGCATCGTCATCAACGAGCCCTCCGTCGTCGCCATCGACAAGAACGAGGAGCGCGTGCTGGCCGTTGGCGCCGACGCCAAGCGCATGGTGGGCCGCACTCCCGGCTCCATCACGGCAATTCGCCCTCTGAAGGACGGCGTCATCTCCGACTTCGACGTGACCGAGGTCATGCTTCGCTACTTCATCGAGAAGGCGTCGAAGCGCCGCTATCCCTGGAGCCCACGCCCGCGCGTCGTCGTGTGCGTGCCCTCCGGCGTTACCTCGGTCGAGAAGCGAGCGGTCTTCGAGGCCACGATCTCCGCCGGCGCCCGACAGGCATTCCTCATCGAGGAGCCCATGGCAGCCGCCATCGGCGCCAACCTGCCGATTGAGGACCCTACGGGCTCGATGGTCGTCGACATCGGCGGCGGCACCACCGAGGTGGCCGTCATCGCCATGGGCGGCATCGTCGTGTCGCAGTCCATCCGCACCGCTGGAGACGAGTTCGACCAGGTCATCCTCGAGCACGTCCGCGATGCCTACAACCTGTCCATCGGCGAGCGCACGGCCGAGGACATCAAGATCAAGGTTGGCTCCGCCGCCCCGCTCAAGGAGGAGCTTGACGTCGAGGTCAACGGCCGCGACGTCATCAACGGTCTCCCCAAGACCGTTCGCATCGAGAGCGAGGAGATCAGGCGCGCCCTGAACTCGCCGCTTGACCAGGTTACCAAGGCCGTGAAGGATGCCCTGGACGTCACCCCGCCCGACCTCGCGAGCGACCTCATGTACTACGGCATCATGCTGACGGGAGGCGGCGGCCTGCTTCGCGGCCTCGACCAGCGTCTGCGCGAGGAGACGGGCGTGCCGGTGAACGTGAGCCCGAGCGCCCTCGAGAACGTCGTGTACGGTTGCGCGAAGGTCCTCGAGGCCAACGCCCTTTCCGGCGGCTTCGTCCAGAGCTCTGGCAAGTAGGGGAGCCCGATGGCGAAGCGCTTCGCAACCCCCAAACAATCCATGGGGCGCGGGTCTGCTGCGGCAGTCCCGCGCTCGCTCGTTGTGCTGTGCGTCCTTTCGCTCGTCCTCGTTGTCGTCGGTTATCGCGAGGGCGACTCGGGCGTGCTGCATGGGGCGCGTGGCGTGGTGCAGACGCTGACCTCGCCCGTGCGTGCGGTCGGGTCCTTCGTGTCCGCTCCCGTTCAGGGCCTTGGCAACATATTCGGCAACCTCACGGCCGACTCCGAGACCCTGTCAGACCTCAAGGCGGAGAACGAGAGCCTCAAGGCCCAGGTGGCACAGCTCTCCGAGTCCCAGCACGACCTGGACACGCTCTCGAGCCTGCTCGAGGTGCGCAATCGCTACAGCCTCACGTCCACCGGGGCCACCGTCATCGGCCAGTCGACGACCTCCTGGAGCTCCACCATCACCATCGACAAGGGCGAGGGCTCGGGGCTTGCCATCGGCATGCCGGTCATGACGTCCACGGGTGTCATCGGGCAGATCAGCGATACCTCCGCCGCGCAGTCCACGGTGCGCCTCATCTCGGACGAGAGCTCGGGCGTCTCGGCCATGGTGCAGTCCAGCCGCGCCCAGGGACAGCTCGTGGGCGCGCCCGATGGCACGCTCAGGCTCACCCTCGTGAGGTGCGACCAGCAGGTCTCCATCGGTGACCTCGTGATTACGAGCGGGCTCGGCGGCGTCTATCCGAAGGGGCTTCCCATCGGTACCGTCACAAACGTGTCCAAGACCTCGGGGGCCCTGTACTACGACATCACGGTCGAGCCTCTGGCAGACTCGCAGAACCTTGAGGAGGTTCTCGTCATCACGTCGGTGAGCGATGGCCAGCAGGCAACCACCGAGGACGCCCAGGCCGCCGACAGCCAGGACATGACGACGGCCTCGAAGGCAGATGCCTCGGCCGCGGCGACAACGCGGGACGCGTCTTCGGAAGACGGGTCCTCGGACCAGGCAACTACTAGCACGAGCGACGGGGAAGGAGCATAGATGATCGTCAACGACCAGGCGTCGAGCCGCAGGATCTCGGCCGTCCTTGCCGTCGTGCTCGCGGTGCTGCAGCTCGCGCTCGTTCCCAACGTGGGCATCCTGGGCGGCAGGGCCAACCTCGCGCTCGTGCTTGCGGCCTGCGCCTGCCTTGGCGGGGAGGTGCGCAGCGCGCCCGTCATCGGATTTCTCTCGGGCCTCTTCTATGACATGACCGGCACGGGCCCCATCGGGCTCATGGCGCTTCTGCTCACGCTGCTTGCCTGGGCCTATGCTGCTACGGGCCGCACGCGCGTGGCCGACGACGTGCCGGCGGCGCTTGCCATCTTCGCCCCCTCCGCAGTGGGCGTGGGCGTGGTGTACGCGCTCATCCTGCTGGCGACGGGTCAGGCGTCCTCCTTCGTGGATGTGGTGTTCCTGCGCGCCGTACCCGGGGCCGCGCTCGACTGTCTGGCGTTCTGGATCGTGGGCACTCTGCTCTCCCGGATGCCGGGTGCCTCGTCCTCGGGCCTCTCGCTTGGCGGGGGCAAGAAGCGCTCCGGCCACTACGACATGAAGGGCCTGTAGGCTCATGTCGCTCGGCACCATCATCCTCATAGTGTTCGTCGTCCTGCTCGCGGCCGTGGCCGCGGCCGTGGTGCTTGCCGTACGTGGCGGCACCTCGAGCCTGCGCTTCGACATCGGCGGTCAGGCGCCACGTGCTGCCGGCGGCAATGACACCTCCTCGGAGACCACCTTCAAGAGCCGGTTCGTTGGGCTTGGCGTGTTCTCCGGCACCGTCATCGGCGCCCTTTTCGTGAAGCTCCTGAGCATGCAGGTTGTCTCGAGCGAGGACTATGCCAGGCAGGCCGAGTCCAATCGCACGAGGACCGTCTCGACCGTGGCGCCGCGCGGGCGCATCCTCGATCGCAACGGCGTGGAGCTCGTGGCGAACCGCCCGAGCCTCACCGTCACCGCCAAGTCCGACGTGGTGAACGACGACGTCGAGGTTACGCTGCTTGCGGCCCTGCTCGGCATGCCCAAGATAGCCTGTCGCCGCAAGATCCAGGACTCCACCGAGGGCGCCCAGAGCGCCCGCACGGTGGCTGTGGACGCGCACCGTACCACGGTGGCCTTCATCCAGGAGCACGCCGACTTCTTCCCCGGCGTCACCGTCGAGCAGCGCACGCAGCGGTCCTACCCGCAGGGGGAGGTCGCCTGCCACCTGCTTGGCTACACCGGCACCGTCACGCAGGACCAGATCGACGCCTCCGCGCAGAACGCAAACGGCCTCTCCTACGAGAGCGGCGACACGACGGGCCAGGCGGGCGTCGAGTACCAGTACGAGGGCGTGCTGCAGGGCGTGCGCGGCGAGCAGACGGTCTACGTCGACGCAAACGGCGACGTCCTCAGCTACTCGACCTCGGTTCCGGCCGAGAGCGGATCCGACATCCTGCTCACGATCGACGTCAACACCCAGAAGGCGGCCGAGCAGGCCCTCGCCGACGGCATCAAGCGCGCCGTGAAGGCCGGAAGCAAGGACTGCAACTCCGGCGCGGCCATCGTCGTGGACGCCACGAACGGCGAGGTCCTCGCGATGGCGAGCGCGCCGTCGTTTCGGCCCGAGCTCTTCGTGGGCGGCATCTCCCAGGACGACTGGGACACGCTCTCGAGCGACGCTGCCGGAAACCCCCTCATGAACCGCGCCGTCTCGGGCCAGTTCGTGGCTGCCTCCACCATCAAGCCGCTCACCACCTTCGCGGCCATGGACCATGGCATCGCCAACGCCTCGAGCGGCTTCGACTGCCAGGGCTGGTGGACGGGCTTTGGCTCCTCGTACGGCAAGTGGTGCTGGAAGCACTCGGGCCATGGCCCCATCGACCTCAGGAATGGCATCGTCTACTCGTGCGACGTCGTGTTCTACGAGATAGCGAAGGGGTTCTACAACTCTGACACCAAAGACGGGATGCAGGAGACCTTCCACAAGTGGGGCCTGGGCTCGCAGACGGGCATCGACCTGCCCGGCGAGGCCGCCGGGCGCGTGCCCGACGCCGAGTGGAAATGGAACTACTTCAGCAGCTACTCGGACGCGGACCGTCAGTGGCAGGGCGGCGACTACACCAACATCGCCATCGGCCAAGGCGACATTCTCGTGACGCCCCTGCAGATGTGCTGCGCTTACATGGGCATCGGCAACCGCGGCACCATGTGGCGCCCGCACGTGCTCAAGAGCGTCAAGGGCCGCGGTGGTGACGGCTCGGTCATCGACTTCAAGCCCGAGCAGTACCTCGCGCCCGATGAGGCGAGCGAGAACTACGACCTCGTGCACTCCGGCCTGGAGGGCGTGATCTACGAGGAGAGCGCCTCCATGACGGCCCACTTCACCAACCTGTCCATGCGGGTTGCGGGAAAGACCGGTACCGGCGAGCACGGCAATGACGAGCCGACTGCGTGGTTCTGCGCCTATGTGCCGGCCGACAACCCCAAGTACGCGATCTGCGCCGTCATCGACAAGGGCGGCTATGGCTCCACCTCGGCCATGTACGTGGTCCGAGACATCATCGGGGCGCTCTACAACGAGCCGGACACCGCCACGACGTCGGTCTCCGACGGCACGAGATAGGAGGGGAGCCATGGCTCAGAACACGGCGGGCGGCGTCGGCTTCGGCGCCGTCGTGTCATCGCTCTTCGGTGGCGATGCGGGCAAGCGGCCGGGGTCTGCCCACGCGCGCGTGCCCGGGCGCGGGGGCTTTCTGCGCGAGCTCTACTGGCCGGCCCTGCTGCCCGCCATCCTGCTCGTGGCCTATGGCCTGCTCGTGGTCTGGAGCGCGTCGCTCACCAACGCGAACGCCTCGCTGCCCAAGCAGTCCATCGGCGCGGTCCTCGGACTCGTGGGCGCCGTCCTCATCTGGCGCTACGACTACCGCAACCTGCAGAACCTCTCCACGTGGCTGCTTGTCCTGGACGTCGTGCTCATGCTTTCGCCGCACATCCCGGGGCTTGCCTACAACGCCAACGGCATGACGGGTTGGGTCAAGCTCGGCCCCCTGCAGTTCCAGCCCTCGGAGGTCGGCAAGCTCGTGACCATCTTCCTGATGGCCTCGCTCACGGCGCAGTTCAACGGCCGCGTGAAGGAGTTCCGAGACTACGCGAAGCTCTGCGCCACCCTGCTGGTGCCGTTCGTGGCGATCATGACCCAGCCAGACCTCGGCACGGGCCTCATCCTGCTCGTCATTGGCGCCTCGATCATCATCTGCGGTGGCGCGCGGAGGGATTGGGTGCTCATCACGGTGGCGCTCATCATCCTCGGGGCGGCGCTCATCGTGTTCTGCTCGACGAACTTCGGCTTCCCGCTCAAGCAGTATCAGATGAACCGTCTGCTCGTGTTCGTGGATGCCACGGCAGACCCCGACGTGGGCTACCAGCTCCAGCAGTCGAAGATCGCGGTTGGCTCTGGCGGCCTGCTCGGCAAGGGCATCGGTGCCGCCACCCAGGCAACGGGCGGCTTTCTGCCGGAGAGCCACACGGACTTCGTCTTCGCCACCCTGGCCGAGGAGTTCGGCTTCGCCGGGGCGGTCCTGCTCCTGGCCCTCTATGCCTGGTTGATCTTCTCAACGCTTTCGCTCGCGATGCGCCTCGAGGCGCCCTTTGCCAAGCTCGTGCTTGCGGGCGTCGTGGCCATGTGGAGCTATCAGCTGCTCCAAAACGTGGGCATGTGCATCGGCATCATGCCCATCACGGGCATCCCCTTGCCCTTCGTCAGCTACGGCGCCACGTCGATGGTCATCCAGGTGGCTTCGGTGGGAATAGTACAGTCCGTGTATCACCACAGGCCTCGGTCTGCGTAGGAAGGGAGCGCATGGCTGGCATCAACAACATCCCCTTCGCCAAGGTGGGCGAGTTCATCGGCGGGGCTCGTGAGGGCCAGCGCCGGCGCCGCGAGTGCGTGCGGGTGGCGGTAGAGCTCGAGGACGGCGCCCCTCGCGAGCTCGCCCTCGCGCTCAAGGGCGCCCTCATGCCCGAGACGGCCTCGGGACTCGTTCACGTCGGGGCGATACGGGCTGGCGTGGCCGTCCGCGTGAACCCCGACGCCGACGTTGCCGTGATCGTCGCCGCCGGCCCCTCGGGCCCCGGCGCCTCCGTGGCGCGTGCCTTCCGTCGTGCCGGCGTGCCCTGCGTCATCGTCGTGGAGTCGAGCCTGGACGCCCCAGGGGGCGAGGGGCTCGAGGGCACGGCCCTCGTCTCGGCCGCGAGCACGGACGCCCTGCTCGCCAAGCTCGCCTCCTGGATGGCCGACGCCTGCGGCAGGGACATCGCGCTCGCCGCGAACTTCCCGTTCTGCCGCCGCGCCGTGGCCGAGCGGTGCGTTCGCGAGCGGAGCGCCCAGAACGCCGTCGTGGGTCTCGTGCCCCTCGGCTCGGGGGCCGACCTTCCGATCATGGCGGCCAACCAGGCCCTCATGGCGCTCGATGTCTCTGGGGCCTATGGGCGCGGCGCCGATGCGGAGCGTCTGGGCGAGGCGGCCGTGGTACTCGCACTCGCGCTGTCCTCGCGCTCGCTCGCGCGAAGGCTCTGCGCCGTGCTTCCCGGCCTTTGCCTCCTGATCAAGGCGGGCATCGCCTACGGCGGCACCTACTGTCTCGGCGAGGCGCTCGTCTTGAGGCTCGAGCTTGCCGAGCGCCTTGGCCATGGGGCGGCATCCGTGGAAAACCCATCAAGGAGCAGCAGTTTGCCGTTGACGAACGCTAAAGCGTGACGTACCATTTCCAGCTGTTGCACTAACCACAGCACTGAAGGGCTCTCACATGTACGCAATCATCACGACTGGCGGCAAGCAGTACAAGGTTGCCAAGGGCGACGTCCTCGACGTCGAGAAGCTCGATGCGCAGCCTGGCGACGAGGTCAAGCTCGACGTTCTTCTGCTCAACGACGGCAAGCAGGTCGTTGTCGATGCCGCGTCCCTGGCCGACAAGAAGGTCACCGCCAAGGTCATCGACCAGCACAAGGGCGAGAAGCAGCTCGTCTTCAAGTTCCAGAAGCGTAAGCGCTATCGCCGTACTAAGGGTCACCGTCAGAACCTGACGCGCCTTGAGGTTGCGGACGTGCCGGCCCTCTCCGGTTCTGCCGCCACCACGGCTTCTGCCGAGTAACTCGTCACACACAGCGTAACTTTAGATAGGCAGGTACCATCATGGCACACAAGAAGGGCCAGGCTAGCTCTCGTAACGGTCGTGACTCCGCGGCACAGCGCCTTGGCACGAAGATCTTCGGCGGCCAGTCCGTCAAGACTGGTCAGATTATCGTTCGCCAGCGCGGCACGCACATCACGCCGGGCGAGAACGTCGGTCGTGGCAAGGACGACACCCTGTTCGCCCTCGCTGACGGTACGGTCGAGTTCGTGAAGGGTGCCAAGCACCGCGTTCACGTTCGTCCGGCGCAGGAGGCCTAGGGCTTCCCGCACCCATCAGGGATTTTGCAGGACCCTCGGCTCTCAGCTAGCCGAGGGTCTTTTCTTATAGGTCGGGAGCAGGCTTGCCCGCTGCCGCAAAACCTCATGGATAAGGAGCACCACATGTCTCAGTTCACCGACGTGTCGCGCATCAACGTCAAGGGTGGCGACGGCGGGGCGGGCTGCATGTCGTTCAGGCGCGAGGCCTTCGTGCCCAAGGGTGGGCCCGACGGCGGTGACGGCGGCCGCGGTGGCAACGTCATCCTCGAGTGCGACCCGCAGCTCTCCTCGCTCATCGACTATCGCTTCAAGCATCATTTCCGCGCCGAGCGTGGCACGCATGGTCAGGGCGCGCGCAGGCATGGCCGCGACGGCCAGGACCTCGTTCTCAAGGTTCCCTGCGGCACCGTGGTGAGCGAACTCGACCCCGACACCATGAAGCCCCTCTACCAGGTCGCCGACCTCACGAGACCGGGGGAGCGCGTCATCGTGGGCCCCGGCGGCACGGGCGGCAGAGGCAACATCCACTTTGTGACCTCCGTGCGCAGGGCGCCCGCCTTTGCCGAGAAGGGCGAGCCCGCCTTCGAGCACTGGATCGAGCTCGAGATGAAGCTCATGGCCGACGCCGCCCTCGTGGGCATGCCGAGCGTGGGCAAGAGCTCTCTCATCGCGCGCATGAGCGCCGCGCGCCCCAAGATTGCCGACTACCCGTTCACGACCCTCGTCCCCAACCTCGGCGTGGTGCGCGCCGGCAACGTCGGCTCGTTCGTCGCGGCAGATGTCCCGGGCCTCATCGAAGGCGCGAGCGAGGGCAAGGGCCTTGGCCACGAGTTCCTCCGTCACATCGAGCGCACGGCTCTCATCATGCACGTCGTCGACCTCACGGGCGGCTATGAGGGCCGCGACCCCATCGAGGACTACGTGACCATCAATCGCGAGCTTGCGGCCTACGCGCCCGAGCTTGCGGTGCGTCCCCAGGTGGTCGTTGCCAACAAGTGCGACATGCCCGGGACGTCCGAGGCCCTGGCCAGACTCAGGGAGCGCGCTGCCGCCGACGGGCACCAGTTCTTCGCGGTGTCTGCCGTCACGGGCGTCGGCATCGACTCGCTCGAGGTGGCCTGCGCCCGCCTCGTGGCGCAGCTGCGCAGCGAGCGCGAACTCGACGAGGGCCCGGTGCGAGACGAGCTGTGGGAGCAGCGCCGCCAGCGCAGGGAGAACGCCATCAGGGTGGAGAACCTTGGCGGCGGCGTGTGGCGCGCGCACGGCACGGTCATCGAACGCATGGTCATCAAAACGGACTGGGAGAACGAGGAGGCCGTGGCCTACCTCCAGCACCGCTTCGACCGCATGGGTCTCGACTCGGCGCTTGCCAAGGCCGGCTGCAAGACGGGCGACGAGGTGCGCATCCTCGGCTATGCCCTTGAGTACCAGGGCGAGGACGCCCGGGACGAGTTCTCCGAGCTTCCCGACGAGGACGAGCCCGTCTTCGAGGACGACGCCGACGACGAGGTGCTTACGGTGGCAGACATCGCCCAGGACGCCGGCATCGACCTCGCGCCCGAAGAGTCCGAGGCGGCCTCCGGCGATGCGGGGGCAGAGGGACCCGATGCCGAGGGTTTGTCTGACGAGGGCGGCGAGGCGTAGGATGGGTCGTCTCATCGTTGCCAAGGTTGGCTCGTCGACGCTCATGGATGAGGCCGGCGAGCTCGACGTGGCCTTCGTCCGTTCGCTTTGCGCGCAGATTTGCGAGCTCAGACGACGTGGGGACAGGGTCGTCCTCGTCTCGAGCGGCGCCGCCGCGGTGGGCAGGTCGCTGCTCGGGCTCACCGAGCGCCCGAGTGACATCCCCACGCTTCAGGCCTGCGCCGCCGCTGGCCAGACCACCCTTATCGAGCGCTATGCCGAGGTGCTGGCCGAGGACGGCGCCGCCTGCGGGCAGGTCTTGCTCACGAGGGGCGACGTCGTTGACCGCACGGGCTACCTCAACGCGCGCAACACCTTCGAGCGCCTTCTCGACCTTGGCGTGGTACCCATCGTGAACGAGAACGACACGGTGAGCGTGCGCGAGTTCTCCTTTGGCGACAATGACATGCTGGGCGCCATCGTGGCCTCGCTCATCGATGCCGACCTCTATGTCATCCTCTCTGACATCGATGGCCTGTACACGGCAAACCCCGACAGCGACCCCTCGGCCCATCTCATCGAGCGCGTCGAGCGTGTGGACACCGACATCGTTGCCATGGCGGGTGGCGCCGGCAGTTCCTTTGGCACCGGCGGCATGGCCACGAAGGTGCGCGCCGCCCGTGCCATGATCGCGGCCGGCATCCCCATGGTCATCTGTCGCGGCAGGGGCGACCACGCCCTCGTGAACGCGGCTGACGGCAAGGGCCGCCACACGCTCTTCGAGGGTCCCGAGGGTTCTGGCCACGAGCAGGCGCGCAAGCTCTGGATCGGACTCGCGGGCCTTTCGCGCGGCTCTGTGACGGTTGACGCGGGCGCCGCTCGCGCCCTGCTCAAGGGAGGTGCCTCCCTGCTGCCGGTGGGTGTCACGCACGTCGAGGGAGACTTCGACGAGGGGGACACCGTGAGCGTTCTCGACCGGGACGGCAGGCTCCTCGCTCGCGGCATCTCGCGCTACTCGAGCGACGAGCTGTGGAAGGTCCACGGACTCAGACTCGACGTCATAGCGCGCTTCATGCCAGACCGCGCCGACTGCCCGGCCATTCATCGCGACGAGCTGCTCGTCTTCTAGCTACACTGTCCCCAAAGGGGGCCCACGGAAGGGGAAGACATGTCGGAGGCACTGGTCAAGGCGCGGGCCGCGAAGGCGGCCTCCGTCGTGCTCGCGCAGGCGAGCGCGCATGACAGGAGCGAGGCCATCCTGGCCGCCGCGGACGCGGCCGACGCCAGGAGGGCGCACATCATCGCGGCCAACGCCTGCGACATGGAGCGCGCGAGGGCCAACGGCATGCCTGTGCCCTTGCTCGACAGGTTGATGCTCGATGACGCACGCATCGACGGCATCATCTCCGGCATGCGCGAGGTTGCCGCGCAGAACGACCCGATCGGCGAGGTGGTGGGAGGGCGCACGCTCGAGTCCGGCGTGCGCCTCACGACCATCCGCGTGCCCCTCGGTGTTGTGGCCATGGTCTACGAGGCGCGCCCCAACGTGACCGCCGACGCCATCTGCCTGGCACTCCGCTCGGGCAACGCGGTTGTGTTGCGGGGCGGCTCGGCGGCGCATGACTCTTGCGTGGCCCTGGCCGAGGCGTGCCGGCAGGGGATTGCCCAGGCGGGCCTTCCCGCGGATTGCGCGACGCTCATCGAGAGCCAGGACAGGGCGGAGACGTCAGAGCTCATGCGCGCCAACGGCCTTGTGGACGTCCTCATCCCCAGGGGCGGCCACTCCCTGATCCGCGCCTGCGTCGAGCAGGCCACGGTTCCGGTCATCCAGACCGGCGAGGGCAACTGCCACGTGTACGTGCACGCGAGCGCCGACCAGGCCATGGCCGTTCGCATCATCGAGAACGCGAAGACGCAGCGCCCCGGCGTGTGCAACGCCATCGAGACGGTGCTCGTGGACTCCCAGATCGCCGACGAGTTCCTCCCCGTGCTCGTGAGCGCCTGCGCCTCCTGGGGCGTTACGGTCCACGGGGACGAGGCTGCCGTCAGGGCCGCCGAGGCCAAGGGCCTTGCGAGCGGCGAGGACTACGTGGCCGCCACCGAGCAGGATTGGGCGTGCGAGTACGGCTCGCTTGACCTGGCCGTGAAGGTGGTCGACGGCGTCGACGAGGCCATTGACCACGTGAACCGCTACACCACGCACCACTCGGAGTGCATCGTCGCCTCAGACGTATTCGCCGCCGACGAGTTCCTGGCGCGCGTGGACGCCGCGGCGGTCTATGTGAACGCCAGCACGCGCTTCACCGACGGCGGGATGTTCGGCCTCGGCGCCGAGATAGGCATCTCCACGCAGAAGCTGCATGCCAGGGGCCCCATGGGCGCCTCGGCGCTCACCACCACCAAGTGCCTGCTGCGCGGCACCGGCCAGGTTCGCGCATGAGCGTAAGCGAGGCCGTCGCCAACACGGGGCGGGCCCGGGGTCGCGAGCTCGTCCGCGACCTTCCGCCGCTTGGGGCAGATCCAAACAGAACCTATCGCCTGGGCATCATGGGCGGTACCTTCGACCCCATCCACAACGGGCACCTCGTGGCGGCCGAGCAGGCGGCGGTCGACCTCGGGCTCGACGTCGTCGTGTTCGTTCCCGCCGGAAGCCCGGCCTTCAAGCAGGACCGGCGCATCACCTCGCCTGAGGACCGCTATGACATGGCCCTGCTCGCCACGGCCGACAACCCGCGTTTCCTCGTGAGCCGCATCGAGGTCGACCGCGTGGGCATCACCTACACCGTCGACACGCTCGAGCTACTGCGCAGGCACTATCCCGCAAACGTCGAGCTCTACTTCATCACGGGCGCGGACGCCATCATCGACATCCTCACCTGGCGCGACGCCGGCAGGATCGCCAAGCTGGCTCGGCTCGTGGGGGCCACGCGACCGGGGTACGACCTCGAGCGCGCCCGGTCTCGCATCGTCGCGAGCGGCATCGATTTCCAGGTCACCTACCTCGAGGTTCCGGCCCTGGCAATCTCTTCGAGCGACCTCAGGGGGCGCGTGGCCGCGGGGCAGTCGCTGCGCTACCTCACGCCAGACGCGGTGGTGGGCTTCGTCGAGAAGCGCGGACTCTATGAGGGCGCGCGGGCTTCCTACGTGGCGCCTGACGCCCTGGGCCTCCTGGGAGGCATGGGAAGGGAAGCGTTGCTATGAGCCAGTTCTGCTCGAACATACCCCAGGTGTGGGACGAGGGGGTTCCGGCGTGGATGCCGGACTCCCCGGCGCCCTACACCGAGGCGGAGGCGGCGCGCATCGCCGGCTACGAGCTCGACCTCTCGGTGCAGCTTCAGGGCAAGCCCAAGCGCCTGCTGCACTCGCTCTCCGTGGGCCTCACGGCAGAGCGCCTGGCGGCGCTCTACGGCGTTGACCCCTACCTCGCGCGCATCGCAGGCATCCTGCACGACTGGTCCAAGGCGCTACCCCGCGAGCAGACGATTGGGCGCGCGAGAGAGCTTGGCATCGAGCTCGGGGCGGACCTCGAGCTCGTCGAGCCGCTTCTGCACGGCATGATAGCGGCGCGCGAGCTCCCGAGTCGCTATCCGGAGGTCGACCCCGCCGTGTGGCAGGCCATCGACCGGCACACGCTCGGCAATGCCCATATGAGCCCGCTTGACATGGTGGTCTTCGTTGCCGACGGCATCGAGCCGAGGCGCAAGCCCGCCCCCGCCATCGTGCGGCAGCGCAACCTCGTGGGCACATCCGCGCTTGGGGAGCTGTTCCTCACGAGCTTCTCCGACGGCATCACCTATGTGATAGACACGAGGCGCTACCTCTATCCGGGGACGCTCGCCATCTACAACGAAATCGTGCTCGCTCGCAAGGGGCGTGCGGGCAAGGAGGCCTGATGACAGACAACGCCGCGACGGCTCGGAACGACGGCATGGCAAAGACCGGGCAAGAGCAAGAGTCGCGCGGGCGCTCGCTTGCCCTCGCCTGCGCCCATGCGGCCGATGCGAAGAAGGCCACGGACGTGCTCGTTTTTGACCTTGCGGGACTCTCTGACGTGTGCGACGCCATCGTCGTCTGCACGGGTGCCAACCCGCGCCTGATCGACTCCGTCGTCGACGAGGTCGAGGAGCGAGTCCGGGGCCAGTTTGGCTTGAGCCCACTGTCCGTCGAGGGTCGCGACGACTGCCGCTGGGTGCTCGTGGACTACGGAGCGGTTGTCCTGCACGCCTTCTCTCCCGAGGGGCGCGAGTTCTATCGGCTCGAGCGCCTGTGGGGCGATGCCCCCCGCGTCGATGCTGGGCTCGAGCTTTCCTAGCTGTCCCTCGTCTGCCGCCCTTTTTTTTGAGCTGCCCGCCCGTCTGCGCTTCGCGACGGGGGGCAGCTTCGTGCTACGCGTCCTCCTTGTGCTGGGGTGCCGTGTTGGTGGTCGATCCCCTGAGCTTGATGTCCCTGCCATAGGAGACGGCCCCGTCCCCAAATCGGTCGAGGACCTCGTCCGTGGCCCGATGGAGCCGGCGCAGCGCCTCGATGCGTCGCTCGTCCGCGGGGTCGGCAAAGAGGTCGAGCTGTCGCGGGAGTGCCGGCTCGAAGTCGGACACCCCCACGCCGATGAGCCTCACGGGCGTTCCCGGGTGCCAGATCTTGCCGAGCAGACTCTGGGCCATGGGTCCGAACACGGCCTCGTCGTCGGTTGGCTCCTCGAGCCTCCCCTGCGCGCTCCTCGAGGTCTGGAAGTCCGTCTTGACGCGCACGGTGACCGTGACCCCGCTGAGCCCCTTTCTCCTGAGCCTCCTGCCCACCATGGTGCCCACGGCGTCGAGGGCGGCGCGCACCTCGGCCTCCTGGCTGAGGTCCTTGGCAAACGTTCGCTCGTTGGAGACCGACTTCGGGGCGCCCTGGGCGGCGCGGACGCCTATGGGGGCGCGCTCGACGCCGGCGGCTCGGGCCTTGAGGGCGGGTCCCACCTGCCCGAGTGCGCCCGCGAGCTTGGCCTCGTCGGCGCGGCCAAGCTGACCCAGGGTCTTGATGCCCAACCGCAGGAGCCTCGCCTCGGTTGCGGCGCCCACGCCGCTCATGGCCCGAACGGGCAAGGGGGCCAGAAAGCTCGTCTCGGTCCCCGGCATCACCACGGTGATGCCTCGCGGCTTCTCGGCCTCGGAGGCAATCTTTGCCACGGTCTTGCATACCCCGAGGCCGATCGAGCAGGTGATGCCGAGCCTCGCGACGCGGCCCTGGACGCGCCGGCAGATGTCGATGGGGCTCTCGCGCGAGAAGCGGCCGGGCGTGACGTCAAAGAACGCCTCGTCGATGGAGACCTGCTCCACGCGAGGCGTCTCGTCTGTGAGTATGTCCATGACCTGCGAGCTCAGCTGCCGGTAGCGGTCGAAGTGTCCATGGGTCCAGATGGCGTTAGGGCACAGGCGCTTAGCCTGGGCGGCGGGCATGGCGGATCGGACCCCATAGCGCCGCGCCTCGTAGGACGCCGTAGAGACGACGCCCCTGCGGTCGGCGTCGCCGCCCACGATTACGGGCTTGCCGCGCCACTCGGGGTTGTCGAGCTGCTCGACGCTCGCGAAGAACGCGTCAAGGTCGAGCAGGCCGATCGCTGGGCCCTCCCACGGGGTCTGGCCCCCGGGCCCCGTGGTCCCTCCAAGCCCGCCGGTCATCTCAGGACCTGCCCATGAGCGGGAGCCGCACGACGAAGCGCGTGCCCGCCTCGAGGCTGCTCGTGACCGAGATCTTTCCGCCGTGGCTCTCGACGATGCCCTTGGCGATGGCGAGCCCGAGCCCAAAGCCGCCGGTCTCCCTTGCGCGCGCCTTGTCAGAGCGGTAGAAGCGGTCGAAGAGGTGGGGAAGGTCCTCGGGATCGATCGGGGCGCCGTGGTTGGTGACGGAGAGCTCGGCCGCCTGCCCCTGACGCTCGAGGGAGACGAGGACCTCCGTGCCGCTCTCCGCGTACTTGCAGGCGTTGTCCAGCAGGGTCTTCACGAGGCGCTCGAGCTGGTCTGGGTCGCCCTTCACGTGCAGGTCTTCGGCCACGCTTGCCTCGATCGAGCAGCCCTGCTCAAAGGCCACGGCGTCGAACTGCAGCGCCTCGCCCTCGGTGATGCCGGAGAGGTCCACGTCCTCGTCGCGCCGGGCGTTGCCCGCGCCCTCCTCGGTCCGCGCGAGCTCGAGCAGGCCCTCGACGAGCCCCTTCATGCGCTCGGCCTCGTCCGCGGTGCTCTTGACCCACCTCCGGCTCTCCTCGGGAAGCTCCTCTGAGGACTCCTTGAGGATCTGCGTGTTCGCGAGGATGACGGCGAGCGGGGTCTTGAGCTCGTGGGAGGCGTCTGCCACGAACTGGTGCTGCTGCTCCCATGCGCGCTCGACCGGCCCCAGCAGCCACCGGGCAAGGAGGTTTGCGATGAGGAAGAGGGCCACGAGGCCGGCGATTGCCAGCTCGAGGTCGCCGACGATTTGGGCGTTGCGCGCGGCGTCGATGCTCGACGTGTCCGCGATGGCGATGCGCCAGCCGTAGGCGTAGGAGATGGTCTTCCAGGTGAGATGGTCGTCCGTGAGCCGGCCCTCGCTGGCGCTGGACGAGATGGCGTCGTTCACGCACGCGCGTAGGGCGTCTGCGTCAACGGAGAACTGCGACTGGTTCGTGCCGAGCCAGACCCCATCCGAGCTGACGTCGACCCACAGCACCGGCAGGTGCTGCATGCCGAGCGTCTCGTCGCCCGAGTCTCCCGGCCTCGAGTCGCCCGGCTCGCTGAGCACGCGCTCGAGGGACCTGTTGACGAGCTCCATGAAGGATTCCTGGGCATTTGCCGAGCTAAATGCTATGAGCGCGATCATGATGCCGCCCACGAGCAGCATGATGATGGCCACGAGTCGCCTTCTGAGCTTCTTGAGCACGCCGCCCTCCCGGCCCTTGGGCCCGCTGGCGGCGAAGATGTTCGCTACGCGCATGGGCTAGTCCATTTCCTCCAGACGATAGCCCAGCATGCGCAGCGTCGTGATCTCCACCTTGGACTTGACGTGCGTAAGCTTCTTGCGCAGGAAGCTTACGTAGGCCTCGGCCGAGTTCTCGCTGGTCTCCCCGTCGGTTCCCCAGACGCGCGTGAGCAGGTCGCGCTTGGAGACGATGCGCCCCGGCGTCGTCATGAGCATGCGCATGACCTCGAACTCCTTCTGGGAGAGGTGCACGTGGCGCTCCGCACACGAGAGGTCGTGCGTGTTCAGGTCGAGCATCAGGTCGCCGAAGGCGAGCTCGTCGATGACCACCTCGCCGGTGCGGCGCGTGAGGGCGCGCACGCGGGCGAGCAGCTCGTCGGTCTCGAAGGGCTTGGTCATGTAGTCGTCGGCGCCGCAGTCGAGGCCGGAGACCTTGTCGGCGGTTGAGGCGCGGGCGGTGAGCATCATGACGGGCAGGCCGTTGCCGGCCTTGCGCAGGGTGCGGACGATCTCGAAGCCGTCCATGCCGGGAAGCATGACGTCGAGCACGGCGGCATCGTACAGGCCGCTCTCCGCGTAGGCGAGGCCGGTCTTGCCGTCGTAGGCGGCCTCGGTCTGGTAGCCGTTCTCGCCAAGGATGTGGCAGATGGCGTCGGCGAGGTTGCGCTCGTCCTCAACTACCAATATGTTCATGGAAGCCTCTTTCTCACGGAGTTGCCCCTCATTCTACGAACGGCGCTGAAGTGGCTCTGAAGGTTCCTGAAAATGCGGCTCCGCCACGCAATTTCCACGTTGCGGCGCAAATCTCGCCGCCTTTGAAATCTTCCCTTCAATCTTTTTGGGCGTTGTCGTAATATAGACAGCCGCTTTATGGCTTTGCGGCGCCACGCCAACTCATGCTCGCGCCGCTCGTATGGAGGAGTTTTCATTGGCAGTCAAGATCCGTCTGGCCCGTCACGGCGCCAAGAAGCGCCCGTACTATCGCGTCGTCGTCGCTGATAGCCGCATGCCCCGCGATGGTCGTTACATCGAGGAGGTCGGCCGCTACAACCCGCTGACCACCCCGAAGACGATCACGCTCGACCTCGAGAAGATTGACGAGTGGATTTCCAAGGGCGCCCAGCCCTCCGGTACGGTGGGTCACCTCATCGACATCGCGCGCGAGGGTGACAAGCCGGCTCCTGAGAAGAAGCAGAAGCTCTCCAAGAAGGCCGCTGCCAAGGCTGCCGCCGCTGCCGAGGCCGCTGCCGCCGAGGCCGAGAGCGCCGAGTAGCGCATGTGCGCTGAGGAGCAGAAGGCTCCCGAGTCCGAGCAGAGCGCAGAGGAGCTGCCGAGCGACCGCATCGCGGACCTGGTGGAGCTCATCGTCTGCGGTCTTGTGGATGACGAGAATGCCGTCTCTCTTGACGTGACCGACCGTGAGGACGGCACGCTCATCGAGATCGAGTGCGCAGCAGACGATGCCGGCAAGGTGATTGGGCGTCACGGTCGTCAGATCAAGGCGATTCGCACCATTGCCAGGGCCCTGGGTCAGCGCGTCGGCACTTCTGTCGACGTCGAGGTCTTGGGGTAGCCCGTGGCTGCCGACTATAGGCGCATTGCCCGTGTTGCCAAGGCGCATGGGACAAAGGGGGAGGTCGTGGCGGTTCCCGTCGACGGCCTTCCCCCTCTTTTGTCCGATGGCCTGAGCGTCGCGGTGGTGCCTCCCGCATTGAAGGGCTCGCGCTGGCACGTCGTCTCCGACGTCAGGGACTCCGAGACGGGCCAGCTCGTGCGCCTCTCGAACGTCAATGACCTCGGGGAGGCGCGCGAGCTTGCCGGCAAGTACCTGCTTGCTGCCGAGGGCGACCTTCCGGAGAGCTTCGCCTGGATGGACCTTGTGGGCATCGTGGGCCGCGAGGTCGTCGATGACAGGCTTGGGCCCCTCGGTGTGGTCGAGGAGGTCATGGTGGGGCCTGCCAACGACGTGTGGGTCATCCGTGGCGAGCGCGGGGAGTCGCTTGTCCCGGCCGTCCCGGAGATGGTCCTCGACCTTCCGGAGGATGGGCCGATTCGTACGTCTGTGCCTGTGGGGCTGGTGCCCGGAGACGCGGCATCCGAGAAGGGGGAGTAGCGTGAGCCTGACCGTCGAGTCCCTCTCGGTGTTTCCCGGCGTGTTCGACCCCTACCTCTCGGCCTCCATCATGGGGCGTGCCCAGGCGAAGGGCATCTTCTCTTTTCGCGCCCATGACCTGAGGGACTGGACGCACGACCGGCACCGCACCGTGGACGACGCCCCCTTTGGGGGTGGCCAGGGGATGCTTATGAAGCCCGCCCCGATCTTCGAGGCCGTGCGGGACATCGCCTCGGAGGGCCCCCGTCCGCATGTGGTCTTCTTCACGCCCTGTGGTGAGCCGTTCACGCAGCGCGTCGCCGAGCGCCTCTCGGCCGAGGAGCGTATCCTGTTCGTTTGCGGTCGCTACGAGGGCATGGACGAGCGCGCGTACTCGCTTGCCGACGAGTGCCTCTCGCTGGGGGACTACGTCCTCACGGGTGGCGAGCTCGCCGCGCTCGTGGTCACCGATGCCGTGGTAAGGCTTTTGCCCGGGGCGCTGGGAGATGAGATGAGCCCGGTCGACGAGTCCTTCTCGACGGCGGGCCTGCTCGAGTACGCACAGTACACGAGGCCCGCCACCTACGAGGGCCTGTCCGTGCCGGACGTGCTGCTCTCCGGGGACCACGCGGCCGTGGACGCCTGGAGGCGCAAGAGCGCCGTGGAGCGCACTGCACGGTGGAGGCCAGACCTGCTGGCCGCAGCCGAGCTCTCTGATGAGGAACGAGACCTGGCCCGAAGACTCATGGGGCAGGACGCGAGGGGGGATTGCTAGATGGGCCGATCTGCGCGCGGGGGATTTGCCGACGTGCTTCAGCTCGTGACCATTGTCGCGGGCGCCCTTGTGGTCGCCCTTCTGCTGAGGGCCTTCGTCTGCGAGCCCTTCGTCATCCCGTCCAAGTCCATGACCGACACCCTGATGGTTGGCGACCGCGTCATCGGCGAGAAGCTCTCCTATCGCACGAGGACGCCCGAGGCGGGCGAGATCGTCACCTTCGTTGACCCGAAGGACTCCTCCCAGATTCTCATCAAGCGTGTCATCGCCACGGCTGGCCAGACGGTCGAGCTCCGCGATGGCCACGTGGTGGTGGATGGCAGCGTGCTCGATGAGCCCTACACGGAGGGCAAGCCCTCCGAGCCCCTCTCTGGGCATGCGGCGTCGCTCGACGAGGACGTCTCCTTTCCCTATACCGTGCCTGAGGGCTGCGTGTGGGTGATGGGGGACAATCGAACGAACTCTCTCGACTCCCGGTACTTCGGAGCGGTGCCCATCGCAAGCATCACGTCACATGCCGTCTTCAAGTTCTGGCCGCTCTCTGACATTGGCACCCTGTAGGCACGTTTCATAAGCAGCATCCCTCGGCCGCGCCCATCGCGGCCGTCTCCGTATACGCACAGTGCCCACGTGTGGGCCGTGAGGAGGAAGGCAAGGAAGGATGAGCGAAAAGGCTCTTACGTTCCAGGACATGATCTTGGCCCTCGAGCACTACTGGGCTGGGCACGGTTGCACCGTGATGCAGCCGTATGACTCCGAGGTTGGCGCGGGCACGTTCCATACGGCCACCCTGCTGCGCTCTCTTGGCAAGGCGCCCTGGCGCACCTGCTACCCGCAGCCGTGCCGCCGCCCCGCCGACGGTCGCTATGGCGAGAACCCCAACCGTCTCCAGCACTACTACCAGTTCCAGGTGCTCATCAAGCCGAGCCCTGCCGACTCGCAGGACCTCTACCTTGGGTCCCTGGCGGCCATCGGCCTCGACCCCGCCAAGCATGACGTCCGCTTCGTCGAGGACGACTGGGAGAGCCCCACGCTCGGCGCCTGGGGCCTTGGCTGGGAGGTCTGGCTTGATGGCATGGAGGTCACCCAGTTCACGTACTTCCAGCAGGTTGGCGGCATCGAGTGCGATCCGGTTCCCGTCGAGATCACCTACGGCCTCGAGCGCATCGCCATGTACGCCCAGGGCGTGACGAGCGTCTACGACCTCGTCTGGAGCTACCTGCCCGACGGCACCCCCATGACCTACGGTGACGTGTTCCTCGAGAACGAGCGCGAGTTCTCCGCCTACAACTTCGAGGTTGCCAACGTCGAGATGATGCGCCAGAAGTTCGACGATTACGAGCGCGAGTGCCATGCCTGCCTCGACGCCAACCTGCCGCTGCCCGGCTACGACTGCGTGCTCAAGTGCAGCCACGCCTTCAACCTGCTCGACTCCCGAGGCGCCCTCTCCGCCACGGAGCGCGCCCACTACATCCTTCGCGTCCGCACGCTGGCCAAGGCCGCCTGCGAGTGCTACCTGGCCAGCGTCGCCTCGAGCGAGGCCGATGGCAAGACCGACGAGACCGCCAAGAAGGGGGAGGTGGCCTAGATGGCAGAGACCCGTGACTTCCTGCTCGAGATCGGCTGCGAGGAGATGCCCTCCGCGCCGCTCAACAATGCCGTGAAGCAGCTCGGCAAGCTCGTGGAGGGCGGCCTTAGGGATGCCGGCCTCTCGCACGGCGCCGTGCGCGTCGTCTCGAGCCCGAGGCGCCTTGCCGCCCTCGTCTCCGACGTTGCCGTCGCCACCGACGAGGTGCATGAGGTGAGACGCGGCCCCGCGGCCAAGATTGCCTTTGACGCCGACGGCAACCCCACGAAGGCCGCCGAGGGCTTTGCCCGCAAGTGCGGGGTGGCCGCCGCAGACCTCGTTCGCCGCGAGGACACGGACGGGCGCGAGTACGTATTCGCCGAGCGCAGCGTAGCCTCCAAGCCTGCCATGCCGATCCTCTTCGAGCTCTCCGAGCGCGTGATCGGCTCGCTCGAGTGGCCCAACTACAGAAGCCAGCGCTGGGGCTCCACGCACGCTACCTTCGTGCGTCCGGTGCGCTGGATCTGTGCCCTGCTCGGCGCCGAAGTCGTGCCTGTCTCCTATGCGGACGTCACGAGCTCCAACATCACGCGCGGTCACCGCGTGCTCGGCGCCGGCGACCACGTGGTCGCCGAGCCTGCCGCGTACGAGTCCGTGCTCGAGTCTGCCTTTGTGCTCGGCGCCGAGCGCCGCGAGCAGGTCATCCGCGAGGGCATCGCCAAGGTCGAGGCCGAGCTCGGCGTTACCGTCGACACGCCCAAGAAGGTCTTTGACGAGGTCGTGAACCTCTGCGAGTGGCCGACCGTGCTCGTGGGCCACTTCGACGAGGAGTTCCTCGCCGTGCCCAACGAGATCATCTGCGAGTCGATGCTCTCCAACCAGCGCTACTTCCCGACGTACGACAAGGACGGCAAGCTCACGCGCGCCTTCGTTGTGGTCTCCAACGCCGACCCCGCCGTGTCCGAGACGGTGGTTGACGGCAACGAGCGCGTGGTCCGTGCCCGTCTGGACGACGCCAAGTTCTTCTACGAGGAGGACCTGAAGGAGCCGCTCGAGGCCTATCTGCCCAAGCTGGATAAGGTCACCTTCCAGGAAAAGCTCGGCACCGTTCGCCAGAAGGCCTCCCGCATGGAGGGGCTCGCGCCCGCCGTGGCTACGCTGGCCCTGGGCCTGGACGAGGCCCACGCACAGATGGCTGGGCGCGCCGCGCTGCTTGCCAAGGCAGACCTCGTGACGCAGGCCGTCGTGGAGTTCACGAGCCAGCAGGGCGTCATGGGCGGCTACTACGCCGCGGCCGCCGGCGAGCCCGCCGAGGTCTCGGAGGCCATCCGCGACCAGTACCGTCCACGCTTCGCCGGTGACGAGCTGCCGGCTGGCCCCGTGGGCATCGCGGTCGCCGTGTCCGACAAGCTCGACACGATCTGCGGCATGTTCGCCATCAACCAGCCGCCCACCGGCTCCTCCGACCCGTTCGCCGTTCGTCGTAGCGCCATCGGTGTCATCGCGATGCTGCGCGAGGCCCCCGGGCGCGCCCTCGAGGAGCTCATCGGCCGCTCGCTCGCGTCCTACGCCGAGCAGGGGCTCTCGTTCGACGCCGACGAGGTAGCAGCCAACGTCCGTGCCTTCTTTGCCGGCCGTCTGGCCACCATCGCGCGCGACGAGGGCATCGCGCCCGACACCATCGAGGCCGTCTCCGCGGCGGGCATCGTTGATCCCGCGGAGTTCCTGCACCGCGCGCATGCCCTCGAGGACGCGCGAGCCGGTCAGCCCGAGCTTTTCGACGACCTCGCTACCGCCTACGCGCGCGCCGCGCACCTCGGCGACGTCAAGCTGGGTCTCGAGGTCGACGAGGCGCTTCTTGGCGATGCCGAGCAGGCGCTCCTGCGTGCCGTTGACGAGGCCTCTGCGACGGTCTCTGAGCGTCTGGGGTCTGGCGACTACGAGGGCTCCCTTGCCGCGCTCGCCTCGCTTCGCGAGCCGATCGACCGCTTCTTCACCGACGTCCTCGTCATGGATGAGGATGAGCGCGTCCGCGACAACCGACTGCGACTCCTGAATCGCTTCTCTCACGTGTTTGACGGCGTTGCCAACATCGGTGCGCTCGCGAGGAAGTAGCGCCTGACAATTAGCTTTTGAAGTTTGGGCGGGCGCCCGGACGCGCCGTCTCTCATGCCTTGGCCTTGGCGGCTGGGCGCGAGGGGCGGGGCGGCCTCGGGCGCCCGCCCCATCTTTTTGTCCGCTCGTCGGCTTCCGTGGGCTCTGGTGCGTCCCGAAGAAGTACTATGAGCCTTAGCTTTGCTATCATCGCCGCTAGGGAGGGGCTCCGTGAAGGTTACGTACGACCAGCTTGGTGACAAGCTCCAGGACGACGCCACCGTCGTCTACGTCATTTCCGACTCGCTCGGTGACTCCGCGCTCAATGTCGTCTTGGCCGCGGCCGCGCAGTTCCAGGAGGGCTCGGTCCGCATCGTCCGCCTCGCGCAGATCGTGGCGCTCGAGTGCGTGAGCGACTACTTCGACGAGCACGAGGAAGACTTCGTCAACACCGCCGTTTTCCACTCCATCGTTGACCCGCAGCTCAGGAATGCCGTGAAGGCGGACCTCAACAGCCGAGGCATCGTGTCCATCGACATCCTTGGTCCCGTGGTCCAGCTTCTTGCGAGCCTTACCGGCCAGCGTCCGAAGAACCAGGCCACGGCGCACCACTCCGTTGACTCCCGCTACCTCAAGCGCGTTAACGCCATGGAGTTCTTCATCAACCACGACAACGGCAAGAACCCGCAGGACCTCCCGAAGGCAGATGTCGTGCTCGTGGGCCTGACGGGCTCTGCGAAGACGCCGCTTGCCATGCACCTCTCCTTCCTCGGCTACAACGTCGCGAGCATCTCGCTCGACGCCGTTGACGCTCTTCCTGCGGAGCTCGACCAGGTGGACAAGAACCGCGTCTTTGGTCTCGTGACCACCTCCGACGTGCTTGCCCAGAGCCGTAAGCGTCAGCTGGCCAACGGGGCCCCTGCCACCGAGGCGCCAACGGTCGACCTCGCTCGCATCGAGGACGAGCAGGCTGCCGCGGCCAAGGCCATGGCAGCGCTTGGGTGCGTCCAGCTTGACGTCGTCGGCAAGACTGTGGAGGAGCTCGCCGCAGATATCCTTTCGAGGATCGAGGCCGCGTAGCTCTTCGCGAGGGTCTTTCCTGGCAGTTGAGGCTGCCAAGGTCTGCCTGTGGTTTATTGACGAGATAAGCCCCGGATGGCACGAGGTGTCTGCCATCCGGGGCTTATCGTGTGGACCCATGGGACCAGGCGCCCAGGCATCGCCTGCGATGCGGCTACGGGAGCTCGATGTGCTCGATGCCCGGCTTCTCGCTCCTGCGGTAGAGGGAGAACTTGTGGCCGATGACCTGGACCACCTCCGCGTTCGTCTTGGATGCGAGGTCCGTCGCGGCGTCGCGCGCGGACAGGAGGTAGCCGTCCTGGACGCTGCACTTGATGAGCTCGCGTGCCTCGAGCGCCTCGTTGGCCTGCGTCACGACGGCCTCGTTGACGTCTGCCTTGCCGATGAAGACGACGGGCTCGAGGTGATGGGCAAGGCTGCGCAGGTGGCGGACCTGCTTGCCGATAAGTGCCATGGTTGTCTCGCTTTCGTGTGGGGCCGCCCGCGCGGGCGGCCGGGTGTTGCGCGGCTGTGCCGCATCCGAATACGAGATACTACCTTAGGTTGCCTGCCGCGCGTCTCTCGGCGACGCATTGCCTCAGGCTGTGCATTTCGGATGATGCCAATCTTGCCCTTGTGAGGGAGAATCCGAGACGGTATACTGCTCGCTTGTGTGCAAGCTCCACGTACCGTTCGCTGCGGCGTCGGGACCTCTGGACAGAGAGACAAGGAAAGCAGCATGGATTACATTCGCGCCATCGAGCGTCAGCAGATTCGTGAGGACATCCCCACGGTCATCCCTGGCGACCACGTGAAGGTGCACTACCGCATCAAGGAGGGCGACCGCGAGCGCATCCAGGTGTTCGAGGGCGACGTCATCCGCATGAGCGGTGGCTCCTCCCGTGAGACGTTCACCGTCCGCAAGATTTCCTTCGGCGTGGGCGTCGAGCGTACCTTCCCGCTTCACTCGCCGAAGATCGGCAAGCTCGAGGTCGTTCGTCACGGTGACGTTCGTCGTGCCAAGCTCTTCTACCTGCGCGACCGCGTGGGCAAGGCTGCTCGCATCCGCGAGAAGCGCGACTAGCGCACAGAGCATGCTCGGACAGGGCCGTCTCCTCACGGGGGCGGCCCTTTCGTTTGGAGAGGCTATGCCATCAAAGACCCCACATCCCGGAACCGCCCGCGAGATCGCGGCCACGCTTGCCGACGCCTCGGCCGAGGCGCTGCCCTCGCTCATCGAGCGCTGGCGCGACGATCCCCGCGCCCAGGTGCGCCGAGCCATCGAGGTTGCCGGCAGGAGGCTCGAGCGCGAGCGCGCCGAGCGCGAGCGCGTCCTGGGCATGTACGCCCTGATGCGCGAGATGGGCGGGGAGGGCATCGTGCTGGGCGTTGACGAGGTGGGAAGGGGCTCGGTGGCGGGCCCGCTCACGGTCTGCGCGGTGGCCCTGCCGGATGACCCCGTCGTCTGGGGCATCAATGACTCCAAGCAGCTCACGCCCAGGCGGCGCGAGGAGCTCTCCGCCCGCATCCACCAGGTTGCGGAGGCCATCGGCATCTGCCACATCCCGCCGGCCGAGATCGACGAGCTTGGCATGTCGGCCTGCCTCAGGCGGGCCATGGCTGCCGCCATCGAGCATGCGGGGGTAGACCCCGACGCGGTGCTTATCGATGGCAACCCCGTTCACGCGCATCCCAGGGAGCGAACCCTCGTGAAGGGGGACGCCCGCATAGCGTGCATTGCGGCGGCGAGCATCGTCGCGAAGGTCACTCGTGACGAAATCATGGTGGAGCTTGGCGAGCAATACCCCGGCTATCACCTCGCTGAGTCTAAGGGCTATGCATCGCCCGAGCATATCGCGGCAATTCGCGCGCACGGCCTGACCCCGGTGCATCGAGCGAGCTTCTGTCAAAACTTTTTGGAGACCGCTCGCCTCTTCTGAGCTGCGGTGTCGGGTTTCTGTTTGCGCTGGCACCCAAACACGTTTGACGCCTTTGCCATGCTTGCCCCCAAACCGTAGTCGAAAGGGGTGCGTATGGAGGTCATGGCTGGGTCGCTGGGCGCGCTTTCTGCCAGGGAGGTTGGGCGCATCGGCGAGGACGCGTGTGCCCGCATGCTCGAGGCGGCGGGGACGAGCGTCATCGAGAGGAACTGGCGTTGCCGTATCGGCGAGGTCGACCTCATCGTCTTGGACGAGGGCGAGGTGGCGCTCGTCGAGGTCAAGACCCGGGTCTCGCTCGGAGGGCCCCTTCCCGTGCCCGAGCTTGCCGTCGACTCCGACAAGCTTGGGAGATATCAGCAGCTCGCAGCCGCCTACCTCGTGGTGCACCCCGAGGTCCCAGGCCTTCGCTTTGACGTCGCCGGCGTCTGCCTCATCGAGGCCGAGGGCGCCCGCGTGGCCAAGGTCCATTACACAAAGAACGTGTGGCTGGCGGGTGAGCGGTGATGGGCTCCGTCTTTTCCGTCCATGCTGCCACGCTGCGGGGCATGGAGGCGCTCCCGGTTACCGTCGAGGTAGACCTGTCTGGTGGCATTCCGGGAATGACGGTCGTCGGCATGCCCGACTCCGCAGTGCTCGAGGCCCGGTCCAGAATTCGCTGTGCTCTCAGGACCTGCGGTTTCGAGATTCCCCGTCTGCACGTCACCGTCAACCTCGCCCCGAGTGACGTGAAGAAGACCGGCACTGGCATGGACCTGCCCATAGCCATCGGCATCCTTGGGGCCACCGGCCAGATTCCCGTCTCCGGGCTCGACGGGTGCATGTTTGTGGGGGAGCTCGGACTCAACGGCTCCGTCTGTGAGGTTCGCGGCGCCATGGCCTATGCGCTTCTGGCCCGTGACCAGGCGCTTGCCCTTGTGGGGGCGCCTGAGCTCGCATCTTCGGCCACGGGCGTCTCTGGCGTCAGGGCCCCGCTTGTGCTCGACGACCTGTCTCAGCTGAGGCTCGGCGTCTCCGAGCTCGACGGCGCCCAGGGCAACGTTTTCCATGAGCCGCCGGGCCCGTGCGCCGAGCCGGGGCTCGACTACGAGGACGTCGTTGACCAGGAGGCGGCCAAGCGCGCCTTCGTGGTGGCCGCCGCAGGCGGGCATGGCCTGCTCATGATGGGGCCGCCGGGTGCCGGCAAGACCATGCTGGCGAGGCGGATGCCGTCCATATTGCCCGAGCTGGATGACGAGGCTCGGCTCGAGTCCATGCTCATACACTCCATCTGCTCGCTGCCGCTCGACTCCCTCGCGCGCGGCATCAGGCCCTTTCGTGCCCCGCACCACTCCGTCACCCGTGCGGGGCTCGTCGGCGGGGGAAGCCCGGTTACGCCCGGCGAGGCCTCTCTTGCGCACCGGGGCGTCCTATTTCTTGACGAGCTCCCTGAGTTTGCCCCCATGGTGCTCCAGGCCCTCAGGCAGCCTATGGAGGATGGGGAGGTGAGCATCGTGCGCGCCGACTCCAAGTATACCTTTCCGAGTCGCTTTCAGTTGATTGCCGCCGCAAACCCCTGCCCGTGCGGTCACAGCGGCGACCGTGGGCACCCGTGCCGGTGCACCCCTGCGGAGGTCATGCGCTACCAGGGGCGCATTGGAGGTGCCCTCCTGGACCGCATCGACGTGTTCGTCAACGTGGCGCGCCCGGCTGCGGGCCGCGTGATTGAGGGGGCCTCCGGCACGCCGTCTTCCAAGATGCGCGAGGCCGTCTTGTCCGCGCGCACCTTCGCCTCCTGGCGGCAGGCCAGAGACGGCGAGGACTCTGCCGCTGGCGGCGTGAGGGCCTGCCGCCTGACGCCCGAGGCGGCCTCGATGCTCGAGCGCCTGGCCGAGCGGCTCTGCCTCGGCGGCAGGGCGATCTCGCGGACTGCCCGCGTCGCCAGAACCATCGCGGACCTCTCGGAGCGCGAGTTGGTGGAGCCTGCGGACGTGGCCGAGGCCTGTGCCTACAGAATCCGAATCGGGGGAGATGGGGACCATGCGGCCTAAGGAGCGCTACGGCGTGCTTGTTGCAAGGTCTGAGCGGTGGGAGCTTGCCCCCTCGGACGAGGGCTATCCCAAGTCCCTGCTTGACCTTGAGAGCCATGCGCCGGTGCTTCGCGGCGTCGGTGACCCGAAGGTGCTGCTCGGCGACTGCGTGTCAATCGTTGGCGCCAGGAAGGCGACGCCCTATGGGCTCGCCTGCGCGAGGATGGCGGGGCGCGTCTCGGCCGAGTGCGGGGTCACGGTGGTCTCGGGCGGCGCCGTCGGCTGCGACCAGGAGGCGGGCACGGCGGCCCTCGACGCCGGGGGCGTCACCGTCGTGATTCCCGGCTGCGGTGCGGACCAGCTGTATCCCAGGTCGAGCGACGACCTCTTCTGCCGCGCGGTCGAGGCCGGTGGGTGCGTCGTCTCCATAGAGCGTTGGGGCACGCCCCCTACGCGCTGGACGTTCGTCAACAGGAACCGGGCCATAGCGGCGCTTTCCCAGTCACTGGTGGTCTGCGAGGCCGGAAGGCCCTCGGGAACGTTTGGCACGGCCACGACCGCGGCCGAGCTCGGCAGGAGGGTCTATGCGGTGCCCGGGTCGATCATGTCGCCGATGTCGCGCGGCACGAACTGGCTCATCGAGTCCGGGGCTGCCATCGTCGTGGACGAGCAGGCCCTCGAGGGCCTCATCGCGCTCGACTATGGCAGGCTCAGGCTCGTTTCTCAGGAGCGGGCAGAGGGCCATGGCAAGCTGCTGGACGCGCTCGTGGCAAGCCCCCTGGGGCTAGAGGAGATCGCCGGGCTCATGTCGCTCGACATACCCGCGACCCTTGCACTCGTGTCCGAGCACGAGGCCATGGGAAGCGTGGAGCAGCTGCCCGACGGGAGATTCGTGGCGTCGAAGGGGCTGCTGCTGGGGCAGAATAGGGAACGTTGATTCGAGCGGGCGTGTGCCCAAGGGAGGCTTCATGGATTCGTGCGAGAAGGTTACGGTTGTTGGCGGCGGGCTTGCGGGGTCTGAGTGCGCGCTGCAGCTGGCGGCGCGCGGCGTGCCCGTGCGCCTCTTTGAGCAGCGGCCGGCTCATTGCTCGCCCGCGCACCACACCGACGGCCTCGCCGAGCTCGTGTGCTCGAACTCACTCAAGTCCATGCGGCGCGACTCCGCGGCTGGCCTGCTCAAGGAGGAGCTTTCCCGCATGGGGTCCAAGCTGCTCGCGTGTGCCCGCGAGGCCGCGGTGCCCGCGGGCGGCGCCCTTGCCGTCGACCGCGAGGACTTCTCGCGTCGCGTGGGCGAGCTCGTGGCGGCCTCTCCCTTGATCGAGGTCGTGCGCGAGGAGGTCACCGGGGTGCCGGCAGGCCGCTGCGTCATCGCCGCCGGCCCCCTGTGCTCCGACGCCCTTGCCGGTGCGCTGCGCGAGCTCGTGGGCTCCTCCTCGCTCTCGTTCTTCGACGCGGCCGCCCCTATCGTCGACGCCGAGAGCATCGACCGCTCTGTTGTCTTCTCGCAGTCACGCTACGAGGAGCAGGGGGCCGGAGACTACCTCAACTGCCCTATGGACAAGGCGGAGTACGAGGCGTTCATCGGCGAGCTTCTGGGTGCCGAACGCGTCGTCGCGAAGGACTTCGAGCAGAGCGACCTCTTCTGCGCCTGCCAGCCCGTCGAGGAGGTGGCGCGCACCGGCTTGGATGCCGCCCGCTACGGGGCCATGAAGCCGGTGGGCCTCACTGACCCGCGGAGCGGGCGCAGGCCCTGGGCCGTCGTGCAGCTGAGGCCCGAGAACTCGGAGGGCACCGCCTACAATCTCGTGGGCTTCCAGACGAACCTCACGTGGCCGGAGCAGCGCCGTGTCTTCCGCATGATCCCCGGCCTCGAGAACGCCGAGTTCTTCCGGTACGGCGTCATGCACCGCAACTCCTTCGTCGACTCGCCGCGCTGCCTCGACCGCACCTTCGCGGTGCCTGGCACCACGGTGAGGCTCGCTGGCCAGATCACGGGCACCGAGGGCTACACGGAGGCCATCGCGTCCGGCCTGCTCGCCGCCCTGAACACCTTCGCAGACCTCAGGGGCCTGGCGCCGGTGGAGCTGCCGCGCACGGGCGCTTTTGGGTCGCTGGTGTCCTATGCCACCAGCCCCGAGACGAGCCCCTACCAGCCCATGCACGTCAACTTTGGCATCGTGCCGCCCCTCGGCGGTCCCCGTCTCAAGAAGCGCGAGCGCTATGCCGCCTATGCGGACCGGGCGCTGGCCGACCTTGCGGCCTATCTCGAGCAGCGTCGTGACCTCTTTGGGGAGTGAGCGCCTGGGGAGCGAGCGCCTGGGGAGCGAGGCTACGGCGGCAGAGCGCCCCGGGGCCAGACGTGAGGTTCGGGCCGTCTCGGTGGGCGAGGCTCCGGAGGGCGAATCTCTTGGGAGCGTATTATCGGCAAGCGAGCTGCGGGGCGCTGCCCAGGATGAGTTCGACCTGCGCGTCTCCGAGTTCCTCTCCTATGAGGGGGAGGTGAGAAACCTCTCCCCGAACACGGTGAGGGCCTATGCGACCGACCTCTCCGAGTTCTCGGACTGGGCGAGGCGGGCGGGCGTGAACCCGCTGGTGGTCGAGCATCGCGAGCTGAGGGGCTGGCTCGGGGGGCTCTCACGCGCCGGCTATGCGACGACAACCATCAACCGCCACCTCTCGGCGGTGCGCGCGCTTTACAAATGGCTGCTCAGAAGGGGGTATGCCAACGAGGACGCCGCCGCGGTCGTCTCGAGCCCCCACCTTCCCAAGCGGCTGCCAAAGACCATGACGGACGCCGACGTGCGGCTGCTCATCTCGTGCTGCGGCTTGGACGAGGTGGGCGTGAGGGACGCCTGCATGGTGGAGCTGCTCTACGCCACCGGCGCGCGTGTCTCAGAGGCGTCGGGCCTCGACGTTGCCGACGTCGACTTTGCCCAGGGCCAGGTGCGACTCTTCGGAAAGGGGTCCAAGGAGCGCATCGTTCCGGTGTACGAACGCGCCCTCGCGGCTACCCGAGCCTACCTGGAGGAGGGGAGGCCCTCGCTTGCCCGCGCGGGCGCGTCCTGCCCGTCTGCGGCGCTCTTCCTATCCCGGCGCGGCCGCCGCATGTCCGCCGACTCCCTGAGGGCCCGGTTCTCGCGGCTCGTTGCCGCAGCGGGGCTCGACCCATCCCTTACGCCGCACGCCGTGAGGCACACGTACGCCACGGAGCTCCTGGCCGGCGGCGCGGACCTCAGGAGCGTCCAGGAGCTGCTTGGTCACGAGAGCCTCTCCACCACGCAGATCTACACGCACCTCACGAGCGACCGGCTCCGGGAGGCAGCGGTCATGGCCCACCCCCGCGGCATGGCTTAGGTGCATAAAGATTCCCTTGCGCGGTGTGCGGCTGGATGGTAATCTGTATCACCGCTGTGCAATCGCCAGCACTACATCACACGCGCTGCGACCCGTAAGCCACGGTGCCCGGACATCCGGGTGGCCCTACGGGGATGACCAGTGCGGAGGCCAACCGAGAGAGGTAGCACCATGGCAGTAAAGATTAATCTCAACGTCCTTCTTGAGGCCGGTTGCCACTATGGCCACCAGACCCGTCGTTGGAACCCGAAGATGAAGCCGTACATCTTCGGCGAGCGCAACGGCATCTACATCCTCGACCTCAAGCAGACGATCATGGACGCCGACCGCGCCTACACCTTCCTGAAGGAGACCGCTGCCAAGGGCGGCAAGGTCCTCTTCGTCGGCACCAAGAAGCAGGCCCAGGAGCCCGTCGCCACCCAGGCCGAGCGCTGCGGCATGCCCTACATCAACCAGCGCTGGCTCGGTGGCGTGCTCACGAACTTCGTGACCATGCGCTCCCGCATCAGCCGCATGGAGGAGCTCGAGGCCATGGTCGAGGACGGCCGCATGAGCGCCCTCCCCAAGAAGGAGCAGGCCGTGCTCGGCAAGGAGCTCGAGAAGCTGCAGCGCAACCTCGGTGGCGTCCGCGACCTCAAGCAGCTCCCGCAGGCCCTCTTCGTCATCGACTCCAAGCGTGAGGAGCTCGCCATCCGCGAGGCCAACCGCCTGCACATCCCGGTTGTCGCCCTGCTCGACACCAACTCCGACCCCGACGTCGTTGACTTTGGCATTCCCGCCAACGACGACGCCATCCGCTCCGTCTCCCTCATGACCGAGCTCGTGGCCGACGCCATTCTCGCCGGCACCGGCAAGGAGCAGATCACGGCCGAGGAGATGGCCAAGGGCAGCACCACCCCCGCCGTCGAGGCTCCCGCCGCCGAGTAGCCGTAAGGCCTTCGACAGCCCATAAGGTGAAATGTGGGGCGTCGTCCGCTTCGGGCGGCGCCCCGTTACAATGAACTCGTTTGATTTGAAGTTCCAAGTCGAGAGAGAGGCACACATGGCTCAGATTACCGCCGCACTCGTCAAGCAGCTCCGCGAGATGACCGACTCCCCGATGATGGAGTGCAAGAAGGCTCTCGTCGAGGCCGATGGCGACATCGAGAAGGCCGTCGACGTCCTTCGCAAGATGGGCATGGCCAAGGCTGTCAAGAAGGCTGGCCGCGAGACCAACGAGGGCACCATCGCCGCCTATGTCTCCGAGGACGGCAAGACCGCCGCTCTCGCCGAGGTCACCTGCGAGACCGACTTCGTGGGCACCAACCCCAAGTTCACCGCCTTTGCCAAGAACGTCGCCGCCGTTGTCGCCAAGGCCAACCCCGCTGACGTCGAGGCCCTCAAGGCTGCCGAGTTCTCCCAGGACGAGACCGTCGAGGCCGCCCTCACCGAGATGATTCACGTCATGGGCGAGAACATGAAGGTTGCTCGCTTCGAGCGCCTCGCCGTCGAGAACGGCGCCTTTGGCACCTACGTCCACGCCAATGGCAAGGTGGGCACCGTCGTCGAGTTCTCCTTCTCTAAGCCCGAGACCGCCCAAGCCGAGTCCTTCAAGACCTTTGCCCACGACTGCGCCATGCAGGCTGCCGCCATCCCCGGCACCATCTCCGCGCGTCGTGAGGATGTCCCGGCCGACGTCGTCGAGCACGAGATGAGCATCTACAAGGCCCAGGCCGCCGAGTCCGGCAAGCCCGAGCCCATCCAGCAGAAGATCGCCGAGGGTCGCCTCAACAAGTTCTTTGCCGAGTCCGTCCTCTCCGAGCAGGCCTTCATCAAGGATGGCGACATCACCATCCGCCAGTATGCCGAGAAGGTTGGCAAGGAGCTCGGTGACACCATTGAGGTTGTTGCCTTCAGGCGCCTTACCTTCGGCGAGTAGGTTCTCCTCGCAAGGTAGCGTCGCATAGTTGCATTGTGAGAGGGGCCCGGCGCATTGTGCGTCGGGCCCCTCTGCTAGAATCAATAAGAATCTATGGCCCGATGGAAGGGGAGTCCCTTGACGGACTACAAGTACAAGCGCGTCCTGCTGAAGCTTTCCGGCGAGGCGCTCATGGGCTCTGTTGGCTACGGCGTCGACCCGAAGGTCGTCGACCACCTCGCCCAGGAGATCAAGGTCATCCACGACGACGGCATCGAGATTGGCGTCGTCGTTGGTGGCGGCAACATCTTCCGCGGCGTCGCCGGCGCCGCTGGCGGTATGGATCGCGCCCAGGCAGACTACATGGGCATGCTCGCTACGGTCATGAACGCCCTCGCGCTCCAGGACAGCTTCGAGCGCCACGGCATGACCACGCGCGTCATGAGCGCCATCAAGATGGACGAGGTCTGCGAGCCCTACATCCGCCGTCGTGCCATCAAGCACCTGGAGAAGGGCTACATCGCCATCTTCGCTGCGGGTTCCGGCAACCCCTATTTCACCACGGACACGGCAGCTGCGCTGCGTGCCTGCGAGATAGACGCCGACTGCCTCATGAAGGCCACCAAGGTCGACGGCATCTACGATGCAGACCCCAAGACGAATCCCGAGGCCAAGCGCTTCGATACCATCTCCTACCATGAGGTCCTCATGCGCGACCTCAAGGTGATGGACGCCACGGCTACCGCCCTGTGCAGTGACAACAACATGTCCATGATCGTCTTTAACATCGACCAGCCGGGCGTCTTCGCCGACGCCCTCAAGGGGATGCCCGTTGGCACCACCGTCGTTGGGGAGGAGACCAACTAATGAGTGAGATTCTGGACACGGCGCGCGGTCGCATGGAGAAGAGCCTCGAGGCCCTTCGAGCCAACTTCGCCAACATCAGGACGGGCCGTCCGAACCCGCATATCCTCGACTCCATCGAGGTCGATGCCTACGGCTCCACGATGAACATCACGGCGCTTGCCGGCGTGCGCGTCTCTGAGGGCACGATGCTGCTCGTCGAGCCCTATGACAAGAGCATCCTGAACGCCATCGAGAAGGCCATCTCCCAGTCTGACCTTGGCATTACTCCCTCCAACGATGGCGTCGTCATTCGTCTGCCGTTCCCGAAGCCCACGGGCGAGCGCCGCAAGCAGCTTGCCAAGGACTGCAAGGCCTGCGGCGAGGAGGCAAAGGTTGCCGTCCGCAACGTCCGTCGCGAGGCCAACGCCAAGCTCGAGCGCGATGGGGAGCTCTCCGAGGACGACGTTCGTCGCGAGCAGGCTAAGGTACAGAAGCTCACCGACGAGTTCGTCAAGAAGATTGACGAGGCCACGAAGGCCAAGGAAGCCGAGATTATGGAGATCTAGGCATCGGGCGGCTCTTCTTGCTTGGAGAGTGTCCGTCTCCACTTCCGGTTTCTCTGCGAGGCTCCCGTTTTGCGGGGGCCTCGCTCTGTGTTTCCGGCCCTTTGCCGTCTAGGGGTTTCGTTCGCATTGGGCGCGCCTCGGGCTTCCGTGCGATAATGGCTCGATGCAACGGCGGGCCGTTGCATATGCGCATGCAATCGCTGCGTACTTGTTCGGCTTGCTACCTGCTCTTATCTGTTGGTCCGAGGATTTGGAGACCCACGTGCAGCGTGACGATGAAAAGCTCGTCGAATACTTCGCGAATCCGCCCGAGGACATCTCTCTGGGCGACGTCGACCTGGACCGCTTGCCCTCCCACATCTCGGTGATCATGGACGGCAACGGCCGCTGGGCAACCCGCCAGGGCAAGGAGCGCGGCGAGGGGCACGTCGCGGGCATCAAGAGCCTGCGCGAGACCATCACCGCGTCCGTCCGCCTCGGCATCGACGTCCTGTCCGCTTACGCCTTCTCCACGGAGAATTGGAAGCGCCCCCAGCATGAGGTCGACCTGCTCATGCACCTGTTTGCGACCACGCTCGTGAAGGAGCTGCCGCTCTTTCATCAGGAGAACGTGCGCCTCGTCTTCCTCGGGGACATCGAGGCCCTTCCCGCCCAGACTCGCGAGGTCTTCGAGCAGGGCCTCTTCGAGACCGCGAACCACACGGGCATGACGCTCACCCTGGCCGTGAACTACGGCGCCCGTGCCGAGCTCTCCCGTGCCGCGCGTCTGCTCTCCGAGCGCGTGCTCGCCGGAGAAATCTCGCCCGAGCAAATCGATCAGGACGCTGTCTCGTCCTCGCTTTACACGGCCGGCCTGCCCGATCCGGCCCTGCTCATCCGCACCTCCGGCGAGCTGAGGCTCTCGAACTTCCTGCTGTGGCAGCTTGCCTATAGCGAGTTCTACGTCACGGACACCCTCTGGCCCGACTTCTCCCGCTGGGAGCTCCTTCGCGCCATCCGCTCCTTCCAGGGGCGAGACCGTCGGTTCGGCGGCGTGATCGCCAAGTGATGGCGGGGAAGAAGGCCCGGGAGACGCTGGCGACTTCCACGCGCGCGCCTCGCAGCATCGATTCCGCGTCCGACAACCTCGAGCGCCGGCGCGAGGCACGCGAGGGCGAGCGCGTCATCGGCGGGCTCAGGTCCCAGCGCGCCCGCTCGTGGACGGAGAAGTTCCTCACCCGAACCACGAGCGGCACCATCTATGTCCTCTGCGTGCTTGCCTGCCTGTTCTGGGGCAGGTTCCCAACCATGGTGCTCATCACGGCCATGGCATGGCTGTGCTGCTCCGAGTTCTACCGTATCGCGCGTCTCGGCGGGCGCATGCCCAACGAGTTCATAGGCCTTGCTGCTGCCGTGCTCTATCCGGTGGTGGCGCTCTTCAGGCCTGAGGCGGAGACCGCCGTGACCCTGCTCAGCATGCTTGCGGTGGGCACCTGGTACGTGCTCACGCCAAGGGCAACCATCGCCGACGCGGCCGTCACGGTCTTTGGCGCCATCTACACGGGCCTGCTGTTCTCGGCCGTCGTCACCATCAGGGCCTCCGAGCCCGGGGTCGAGGGCGCCCTACTCACGCTGGGCGTCATGGGCTCGGTCTGGGTGAACGACGCCGCCGCCTATCTCGTGGGGTCTCGCGTCGGCCGGCACAAGCTGGCCCCGCGCATCTCGCCCAACAAGAGCTGGGAGGGCCTCGTCGGGGGCCTTGCCGGCTCCGTGCTCATCTGGCTCATCCTCGCGTGGCTCAGGGTGCAGGACATCAACCCCATGCTTGCCGTGACGGGAGGCGTGCTTTGCGGCGCCGCGGGGGTCGTCGGCGACCTGTTCGAGAGCCGCCTCAAGCGCTCCGTCGGCGTCAAGGACGCGGGCAACTTCATGCCCGGCCACGGCGGCCTGCTCGACCGCTCTGACTCGATGCTCTTTGCGTCGATGACGGCCTACTTCGTCCTTCGCTTTGGGGGAATCATATGACGATTTTCGAGGACACCTGGGCTCGCGCCGAGCGGCATCGGCCGCTCAGGGTAGCCATCCTGGGCTCATCTGGCTCGATTGGCACGCAGGCGCTCGACGTCTGCCGCAAGCATGCGGACAAGCTCAAGGTAACGGCGTTGGCCGTCAATTCCTCGTGCGAGAGGCTCGTTGCGGCCGCGCGCGAATTTGGCGTGCCTCACGTGGCCGTGGCCGACGAGGCCAGGAGGGGAGACCCGGCGCTCTCCGAGCTTCCCGAGGGTTGCGAGGTCGACTTTGGGCGGGATGCCGTGACGAGGCTCGCGAGCCTGCCCGACGTTGACTGCGTGCTTGTGGCCGTGGTGGGCGAGGCCGGCATCTGGGCCAGCTACGAGGCGCTTCTGGCAGGTAAGGTCTGGGCTCCGGCCAACAAGGAGGCCCTGGTGGCGGGTGGCGACCTGCTCATGCCGATGGCCAGGCCTGGCCGCGTGCTTCCCGTGGACTCTGAGCACAACGCCATCTTCCAGTGCCTCGTGGGCGAGCGCAGGAGCGACGTGCACTGCATCTGGCTCACGTGCTCGGGCGGCCCCTTCTTCGGCCGCAGCCGCGATGAGCTCGAGCGCGTGACGGCCGCGGAGGCCCTCGCGCACCCCACGTGGACCATGGGGCCCAAGATCACCATCGACTCCGCGTCGCTCATGAACAAGGGCCTCGAGGTCATCGAGGCGCACCACCTCTTTGACGTCCCGGTGGACGACATCAACGTCCTGGTTCACCGCCAGAGCCGGATTCACTCCGCGGTCGAGTTCGCCGACGGCTCCGTGAAGGCGCAGCTCGGTCCCTCGGACATGCGCATTCCCATCCAGTACGCGCTCAGCTATCCCGAGCGCTGGGAGTCCCCGTGCGAGCGCGTGGACTACAGAGGCCTTGCCCCCATGACCTTCGAGGCGCCGGACACCGAGGCCTTCAGGTGCCTTGCCCTCGCGCTCGAGGCGGGCCGTGTGGGTGGCACGCTTCCGTGCGCGATGAACGCCGCCAACGAGGTTGCCAACGCGGCCTTCCGCGCGGGTGCCTGCGGCTTCTGCGACATCGATCGCGTCGTCGAGTCCGTCATGGACGGCACGCGCGTGGAGCCGGTGTGCTCGCTCGAGCAGATCTCCGAGGTTGACGGGGACGCGCGCCGTCGCGCCCAGGCGGCCCTGGAGGGGATGCGCCGATGAGCGTCCTTGCGAGTGTCGCCTCGGCCGTGTTCTGGGGCGTGGTGCTGCTGAGCGTCCTCGTCTTCGTGCACGAGGCCGGCCACTTCCTCTCCGCGCGCGCCTTTGGCATGCGCGTGACGGAGTTCTTCCTTGGCATGCCCTGCCGGCTTCGCCTCTCCTGGCGCAGCCGCTCGCGGGGCACCGAGGTTGGCGTGACGCCCATCCTGCTTGGTGGCTACACGCGCATCTGCGGCATGGATGGCGAGGCAGGCGCATATGCGGCGGCGGTGTTGGGGAGCCTTGCGCGCAGGGGTAGGGCGACGCTTGCGCAGATAGCCGGGGACGCGGGCTGCTCCGAGGACGAGGCCCTCTCCGCCCTTGCCGTGCTCGTCGACTGGGCCAGCGTTGAGCCCCACTATGACCCGGAGCTTGGCGAGACGCCCGGCCAGAAGGAGTGGCCCGAGAGCTTTCAGACGGTCCGTCGCGACGCGAGGCTGCTCACGGCATTCGACCGTGGCCATGACTTCTCCCAGACGGGCTCCACGGAGGCTGGGGAGCCGCATACCCTCCCCGAGGGTGGGGCCGAGGCCCTGCTTGCCTCCGAGCGCGCTCGCACGTACCAGGGCAAGGGGGTCGCGGCGCGCCTCGTGACCCTGCTTGCGGGCCCTGCCGTCAACATCGTCCTGGGCCTCGCGCTTGTCGCCGGCACCCTGAGCGTGGGCGGGGTCACGGTCGCCCGCGACGTGAGCGTCGTGGGCGCGGTTCAGGCGTCCTCCATGGCAGAGGCGTCCGGCATCGAGGCGGGAGACAGGGTGACCTCGGTCGCCGGCAAAGAGGTCGCCACGTGGACCGAGATGGGCTCCGCCCTCAAGGCTGCCATAGCCGCGGGCTCGCCCTTCGAGCTGCGCTACGAGCGCTCCGGCGAGGAGCTCGCCACCACGATTGATCCTTCTGCCTTCCCGGGGCAGTCCATGTTTGGCGTCACGGCCTCGACCGAGCTCTACCATCCCGCAATCCTCGACTCGCTGCGCGTGGCGTGGAACTACGTTGGCATGACCGCCAGCTACGTGCTGCAGCTCTTCCAGCCCCAGCATGCCGCGGAGGTGGTGTCTCAGTCGAGCTCTGTGGTGGGCATCTCGGTCATGGCGTCCGAGGCTGCCTCCTCCGGCGTCACGGACTTCCTCTTCCTCATGGCGGCCATCTCGCTCTCGCTCGGCTTCATGAACCTCATCCCCATCCCGCCTCTGGACGGCGGCAAGGTGCTCATCGAGCTCGTCCAGCTCGTGAGCCGGCGTCAGGTGCCCTATCGGGCGCAGACCTACCTCTCCTACGTCGGCCTCGCCCTGGCCATGCTGCTGTTTGTGTTCGTCCTCAGGCAGGACATCGTACGCTTCGTCCTTGGAGGCTAGCCTCAGATGATTGACCTTCGCATCGGCTCAGACGGCTCCATGCCACTGCCGCGCGATCTTACCCATCAGGTGCGCGTGGGCGCCGTTGCCGTTGGCGGCGGCGCCCCCGTCTCGGTGCAGTCCATGTGCACGACGAAGACGACGGACCCCACCTCCACGCTCGCCCAGATTCGCGTCCTCGAGGCCCTCGGCTGCGAGATCGTCCGCGTGGCGATTCCCCACGCGGATGCCCTCGACGGGTTCCGCGAGATCTGCGCGGAGTCCCCGATTCCCGTCGTCGCCGACATCCACTTCGACCATCGCCTTGCCATCGAGGCGGCCCGTCGCGGCGCCTCCGCCCTGCGCATCAATCCCGGCAACATCGGCTCCTTCGAGCGGGTCGACGCGGTGATCGACGCGGCAGGCGAGGCCGGCATCCCCATCCGCATCGGCGTGAACGCCGGCTCGCTCGACCGGGCCATCGACGCGCGCGAGGACCTGACGCAGCCCGAGAAGCTCGTGCAAAGCGCCGTCAGCTTCGTGCGTCACTTCGAGGATCGCGGATTTGAGGACATCGTGCTGTCCGCCAAGGTCCACGACGTCCCCGCGACCATCCTCACCAACCGCGAGCTCTCGCGCCTTTTGCCGCACGTGCCGCTCCACCTGGGCGTCACCGAGGCGGGCACTGTTCGCCAGGGCACGGTCAAGAACGTGAGCGCGCTTGCCGTCCTGCTCTCCGAGGGCATTGGCGACACGATGCGCCTGTCGCTCACGGCGCCTCCCACCGAGGAGGTGCCGGTGGCCTGGGAGCTGCTCCAGTCGCTTGGCATGCGTCGCCGCACGCCCGAGCTCGTGAGTTGCCCCACCTGCGGGCGCTGCCAGGTCAACCTCATCGACATCGCCGGCGAGGTGGAGCGCAGGCTGCAGGCCGTGAGGGCCCCCATCTCCGTGGCCGTCATGGGCTGCGTCGTGAACGGGCCCGGCGAGGCGCGCGGGGCAGACATCGGCGTTGCCTGCGGCAAGGGAACGGGCCTGCTCATCGCGGGCGGCGAGACCCTTCGCAAGGTCCCGGAGGACCGGATCGTCGACGAGCTCTTCAGCGAGATATCCGAGCGCTTCGAGCGGTAGAATCTCGAACGTTGCAACTTCGTAGTTAGGATTGCCCATGAGGCCCATGTACATGTCCAGGCTCTACGCGCCCACGCTCAAGGAGGACCCGGCCGAGGCGGAGCTCGCGAGCCATCGTTTGCTGCTGCGTGCCGGCATGATCCGCAAGGAGGCGGCCGGCCTCTACACGTACCTGCCGCTGGCCATCCGCTCCCTGAACAAGATCGAGGCCATCGTGCGCGACGAGATGGACGCGTTCGGGGCCCAGGAACTCCTGACCCCCATCATGGTGGACGCCGCGCTCTGGGAGCAGAGCGGCCGCATCGGCGCCTACGGCCCCGAGCTCATGCGCTTCAAGGACCGTCACGAGCGCGACTTCGTGCTTGGCCCCACCCACGAGGAGACGCTGACCGACCTCGTGCGCAACGAGCTGAGGAGCTACAAGCAGCTTCCCGTGAACCTGTACCAGATCCAGGACAAGTTCCGCGACGAGATCCGCCCGCGCTTTGGCCTCATGCGCGGCCGCGAATTCATCATGAAGGACGGCTACTCCTTCAACGCCACGCAGGAGAGCCTGCAGGAGACCTATGACGACATGAAGCGGGCCTACGCCAACATCTGCGCCCGCTGCGGGCTCAAGGCCCTGCCCGTGGTGGCCGACTCCGGCCAGATCGGCGGCGACACCTCCGTCGAGTACATGGCCCTCGCTGACGCCGGCGAGGCGAGCCTGGTCTACTGCGACGCCTGCGGCTTCGCGGCCGACGACGAGGCGGCCTCCACGCAGGTCGCGGTCACGGAGGGCCCGGGCGACGGCACCCTGCAGAAGGTGAGCACCCCTGGTATGGGCACCATCGAGGCGGTGTCCAAGTTCTTCGGCTTCCCCGAGAACGGCACCCGCAAGTCTTTGGCCCTCATCGCCGAAGACGGCACGCCCGTGGTCTGCATCGTTCCGGGCGACCACGAGCTCAACGACTGCAAGGCCGAGCACCTCTTTGGCGAGTACCACCTCATGACGGAGGAGGAGCTCGAGGAGAATCACCTGCACAAGGGCTTCATCGGCCCGGTGAACCTTCCCGAGGGCATCCGCCTTGTCTGTGACGAGAGCCTCAAGTCCTCCACGAAGTGGGCCTGCGGCGCCAACGAGGTGGACTACCACTACACCGGCGCGTGCCCGGGCCGCGACTTCGAGGTCGACGAGTGGGCCGACCTCGTGACGGTCGTCGCCGGCGACCCCTGCCCGCACTGCGGCAAGCCGCTTGCGGGCGCGCGCGGCATCGAGGTGTCCCAGGTCTTCCAGCTTGGCACCAAGTACTCCGCGGCCATGGGCGCCACCTTCATGGACGAGGACGGCAAGGAGAAGCCGCTGCTCATGGGCTGCTATGGCGTGGGCGTCTCCCGCACGCTCGCGGCCGTGGTGGAGCAGCACAACGACGAGCACGGCATCATCTGGCCCGTCTCCGTGGCTCCGTACGAGGTTGCCGTTGTTCCCCTGGACGTCAACGACGACCTCGTCTGGCCTGCCGCGAAGGCCGTCGTCGACGGGCTTGCCGCCGAGGGCATCGAGGTCGTCGTGGACGACCGCAAGGAGCGTGCTGGCGTCAAGTTTGCCGACAACGACCTGATGGGCTTCCCATACCAGCTCGTGTTTGGCAAGCGTGCCGTCAAGGGCGGTGCCTGCGAGCTCAAGGTGCGCGCCACGGGCGAGCGCAGCGAGGTCTCGCTCGACGAGGTGGTCGCCAAGGTGGCCGAGCTCGTTCGCTCGCAGCGGGCCTAGGTCACAGTCACCATTCTTGGCCCACGCGGCTTCGCCTCTCGTTGGGTATGAGGGGCGCCGCGTGGGCCTTTCCGTATCTCTCGTCACCATGTTGGAGGCCACGCGATGCGTTCCACAAACTCCGACCTTGCCCGCCTCGCCACGAGCGGCATCAGGCGCTTCACGGCCCTCGCCAACGAGGTTCCCGGGTGCGTCAAGCTCACGCTCGGCGAGCCCGAGTTCGAGACGCCAGAGCCGATTCGGGCGGCCGTCTCCGAGTCCCTCGCGCGCGGCCTCACGCACTACCCACCCAACAACGGGCGTCCCGAGCTGCTCGGGGCGCTCTCGTGCCACATGGCGGGCCAGGGCCTCTCGTACGGTCCGGACGAGATCATCGTCACCTGCGGCGCCACGGAGGCCCTTGCGGCCACGCTTGCGTCTTTAATGGACCCGGGTGACGAGGTCGTCATTCCCGTGCCGACGTTTGGCCTCTACGAGACGCTCGTGCGCTCGTTCCATGGTCAGGTGCGTTTCCTCGACACGTCTGAGAATGGCTTTCAGGTCGACCCCGACGCGCTCAAGGTACTCGTGACGCCGCATACGAAGGCACTCGTCCTCACGTCGCCCAACAATCCCACGGGCTGCGTCTACTCCACCGAGACGCTCGACGCGGTGGCCTCGGTGGCTGCGCGCGAGGGGCTCGTCGTCATCTGCGACGACGTCTACAACCAGCTTGCCTACGACCCCTTCGAGCGCCTTGCCGTGCGGCATCCGGAGCTGCGCGAGCAGCTGGTGGTGGTCGACTCGTTCTCGAAGCCCTGGGCTATGACGGGATGGCGCCTCGGCTGGCTTGCCTGCGCGCCTGCGCTCAAGGCCGAGATTCAGAAGATGCACCAGTATCTCGTGTCGAGCGTGCCGAGCTTCCTGCAGGACGCCGCGGTGGTTGCGCTCGCAACCGACCCGGCGCCCATGCGCGAAACCTACCGGCGCCGCCGTGAGATCGTGTGCGAGCGGCTTGGGGACATGGGCCTCGAGCTCGAGCGTCCCGCCGGTGCCTTTTATGCGTTCCCGAGCGTCTCTGGCACGGGGCTTGGCTCGGAGGAGCTTTGCGAGCGTGCCATCCGGGAGGCGGGCGTGGCGCTGGTGCCTGGTACCTGCTTTGGCACGGAGGGCTTCGTGCGCCTGTCGTACTGCGTGTCGGACGACGACCTGGCTCGTGGCCTCGATCGGCTCGGGGGATTCCTGGCCTCGCTGTAGGCTGCTCGCAGGTCCTGCGGTCCTCGGGGGCGTGCAATTCGAATCTTGGGATCTGTCATCGCTGGCCCCGCAGTCTTGCGCTTGCGGACTAAGGGGCCCGCTTGCTTTTCCCGCTCGCGTTTACCTGCGCTCGCTATTCGCTTCCAAGGAAGGACCCAGACTGGCGGCTCCAGAGGCGCGCGTACTCGCCCCCGGCCTCCACGAGTCCCTCGTGCGTGCCGTCCTCGACGATGGTGCCGTGGCTCAGCACCACGATGCGGTCGAGGGACGCCACGGTGGAGAGGCGATGAGCCACCACGATGGACGTGCGGCCGCGCATGAGCCGCTCGAGGGCGTCCTGGATGAGTCGTTCGCTCTCGGAGTCGAGCGCGCTCGTGGCCTCGTCCAGCACGAGGATCGGCGCGTCGGTGAGGATGGCGCGCGCGATGGCGATGCGCTGCCTCTGGCCTCCCGAGAGCTTCACGCCGCGTTCGCCCACCTGCGTGTCGAGCCCGGCGGGCAGCCGGTCGATGAACTCGGTGGCGTTGGCTTCCTCGGCCGCGCGACGTATCTCCTCCTCCGTGGCCTCCGGTTTGCCATAGGCGATGTTCTCTCGGATGCTCCTGTGGAAGAGCAGGGGCTCCTGGGGAACGTAGGCGATGTGGCGCCTGAGGCTCACCTGGCTCACGTGTGCGATGTCCTGGCCGTCGATGAGGATGCGGCCACGCTGCAGGTCCTCCAGGCGCAGGAGCAGGGTCGTGAGGGTGGTCTTGCCAGACCCCGAACGTCCCACGAGGCCCACGCGCTGGCCTGCGGGGATGTCGAGCGTGAAGTCGTCGAACACGCGGTCTGTCTCCTCGGCGTCCGCGTGGCGGAATCCCACGCCCTCGAAGCTGATGTGGCCCTCGGGCACGCTGAGCTTAGGGGCGTTGGGGTCGTCTGCCACGAGCCTCGGTTCGTCGAGGACGAGCGTGAGGTCGTGGGCGTCGCCAAAGGCGCGGTTTATCTGCTGGAACATCTGGGAGAGCATGTTGAAGCGGCCCGTGAGCGTGTTCGTGTAGGTGAACATCATCACGAGCGTGCCGGCCGAGATGCCAAACCAGGCATTGCCTCCGGCGATGAAGACGGCCGTGAGACCCATCATCAGCACGATGAGCGAGCTCGTGACCGCGCCCGTCTTTACCGTGCGGCGCATGCGCGCGGAGTCCGCCCGGCGCACCTCCTCGTTTGCCTCGCGGAATATGTCCTGCTCGTAGGCCTCGCGACCGGCGGTCTTCACGGCCATGATGTTGGTGATGCTGTCCGAGAGCTCTCCGGAGAGCCGGTTCTGGGCGCCCGACGCCGCGGCGTTGATGGGCAAGATCTTGCGATAGAGCTTGAACACCACGAGCACATAGGCAGCAAGCACCACTGAGAGTGCGGCCACATAGGCGGGCACGAGCGGGGCGAGCATGGCCACCGTGAACGCGACCGTGGCGGCGCTGGGGAGGGCTGAGTAGGTAAAGGTGTCCATGAGGGTCGAGTAGGCCGAGATGAACTTCTGCGTGGAGCTCACGAGCGAGCCCGAGTAACGGTTTGCGTGAAAGGTCATGCTCTGGTTGGAGAGCGTGTCGAAGGCGAGCCTGCCAAGCTCGTAGCCGGCGGATATCTCGAGCTTCGCGCAGGTGTAGTCCTGGAGCTTCGAGCAGGCCTGACCGGCAACGTTCACCGCCACGAGCGCCAGCATGTGGAGGCCGAGCCGGGGGAGCACCTCATCGGCTCCTATGCCGCCCGCTCCCACGAGGTCGACGATTCTGGCGATGATGAGCGGGTTGGCGAAGGTGAGGAAGAAGACGTAGCCGAGGGTGACCGCGACGTCTGCCGCAAAGAGCCACCCCTGCTTGCGGGTGACCTGCCAGTAACGGGTGAGCGTTCGCGCTGTGGCCGAGCCCCTTGGCTTGGTGCTCCGGCCTGTGGTGATTGTGGGCATGGGGAGTCCCTTTCCGTGCTGGTGTGTGCCTTGCTAGGGTACCCAATTAGTGACGCTGTGTCACTTGTGAAATGAGGTCTCGAGCGCGAGCCTTTCCGGTGGTATAAGGTGGGCGCAGGCATTCGGGCGAAGGTCCGATAGGGCGATGGGAGGCCGCATGGCTACGCTCGTCATCATGCGTCATGGAGAGAGCGTCTGGACGGACAAGGCCGTCAACAGGTTTGCCGGTTGGGTGGACATTCCGCTCACGGACCGAGGGCGTGTCCAGGCTCATCACGCGGGGCTTCTTTTGCGGGAGGCGGGAATCGAGCCCGTCGAGTGCATGACGTCTGTGCTTGGCAGGTCTATCGAGACGGCGAGGATTGTGCTTGACGACATCGACCGCGCCTGGCTTCCCGTCGGTCGAACGTGGCGCCTGAACGAGCGCCACTACGGGGCGTTTCAGGGCCAGACGAGGCCTGCCATGCGCGAGCGTTATGGCGAGGAGGCCTTCAATCTGTATCGCCGTAGCTATGACGTGCGCCCTCCCGAGATTGACCGCACGTCTGAGTTCTATCAGGCGGATGACCCTCGCTACGGCATCGACTTTGCCGACGGGTTGGATGAGCTGGATCCCGCGACGATCAGGAGCGAGTCGCTGGCCGACCTCCGCAAGCGGCTGCATCCCTGGTGGGAGGCCCATGTGCTTCCCGTCCTCGCGAAGGACCGCTGCGTGCTGATCGTGACGCATGGCTCCGTCGTGCGCTCCATCCGCATGGCTCTCGAGGACATATCCCCCGAAGCTATTCGCTCGGTGAACGTGCCCACCGGCGTGCCCCTTGCGTATCACTTTGCGGTGGGAAAGGACGGTATTCCGCGCGTGAGCGGGGAAGGCCACTACCTCGATGAGGCTGCGGCTCGCATAGGCATCAAAGCCACGAGCGAGTTGGGCACGGCATGAGTGCTCGGGGCTGGGGTTTGCGCGGCCTACGAGCGTTCATGCCACATGCGAGCTCGGCTTTGTGCGATTCGGGGCGGTTGGTTCTTAATTCGCGCTTGACCAGGGCCTAGCTTTTGGTATTATTTCTTTCGCACCAACTCACGGGGATATAGCTCAGTTGGGAGAGCGCATGACTGGCAGTCATGAGGTCAGGGGTTCGAACCCCCTTATCTCCACCAATTAGTACAGGCGGCGGCTTCGGTCGTCGCCTTTTTTCTAAGGGCCTATGGCGCAACGGTTAGCGCAGGGGACTCATAATCCCTGGGTTGCAGGTTCGAATCCTGCTGGGCCCACCAGAGACACCGCAGGTCTGGGGCGCGTTTTGCCCCGGCCTGCTTTTTTACTATGTCATGTCACGAAAATCGTGACAGGTTAGATGATACCAAATCGGTCAAACGGGCAGATGAACCCAGGTGGGAATCGAGCGGAGGGATGCGCGTGTCCAAGGATCTCGAGTTCATCTATACAGACGACTCGGAGTGGGGCTTAGACGACGCCTACGGTGTCTTCCGGATGCTCTCCCACGTCATGGAGAAGGCCCCGCGCAAGGCCTACTACGCCGACGTGCTGTCCTCCATAGACTTCTCCAGGGTCGGGCCCGTCACGCTCGCGATCGCCCGCGCCGTGCTCGGCGACGTGCCAGACGCGGCGATCGCACTGAGCGACAAGCAGCTCGACGACATCCTCTCCGCCCGTCCGCTCGACCCGCCGCTCAGGCTCTCCCGCACGGCTGGGCCGGAATCGCGCTACGCGAGCCTCGGCATCTACATCTAGCCATCCCGGCGGCCAGGAGGGAAAGCATGAGGACAGACCTCGGACTGGAAGACTTCACCGAATCCCTCCGCGCGCTCGACGCGGAGCTCGACGCGGAGCTCGACGCCAGGGGATACCAGGGTGAGCTCGAGATCCGCGCCCTGGGAGGCTTCGCCCTGCTTGCCCATGGCCTCAGGGAATCCGGCTACACGGCAGATATTGACACCGCGACGCCTGACCTCACCCCGGTCGAGCGTGCTGCCGTGCTGGCTGTCGCCAAGGCCCTCGACCTGCCCCCAGACTGGCTCAACAACGACGTCGTCATGGGCTACGACGGGGAGACGACGTGGGATGACGTCGACGCCCTCGACGTGATGCTCGAGGCAGACTGCGAGCTCCTCGACTTGCCAGGGGGCCTTACCCACGTCTCCGTGAGCGTCGCCACGCTCGAGACGCTTGCCAAGGCGAAGGCCTATGCCTGCGAGGACATCGGCTTCGGCCGCACCCCGAAGGATGCGGACGACCTCATGGAGGTTTGCGCAAGGCTCGGCGCGCATGAGCTCTCCGAGGCCAGGGCGATCCTGCCATGGCTCTCCGACCCCGAGTTCTCAGCCGCCCGTGACGTCATCCGAGCGCGCTCCGAGGGGTCGGGCAAAGACCCGCGCCCCTCCTCCTCAGCCGTCATCGCCGACCTTGGCCTCGCCGTGGGCGAGGGCGTCCACGCCGACCATCCAATGGGCGACGACGTCCCAGGCCGTCATGGCGCCCGCTAGCGATTGCGCCGGGATTCTATTCCCGGGGTGCTAACAACAAGACCCTTCCGTGAGGTACGTTCTTAAGGTCCGCAAATCCCCTAGCCGGGCCTCATTCTCCACAGGCCCTACGCCGCGCGCCATTGACGCACGGCGCGTCACCCGGCACGGCCGGGCTCCCAACCCCGCTCGCTCCTTCGCAACGCCCGGGACTCCTTCAGGGGCGAGAGGACCAGGAGGTGGGTCGTTCGCCAGTGCGACGTCATCGTCGAGAGGATGCTCTCGAAGAGGAGGGCCACGTGGTGGATATCAAGGCGCCGCGCCTCCTCGCTCGCGTGGACTACGGCGCCAGGCGCCTTCGCACGCCACGCTCGGGCGGCGCGGCTCCCTCCGGGGCGGCTCCCTCGCGTCTGCTCCCTCGCACCGCGCGGCAAGGGACGCCGCGCGACCCCAATCCCACGTCCACGTGCTGCCCACACCTCCCGCCGGGTCAAGGCGCCGGCGACTTTCCCGGCACACCTCGCCGTAAAACTCCCCGGCTTCCTCCTTGACCCGGCTCTCCCGTCCCGCAGCAACAGGGGGCCCAACCTTTGGGGAAGGCAGACGCGCAGGGCATCCGGCCCCAAGCAACTCACGAGATGGGAGTCTCAGAATGGCCGAGCACGGGATCAGCATCCAGAAGTTCGTGTGCAAGTTCGAGGCCGAGCGCGAGCGGGAGGCCACCGTGCAGTTCCTTCGGGCCATGCTCGGCTTGTCCTTCGTCTCCGTGTGGCACAGTTGAAAGAGGAGGTCGCCTGTTGAAATATGGGATATTATTGGATTCCCATAGGCTAGAATACGGAGGTTGTTATGGCGCTGATTCAGACGACTGTGGATGACGCGGTGAAGTCGAGGGCTGACGAGGTGTTCGCCAGGAGCGGCCTGACTACACCAATGGCAGTCCGTGTGATGGTCACGCAGGTTGCCAACGAAGGAAGAAGCCCCTTTGACGGCCTCTTCTCTCGGGGTACCGCCCTCGACCTTGCCGATGACATTCGCCGGGACATGGTCTATGCCGAGGCACAGGAATATGGCTTGATTCACGACGACGCGGCCGCATCGGCAAGCGTTCCGGATGACATATTGGCCGAGCTTGGTCTCGCTCCATCTGAGGTCGGGCAATGAGCCGCTGGACGGTCAAGGTTCCCCATCGGTTTTGGGAGACCCTGGCTCGCCTCAAGCCCAAGTACTCACGGCAGCAGATGATCGAGATCATCCAGACGATCAGGGACTGCATAGAAGAGCTTGCCCAATGTGGAGAGATCTCCGAAACCGGACGGGCTGAGCATAATATTATTAAGCCGCCATATTCCGATGGGATGCACTACGAGTTCCATATCTTTGACGATGATGTACTCGACGTCTACTTTAAGCGTGAAAGTCGTATGGTCATCCGTATGGTCGGCGTTTACGACCACAAAGGCATCCCATCTGCCTGAGGCGCCTTGACCCTTCCCGCCCCGCAGCCGACCGACTCCCACGGCTGTGGGGCCTTTCCTTTATGGCTTGTTCGTCCCTCTTCTCGCCGCCAACCCCGGCGGACTCTAGCGGTGGACGCAACACCCGCCAACTAGGCCGCATCCTCCGACTCGTCTATCAGCTTCGCGAAGAGCTCGCTCGGCTTCATGAGCCCGGGCGTCTTCCTCGGCCTGTCGTCGGGCCCCTCGGCGACGGCGTCGAGGTGGCCCTCCGGGCACGCGCCCGAGTCGGTCCCCCTCGGGAAGTGCTGGCGAGGGAGGCCGTTCGCGTTCTCGTTCGTGCCGCGCCGCCAAGGCGAGCGCGGGTTGCGGAAGCAGGCCCGCATGCCGAGCGCCGCGCCGGCCTTCCTGTGCCGCGCGAGCGCGCCTCCCTGGTCCCACGTCAGCGAGCTCAGCATGAGCTCGGGCAGGCGGGCCATCCCCCCCCCGCGATGCCAGTCCACGAGGGCGCGCCCGTCGCGGCCGGTCGACCTTGCGCGCCCGTTCCCCCAAACCTTGCCGGTGCACTTGGAGACGCCGACCGACTTGGCCGCCTGCGTGAAGCTCGTGCCGCCGGAGACGAGCCCGAGGTACTTTCTCCTGCGCGCCTCCCGCATCTCCCTCGGCTTTCCGTAGACGGCTCCGTCGAATTCGCA
>NZ_CAAKON010000020.1:38537-41952 GCF_901212655.1 Olsenella uli | reverse complement strand
GGTGTTCGGATAAAGTTGATAATCAAGGCGCTCGTATAGCTCCGTATGGTCGGTCACCAGATATAACGTGCTCAGCCCGAAAGTTATACCCTCTCCAGACGGAGGCCCGCATGCATTGTTGCGATGGACATCCCCGCGATTCAGCATAGCCCGACGCCCTCCCGGAGGCCGCCTAAGACCTCCTGGCCCCTCCGAGGGGATACGCCCTCCGACCCGTCGGGTCGGAGGGCTGTTTGCATCGAGGCCGACTGGGTCGGTCCTGGCCTAGACGGCGAGGGCTTGATAGCTCTCTCCCCACGCCCACATGGCATCCATGATGGGGCGCAGAGACTCGCCGACCTCGGTGAGCGAGTACTCGACGCGCGGGGGCACCTCGGGATATACCCGGCGCACGACAAGGCCGGTCGCTTCCATCTCGCGCAGGTTCGCGGTGAGCACCTTCTGCGAAACATCGCCCACAGAACGCTGAAGTTCCTTGAAGCGCATTGACTTGTTCAAGAGCAAGTCGCGCATGATGAGCAGCCTCCACTTGCTGCCGACGAGCTGCACGCAGGTTTGCACAGGACATGTTGGAAGGCTGGAACGCAGCGGCGGCTCGGTGGCGCGGTGTTCGATGAACGCCTCCGGTGTGTCTTTCATGGTGAATTCCACCTTTATCCTCGTAGGTTTCTTAAAGGTACCTATAGCACTTTAAGGTGCCTACTTTCCATTTGCTAGCGTTGATTCTAATTTCATGCTTGTCATTAATCAACAGGGCGACAACGCCCAAAGGAAAGGAAAGCGAACATGAAGATCGCAGTCGTGGCAGCAAACGGCAAGGCAGGCAGGCTCATCGTGCAGGAGCTCGTTGACCGCGGCGAGGGCGTGACGGCCATCACGCGCGGCGAGAACAAGACCGATGCACAAAACTCCATCCAGAAAGACATCATGGATCTGACGGCAGCAGACCTTGGTGGGTTCGATGCCGTGGTGGATGCCTTTGGGACATGGGCACCCGAGACGCTCGACCAGCATTCGACGACACTCACGCATCTCTGCGACGTTCTTTCCGGAACGGACACGCGCCTTCTCATCGTCGGCGGCGCGGGAAGCCTTTTCGTGAACCCCGAGCATACGACGACCCTGAACCAGACCCCCGACTTCCCGCTGGAGTTCCAGCCGCTTGCAGCTGCCATGCAGAAAGCCCTGGACGAGCTGCGTCAGCGCGACGACGTGAAGTGGACCTACATCAGCCCTGCGGCCGACTTCCAGGCCGATGGCGAGCGCACGGGCACGTACCAGCTCGGCGGCGAAGAGCTCATGGTCGGGAGCCGGGGGCCCGTTATCAGCTACGCCGACTATGCGATCGCCATGGCCGACGAGGTGCAGAACGGCGATCACGTTCGCGAGCGCATCAGCGTTGTCCGCAAGTAGGGTCGCCCGAGAACGATATTTCCGGGGTTGATGTGCGATGTCGCCAAACCAGAGCGCTTGTTTAGGTTGCGGGCTGTGTTCAGAGAAATGCCCTGCAGGCGCAATATAGAAGAGGGGCGCGATGACGAGAGCAGATGACCTGAGGTGGCTGACAGCCGAGCTGGAGAGCGAGCGCGGCATGGGCGCCAGCCACGCGGACTGCGATGACGAGCGCGAGCTGTTTGACCGCTTCCGTGCGCTCGTGAACACGCGAGAACCGAAGCCTGCGAGCGGCGAGTTCCTGGAAGTGCAGGATCGCGTGCTCAGCGGCATGATAGAGAAGGCGGGCATCACCGATGCCGCCGCGCTCCCATGCGCGCCACTGGATCCGCACATCTCTCTCTGGCGCGGCGACATCACGACGCTTCGCGTGGATGCGGTCGTGAACGCCGCCAATTCGCAGATGCTGGGATGTTGGGTTCCCGGTCACCACTGCATCGACAACGCCATCCATACCTTTGCGGGCGTGCAGCTGCGCCTTGAGTGCGCAGCCCTGATGGAGGCTCAAGGCCATCCCGAACCGACGGGAGTGGCGAAGGTGACAGGTGCCTTCAACCTTCCCGCGCGCTTCATCGTGCACACCGTGGGGCCCATCGCGAACGGAAGCGCCTCGGACACGGACGCGCGATTGCTCGCGAGCTGCTACGAGAGCTGCCTGGACACGGCAGCGGAGCTTGGATGCTCCTCCATCGCATTCTGCTGCATCAGCACGGGCGTCTTCGGGTTCCCACAGGAGGCGGCGGCAGCTATCGCCATCGACGCCGTGCGCGCCTGGCTCGACAGCCATGATTCGGGGACGCATATCATCTTCAACGTGTTCACCGATAGAGACGAGAGAATCTATCATGGGCTTCTTTTCGATGCCGCTCGTTAGCGGAAATGTAGCCTGCGCGAAAAACGATGATGGGCAGCTTGCCTCGAAGATAGAAAAGCTGCGGCAGGCGCTCGACGATGTTGACGCCGTCATCGTGGGTGCGGGAGCCGGCATGTCCACGGCGGCCGGGCTTACCTATTCGGGCGAGCGCTTCGACGAGCACTTCGCGGACTTCCGCGACGCATTCGGAATCACCGACATGTACTCGGGCGGGTTCTACCCGTTCCCCGACGTGGAGACGTTCTGGGCGTGGTGGAGCCGCCATATCTACTTCAACCGCTACGACGTGGAGCCGGGAAGGCCCTATCTTGATTTGTTGAAGCTTGTGAAGGACAAGGACTACTTCGTCATCACGACGAACGTCGACCATCAGTTCCAGCTTGCGGGCTTCGACAAGCACCGCCTCTTCTACACCCAAGGCGACTATGGGCTGTTCCAGTGCTCGGAGCCGTGCAGCCGAGCAACTTATGACAACGAGGAAGCGGTGCGCTCCATGATGGAGCAGCAAAAGGGCATGCGCATACCAAGCGAGCTCGTGCCGACCTGCCCGAAGTGCGGACGTCCCCTGACGACAAACCTTCGGGTCGACGGGCGCTTCGTGGAGGATGAGGGCTGGCATGCGGCGGCGACTCGCTACGACGAGTTCTGCCGCAGACACGCGGGTATGCATGTCCTGTACTTGGAGCTGGGCGTCGGCATGAATACGCCGGTGATCATCAAGTACCCGTTCTGGAACGCGGTCGATAAGAATCCAAAAGCCATCTATGCGTGCGTGAACTTGGGCGAGACATGCGCGCCAAAAGCTGTCAACAAGAGGTCGATCCTCATCGACGGCGATGTCAGCATGGTCCTTTCGGCCTGTGCCTCTTAAAACCGGGCTTCCTGCTGCCTGGCCCAGCTTCAAGGCAAGAATAAGACAGCACGCTGGCTAATGGGCCAACAGCACCGAATCATGAGCGCTGAAAGACGATGGAGGATATCGAACAAGGCATTATCTCGACCATCGAATCCGCACGCATGACTCGAGGCATAAGCGTGGCTGAGTAATCGTCTTCCCGGCGGATTATAGCGGTGGACGCAACGCCCGCT
>NZ_CAAKON010000020.1:0-38527 GCF_901212655.1 Olsenella uli | reverse complement strand
AGGGTGTTGCAACGTTCACTAGAATCGGCCATTTGACAAGTATGTGCGGAGGGGGGGCATTATTCGTTGCGCAACTATTATATGGCTGATGCGGCGAGCGAAGCGGCTTTGCGCGCTCACGTCAGGCCCCGACGAAAGGCGCGCGAATGACCCATCCCATCCACACCGCTCCAAGCGCGAGTCCCAGGCACATGAGGGCCCAGGCCGGCCCCCGCCACATGTCCAACAACCTTCACCCGAATCATCCGGCCGCGAAGTTCCACGCCCTCGGCCGCCGCTTCGGCGTCGTCGCAGCCTCGGTCGCGATGACGGCCTCCATGGCCGCCGCGCCCGTGTCCGCGATCGCCGAGGCCTCCCAGGCTAACGTGACGACCTCGGTTACCGCGACCACGGCGGGCCTCGGTCTCACGAAGTCCGACACGGTCGCCAAGTCCGGCGCGGACGCCCTGCGCGCCACGCTGGGCGACGCCCCGTCCGGCAAGGAGTGGAGGTGGGTCACCGACTCGCCGGCCACCACCAAGGTTGTCGTGGACAAGGAGGCCTACGACGAGGAGGTAACCGTCTGGAAGACCTCCGACGGCAAGGCGTTCGACACCGAGGAGGCCGCCAAGTCCCACGCCGCCGAGGCCTCCGAGGTCGTGACCTGCGACGGCGAGACCCGCGTCTCCTTCCTGACCTCCGACGGTGAGGCCAAGGCCCACGTCGACGCCTCCGCGCTGACCGTCTCCGAGGGGACCAGGACCGTCCACCACGACGCCGCGACCCACGAGGAGGCCGTCGAGGAGACGGGCCACTTCGAGCTCGCCGACGCGGCCTCCGGGGACGGCGGCAAGCAGGACGCCGGCACGGGCGAGGGCAAGCCCTCAGACGGGCGGCAGGCGGCCGACGGCGATAAGTCCGATGCCGGCAAGGACGACGGGTCCGCCTCCGCCAAGCCCGACGACAGGAAGGCCGTCGCCCCCTCGGTGAAGAGGGCCCCCCGCAGACCTCCGACCCGGCCATGCTGGGCTCCGTCGCCGCGACCGCCCTCGCAGGCCTCTCGGCCCTCGGCCTCGGCGCCGCGTCCCGCCGCCGCAAGTAGCAACCGGGGTCCGGAGGAGCCTCGCGGCCCCCGTTTCATTGCCGTCGGGGAGTTGGCCTCATCGAGGTTTTTCACCTCCGTACGGGTATGCCCATGTATGAAGCGGCTGGATGTTAACAGGGGCAATCGGAGCCCCGCTCGCAGCATCCAGCCCTTCGTCCTCTCATTCGCCCATATGGTTTTACCGAGCTTCGCGGTGTTTTCCACCAACCCGAAAAAGCGCAGGCTGGACCCCACCAAGTCTGGCCTGCGCTTTTCATGCCATTTTTGCCTACGCAGCCCTAATCGTTATTAGTCGCTCGTTAGTCACAAGACATATATTCAGCCCAACCGAATGGCTAAGGTAAAACGTCCTCATACATGGGAAGCCTTACGCTGGGCTTTTCATCGACCACGTGGCGAACAGTCCCCAGAGGCGGGCGTGTTCCTTGCACGGATTCTCGTCCGATGACCTTGAGAGATGCCGTGAGCTACAAAAGCCAAAACGGACGCACTTGTTGCAAGAACGTCAGTTACCAGCTCGTTGCTAAATAAAACGGCGACCCGAAGGTCGCCGTGTCAATTACATGGTGGAGATAAGGGGGTTCGAACCCCTGACCTCATGACTGCCAGTCATGCGCTCTCCCAACTGAGCTATATCCCCATGAGTTGGTGCGAGAGGTACTATACCAGACGTCGGAGTTCCGTCAACAACGATTTTGCATTATCCAATCATCGTGGCGCGGAGGTCAAGATGGCGTTCAGTCCATTCAGGGATAGCCGAGGCAGGCCGCTTGCGCTTGAGGACATCGCGTTCTCCGACCTCGCCCAGCTGAGCGAGTATGACGAGGGATATGCGCTCGAGTTCAAGCAGACCTTTGGGCAGAGCGTCCGTCGCAAGATTCCCAAGATCATTGCCTCGTTCTCCAACTCCGCGGGTGGTTGGCTCGTCATCGGCGTCTCGGATGCGGACAAGAGCGTCTGCCCTGTGCGCCGCGATACCTTCGACTTCAGTCAGGCGGTGGGGGAGCTCTGCCGTCGGCACGTGACGCCCACGCCCAGGTTTGACATGCGGTTCGTTACCGATCCCTCCCATCCCGATGAGGGCGTTATCATCATTCGCGTGGACGAGGGGGACTTCCCGCCCTACGTGGCAGACGGCGTGGTCGAGGTCCGGGAGGGGTCTACCTCCGGGCCCGCCGTTGGGTCGGCCCTAGTTGAGCTCTACGGCAAGGCCATGAAGCGCCGGGCGGAGGTGTCGGACTTCTGTAGGCGTACCATGTTTTACTCAGAGGGCCTCGCCCTCTTTGACCTGTATCTCTATCGCATGGGCACGCGGTCGTCGGCCTCTCCGGGGCGCTCCGCAATCAACGGCCACTCGCTTTCTATGCGCAAGGCGTTCTCTCGCCAGGGAATGCGCTGCCATGTCCAGCACGCCCACGACTCGCTCATCTTCCGGGCCACCATGCCACGCGGCGCTGCCGACCCACACTCGGCCATCGAGCTCTTCGCGGACGAGTCGATGAAGCTCACCGTTCCTGCGGTGCTCCTGGCAGGGGAGGACCGCGCCCGCGCGCTCGAATCGTTTGCCGAGCTCTCGGGCGAGGGCGAGATTCCCGGTGCAGACGAGGCCGTGCTCATGAGCGCCCCTGAGACCCTGGCCCGCGTGACGCGCATGGCGTCGGTGCTGGACCGCTATGTGCGCGGGCGCGGCCTCGCGTGGACGGATTACGCCGTTGCGTATGAGCTCGAGGGCATGGCGGGCGCCATCCTGTGGAGCGACGACGAGACCTATCTCGATTATGTGCGGGACAGGGGCGTGCTGTTCTGCGGCACGACGGACTGTCGGAGTCGCGTGCGGTACCTCGATGACGGCGACCACGACTCGTTTCGTGCCAGGCAGTTTGCCGGGAGTCACTTCTTTGAGGCGTGCGGTCTTCCGCTCGGGTCCCCAGACCCTCGGGACAACGCGCTGGTGGATGCGCTGCTCAAGAACGGCTGAGTGAATCCGCTCTCGATGGCTTGGGTGCTCGGATGGGCTTATGGTTGGTCGCGGGTACAATTACCAGGTGTTCGCGAGGTGGATGGGTTTGGGCCACAGGTATGGGGGAGTCATGAGTCAGACGCAGGAGAATGAGGGCCGTGGGCTCAAGGTGCTTGCCATCGGCTATCTCGTTTGGGAGGCGTTCCAGTCTGTGGTGGGCACGGTATTGCTCGCCCTCGTCACGGCCGCCTATGCTGGTGCCTATCCCGTCGAGGGAGAGCTTTCCCTTCGGGTTCCCATGCTGGGTGGCAGCGTCTCCGTTTGGGTGCTCATCGTTGCCGGGTGGGTCGTCCTCGCGCTTTCCTGCGTCATCGGCGTCGCGCTTGGCGTCGAGGCGCTCCTTCTCTCCACGAGGATGCGTCGGAGTAGGCATACGGTCGTCCTGGGGCGCGTTGTGGTGGCGGTGAACGTCGCTGCCGTGCTCGTGTCGCTCGTGCAGGCAAGCGCCCCCTTCGGCCTCGCTAGCATTGTGTCCCTGCTTCTTTCGGGGACGGTGGCCCTGCAGGTTCGCTCGTGCGAGGACTCGGGCGCCGAGCCCGACCCGGAGGTGGGGGAGGTCCCCAAGCGCAGCTTTCTTGTAGACGTCGCGCAGCATACGCCCGAGCGCGAGGCGGGGCTCAACGACGCCGAGCTGCAGGTCTTTCGCCTCGTGGGCGGCTACTCCACCATCATGCTCGTGTGGGGCGCGCTTCGCATCCTGATGGGCCTGGCCTCGCTTTTCGCCAGCCCGGCGGCACAGTCGGTGCCAAACGTTCCCGTCGTCCGCCTTGCCGTCTCCGCGTATCTCGTTGCGAGCGGCGTCTACTTCCTCGTCGTTGGGCGCGTGGGCAAGCGCTCCCTTTTTGGCGGCTCCTCGTTGCATGCGTTTTTCGTCATGGGAGCCATCGGCCTCGTTCTGAGCGCGCTTGCGCTCGTCACCTATCTCGTTTGGCAGGTGATGGGTTGGGAGCCGGCCGCCCGAGACGTCTTCGTGTCCGCCATCGACCTTGCGCTGTTTGGCTTGGGGTGCGTCTATGCGAGGAAGCTTGAGACGCTGGGCTTCGATCGCCACAGGGCCTAGTTGGCGCTTTGGGGGCTGAACCGGAGCCCACAGCGTGGCAATGTGAGCCGCGGGTTACCGCGTGCTCCGAGCCCAAATGGGCGTGTTTCTCGAGCTACCAGCCCATCTTTTGCGTGCACGCAGTTATTTTCAAAATTCTTCTGGACATCAGAGAGAAGCTCATGGTAAAGTCTTCCTCGTTGCGCACGACGGCAACGAGCACGGGCGATTGGCTCAGGGGTAGAGCACATCCTTCACACGGATGGGGTCGCTGGTTCGAATCCAGCATCGCCCACCACGAATTTTTAAGGCCAGGCGCTGAGGTGCCTGGCCTTTTTCGTATGGACATCCAGACAGGGGAGCATCTCATGAGCGAGCAGATCACCAATCCCGTCGAGGCGTTTGGCATGCACGTTGCGCACGTTGGCGTCAACGCCAGCTCCGTCGAGGAGGCCCGCGAGATTGCCGGGCTCTTCCAGGTGCTTATGGGGCTCGAGCCTCGCGAGACGCCCGTCTCCGTCTTTGCCGACACGCTGGTCGAGGTCATGAGCGGCAAGGGCCGCGGCACCCACGGCCACATCGGTTTTGGCGTCAACGACCTTCCCGCTGCCGAGGCCTGGTTCAAGGACCGTGGCTTCGAGATCAACGAGAGCTCCCGTGTCCTCAACCCTGATGGCTCCACGAGGCTCGTCTACTTCACGCGCGAGATCGGCGGCTTCGCCATCCACCTCTGCCAGAACTAGTTCGCTCGGCGCGTCCTTACGCCAGCGGCTTTTGGGCATTCGGCGCCCTTCGCGTCCTTTCCAGCCCCAGGGTTTCCGGCGTCTGACGCGCCCTTATGTCACCTAGGAGTCCCTCCCGTGATTCTCCTCGCAGACAAGATATCCAAGTCCTTTGGTGGGCGGACCCTCTACGAGGGCGCCTCGCTGCAGCTCAATGCCGGTGAGCGCTGGGCGCTCGTGGGCCCCAACGGCGCCGGCAAGACCACCTTCCTCAAGATCATCATGGGGCAGGAGACGCCCGATGACGGTGTCGTGAGCTTCCAGAAGGGTGCCTCCGTTGGTTATCTCGAGCAGGAGGCCAAGCTTGCGGGGCATGACACGGCGCTCGAGGAGGTCATGGCGTCGGCCACCGAGATCCGTCGCCTGGGCGAGCGCACGAGCGAGCTCGAGGCAAAGATCGCCAACACCCCCGAGGGTCCGGAGCTCGACTCGCTGCTCTCCGAGTACTCGGTTGCCCAGGACCGCTTCGAGCGCCTCGGCGGCTACGAGCTGGAGAGCCGCGCGCGTGCCATCCTCTGCGGTCTCGGCTTTCCCGTCGAGGACCTCGACAAGCCCGCCGAGGAGTTCTCCGGCGGCTGGCAGATGCGCATCGCGCTCTCAAAGCTGCTGCTTCGCCACCCAGACCTGCTGCTGCTCGATGAGCCCACGAACCATCTCGACCTTGAGAGCGTGCAGTGGCTCGAGCAGTTCATCTCCGGTTATGATGGGGCCGTGCTGCTCGTCAGCCACGACCGCGCCTTCATGGACCGTTGCGTGAGTCACGTGGCCGCTGTGGAAAACCGCCGCATCACCACCTACACGGGCAACTACTCCAGCTACCTCAGGCAGCGCGAGGACAACCTCGAGCAGATGAGGGCCAAGCGCGCCGCCCAGGAGCGCGAGATCGCCCACATGCAGGTGTTCGTCGACAAGTTCCGCTACAAGCCCACCAAGGCCGCCCAGGCCCAGGAGCGCATGCGTCGCATCGAGCAGATCAAAAGCGAGCTCGTGATCCTGCCCGAGGGCCACAGGCGCGTGAGCTTCAAGTTCCCGGACCCGCCCCGCTCGGGCGACATGGTGGCCAAGCTCACGAACGTCTCGAAGTCCTTTGACGACAGGGCCATCTACAGGGACGTGGACCTCACGCTCTACCGCGGCGACCGCGTGGCGCTCGTGGGCCCCAACGGCGCCGGCAAATCCACGCTGCTCAAGATTCTGCTGGGCAAGGAGAGGCCCACGAGCGGCTCCATCGAGCTCGGCCTGCACGTGGGCGTTGCCTACTATGCCCAGCACCAGCTTGAGGGCATGCGGGAGTCCAACACGGTACTCCAGGAGATTGACTCCGTGGCGCCCATGTGGACGAACCCCGAGCAGCGCAGGCTCCTTGGCGCCTTCCTCTTCCAGGGCGATGACGTCGACAAGCCCGTGCGCGTGCTCTCCGGAGGCGAGCGCGCCCGCCTCGCCCTCGCCAAGATGCTCGTGGCGCCCGAGGCGCTGCTCTGCCTGGACGAGCCCACGAACCACCTCGACATCGACTCGGTGGACATGCTTGAGGACGCCCTCAAGAGCTTCCCGGGCACCATCGTCTTGATCAGTCATGACGAGCACCTCGTCCGCTCCGTGGCAAACCGCGTCGTGGACATCCGCGACGGCAAGGTCACGGTCTACGACGGCGACTACGACTACTACCTCTACAAGCGCGAAGACCTGGCACAGCGCTCCGAGGCGGAGGCCCAGGGCATGGCTGCTCCTGTCAAGCCTTCCTCTGCCAAGGCCCAGGCTGCCCCCTCTGTGCAGGAGGCCGGCGGCGGTCGCAACGTCAAGACCAAGGAGCAGCGACGCGCCGAGGCCGAGGCGAGAAACGCCCGCAGCAAGGCCCTGCGCTCCACGAAGAGGCGCCTCAAGGAGGTCGAGGCAGCCCTCGAGCCCGCCCACAAGCGCTATGACGAGCTGATGGAGCTCATGGCGTCAGAGGAGCTCTACGCAGACCAGAAGAAGTTCGACGAGGCGCTTGCCGAGTACAATGCCCTGAAGAAGAAGATTCCCGCGCTCGAGGAGGAGTGGCTCGAGCTCTCCGCCAAGATCGAGGAGGGTGTTGGTGAGTAGTTCGCTCGGCCCATCATACCTCGTCCAGGTCGTCCTCACGGTGGGGCTGCTCATGGTCTCCGCCGTTATCCACGAGGTGGCCCATGGCTTCGTGGCCCACCTGTGCGGCGATGACACGGCAAAGGAGGCGGGTAGGCTCACGCTCAACCCCGCCAAGCACATCGACCCCATGGGCTCTGTGGTGCTGCCCCTCGTCATGGCCATTGCCGGCGGCGCGGTTTTTGCCTTTGCCAAGCCTGTGCCCTACAACCCCTGGAGGCTCAAGAACCGTAGGCGCGACGAGGTGCTCGTGGCGCTTGCGGGGCCTGCCTCGAACATCCTGCAGGCTTGCGCGGGAGCCGTGTTGTTCAACCTTGCGTGGGGCGCCATCGAGGCAAACCCGGCCCTCTACTTCGGGCCGGTGATCCCTGTCGTGCGCGAGTCTCCCATGGGGCTCCTCTGCACGATTCTCGCGAGCTACGTGTGGGTCAATCTCATGCTGTGCTTCTTCAACCTGATCCCCCTGCCCCCGCTCGACGGGTCCAAGGTGGCCTGCTTCTTCCTCAAGGGCGAGGCCCTCGAGAGGTACTACCAGGTGCAGCACTATGCCATGCCGATCTTGATTGTCCTGCTGTACGTGATTCCGCGCCTCGGCGTCGACCCCGTGGGCTGGTACCTCGACGTCACGGCCGGCAACCTCGCCACCCTCATGCTGGGGGCCTAGCGTGAGCTACCGCGTCCAGACCCAGGCATACTCGGGGCCGTTCGACCTGCTGCTGCAGCTCGTGAGCCGCCAGCGCGTGGACATCGGCGCCATCTCCATCTCCGAGGTGGCAGACCAGTACCTCGCCGAGGTGGAGCGCATGGGCGAGCTCGACCTGGATGTCGCGAGCGACTTCGTGCTCGTGGCGTCCACGCTGCTCGACATCAAGGCCGCCTCGCTCGTCCCCGACGACCTGTCGCGCAGGCGCGTCGAGGAGGACGATGACGACCTCGAGGGGCTCACCGCCGACGAGGCGCGCGAGGTGCTCGTTGCCCGACTCATCGCCTACAAGCAGTTCAGGAACGCCGCGGCCGCCCTCGGCGCCCGCATGGAGGCCGAGGCGCGCATGCACCCGAGGACGGCGGGCCCAGACCCAGAGTTCCTCGGCACGATGCCGGACTACCTCGAGGGCGTCACGCTCCGCGGGCTCGCCGTGCTTTGCGCGGACCTGGACAGCCGGCGCGAGGGCTTTCTGCTCGAGGCCGAGCACATCGCCCCCAAGCGCCTGCCCGTGGCGCTTACGGTGGCCTCCGTCGACCGTGTCACGGCCGCACGCGGGCACCTCACCTTTGCCGACCTCATCGACGGCGAGGCCACGCCCGAGCAGGTCGTGGTCACCTTTCTCGCGGTGCTGCAGCTCTTCAAGCTGGGGAGCATTCGCGTCACCCAGACCGAGAACTTCGGCACCATCGACATCGAGCGCGTCGAGGGCGCCCCGGCCTACGAGCCGGACGCGGCGGCCTTGGCAGAGCTGGAGGGAGAGTACTGATGCAGGATCTCACCCGACTCGAGGGCACCTCGGTCAAGGGCGCCATCGAGGCCATGCTCCTGTGCTCCGCAGACCCCGTGGGGGCCACGGACCTCGCCGGCATCCTCGGCGTCGCCCCGGGCGAGGCCGCGAGTGCCCTGGCCGAGCTTGCGGCCGAGTATGCCGACGCCAACCGCGGGTTCCAGCTCCGCGAGGTGGCTGGCGGCTGGCGCATGTTCTCTCACCCCGCCTACCACGACCAGGTGGAGGCGCTCGTCATGAGCTGGGACACGCGCCGGCTCTCCCAGGCGGCGCTCGAGACCCTGGCCGTCATCGCCTACCACCAGCCGGTGACGCGAGAGGGGGTCAAGGCCATCCGCGGCGTGAACTCCGATGGCGTCATCTCCTCGCTCATGGACAAGGGACTCGTTCGCGAGGCGGGCAAGGACCCGCGGCGCACCCAGGCGATTCGCTATGGCACCACGCAGGCGTTTCTCGAGCGCTTTGGCCTCAAGAGCCTGCGCGAGCTTCCCAACCTGGAGGAGTTTGCCCCAGACGAGGAGTCAAAGCGCTTCATTCGCGAGCGCCTGAGCGGTCGGAGCATCGAGTCGACCCTCGAGGAGGCCGCCGACGACATGGACGAGGAGCGTGAGCTGCTCGACGATGGAGCCGGGGACGCTTTGGGCGACGGGCCTGCCGCGGACATGGCACCTGCGGACGGACGGCCCGAGGCCGGGACATCCTCTCTGGTGGACGGCCAGCCTGAGACAGGTGCCGCCTCCGTTTGCGAGGGGGATGCCTCATGACCTTGGGCACAGACGAGCGCGTCGTGCCGATGCGGCTCCAGAAGTTCCTCGCCCGCGCGGGCGCCGCGAGCCGTCGCGGCTCCGAGAACCTCATGACCGCGGGGCGCGTCCGCGTGAACGGGGAGGTCGTGACCGAGCTCGGCAGCAAGGTGGACCCCGCCGTGGACGTGGTTACCGTCGACGGGCGCGAGGTTCGCCTGGCAGACGAGGCCACCTACCTCATCCTCAACAAGCCCATGGGCTACGTGACTACGATGCGCGACCCGGGCGGGCGCCCCTGCGTGGCCGAGCTCGTGCCCATCCGCGAGCATCCCGGCCTCTTTCCGGTGGGCAGGCTCGACCGCGACACGACGGGGCTTCTGCTTTTCACCACGGACGGCGATGCCGCGCAGCGCCTCCTGCACCCTTCCTTCGAGAAGGAAAAGCACTACGTCGCGCTCGTGCGGGGGCGGCTTGCGGAGGTGGAGGCGCGCCGGCTCGAGCGGGGCATCACCTTAGATGACGGGCCCTGCGCGCCCGCGGCCGTCGAGCTTCTCGAGCGTCCTCGCGACACGCGTCCGGTGGCCCCTCGCGGCGTGCCCGAGGGCATGAGCGTCGTGGGCCTCACGATTCACGAAGGGCGCAAGCACCAGGTCAAGCGTATGCTTGAGGTCGTGGGACACGAGGTCGTGGCGCTTCATCGCGACACGTTTGGGCCCCTGACGCTTGGGGATATCAAGCCGGGCTCGTGGCGTGAGCTTACGGAGACCGAGAGGCGCGCGGTTCTGGCCGCGGCGGAGGGAGAGCGTGCGCATGGCTGAGTTCGGGCGGGTTCTCATCACCCGTCATCCCGAGACGGTGAGCAACGTGGAGCACTTCTTCTCGGGCCGCATGGACGTGGCTCTCACGGATCGGGGTCGCCGGCAGGCCGTCCAGGCGGCTGGGGCCATCGCCGCATGGCGCCCCGACCGCATCCTCACCTCGCCGCTCTCGCGCTGCCGTGCCATTGCCGATGACGCCGCGGCTCGGCTTGGCATCGAGCCCGTCGTCGACGATCGTCTCGTGGAGATCGAGTTCGGGGCCATCGAGGGCGTGCGGCTCGACAAGATCAGGGAGCTCGGGTATGAGTTTCCCTGGCCGATTCGGGACGGCAAGACCGATCCTGCGCCAGGCGCCGAGTCCTTTGAGGACCTCATCGCCCGCGCCAGGTCGCTTGTCGACTACGTGGCGACGCTTCCCGGCAAGACGTCCTGCGTCACGCACGGCGGCCTTTCCCGTGCCATCTTCGCCGCCGTCTACGACGAGCCTCTCGACCGGTTCTGGAACCACGTGGTCGTGAACGTGTCGTCCATGGTCTACGTATCGGACGGCTCGAGGCTCTCTCTGCAGACGGCGGGCCTCATGCCAGACGAGCTCAAGGCCCGTGCCGAGCGTGGGTTCGTGCCCGGGGGAGACGTGGGCGTGCTTCCCCGCGAGCCGGAGGACGACCTCTCCCGCGCCGCCGATCACATCACGAATGCTAAGGAGCACTAGATGATCGTTGCCATCGACGGGCCCGCTGGGTCCGGCAAGTCCACCGTCGCCCGCGCCCTTGCGGCCCGAGAGGGGCTTACCTACCTCGACACGGGTGCGATGTATCGCGCCGTGACCTGTGCCGCGCTCGAGCGCGGCGTCTCGGCTTCGGACGCTGATGCCGTGGCCGAGCTGGCCCGAACGCTCCCGCTCTCGCTCACGACGGGTGCCTCCGGCCAGCAGGTCCTGGTCGATGGCGAGGACCGCACGGCTGAGATTCGCACGCCCGAGGTCGATGCGAACGTGTCTGCCGTCGCGGCCAACCCCGCCGTCCGCGAGGCGATGGTCTCCCTCCAGCGCAAGCTTGCCGAGGGCGCGAACGTCGTGGCCGAGGGGCGCGACATCGGCACCGTCGTGTTCCCCGCGGCCGAGGTCAAGGTCTTCCTCACGGCAGACCCGGCAGCCCGCGCCCATCGCCGCGCCGTCCAGCGCGCCGGCGGAGACACCGCCACGGGCAAGGCCGCGGCAACGGACGCCGCCCAGGAGCGCGCCGTGGAAGACGAGCTCATCGCCCGCGACAAGGCCGACTCCTCTCGCGCCGCCTCACCCCTGCGTCCTGCCGACGATGCCCGGCACCTCGACTCCACCGGGCTTTCCGTCGACGAGGTGTGCGACCTGATCGTGGGCCTCATGCGTGAGGTGCGCTCATGAGCGCGGAGGGCAGGAGCGTGCGTACTTCCTCCGGCACAGGCAAGATGCGCGCCTTTCGCTGCGAGCGAAGAGACTACCTGACACACGGCGTGGGGGAGTACCCCCTGCCCATCAGGGTGCTTCACGCCATCGTCTTCTTCCTCATCTGGCTGTTCTGCCGCATCAAGTGGCGAACGAGGTTCTACGGCATGGACGAGCTCGTGGAGCACGTGCGCGACCGCGGGTCGGTTATCGTCATGAACCACGTGTCCATGATCGACCCCGTCGCGACCGTCGTCTACCTCGGGATGCGAGGCGTCACGGTTCGCCCAATCTACAAGAGCGAGTTCGACCGCATCGGTCCGGCCAAGTTCTTCTTTCCCCGCATGGGCGCCATCCCCATCGAGCGCGGCTCGGCCGACATCAACGCCCTGCGCGCTGCCAAGGACGCCCTGGGCCGCGGCGAGTGCGTGCTGATTTACCCCGAGGGCACGCGCGTCAAGAGCGACGAGCAGGAGGTCGAGATTCACGGCGGCTTTGCCATGATCGCGCAGATGGGCAGAAGCGACGTCGTGCCCGCCGCCATCGTGGGTGCGGCGGACCCCTACAAGACGCGTCCCACGCGCGGGAAGCGCCCGCTCGTCACCTTTGGACAGCCCATCACGTTCGAGTCGCTGGGCGTCAAGGGACGCAAGGCCCAGATGGCCGAGATGGAGCGCGCTGCCATGGCCGAGGTCTACCGCCTGCGCGACGAGCTGCGCGTCGAGAACCCCGGGCTCTGGTAAGGCCCGTCCGATACCAACCACCCAAGCCCGGCGCCCTGGTGCCGGGCCCTTTGTCTGGAGGCCTGATGCCCACCATCACCGTTGCCGAGCACGCCGGCGCCTGCTATGGCGTCCAGCGCGCCCTTGACCTTGTCCACCAGGTGGCAGGCGATGCCACGGGACCTGTCCACACGCTCGGGCCGCTCATCCACAACCCCCAGGTCGTGGCCGGCCTCGAGAGCGCGGGCGTCACCGTCGTGGAGGACGTTCCCCGCGAGGCTGGCTCGACGCTCGTGCTTCGCACGCACGGCGTGGTTCCCGAGGTGGAGCGCTTGGCCCGCGAACGTGGCCTCTCGGTCGTCGATGCCACCTGCCCCTACGTCAAGCGCGTCCACCACGCGGCGGAGCGCCTCCAGCGCGATGGCTACCAGGTCATCGTGGTGGGCGAGAGCGGACACCCCGAGGTCGAGGCGATCTTGGGACACGCCCCCGGGGCCGTGGCGGTGGCAGACGTCGCCTCCCTCGAGGGCATCACGCTCTCCAAGCGCGTGGGCGTCGTGGTGCAGACCACGCAGGCCAAGGCCCGCCTCGACGAGGTCATCTCGGCCCTTACGGCCAGGGTGCCCGAGGTGTGCGTCGTGAACACCATCTGCGAGGCCACGAGCGAGCGCCAGCAGGCCGCCCGCGAGCTTGCGGCGGGCTCGGACGTCATGGTCGTCATCGGCGGGAGGAACTCGGCCAACACCACCCGCCTCGCCGAGATCTGCGCGAGCGCCTGCGGGCGCACGCACCACATCGAGACCCCTGGCGAGCTCGAGGGTTTATGGTTTGAGGGCGCCGAGGCCATTGGCGTGACGGCAGGCGCCAGCACGCCCATGGCCCAGATTGACGCCCTCGTGTCTGCCATCCGGGGGCTTCTGTAGCCTCCGTGGCGCCTGGGACCCCGCTCAATGAGTGATGGTAGACTTGCAAGGTTGAATCAGCGAGAGCAAGGAGCACGCATGCCCAAGCCCATCGTCGCCGTGGTCGGCCGCCCCAACGTCGGCAAGTCGACCCTGGTGAATCGCATAGCGCAGAAGCGCGAGGCCATCGTCCACGAGAGCCGTGGCGTCACGCGCGACCGCAGCTACCACGACGCCGAGTGGTGCGGCACGGAGTTCACGCTCGTGGACACCGGCGGCATCGAGACCGGCCGTTCCGACGACGCCTTCTCCGGCCGCATCCGTGAGCAGGCCGAGGCCGCCTGCGAGGAGGCCGACGTCATCATCTTCGTCGTGGACGCCACCACCGGCGTCACCGAGGAGGACGAGACGGTCGCCCGCATCCTGCGCAAGACGAAGAAGCCCACCTTCCTCGTGGCCAACAAGCTCGACAACCCTTCGGACGACAAGACCCTCTGGGACTTCTACGCCCTTGGCCTTGGCGAGCCCATTCCCATCTCCGCCGGCCACGGCCACGGTACGGGTGACCTCCTGGACGACGTGGTCGAGGCGCTGCCCGAGCCCACGCCCGAGGCCGTCTATCCCTCCGACGCCCTGAGGGTTGCCATCATCGGCCGCCCCAACGTGGGCAAGTCCTCTATCACCAACCGGTTCGCCGGCAGGAACCGCTCGATCGTGAGCGACGTCGCCGGCACGACGCGCGACGCGCTCGACGTCGTCGTCGAGCGCGAGGGCAGGCGCTATCGCCTCGTCGACACCGCCGGCATGCGCAAGCGCAACCTCGTCCACGAGGACGTCGAGTACTACAGCCTCGTGCGCGGCCTTCGCGCCATCGACGAGGCCGAGGTCTGCGTGCTCGTCGTTGACTCTTCGGTTGGCGTCACAGAGCAGGACCAGAAGATCGCGGGCCTGGCCATCGAGCGCGGGTGCGCCCTCGTCATCCTGCTCAACAAGTGGGACCTGCTCGAGGACGACCGCCAGCGCGAGGAGGTCATGCAGTCCGTCGCGCGTCGCATGACGTTTGCGCCCTGGGCGCCGGTCCTGCGCGTGAGCGCCCTCACGGGCCGTTCGCTCGAGAAGGTGTGGACGCTCGTGGACCGCGCCGGCGCCGCCCACAAGAGCCAGATTCCCACCGGCAAGCTCAACGACATGCTCGCCGCCATGCGCGAGAGCGGCCACACCGTGGTGAAGGGTCCCAAGCGCCTGCGCATCCAGTACGCAAACCAGACGGGCAACTGCCCGCCGGCGGTGACCTTCTTCTGCAACTTCCCCGAGCTTGTGGATGACAACTTCAAGCGTTACCTCGAGAACCGCATGCGCCAGGTCTTCGAGCTCGGTGGCACGCCCGTTCGCCTGAGGTTCCGCAAGAAGCAGCAGACCTCGTCTCTCTCGTAGACCATATGCGCCCGGCCTGTGCCGGGCGCTTTGCGTGCGTGCATCGACCTTGGAGGTCTCCTTGGAAGCGGTATCCCTGTCGAGCGTACTTTTCGGCAACTCCATCAACCAGAGCGTGCTTGCCATCTATCTGCTCGCGACGTTCTTCGTCTGCGGCATACCCTTTGGCAAGATCATCGCCCACGTCAAGGGGGTCGACATCCAGAAGGTGGGCTCTGGCAACATCGGCACCACCAACGTCGCCCGCGAGATCGGCAAGGGCGCCGCGGCGCTCACGCTGCTCTTCGACGCTGGCAAGGGCGCTCTGGCCACGGGCCTGGCAAGCGTCCTGTTCCAGCAGGACGGCTTTGTCCTGGCGCACGCCACCGGCATCTCGGTGGCCCCCACGGGCCAGGGAGCCTGGCTCGTTGGCCTCGTGATGGTCGCTGCCGTGTGGGGTCACATCTTCTCGCCGTTCCTGCACTTCCACGGCGGCAAGGGCATCGCGGTGGGCGTGGGGTCGCTTCTGGGCTTCGTGTGGCCCGTGGGCCTCATTGAGCTTGGCATCTTCATCGTGCTCGTGGCCATCACGAAGCGCGTTTCGATTGGTTCCGTCACGGTTGCCGCCGTGCTCCCCTTCGTGGGCTGCCTCATCTGTGGATGGAACCTGGGCCTGTTCCTCACCCTCGCCCTTGCCGGCTGGACGGTCGTCTGGGCTCATCGCTCAAACATCGACAAGCTTGTGCACGGCAAGGAGAAGGCCTTCTCCTTCCACAAGAAGGGCGAGGGCACCGACCCGCTCGAGGGCGCAGGCTCCCGTGAGGATGAGGGCGGGGATGCCAAGTGAGCCGCGTTGCCGTCATCGGCGCCGGTTCCTGGGGCACGGCCTTTGCCGGTCTCGTCGCCTCCAACGCTGACGAGGTCTCCCTGTGGTGCCACTCCGCCTCGTCCGCCGAAGCCATCAACGAGACGCGCGTGAACCCGCGCTACCTCGACGGCTATGAGCTGCCCGGCAACGTGCGGGCAACCGCCTCGCTTTCCGAGGCCGTGGCGGGCATCGACGCCTGCGTGCTCGCGCTGCCCTCCACGCACCTGAGCTCTGTGTGCGCAGACCTTGCGGGCTCGCTTGCGCCTGGGGTGACGTCCCTGACGCTCACGAAGGGCATCGAGCCGCACACGGGCCTGCTCATGACCGAGGTGGCCGCTCGCGAGCTCGGACACCCCGAGCGCATAGCCGCGCTTTCCGGCCCCAACCACGCCGAGGAGGTCTGCCAGGGGCTTCCTGCCGCTGCCGTCATCGCGAGCGACAACCTCGAGCTTGCGCGCAGGCTTCGCGAGCTCGTGGCCACTCCCGCCTTCCGCGTCTACGTCTCGGAGGACGTCCGCGGCGTCGAGGTCTGCGGAGCCGTCAAGAACGTCATCGCCATCGCCTGCGGCATGTGCTCGGGGCTTGGCTTTGGCGACAATACCCTCGCGCTGCTCCTGACGCGCGGCGTGGCCGAGATTGGCCGCATGGCCCATGCCTGCGGTGGCCAGCCCATGACCTGCATGGGACTTGCTGGCATGGGAGACCTCGTGGCCACCTGCACCTCCGAGCACTCGAGGAACCGGAGGTTTGGCGAGGCCTACATCCAGGGCTCCTCCCTCGCGGACTTCGAGCGCCAGACGCACATGGTGGTCGAGGGCGCCCGCGCCGTCATATCCGTGCGCGAGCTTGGCGCGCGCCTTGGCGTGGAGCTTCCCATCTGCGACGCGGTGTGGCGCGTCATCCACGGAGACGTTCCGGTGCGGGACATGGCTGCCCTGCTCATGGAGCGCGTGCCCACCGAGGAGTTCTATGGCATGTCGCCCGCGGCAAATGGTGTCCGCCGCTCGCGCTAGACTGTGAACGTTCAGCTGAATAGATAGCCACGAAGGGATGCATCCATGCTCGAAGACGTCCTCATTGCCCCATCAATCCTGTCGGCAGACATAGCCAACCTCGGGCAAGACCTCGAGGCCATCTCGGCGGCAGACTTCGTCCACGTCGACGTCATGGACGGACACTTCGTGCCCAACCTCACCTTTGGCCCCAACGTGGTGAAGGCCGTCAAGCGCGTCACGAGCAAACCCGCCGACGTTCACCTCATGATTTCGAACCCGGATGACATGGTTGGGCTCTACCTCGAGGCGGGGGCGGATGTCGTCACCTTCCATTGGGAGGCGGCCACGCACGCGCACCGCATCGTGTCGGCCATCCACGACGCCGGAGCCAAGGCGGGCATCTCCCTGAATCCCGCCACCCCGGTCTCCGCGCTCGACGCCATCATCGAGGACCTCGACCTCGTCCTGATCATGTCGGTGAACCCTGGCTTTGGCGGACAATGCTTCATTCCCGGCACCCTTCGCAAGCTTCGCCAGGTGCGGGCCCTCTGCGCCGAGCGCGGCGTCAACCCGCTCATCGAGGTCGACGGCGGCGTGGGTGCCGCCAACGCGGCCGGCATCGTGGAGGCCGGCGCCAACCTGCTCGTTGCCGGCAGCGCCGTCTACGGCAAGCAGGACCGCGCGGCGGCCATCGCCGAGATTCGCGAGGCGGGTCGCTCCGGCCTCACTAGGAGGGCCTAAGGAGCATGGACTACATCTATCTCGACTATGCCGCTTCGGCGCCCCTGAGGCCCGAGGCGCGTGACGCATGGGTCTCCTACCACGAGCTTCCCTGCTCCGTTGCCAATCCCAACTCCCTGCACACCCTTGGGCGCGAAGCTGCCCGCAAGCTCGATGGGGCCCGCGCCACGCTTGCCCGCTGCCTCGACTGCGGCTTCAGGCCCAGCGAGATGCTCCTCACCTCCGGCGGCACGGAGTCCAACAACCTCGCCGTGCTCGGCATGGCCGAGGGCGCCAGGCGCCGTGACCGCTCGCGCAGCCGGGTTGTGCTGTCCGCCATCGAGCATGACTCCGTCCTCGACGTCGCGAGCCTCCTCAGGGGCCGCGGTTTCGATGTGGAGCTCGCGCGCCCGGGACGGGACGGCGTCGTCTCGCCCGAGGAGGTCAGACGCGCGTCAGGCGAGCATTGCGCGCTCGTGAGCGTCATGGCCGCGAACAACGAGACGGGCGTGGTGCAGTCCACGGCCGGCATCGTCGAGGCCGCGCACGCCGCAGGCGCGCTCGTGCACGTCGACGCCGTGCAGGCCTTTGGTCGCATTCCCGTGGACGCGCGCCGCGCAGACGCAATCTCCGTCGCCGCCCACAAGATCGGCGGTCCCCTCGGCGTGGGTGCGCTCGCCATGCGCACGCGCTGTCCCTTCGAGGCCCAGAGCCTGGGCGGCGGCCAGGAGCTTGGCCGCAGGCCCGGTACGCAGGACGTTGCCGGCGCCGTTGCCTTCGCGGCCGCGGCAGAGCTCGTCTGCTCCAACCTTGGGGAGACGCGAGCACGTGTGGCCTCGCTGGCGTCCCACGTCTATGGGCGCCTGTGCGCCGAGGGCACGGGCATCGTTCCCACGACGTCCGTCGTGGTGGACGAGGGCAGGCTCCCCGGCATGGTGAGCGTCATGGTGCCGGGGCTGGACTCCGAGACCCTCGTGCTGCAGCTCGACGCGCGAGGCTTCGAGGTCTCCGCCGGCTCTGCCTGCTCCTCGGGCTCGCTCGACCCGAGCCACGTGCTTTCCGCCATGGGCATCCCCCGTGACGAGGCTCTGGGCTCCCTCCGCGTCTCCTTTGACGAGCGCGTCGCCCTCTCCGAGCTCGATGCCTTCTGCGATGCGCTGCTCGCCGTTGTGGGTGAGCTCAGGTGAGGGTGTCCGAGGTCATAGAGCTGCTGTTCGAGCGCTTTCCGCGCGATGCGGCCGAGCCATGGGACCGCCCCGGGCTTTCCGTGGGAGACCCAGACGCACGCGTCGCGGGCATCGCGTGCGCGCTTGACGCCACGCCTCGCACGATTCGCGCGGCCCACGAGGCGGGTTGCAACGTCTTGGTGACGCACCACCCCGCGTTTCTCGAGCCGCCGTTTCCGGTGACGCCCGACATCCGCGACGGCTCCATCGGCGGCTCGTGCGTCTGGTGGGCGGCCCGCCTCGGCGTCTCGCTCGTGTCCATGCACACCAACCTCGACCGTAGCGACGCCGCGCTTGACCTCGCGGCCGAGCTTCTCGGCCTCGAGCGTACGGGCAGGCTCTTCGAACCAGACGGCTTCGGGGCATGGCTCCGGGCCGTAGGCGTCACCACGGGCGAGCTTGCCCGGCGCTGCCGCGACTCCTTTGGCTGTGCGCCCGTCGTGTGGGGCCAGGACGGGCGGCGCCTGGAGACGGTGGCCTTTAGCTCGGGCTCGTTTGGCGGCTTTGCCTCCCAGGCCATTGCGCGTGGCGCGGACTTGGTGATTGCGGGCGAGGCGGGTTACCACCACCTGTCCGAGCTGGCGGAGGCCGGCGTGGACGCTATACTACTTGGGCACGATGCCTCGGAGCTTCCGTACGCCGCGCTGCTGGCGCGTACGCTGGCTGCCGGGGTCAGTGATGATACGAGCATAGAGGTACTCGATGAGGGCTTGCGCTGGCACGCGTGGGCCGCGGAGGAGTGAAGCACATGTCTGAGGCAACCGCACTGGTAAGGCTCCAAGAGATTGACCTGACCCTCCTTCGCCTGAGCAAGGCGGCAGACCAGCTGCCCCAGCGGGGCAGGGTCGTGGCCGCCCGAGCTGCATCGAAGAAGGTGACGTCCGAGCTCGCGAAGATCATGGGCCAGCGCAAGGACGTCGAGATTGAGCTTGCCGACCTCGAGGACTGCAAGAAGCTGCTCGAGGGCCACGTGGCCGAGTGCCAGGAGCAGGCCAAGGACGTCGTCGACTATCGCGACACCATCGACCTGGAGGAGCAGCTCTCCCTGCTTGCCAAGAAGCTGGAGAAGGTCGACTTTGACACCGAGCGCCTGCTCGAGCGCCTCGAGACCGTCGAGCGCGCCGAGCGCAACGCCGAGGCCCTCAAGGCGCGCCTTGCCAAGGAGGAACAGGCCCTCACCGACTCTTGGCGCCAGGCTGCCGCCGATATCACCGAGCAGGCGGGCAAGCTCAAGGCCGAGCGCGCGGATATCGTGTCCGGAATCTCGCCCGAGCTCCTCGACCGCTATGAGAAGGCCAGGAAGCGCTTTGGGGGCGTGGCCGTCGAGACCCTCGTGGGCAACAAGCCCTCCGCCTGCCGTGTCACCCTACAGCCGAGCTCGTTTGCCGATATCCGCCGCAGTGCCTCCGAGGTCACGACCTGCCCGTACTGCAAGCGCATCCTCGTCGTTTCCCAGGAGGCGTAAGGGGCTATGGCTACGTTTGGCACCGATTCCGAGCGCGCGCCGCGCGTCGCGCTGTTTGTGAGCGGGGGCATTGCCGCGTATAAGGCATGCGAGGTCCTCCGCGGTCTCCAGAAGGGGGGCTGCGAGGTTCGCGTGGCCATGACGCGCGAGGCCACCAGGCTCGTTGGCCCCACCACCTTCGAGGCCCTCTCCGGGCACCGCGTGGCACTCGACCTCTTCGATGACCCCGAGACCCCCATCCCGCACATCGAGCTCGCCGAGTGGGCAGACCTCGCGCTCGTGGTTCCGGCCACGGCCAATGTCATCGCCAAGATGGCGCAGGGCATCGCGGACGACGTCGTGACCACCACGCTGCTCGCCTGCCAGGGGCCCTTCGTGGTGGCACCGGCCATGAACGTGCACATGTGGCAGAACCCCGCCACGAAGGCCAACGTCGAGACCCTCCAGGACCGTGGCGTCATCATGGTGGGCCCGGATTCCGGCCGCCTTGCCTGCGGGGATGTGGGCGAGGGCAAGCTTGCCGCCGTCGACCAGATCGTGGCGGCGGTGCTCTTCCGTCTGCGTGCCACCGGCGACCTCGCGGGCAAGCACGTCGTGGTGACGGCTGGCCCCACTCACGAGGCCATCGACCCCGTCCGTTACCTCTCCAACGCCTCCTCCGGCAAGATGGGATACGCGATCGCCGCCGCCGCGGCGGCTCATGGCGCTCACGTGACCCTCGTCTCCGGCCCGGTTTCTCTTCCGGTGCCCGCCGGCGTGGGTGTCGTGCGCGTCACGACGGCCGCCGAGATGCTCCAGGCCACCAAGGATGCCTTTGCCTGCGCCGACGCCGCCGTGCTCGCTGCGGCCGTCTCCGACTACCGCCCCGCCAAGAAGAGCGACCACAAGCTCAAGAAAGCGACGGAGCGCCTGGGCGACGTCAAGCTGGTGGAGAACGACGACATCCTCGCCGGCATCTCGCATGAGCGCGGCGGCCGCGTGGTCGTGGGCTTTGCCGCCGAGACCTCGAACGTCATCGAGCATGCCCGCGAGAAGCTCGCCCGCAAGGGCTGCGACATGATCGTGGCCAACGACGTCTCTCGCCCGGACTCCACCTTTGGCTCGGACACCGACCGCGTGGCGTTCGTGACCCCGCATGGCGTGCAGCAGCTCGCCTGCCTTCCCAAAGAGGAGGTTGCCGAGGCCATCGTTCGCAAGCTCGTGATGCTGATCGAGGGCGAGCCCGAGGGTGGTCCGGCCTACGACGATGTGCTCGACAAGACGACGCTCCTCGGCGGCGGCGCCAAGAACAAGCGGCCCCGCCGCATGCCCGAGGCGTCCGGTGACGAGACCGTCCTCATGCCCGCCATGTCCGATGTCGCCGACCTCGACCGTACGGTGACCGCCAGCCGGGTGGAGCTTGAGGGAGGGGAAGCCGAGTAGTGCTGTTCCTCGGTTGCCACCTCTCAAGCTCTGGCGGCTTCGAGGCGATGGGGGAGCGCGCCGTCTCGATAGGGGCCACGACCTTTGCCTACTTCACGCGGAACCCGCGCGGCGGCAACGCCAAGGCCGCGGATGCCGATGACGCCGCCCGCCTGGGGCAGACCATGGCCGAGCATGGCTTTGGCCCGCTTGTGGCCCATGCCCCCTACACGCTCAACCTCTGCTCCGCCAAGCCCGACGTGCGCGCCTTTGCGCGCCGGGCCATGGCGGAGGACCTCCATACCATGGAGCTCCTGCCTGGCAACCTCTACAACTTCCACCCCGGAAGCCATGTGGGCCAGGGGTCGGAGGAGGGCATCCGCCTCATTGCGGAGGGCCTCAACGAGGCCCTCGTTCCCGGCCAGAAGACCCTCGTGCTGCTCGAGACCATGGCCGGCAAGGGCACCGAGGTGGGCCGCACCTTCGAGGAGCTCGCCCGCATCATCGAGGGTGTCAAGCACGACGAGCTCCTGGGCGTCTGTCTCGACACCTGCCACGTGAGCGACGCGGGCTATGACATCGCGCATGATCTGGACGGCGTCCTTGGGGAGTTTGACCGCATCATAGGACTAGGCCGTCTGAGGGCGCTGCACCTCAACGACTCCAAGAACCCGCAGGGCGCGCACAAGGACCGCCACGAGCGGCTTGGCCTGGGGCATCTTGGGCTTGGGTGCTTCGCGCGCATCGTGCGCGACGAGCGTTTGAGTGGCCTTCCTATGATTCTCGAGACCCCCAACAAGCTGCCGGGTTATGCGGCAGAGATTTCTGCCCTCCGCGCCCTTGCGGACGGGGCGGACGTTGGGGAGACGATGGGGGCGCTGCGCGCCCGGCGCGACGACGACACGGGGGAGTGACATGGGTATTCTCATCGGATGCGAGCACCTTGGCCAGGAGTGGCCGGGCAAGCGTGTGCTCGATGACGTGACGATCGGCGTCAACGAGGGCGACCGCATCGGCATCGTCGGCAAGAATGGAGACGGCAAGTCTACGCTCCTACAACTCATTGGCCACAAGATCGAGCCAGAGAGCGGCAAGGTCACCTGGCGCGGCGGCATTTCGGTAGGCATGCTTGGCCAGTCCGACGACCTCGACGACGACCAGCCGGTCTCCCACGAGGTCGTGGGAGACGTCCCCGAGTACGAGTGGGCCTCCAACCCCGAGACGCGCCGCATCATCGCCGAGCTCATCGGCGACGTTGACTGGAACGCAAAGGTGGGGACGCTCTCCGGTGGCCAGCGCAGGCGTGTTGACCTCACGAGGCTGCTCATCGGCACATGGGACGTCCTTCTGCTCGACGAGCCCAGCAACCATCTTGACATGGGCGCCATCACGTGGCTGGCGTCTCACCTGAGGCACAGGTGGCAGCAGGGCTCGGGCGCCCTGCTTGTCATCACGCACGATCGCTGGTTCCTCGACGAGGTGTGCGAGAGCATGTGGGAGGTGCACGACCGCGTCGTCGAGCCCTTCGAGGGCGGCTACTCCGCCTACATCCAGCAGCGCGTCGAGCGCGACCGCCAGGCCGCCGTCATGGAGGACCGCAGGCAGAACATGCTGAGAAAGGAGCTCGCCTGGCTCTCGCGCGGCGCCCAGGCACGCTCCAGCAAGCCAAAGTTTCGAATCGAGGCCGCCCGCGCCATGATTGCCGACGTGCCGCCCATGCGCAATCCGCTCGAGCTCAAGCGCCTTGCGGTGAGTCGCCTGGGCAAGCAGGTGTTCGAGCTCAAGCAGGCCTGCGTGCGCTATGGCCCCAAGGCGGTCGTCGATCACGTGGACTGGCTCATCGGCCCCGGTGACCGCTACGGCATCCTTGGCGAGAACGGCGCCGGCAAGACGACCCTGCTCCGCCTCCTCGACGGCAAGCTGGCGCCCACGAGCGGCCACGTGAAGATCGGCAAGTCCGTCAAGCTTGGCATTCTCTCGCAGCACATCGACCTTCTGGCGGACAAGCTCGACTGGCGCGTGCGCGAGCTTCTGGGCACCTATAAGCGCAGCTATGTCATCGGTGGCAAGGAGTACACGCCCACCAAGCTGCTCGAGAGCCTCGGCTTCGAGACGAGCGAGCTCGACACGCCCATCAAGGATCTCTCCGGCGGCCAGGCGAGGCGCCTGGCCCTCATGTGCGTCCTGCTCGACGAGCCCAACGTCCTCATCCTCGACGAGCCGGGCAACGACCTCGACACCGACATGCTCGCCGTGATGGAGGACCTGCTCGATACCTGGCCCGGCACGCTTCTGCTCGTGAGCCACGACCGCTACCTCATGGAACGCGTGACCGACGACCAGTTTGCCCTCATTGACGGGCATATCACGCACGTTCCCGGCGGCGTTGACGAGTACCTGGGGCTCATTGGCAACCGTCACGGCTCGGGCTCCGTCTCCGGCCATGGGCCCGCCCCGAAGGTCCCAAAGGCGGCGCAGGATGCCGGCGCGCCCTCTGGGCCCAGGCGCTCCGCCGGTCTGTCGAGCTCCGAGGAGTGGAGGCTCAAAAAGCAGATCACGAGCCTCGAGGGCAAGATGGACACGCAGCGCGGGCGCATCGAGGAGCTCGAGCGTGCGATGGGCGAGGTTGACCCCACGGACTATGTTGCCCTCGAGGAGGCCCAGACCAAGGTCGACGATGCCAGGGCGCGCCTCGATGAGCTCGAGGGCGAGTGGCTCGAGCTCTCCGAGAGGCTCGAGGGGTAACGGGACTTGGCTGCCCGCCGCATGCGCGGCGGGCTTGTTCTTGGCTCGAGGGCGCCGGGCGGCCATCTGCTCGCACGTCCGTGCGTCCCCGATCCTCCGTTAACCTGTGGGGAATTATTTTAAATCCCGGTTACTTTAGCGTGGCAAAGTGGGCTACCCTATCCCGGTCCCATTCCCAACGTAGGAGAGGCATATGAACTATCTCGTCCTTATTGGCATCGCGATTGTGATTGTGGGCTTTGCCCTCAAGCTCGACGCGATCCTCATCGTCATGGCGGCGGGGCTCGCCACGGCTCTCATCGGCGGGCTCGGCATCGACGGCTTCCTCATCACGCTTGGCAAGTCGTTTGTGTCCAACCGCAGCATGGCCATCTTCATCATCGTCATGTTTGTTGCTGGCACGCTCGAGCGAAACGGCCTCAAGAAGGCGGCGACGGCGCTCATCGGCAAGTTCAAGAACGCTACGCCCGGCATCGTGATTGCCCTCTATGGCGTCATGCGCGTCGTGTTTGCGGCCTTCAACGTGGGCTTCGGCGGCGTCGCCGGCTTCGTGCGCCCGGTCGTCATCCCCATGGCCGTGGGTGCGATTACGGCCGCTGGCCACAAGCCTAACCCCGAGCACGTGGACCAGATCAAGGGCATGGCCTCCGGCATGGAGAACGTGGCCTGGTTCTTTGGCCAGATGCTCTTCGTGGGCGGCGGCGGCGCCCTGCTGGTTCAGTCGACCCTGGCCACGCTCGGCTACGATGTGGACCTGCTGCGCCTTGCCCTCGTCGAGGTGCCGGTCTGCATCATCGCCGTGGTCGTGACGGCCATCTACTACATCGTCAAGGACGCCAAGCTCCGCCGCAAGTACTACGGCGAGGCCGCCACGAGTGCCAAGGAGGCCTAGCATGAGCTTCTTCATGGATCCTTCCGTCACCATCGGAAACAAGATGCTCGAGGTCTTCTACATCTTCATGGGCATCATCTCGGTGTATGCCGGCGTTCGCAACCTCAAGGACAAGACCAACGCCGGCCGCTACGGCACCTTCGTCTTCTGGGTGGCGCTCGGCATCGTGATGGCCTTTGGCCGCTGGCTCGGCGACTTCGTGAACGGCGTCGTCATCGTGATCATGGTGCTGCCCGCCATCTTCAAGCAGGTTCAGAAGGGCAAGGCCTCCGATGAGGGCGCACCCAAGCCCGACGAGGTCGAGGCAAACTACGAGAGCATCGGCATGAAGATCTTCATCCCGTCGCTTTGCCTCGGTGTCTGCGCCCTCATCGGCGCCTTCATCCCCTTCATCGGCGCCCTGACGGGCTGCAGCATCGGCGTGGTCCTCTCTGCCGTCATTCTCCACGTGTATTCCCGCAAGAACACCGTCGGCGTCTTCTTCAGCGACTCCGAGCGCCTGCTCTCGGCCATGGGCGCACTCTGCATGCTTCCCATGCTCCTCGCGAGCCTGGGCGCCATCTTCACGGCCACGGGCGTCGGTGACGTGATCTCCGAGATCATGGGCGTCGTCATTCCTTCCGGCAACATGACGGCTGGAATCATCGCCTACGGCATCGGCATGATGCTCTTCACGATGATCATGGGCAACGCGTTTGCCGCCATCACCGTGCTCACCGTCGGCGTTGCAGCGCCTTTCGTGCTGCAGCTCGGCGCCGACCCGGCGCTTGTCGGCGTGGTGGGGCTCACCTGCGGCTACTGCGGCACGCTGCTCACGCCCATGGCCGCCAACTTCAACATCGTGCCGGTCGCCATCCTGGAGATGGAGGACCGCATGGGTGTCATCAAGAAGCAGGTCGTGCCCGCCCTCGTCATGATCGTGGTCCAGATCGTCTACATGCTCGCATTTGCCTAGGCGCGTGAAGTTGGGCCATGTGGCCCTACAAGTCTGAGGAGAAGCTATGCCCAAAATGCTCGTCACCGGCTTTGACCCGTTTGGCGGAGAGTCCGTCAACCCGGCGTTCGAGGCCGTGAAGCTGCTGCCGGACGAGATTGCCGGCTACGAGGTCGTCAAGCTCGAGGTGCCCACGGTGTTCACAAAGAGCGCCCTGGTGCTTGAGGATGCCATTGACCGCGAGGAGCCCGACGTGGTGCTCTGCGTGGGACAGGCCGGTGGCCGCTCGGCGATGACCGTCGAGCGCGTCGCCATCAACCTTGTCGAGGCCCGCATTCCCGACAACGACGGCGAGCAGCCCATGGACGAGCCGGTTCGCGCCGACGGCGAGACCGCCTACTTTGCCACGCTGCCCGTAAAGGCCATGGCCAAGGCCATGAATGACGCCGGTGTCCCGGCCTTCGTCTCCTATACGGCCGGCACGTATGTCTGCAACTGGCTCATGTACAACGCGCTTTACCTCCTGGCTCGCAAGCGCCCCGAGGCCCGTGGCGGCTTCGTGCATGTTCCGTTTGCCACCGAGCAAGTCGTGGGCAAGGCCAACGGCATGCCGTCGATGTCCGTTTCCGTCATGGCCGACGCGCTTCGCGCCGCACTGGAGGCGTGCGTCGCAAATGACGAGGACATCAAGGTCGTCAGCGGTGAGACCCACTAGCCTGTCGAGGCCAATCTGGCCCTTGTGGTGGGCCGAGGCCTCCGGGTGCGGTGTCCGAGGGGCTTCATGATGGGTCTGTGGTTTCGTGAGCTCTCTTTGCGCTAACGAACAGGGCGTCCGGGAGGAATCCTACCTCCCGGGCGCCCTTTCTGCGCCGAGCCTTTGGCGCCTTTTCGCTCGAGTGCGCCTTGGCCTTTCGCTGATTGCCTTCAGGCTCAGACATTCCGGGGCCGAGTATGCCGCGCCAATCGAGCCGTCGCGTCGTCCGCTATGACTCGAACTGGCTTCGGTAGAGGCTCGCATAGAACCCGCCCTTTGCAAGCAGCTCGTCATGCGTGCCAAGCTCGACGACGTGCCCGTCCCTCATCGCCACGATGGCGTCCGCGTTGCGAATCGTGGAGAGGCGATGCGCCACCACGAAGCTCGTGCGCCCCTTCATGAGGCGCTCGAACGCCTCCTGCACCTTCACCTCGGTGCGGGTGTCGATGTTGCTCGTTGCCTCGTCAAGGATAAGCATCGGGGCGCAGGCGAGCATCGCGCGCGCGATGCAGAGGAGCTGACGTTGCCCGGCAGATATCGAGGCCTCCTCGCCGTCGAGTACGGTGTCGTAGCCGTTGGGAAGGCGCGCGATGAAGTCGTCGGCGAAGGCGTCCTCAGCGGCCCTCCTCACGTCCTCGTCGGTTGCGTCAGGCTTGCCGAGCGCGATGTTGTCGCGTACGGATGCGCACTTCACCCAGGTTTCCTGCAAGACCATGCCATAGGAGGCCCTGAGGCTTGCCCTCGTGACGTCGCGCACGTCATGCCCGTCCACGAGAATCTGTCCCGAGTCGACGTCGTAGAAGCGCATAAGCAGGTTGATGAGGGTCGTCTTGCCACAACCCGTCGGTCCCACGATGGCCACGCGCATGCCCGGGCGCGCCTCCAGGCTGAAATGCTGGATGAGGGGCCTGTCCGGGACATAGGAGAAGCAGACGTCCTCGAGCCGCACCTCGCCCCGAACGTCCCTGAGCTCGATGGCATCGGCGGCGTCGGGCACCTCCTCTTCCTCGTCAAGAAGGTCAAAGAGGCGGGCGGCGCACGCCAGGGAGTTCTGGAGCTCGGTGACCACCTCGGAGATGTCATTGAAGGGCTTCGTGTACTGGTTTGCGTAGTTGAGAAACGCCGTAAGGCCGCCCACCGTGAGCGTGCCGTCAATGGCGGCGAGGGCGCCAAAGATGCCCACGCCGGCATAGACGAGCGAGTTGACGAAGCGCGTCGTCGGGTTGATGAGCGAGGAGTAGAAGACGGCACGGAAGCTTGCCTGGGCAAGGCGTGCGTCGGCGTCCGTGAAGCGCCCGAGGGCAATCTGCTGCGCATCGAACGTCTCCACAACCGGCATGCCGCCCACGTACTCCTCGGCGATGGACGTGAGCTCACCGCGCTGCGTGCTCTGGTCGTGGAAGTAGGCGTAGCCGCGTCCCGCTATGAGCTTTGCCGCGAGTATCGAGAGCGGTGTCACGCAGACGACGACCACCGTCACGATGGCGTTCAGCCTGAACATGAACCACAGCGTGAGCGCGATGGTGAGCGCTCCCGTGAAGAACTGCTGGAAGGTCATCACGAGGCCGCAGGAGAACTGGTCGACGTCCGTGACGATGCGATTCACGACGTCTCCGTGCCTGTGCGAGTCGATGTATGAGAGCGGCAGGCGCTGGAGCTTCGAGAAGGCCCGCTCCCTCATGTCGAACACGACGTCGTAGGCAACGCGGTTGGTGACGGCCGTGAGGAGCCATTGGCTCATGCAGGTGGCCAAGACGGACGCCGCGAGCTTGCGCAGGACACCTGCCAGGCCGGGGAAGTCGACCTCCCCTGGCCCCACAACTCGGTCGATGGCCTGGCCGGAGAGCACCGGTACCAGCAGGGTGGACACCACGACGGCTGCCGCCAGGAGCAGGGATGCCACGAGGGCGAGCCCGTGTGGGGCGAGGAAGGAGAGCACGCGGCGCAGCGTGGCTGTGCGGGACGGCTTCCCTTGTGACTTGTCGCTGCTGCTCATGAGGACACCTCTTCGCGCTCAAGCTGGGATTCGCAGATCTCTCGGTAGACGTCGCAACCTGCGACGAGGTCTTCGTGCGTTCCCGAGCCAACGAGACGGCCCTCGTCGAGCACGAGGATGAGGTCCGCGTGGCGGATGGCGGACACGCGCTGCGAGATGACGACCTGGGTCGTGCCAGCGCAGTCCCTCTTGAGCGCCTTGCGGAGCGCCGCGTCGGTTGCAAGGTCGAGCGCGGACGACGCGTCGTCCAGGATGAGCACGCGGGGGCGCCTGGCAAGGGTTCGGGCGATGGAGAGGCGCTGGCGTTGGCCTCCCGACAGGTTGCGGCCGAGCTGCTCTATCTGGCCGTCGAGCCCACCCTTAGACCTCACCACGTCGGACGCCTGCGCGGTCTCGACGCAGGCCTCGAGCTCTCCTCGCGTAGCCTCCCGGGCCCCCCAGCTCAGGTTGTAGGCGATGCTGCCGGCGAAGAGCCTCGGCCGCTGGTCAACGAGGGACACCGCTTCGTGAAGGCGCTCGACCTTGAGGCCTCGCACGTCCTCGCCGCCAATGGAGACCGTGCCGGCGCAGGCGTCATAGAAGCGCATGAGCAGGCTTGCGAGCGTCGACTTTCCGGAGCCGGTTCCGCCGATGACGCCCACGGTCTGGCCTGCGGCGGCCTTGAAGCTCACGTGCTCGAGCGAGGGTGCGCCGGCGCCCGGGTAGGTGAAGGAGACGTCTGAGAACTCGATGCCGAGGGGACCCTCCGGCACGTCTCGCTTGCCATCTGCCATGCTCGGGCTCAGGGCGAAAATCTCGTTGACGCGGTGCGCGCAGGCCTCTGCCTTGGAAAGCGTGTTCACGAGGTTCGTGAGCTTGAGCAGCTCGACGAGCATCTGCGACATGTAGTTGACGAGGGCCACGAGCTCGCCCTGCGTGAGGCCTCCCACGTCCACCTGGGCGCCGCCCACGGACAGCACCGCCAGGAGGCCCAGGTTCACGGCGGCGTTCGTGAGCGGATTCATGAAGGCGGCGACGTCGCCTACGGAGACCTGCTCGTGCCTGAGGGCGCCGATGGCCTCGTCGAACGCCTCGCACTCCTTGCGCTCGCGGCCGAAGGCGCGGAGCACGCGGATGCCCTCGAGCTGCTCGCTCGTGGCGAGGAGCACACCGTCGAGGCACCGCTGGACGCTCCGGTACCGGCGTATGGTCACGCGCATGACGAGCCAGACGAAGAGGAAGACAAGCGCCGAGATGAGGCAGAAGAGCCCACCTTCGAGTCCACTTACGAGGCATGCGGCGATGATGGCGCCAAAGATCGCAATGGGGCATCTGAGCACGAGGCGGAAGAAGAGGTTGACCCCATCCTGAATCTGGTTCGTATCGTTTGTGAGCCTCGTGACGAGCGTCGAGGCGCCGAGCCCGTCGATGTCTGCGCGCGAAAGACCGAGGGCGTGGCGGAACAGGTCGTCTCGAAGGGCCGTGCCAAAGCCCGCGCCGAGCTTTGCGCTGAAGTACTGGGCCGAGGCGGCACAGGCCCAGCCGACGATCCCCATGATGACGAGGGCGGCGGCGCTGAGCATGACGTGCCCCCTGTTTGCCGTGGAGATGCCCTGGTCCACGATGCTCGCCATAACGAGCGGCACGAAGAGCTGAAACGCAGCCTCCAGAAGCTTGAAGAGCGGGGCGAGGGCGCATTCCCTTCCAAATCCCGCCAAGTACCTCGTGAGCTTGAGCACGCTTGCCTAACCTCCTGGTCATGTGGCTTGCCCTCTGGCCCTCGTTGCCTGCCGCAGCGCGGAACAAGCTTTCATCATACGCCACCGGTAGATTCACGAGCACCGCCTCCCGTGGTGTCGGGCGCCCACAAGTCGCGAACCCCCCCGGACCGGTTGAGGCGAACGGGTCGCGACCCCGGATCGGCTGAGGCGAACGAGTCGCGGACAAAATTCCTTGAAATTTGTCCTTGCGCCGCCGGGATGGGGTTGGTATAGTCTCTTTCGCCGCGAGTGAGCGGCACCGGGTGGTGGCGCAGTTTGGTAGCGCACTTGACTGGGGGTCAAGGGGTCGCTGGTTCGAATCCAGTCCACCCGACCAGAAATTGCAGCCCAGAGGGTAATACCCTCTGGGTTTTTTCATTATAAATGCTGTGTGTTACAAGGTGTCGTAAAGGTGCCTAATGAGGGCCCTTCAATTCAAGACCTCTCGTGAAATCCGGTTTGGCCGTGCTGCTTGGGGTATCATCCGAAAGACTGATGCGGCCGACGGGTATCGGCCGCGAGGGCCGGCTCGTATGGCCCCGTGACGACCATGACGCTCCCGCGTGGGGCCTTTGCGCTTCGAGAGGTGGATTCTTCCGTGCATCCCTGGCTTGAGAAAAAGGTGAGGCAGGGCTTTGAGCCCGACGTCGACGCTCCGCTCGGCAGCCCGGACAACCCTTCGAACAAGATTTTGACCGTCGCCAACGTCATCACGGTGACGAGGCTCGTGCTCACCATCGTCTTCCTCGTCCTGTTCGTGATGCGCGTCAACCGCGCGCTTGCCATTTCCATCTATGCGCTCGCCGCCTGCACGGATTGGATGGACGGGCAGATCGCCCGAAGGACCCAGACCGTCAGCTGGTTTGGCAAGCTGCTTGACCCCATCTGCGATCGCGCGCTGCTCTTCACTGGCGTCCTGGGCCTTGTGGTGACCGGGGAGCTTCCCGGCTGGGTGGCCTTTCTCGTCATCGGCCGCGACTGCTACCTGGCGTGCGGTGGCATGTATGTCCGCCGGTACCGCGAGCGTCCTATCGACGTCGTCTACGTTGGCAAGATTACGACGGCGCTTCTCATGTTCGGCTTCTGCGACCTTCTGCTTGGCCTTCCCGTCATCGAAGGCCTGGGTGTGACGAATGCCTCATGGCTTCCTGGACTTAACGGGGTGGGTGGCCCCATTGGCCTTATCTTCGTATACGCTGGCTGCGTCTTATCGCTCGTCACGGCCGTTGTGTACACCATCGAGGGCGTCTCCATCGTTCGCACGTGTCGCGCGCGGGGAGTGGCCACCCATGAGCACTAGGTGCTGCGGGCTCCGTGCGGGTAGCTCGCGATGGGCCGCGAGACCCATGGTGGCGCTTGCGTGTGCGCTGATCGCATTCGTTTTGGCTTGGTTTGGGGCATCGAGTTCCGCTATGGCCGAGGACCTCGGCGAGCCCAAGCTTGCGGAGGCCCAGGCCGCCATGGTCGTGGACTCTGAGGGAAACGTGCTCTTTAGCAAGAATCCCGACGCCGAGATCAATATGGCTTCCATCACGAAGATCATGACGGCCGTCGTTGCGCTCGAGAGCGGCGCCCCCCTCGATGCCACCTACCAGCTTCATGATGTCACGCTGGCGGAGAATGCCGTCGTTGCCGGGTATCACGAGGGCATGACGTCGACGCTCAGGGACCTCATGCGTGTCATGCTCGTGCTCTCCGCCAACGACGCCGCCTCCGAGGTGGCCGTTGCGGTCGGCGGCTCCGAGGCGGCCTTTGTTCAGATGATGAACGACAAGGCCGCGGAGCTCGGCCTCACGCACACCCACTTCGAGAACCCGCACGGCCTCGATGCCGAGGGACACCACTCGAGCGTGTCCGACCTGACGAAGCTCGCGCGCTACGCGATGACGAAGCACCCCTTTATCGCCGACACCGTCCGTTTGAAGTCCGTCACGGCTCCTGTCGGCGGCGTTCAGGTGACCTTCGAGACCAGTGACAGCCTGCTCTACACCTACAGGGGCATGCTTGGCATCAAGACCGGTGCCGGAGACGCCGTCACGAGCTTCCTCGGTGCTGCCCGTCGTGACGGAACGACGCTCTACACCTGCGTGCTTGGCTGCACGACGAAGCAGGGGCGCTTTGACGACACGGCGTCCATGCTTGACTGGGCCTTTGACGCCTATGGGCGCCATGAGCTCGCGGGCAGCTACCGGCCCGTGGCGATTGAGCCCTATGCGTACCACTTCGGCCTCTCTTGCGTGGTCTCCGCGGACGCCACGACCTATGGCCTCGTTTGGCCGGGTGGCGGCGCCACCACGTATCAGAGGACGATGCTGTCGCGCGGAACGCTCGTCGAGCCCTCGGAGACCCTTGGGGTCTGCGAATGGGTCCAAGACGGCAGGACCGTGGGCACCATAAGCTACTCGGCACGCGAGCGCCTCGTCTGGACCAGGACGGGCTTCGGGCTCTCGGACCAGCTCGGCAGCCTGGGCATCGACGCCGGACGTGCCGCATAGGAGGTTCACCATGTACTCGATTACAACCGATGCTGCGCCTAAGCCCCTTGGCGCCTCCTCGCAGGGAACTACCGCCGCCCGCTTCGTCTTCGTCTCTGCCCAGCTGCCCGTGGACCCCGAGACGGGGGAACGGGTTCCCGGCGGCATTGGACAGCAGACGGCCCGGTGCATTCGCAACGTCGAGGCTGTCCTCTCAGAGCTTGAGCTTTCGCTCTCAGACATTACCAAGACGACGGTGTACCTCACAAACCTCGACGAGTTCGAGGCCATGGACGAGGTGTATGGCGAGCGATTCCACAAGCCCGTTCCCGCACGGACCTGCGTGGGGGTGGTGGCCCTCCCCGAGGGGGCACACGTTCAGATAGAGGCAATAGCCTGCAGGTAGGAGGGGCCTCTGGCCACTCGTGCCGGCAACTCGGCTCCTCGCGGCGCTCAGGGAGCCAACCTCGCTGCCAATGGGTACAATGAACAAGTCACTAACCGCTTGGGGGGATTTACCTATGCAGGATCAGAACGCGAACAACATGGGCTCTAAGGCTCCGACATCCGATGCCACGGCCATCTTTTGCATGCCCTCGACTGACGCCACCGTTCCCGACCTCATGGGCGGCGTTCGTCCCGAGAACCCCACGCTGACCATCCTCAAGGGTCCGCAGACGGGCTCCACCCTCGTCCTTGACACGCCGGAGGTCACTATAGGGCGCGATCCTGCGAGCGGCGTCTTCCTCAATGACATGACGGTATCGCGTCATCATGCCGTGCTCCGTCTCCAGGGTCGCCTCGCAACCATCGAGGATCTCGGGTCGCTCAATGGCACGTGGGTCGATGGCGCCATCGTGAACAACGCCACGCTTCAGGATGGCTCCACGATTCAGATTGGCACGTTCCGCATGGTGTTCCACGTTACGCGCAACACCACCAAGATTGCCACGGGCGAGTAGCGGGCTTCCATGGCCGACGCCGGCTATCTCACCATCGGCAAGGTCGTCAAACGGCTTCAGCCTCAATATCCAGATCTCTCCGTCTCGAAGGTTCGGTATCTCGAGGATGAAGGCCTCCTGAATCCCTCGAGGACTCCTGGAGGCTATCGCCTCTATTCGTCTCGAGACGTGCAGCGCCTCGAGACGATTCTCTACCTGCAAAAGAGCCGCTTTCTTCCGCTTTCCGTCATCAAGGACGAGCTTGACGGCAAGACGATGCAGGAGGAGCCAGACCCTTACGGCGAGAGCGATGCCCGGGAAGAGCAGAGTGGCTATGATGGCGCGTTGAGGGTAGATGCCGCGGCGGAGCGAGAGCTCCATCCCATCGAGCGCATGCCGGAGGTGGCTGGGATTCCCATCTCCTTCGTGCGGAGGCTGTCCGAGTGCGGCATCATCTCTCTCGTGAGGTCGCCCCATGGCCGCGACCTAGTTGACGGACGTGACCTGAGGCTTATACGAGCCTGCGAAGAGCTGAGGCGCTTTGGCATTGAGCCCAAGAACCTACGGCAGTACGTAGCTGCTGCTAACAGGGAGTCGATTATGTTCGAGCAGGCCCTCGTCTCGCTGCCTCGCCTGCAGGGCGAGACGGAGCGGGACAGGAGTCTTCGTACGGATCAGGCGTTTGACCGCGTTCTTTCCCTGACGAACGTCGTGAGGGGATCGCTCATCCGCAAGTCACTCAAGGGCGCGCTGGCTGAGAAGCGGCAATAGGCACGAGGGTCTGCGACTGCGGTCGCAGGGAAGGGGAGAGTGTCATGGCAGAAGATCAGGATTACGGGTTCCCATACGAGCATCTCGTTGTCGACATTCCCGACTATCCCGAGCCCGGTGTCGTGTTCAAGGACATCACGCCGCTCATCTCCGATGAGCAGGGCCTTGCCGGCTGTGTCGATGCAATCGCAGATCACTTCCTTGGCCAGGGCATCAACAAGGTTATTGGGTCGGAGGCCCGCGGATTCCTCATCGGGGCGCCTGTGGCGTACAGGCTGGGGGCTGGCTTCGTTCCCGCCCGTAAGCCCGGCAAGCTCCCACGCGAGGTGTACTCGCAGCGCTATGCGCTCGAGTACGGCACCGATGAGCTGCAGATTCACAAGGATGCTCTGAATCCCACCGATAAGGTGCTCGTTGTTGACGACCTCGTCGCCACGGGTGGCACCACGGTGGCCACGGCAAAGCTCGCCCAGCAGGCGGGAGCCCAGATCATGGGCTTCGCCTTCATTCTCGAGCTCTCCTTCCTGAAGCCGCGCGAGGCTATCGCGAAAGACTTCGATCAGGAGATCTTCTCGCTCATTAAGGTTCGCTAGGCCGTGAGACCCCGGCGCGACCCCGTACAGAGGCGGCTCTCCGAGGACCGCTTTCAGGTGAGCCTAGTCTGGGAGGGCCTGCTCGTAGGCCTTTTCGGCGGCTTTGTCATAGCTCTCTATAGGTTGGCGCTCGCCTGGGCCGAGAGGACCGTTCGTCATCTTACGTCCGTCGCTGCCGGCGACCCCCTGTTGGTCGCCGGCTGGTTTTGCATGCTCGCCGTCATGGCGCTTGTTGTCGGCTTTCTTGTGAAATGGGAGCCCGATACCTCCGGGTCTGGCATTCCACAGGTAGACGCCGAGGTCATGGGCGCCAAGAGCATGAAGTGGCACAAGGTGCTCGTGGCCAAGTTTATAGAAGGTACCCTTACGGCACTCGGCGGCCTGTCCATGGGTCGCGAGGGACCTTCGGTCCAGCTTGGCGGCATGGTTGGCAAGGGCGTGTCCCGTCTTCTTGGAAGAGGAAGGGGAGAGGAGCGCCTTCTCGTCACCTGTGGCGCCGGGGCCGGCATGGCGGCGGCGTTCCACGCGCCACTCACCGGTGTCATGTTTGCGCTCGAGGAGATCCACAAGACGTTTAGTGCGCCGCTCATCATCTCCGCCATGACGTCTGCCGTTGCCTCGGACTACATTGCCTCGAGCATCCTCGGATTGAGCCCAGCGGTTGCGTTCGAGCTCACAGCGTTTATCCCGCACGCTGTGTACGCCCTCCTTATTCCGTTTGGCGTTGTTATGGGTTTGGTTGGCGCCGCTCATAACTTGGGGATGTTTTTTGCACAGGACGTGCTCTCTAAGGTGCGTGTGCACGCACCATATCTGAGGCTGCTGATCCCCTTTGCCCTTGCGGGCATCGCAGCGTTCGCGATGCCGCAGCTCATGGATGGCGGAGACGCGATACTCGAGCTTCTCGAGGAACCGGCTGGGCTTCCGGTCTTCACCTTGCTTACCTTGCTCGTGGGCAAGTATGTCTTTACCTGCATTTGCTTTGGGTCTGGCGCACCTGGTGGAACGCTGTTCCCGCTCGTCGTCATGGGAGCGCTGGTGGGGGCCTTGTTGGGCATCTGCCTTACGTCCTTGCTTGGCGTGGCGCCGGAGCTTGTCGTGAACTTCATGGTTTTGGGCATTGCCGGCATGTTTGCGGGGGCCATTCGCGCGCCGGTCACGGCCGTGGTACTAGCCTTTGAGCTCACCGGAAGCCTTCAGGCGCTGCTGTCGCTCTCCATCGTCTCCGTGTTCGCGTATGTCACGGCGAACCTGCTCAGTGTGGATGCGTATTACGAGCACCTTCTTGGCAAGCTTCTTGGAGTCTCCGCCGAGGAGGCCCATGGTCGATGGGGTGCCGATGGCCGTCAGCTCCACACTTATACGGTCGAGGCTGGCAGCAAGCTCTGTGGCTCTTGCATCAAAGACGTCTCGTGGCCCGAGCGTGCCCTGATCGTGACGGTGTCGAGGTTTGGTGCCGACATCGTTCCGCACGGAGACACTACGCTTGAGGCGGGTGACGAGATTCTCGTCTTGCTCGACGAACGCTCTGGCGATCACGCTGAATCACGTATCCGAGGCATGTGCAGGGGCTCGTTTAGCGGCTAAGGGCTGTTGAGTCAGAGTCGCTTGAGGCACAACGGGCTCGATGTATGGCTGTGACTGGTTCGCAAAGGTGCCCGAGCGGCGCATGCTCCCGTCAGCGCCTGGCGTCTGCCCTGACATGTATAAGTTAGCCCTTCGATACTAGGCGAGTTTGAAGTAGCTAACTCAGCGTCCAACGCGTTACGTCGTGCCGCGTTACGCGCAGTTGGCCGAAAACTCGCTTAGAGACGGGGAAGTCTATGAAGCATCTGCAGAGGGCCGGTGTCGCCGCCGTCGTGAGACGCGCTCGCCGCAAGCGCGACTAGCGCCATATAACCAAAGCTCGGAAGCCCCGGTCGTCGACACGGCCGGGGCTTCCGTCTATAGATACAACGGGGGGCTGCAGGGCTGCGACCTCCCCCTATTTTTACGCCACGAAGAGCTTAGTCGCGTCGCCCGTGTCGCAGTCGGCGAGCGCGACGCTTCTGATGGAGGGGTCATCGTCGGTCGAGTAGTAGTACGTCTTCGTGCGCGCGGAGAAGCATCCCGTGTACAGCGTGCGCTCGAAGGCGCCGTCGGCCATCGCTGCCGAGCCCTCGACCATCGCCACGTTGCCAAGCGTATGGAACGCGCGCAGGACGTTTTCCCGCTCGGTTGCCTTCTGCGGGTAGTTCGCGTTCAAAAATGCCGCTTTCGCGAAGCGTGAAGGGGAGTAGGAATCGCCCGGGATGCCTCGCGCGCCCGCGCCCGCACCGAAGGGGGCAAGCTCGGCGCGGCCCCACCTCGCAGCAGCGGGGAAATCGCCCGTCGCGGTGATATAGGTGCGCAGGTTTGTCATATGCCAGGCGAACTCGGGCTGGTTCGCCAGCGTATCGACCGGGTTGTCCATCACATGCAGTCCGTCGGCCATCTGCTCGATGACGATCGAGCGCGCACCATCGCCGACAATCCAGTGCAGCATCGACACGCCGAGCCGGTCGTCTACCGGCTTCGCGACGATGTTCGCGTCGGCGAGGGCCGCCTCCACCTCGTCAACCGTCGAGAAGTTGGCCGCGACCCACACGGGGAACTCGTAGGCGGCGATATTCGTCTTCCCGTCAACAGGGCCTTTGGAGTATTCGGCGAATCCGGGGAAATTCAGGCCGGCAACGCCCAATCCCGCGTCGTTTCCGCAATCGAAGTAAAGCGGATAGTTGTCGAGGGCCACCGCCATGCCGATCACGGCGTGCTCCGCCTTCGCATCGGCGAGGAAGGAATAGGGGAGCGGGAAACCCTTCGGAGTCACCACCACGCGCTCGCCGTAGCGCGTGCTCCAATCGAGGTTGCGCGCCAGATACATGTTGCCCTCATCATCGCTGAACCTGATTCCCGTGCACATATCGCGTCCTTCCGTCGTATTGGCCCGTTCGCGCCCGCCCGTATCAGGCGAGCCTTTCTCCTATGCCATCGTGTACCCGCGTCATTCGAAAGGTAACCGGGGGCTCCCCATCGTTGCCGTTCGGCCACCAAAACGCCGCGTGACCAACAAGTTGCGGGGAAACGTGGCAGGCGGCAGACGGCGGCCATCAGAGCTCGTGGACATCCGGTTCACGGGCTCCAACGGGTTCTGGTCGTCGGGCAATCCCTTTAGCAGCTTCGCGTTGCGTCGCTGGCCAACGCTGAGGCGCGATTGAAGTCGCGCTTGAAGCTGCCTGCGCCGATTCTTTCAGTCATCGCTCTTGCGCATTCCATCTGACCTGCGGGGCAGCTACGTCCCCGACGAGCTCCTTATGCGGGACCCCTCGTCCCCGGAGGCGACCGGGGAGGCGCTGAGGAAGGCGGAGATGCTCGCCCTCGAGGCGATAGGGAGACGGCCTAGGTGTTGCGTGCCATGACGTTGTTTAC
>NZ_CAAKON010000019.1 GCF_901212655.1 Olsenella uli | reverse complement strand
AGCCACGCGCCCTGGCCCATGTAGTTGAGGATGAGGCAGGCCTTGACGAGCGGCCAGCTGGCGTAGATGTTGGCCTTGCCCACATGTCCCATGTCAGAATAGAGGGCCTCGGCGCCGGTGGTGGCCAGGAAGACGAAGCCCAGCACCATGATGCCGGAGTGGTTCATGGGCGAGAACAGGAACATGACGCCGCGCACCGGGTCGAGCGCGCGCAGGATGCCGGGGTTGCCCAGCATGTTGACGAGGCCGGCGCCGCCCAGGAACAGGAACCAGAACGTCATGACCGGGCCGAAGAGCTTGCCGATGCTCGAGGTGCCGGCCCTCTGCATCACGAACAGCATGCAGATGATGGCGATGGTGATGGCGACCACCTTGCCCTGGCCGTCGCCGAGAAGGGCGTGGCCGAGCGGGATGGTCCTGAGGCCCTCGATGGCCGTGGTTACGGTGACGGCCGGAGTGAGGATGCCGTCGGCGAGCAGGGCCGCGCCGCCGATCATGGCGGGCAGGATCAGCCACTTGGCGCAGCGCCGCACGAGCGAGTAGAGCGCGAAGATGCCGCCCTCGTTGTGGTTGTCGGCCTTCATGGCGATGACCACGTA
>NZ_CAAKON010000018.1 GCF_901212655.1 Olsenella uli | reverse complement strand
CACGAGCCCCGCCCCCGCCCCAAATCCCCACGCGTCCGACACCTGGTCCTGGCTCGAGCCAGACGGCGCCTCCGTCCCCCTCGCCGGAGACGTCCGCTTCCATCACGTCACCTTTGGCTACGATTCGAGCCAGACGGTGCTCGAGGACCTGAGCCTTTACGCCAAGCCCGGCCAGAAGATCGCCTTCGTGGGATCCACAGGCGCTGGCAAGACCACCATCACCAACCTCATCAACCGCTTCTACGACGTGCGCTCGGGCTCCATCACCTACGACGGCATCGACGTGCGCAAGATCGAGAAGGCGAGCCTGCGCCGCTCGCTGGGCATCGTGCTCCAGGACACGCACCTGTTCGGCGGCACCATCGCGGACAACATCCGCTTCGGCAAGCTCGACGCCACGGACGACGAGGTGCGAGCCGCGGCCATCACGGCCAATGCGGACGGCTTCATCCGCCGCATGCCCAAGGGCTACGACACGCCGGTCACGGCAGACGGCGCCAACCTGTCCGCAGGCCAGCACCAGCTGCTCGCCATCGCCCGCGCCGCCGTCGCGGACCCGCCGGTGCTTATCCTCGACGAGGCCACGAGCAGCATCGACACGCGCACCGAGGCGCTGGTCGAGCGGGGCATGGACACGCTCATGGCAGGGCGCACCGTCTTCGTCATCGCTCACAGGCTCTCGACCGTCCGCAACGCCGACGCGATCATGGTCCTCGAGCGCGGCCGCATCGTGGAGCGCGGCACACACGAGGAGTTGCTTGCTAGCCACGGCGAGTACTGGCAGCTTTACCATGGCATGAGGGAACTTTCGTAAAAGCGAGGAGGGCACATGCAGACGCTCGTCATCTACTGCCACCCCTGGGAGGGAAGCTTCAACCACGCCGTCCTCGAGGCGGTCGAGCGCAGGCTCGAGCACGAGGGTGCCGGCTACCAGGTCATCGACCTCTATGCGGACGGCTTTGTGCCGGCGCTCTCGCGCGAGGAACTTGCTGGTTACAACGAGGGCCGCGTGCTCGATTCCCTCGTCGAGCGCTACCAGAAGCTCGTTGCCGCGGCGGAGCGTCTCGTCATCGTGACGCCCATCTGGTGGAATGACGTCCCCGCCATGCTGAGGGGCTTCGTCGACAAGGTGATGCTCGCGGGCTTCTCGTGGGTGGGTACCGGTTCTGGCCTGCTTGGCAAGCTCGACCACATCGCCTCGTGCGACCTCTACACCACCTCGGCCGAGCCCACCGAGCACCTCGAGCTTGCGCTTCGCTCGTCGTTCATCGAGGGGACGCTCGCCCAGCTCGGTATCGGCGGCCTTCCCGAGCAGGGGGCGGACGTCACGAAGCCCACGTCCAACCGCCGTTGGCACAACTTCGGTCTCATGGATGCCTCCACCCCCGCCCAGCGCGAGGCCTGGCTCCGCGCCATCGAGTCCGGAGAGGCCCTCTAGCCAAAAACAAGCTTGCGCAAGGTGACCCACCGCCGACACCGCCCAGCCGCAAGCTGGCTCACGAGCCTCCGTCGCGCGACCCCCAAACCAGCAGGGCCCGGCCCCGGACGCGCCAAGGAAACATTTTCGAAGGCGGCCTGAGCATTAGCTCTGGCCAACAAGATTGTTTCCGCGCGCGTCCAGGGTCGGGCCCGTCAGGTCCAAAGAGCCCGCGACTACAGCAGCTTCTCGACCGCCGGCTTGACGACCGTCTCCACGTCGGCGGTGGGCTCGAAGCGCTCCACCACGTTGCCCGAGCGGTCGATGAGGAACTTGGTGAAGTTCCACTTGATGTCGGCCTTCTCCGCCCACTTCTCGTCGTCCTTGCTCAGCAGGTCGATGAGGATGGGCGTGATCTTGTGGTCGGGGTCAAAGCCCGCGAAGCCCTTCTGCTCCTTGAGCCAGGTAAAGAGCGGGTGCTCATCCTCGCCGTTGACCTCGACCTTGCCAAACTGCGGGAAGGTGACGCCAAAGCGACCGGTGCAGAAGGTGTGAATCTCGCCCGCGGTGCCGGGGGCCTGGTGGCCAAACTGGTTGCACGGGAAGTCGAGGATCTCGAGGCCCTTGTCGTGCTCCTCCTCATAGAGCCTCTGGAGGTCTGCGTAGGTGGGGGTGAAGCCGCACTCGGTGGCGGTGTTCACCACAAGGACGACCTTGCCCTTGTAATCGGCAAGGCTCACGTCGTTGCCCTCGCGATCCTCGACGGTGAAGTCATAAAGCGTACTCATGGAAGCCTCCGTAGCCTACATACCTATCTATAGATGGGGCAATGCCTGCCCAAGGCAGTTCGTTGCCACAGGGCGTTATACCCGTCGTCACCAAGGACTGACGCGAGACACAGAGGGGTGGTCGGCCTCCTGGCGCCGGCCCTATCTGGTTCGCAGCTCGGTTGCATCTGGTTCCGCCCGATCTGACGTGTAGCTCGGCCTAATCTATATCGGCCCCATCTACCATCTATGTATAGGTATCTATAAAGAGGTGCGTAACGGGATGTGCCCCGGATGGCAGGGTAAGGGAAGCACCCGTAGGCGGCATTCTGTGCTTCAGGGATGGCAAGGGTGCCGGCTTTGGTCATTGCCGGGGTGGACAGTCTGCGCAACTTACCCCGGGAGAGGGGAGGGTCCCGCGACCCTTACGCAGCGCTTATCAGTGTCTTGCCTGGGCTTTGCGCACCCTGTCTAAAGTAACAACCGTGCGTCAACGACTCGGCGGCGCACGAAACAACCCCTACGAGAGGCCGGGATCCCGTACCTTGGCCACCGTGGTGGACGGACTGCCGATCCTGCTCGGCGTCCGTCCTTTTTTGTGCCCGAGTGCCAAGAATAAGGCGCTCGAAAGATTCGATCACTTTTCATCGTGCTGCCTTTCGCCCGGCCCGCGCCCCCCCGGGCCCCCGGCGCAAGATGTGT
>NZ_CAAKON010000017.1 GCF_901212655.1 Olsenella uli | reverse complement strand
ACCACCTCGAAGGGCTATGTGCTGAGGGGCACGCACGACAACGGCAGGGGCCGCGTTTACCTTGCCGACAATGATGGCCGTACGGTTTCCGGCTCTGGCTGGGTCGTGACCGGTGCGTATACCGGTGGCGCTCTTCAGCGCTATTACGTGCAGAACGGTGCGGCATGGACGAGCCTGTTCGGCGTGGGCAATTCTCATTATTACGGCCTTGGCGGTGTGGGCTATGTCCTGCGCGGCGTCGGGAATGGCAACTACGGCTGGATGGTTGCCGACAACGACGGCAAGCTTGCCCAGTCCAAGTGGGTTGTTACCTCAGCGTTTGGCCAGGGCCTTCAGCGCTATTGGTTCGGTAAAGACAGCATTATGGCCAAGAACAGGCTTGTCGAGAAGAGCGAGGGTGCTGGCTACTGGGCGTGGGCTACGGATAACGGCACCATCCTCCGCACTGTCTGGGACAACGGCAAGGGCCGCGTCTTCCTCGCCGACAACGACGGCAGGCTTGCCGAGGGCGAGAACTCCAACGGGTCTGGTTGGCTCGTTACCGGCAAGTTCACTGGCGGTGCACTCCAGCGCTACTACATCGACTCCAAGACGCACGCTGCCAAGAGCGGTTTCTTCCAGGTGAGCGGTTACGGCTCCATCTTTGGCGTTGGTAATGCCGGCTATGTCATGCGTGGCAAGTCGGCCTGGGGCAAGTATGTCCTGCTTGCCGACAACGACGGCAAGCTTGCCGACAAGTCCGGCTGGACGACTACCTCCAAGTACGACAAGAACACCCAGAAGTACTACATCGAGGTCGCTTATAAGGATGACAGCGGCTCCTATTTTGGTGCCGTGACGGGATTCTTCACCCGTGACGGCGTGAAGGCCTATGGCATCACCGGCGAGGGCTATGTTGTCCGCGGCAAGAAGGCCATCTCTGGCGGCGTGGTGCTTGCTGATAGCGATGGTAGGCTCGTTGGTAGCGACGGCGAGGTTGCTGGTTGGTATGTGAACGGCAAGTACGACGGTGGCGGTCTTCAGCGCTACTTCCTCGTCGCCACTTCTGATGGCTATCTCTATGCCAAGACCGGCCTCTTTAGGGTCAAGGACGGCAAGCTCGTCACCACGGGCGGCGACATGTACTACGGCAAGCTCGATGCCGGCTATGTCGCTCGCAACGAGACCGTCAACGTCAATGGCGGCTTCTATGAGGCCGACAATGACGGCAAGCTCGACGAGTCCTTCTCGTGGCTGAGTGCCGCCGGCCGTAGGGCTTGGGACCTCATCAAGAACGACTACAGCAAGTCTGGCTACTACGTCACCGTTGACATCACGAATTGCAGGCTCCTGGTCTTCAAGGGTTCCGCTGGTGCTTGGACGCCCATCTACGACTGGGCGTGTGGCGTTGGTAGCCCCAACGTTGGCGGTTACACGCCCACGGGCAAGTTCTACATCAACGCCAATGATCACCACGACTGGGACAACACGTCCAGCGGCGGTCCTTCGCGCGAGTACTACACGAGCGGTGTCTACTACTGCACGTACTTCTTCCTGGACGCCGGCATTCACTCCACGGTTCCGGGGATCCCCGATGACCAGCAGCTTGGCCGTCCGGTTTCTCACGGCTGCGTGCGCATTGCCTACGACAATGCCAAGTGGTTCTACGAGAACATCCCTGATGGCACTGCCGTGAGGTCCTACGCGTAAGCTCCTGGTGGTACGCAAAGGTTACTGAGGGGAGGGCGCTTGGGCGCCCTCCTTTTTTATGCCGTACTGTTTGCGAAGCGGTGGGATGCCCAAAGCGACTGATGTCAAGAAAAGCCGCCCGAGTGCCCATTGCTGGCCCTCGGGCGACTGTGTGTGACGTGCTTGGGGTGGGTAGAGCTCTTAAGATCCGTCGTGCGTCCGGTACGTCTTATAGTTCGTGAGGTATTGCGAGAACTCGGCAACAGCCTCGGATGCCTTTTCGTTGTCTAGCCGCGGTTGGGAATCAATCTCGACACTGCAACCATTGCGATGGTCGCGAGAGCCCCCGCGATGGCGCAGGCTATTCCCACCGTGAAACCCGTCGGTACGTAGGTAGCGGCGACCTCATGCTGCCCTGCGGGCACCTTGAATCCAATGAAGCCGTAGTCTGCCCTGAAGGTCTCTACCGGCTGTCCGTCGATGGTGACTGACCAACCCGAGGTGTGGGGGATTGCAAGGCATGCGTAGGCATCAGCATCGGAGCTCACTGTTCCGGTGAGCTGGGCCTTGGATTCGTCCATGGTGAGGTCTTGGGCGCCTGCGTTGGAGGGAGCCCCTTCGCCGGAGTCCCCCGTCTTCACCTCACCGTCTGGAACTATGAGTGCAGAAGTCGCCGCGCTCCTTCGCGCGGTCGCGTCGGGGAGGGCATCTGCCTCCGTCTCAGAGACGCAGCTCGTGTAAAGCGAAAGGATGGCGGGCTTGGGGGTCACCTCATAGACGAGGACGCTGCCTTCGGTGCGAACGAGGTTCAAGAAGTCCTCGGAAACCGGGGCCATGGCAAGGACGTACCGCACGCCAAGTAGGCTAAGCATCTGGCTGGTGCCGGCGTAGCTCAGGTCGAGCCACTGCACGTCATGCCGTCCGTCAGGAAGCACCTCCGGCCAGAGCTTGTCATAGAACTCCTCGATGTCGCTGTCGAGTGTCGAGTTATAGCAGTTGACGCTCGAATAATCAGCAACAAGGCCGTCGCAGTGGGGCGTCCACACGCCATAGGTCTTGTCGAGCCTGCTGGCGCTTGGGTCGGCGGAGCGGATCCACTCAGCCGCCTTGAGCGTGTCATCAGAGGCCGTGCCGAGTGCCGTCGATCGAGTGGCCTCTGAGAGCGGGAAGGTGTCGATTGGGTTGATGATGCGCAGGTTCGTCGTGAAGAAGCCGTCTGCCACTGAAGTGGCAAATGCGAGCGCGAGCAGCGTCATGACGAGTGCGGGACGCGAGGACTCCTTCCGAAACAGAGCGAAGGCGGCGCCCGAAAGCAAAAGGGCGAGTACGAAGAAGGCGCACACGAGGCGCCCGTTGAGGGTGGACTTGAGGGACCACAGCAGAATGGCGCCGGTGGCGACAAAACCGGCAACAAGTCCCGCCCTGCTCGGCTTGCCGGTGGCCACGCGCCTCTCCCAGCCAATGGGGGCCGCAATGCAGATGGGAATCGCGACGGCGAACGAACTGCGGTAACGCAGGTTGACCAGGGCGTTAAACAGGGTTGGCAGGAACAGGTTGGTGCAGTAGAGCACGATGAGGACCGTGGCCGCGATAACGAGGCGCTTGGTGCGCCTGGTCCCCTCAGAGAAGATATACGAATAGAACTGGAACAGAAGGATGACGATAAGCACGGAGAAGCCGAGCATGAGGTACTCGTAGGTAAAGCTGCCCCCAAGATCGAGTCCGCCTGCTGCGGGGATGAGGGAGCTCGGAACAACCTCAACGCCGGTGTCGATGAGCCCGGTGCCCAGGAGCCGGCTCAGGGCGATGGGAATCCACCGCCAGGGCACGAAGGTGGTCAAGGCGGCCCCAGCCCTGGTCAGTGCCGAGGAGTTGTCGGCGGAGATGCGGCTCGATTCCTCAAAGAGGAAGTACGCATAGGGGATAACCGTGATGCATGACAGCAGGCAGCCGCAAACAACCGGTGCCGCCAGACGCCCAACCTTGGAAGCGACTGCTTTGACGGTGGGCTGCTCGTCCTGCGAGAGGATTCTCAAGAACATATAGATGGCTATGAACAGCAGGAGCATGAAGCCGACGTAGACGCTCCAGGCCATGCTTGCGAACGTGACGAGGACAACGGAAAGCTGCCTGGGAATCGTTCGCCGCTCGGCCAGGGCCTCAAAGGCCAGAACGGCAATCGTGGCGATTGGCAGCACGGAACCAAGCCAATAGTGCTGACCCCACACGATGGAGTAGCCGCCAAGGGCGTAGAGTGTCGTACCAAGGATTCTCGAGATGGGTAGGGAGCAGAACCTGCAGAGCAGGCGGTCAAAGCAGAAGGCGGTAATAAGGACCTTGACCGTCTGCGTGAGCACGAGCGCCAGGCTAAAGTGAGCAGTTCCCAATACGAGTGCAAGGGGAACGAGCACCAGGTTGAACGGATCGAAGGTCCAGGACTGGCAGTTGAGGATGCTCGTTCCCAGGCCGTAGTCGAAGACCCAGGTAGACAGGGTGCCGGTGCGTATGTGGTCGATGAGGTAGAGGTAATAGGGAACGTACTGGTCCCTCGTGTCAGATCCGAGGTCGAGATACGAGAACGAGACCGTCTCCGTGTATTGGTTCCAGTAGATGGCCACGAGACCAACAGCAAGTATCAAGAGCAGGGAAACAAGCTCGGGTGCCTTTGGTTTGGAGGACGCCTTGGAGAGGTTGGGATACTGCCTCCAGACGAAGGCAAGGACGGCGAGGCCGCCTAGCGCAACGAGTGCAAGGTACTTGTAGAGGGACCAATTCATGTGAGAGTTCCTGACTCGAGGTTGTTGGGTCACCCAGACTATATCTTGAGCCGTCACGCGAGGCCGTGCTGCGAAACGTGGTGGTGATGTCGAGGACTGTGATTCGCGTGCTACAGAACACCGAGGGCGTCGGTCCTTTGGAGATGTGGCGTTCTTCTTCTTTTGCTCTGAAGGATTTGGGGTGCCAACGTGAGGGGCCGCACGCTTGTTAAGGTTGAACGCAGTCTATAACACGGCTCCGCAGGTTTGGGCCGCGAGCTTTCCGCATATGGGAGGACGCATGAAGAAGGTTTACGAGGATGCCGCCGCGCAAGGGGGCAAGAAGATTGGCTATGCCGCTGGTTTGGTAGTTGCCGCCGGGCTTGGCCTTGCGTTTGTCTCGGCTCCAACGGCTGCGATGGCGCTTGACGAAGGTGCCGACAGTGCCGTTCGCGTTGAGGCCGTTGAGGCCGTTGACGTGGATGGCGCTCGGACTGCGACCTCTCAGGAGGTTGCTTCGGCAACCGTTTCTCAGACGGCTGCCGGCGACGCCGCCTCGTCTGACGCGGCCGCCTCT